>JAFGDS010000152.1 GCA_016931995.1 Pirellulales bacterium
CCACCGAGAAGCAACGCCTTCTCGCCCAACAACTAACGCCCATAATGCCCAACCATTAGTAGACGGCGTTGGGTGGCACTCATTCTCAAAACGCGTTCTCAGATCATGCCGCCGGCATGGCCGCGACGTTGGCGGCGAAGTTGGTCCATCATGAAGCAAAGCGCCCCGCAATAGAGTCGCACGGCGGCCGGATAGTCGGCGGCGAACGTGGCGGCATCGGCCTCGGACCGGAGGGCGTTGAATTGCTGCCAATGGACCTGCCAGTCTTCGTGGGCGGCCGCGTCGGAGAGCTGCCCGACGACGCGGGCGAGCCGATCGACGAACTCGCCGTTGGGCGTGCAGTCGTACGTGCGATAGGGGCCTTTGCCCAGCGGGCGGGCGTCGCGCGGTCGGTCCGGCGCGCCGGGGCCGCGCCGCTGCAGGAGCACGAGCAAGGCGGCCAGGGCAGCGCCGGCCAGGGCGGCCAACACGCCCGGCGTCGAGCGAATCGCCGCCGCCCCGAGCGTGCCCAGTGCAAACACGGCCAACAACGTCCACAAGAGCGGATGGACGGGGCGGGCGGGTGGGCGGGGCTCGGCGCGCGGCTCGGCGCCGGTCGACCGGGCCACCTGGGGCCCCGTCACGCGGACGACAATCGCCGTGATGTTGTCTGGCCCGCCCCGAAGATTGGCCAGATCCACCAGCGCCCGCGCGGCGTCGGCCGGCGGCAGGCATCCGATGATCGTGCCCATCTCCTGGTCCTGCACGGGGCCAGACAGCCCGTCGCTGCACAGCAGGAACACGTCGCCCGTCTCGATCGAGAACGGACCTTCCACGTCGACCTCGACCTCGGCGTTGGGACCGAGCGACCGGGTGATGATGTTCTTGGGAACGTAGTCGGGAATGCGATGCTCCGACACGCGGTGGACCGCGCTCATTTCCCAAACCAGGCTGTGGTCGAACGTGAGCTGCTCGAATCGTTGGCCGCGCAACCGGTACGCGCGGCTGTCGCCGACGTGGGCCACAACCGCGCCCTCGGGCAGGAGGACGAGCGTGGTGACGGTCGTGCCCATCCCCCGAAAATCGTCGCTAGCCTCGCCGCGCTGATGGATCCGCGCGTTGGCGGCCACCACGGCCTCGCGCAGGGCAACGGCCGGCGGCCACTCGGCGAGCTTCCGGTACGTGAGAGGAATGGTGTCGGCGGCCATCCGGCTGGCCAACTCGCCGGCGGCGTGGGCGCCCATGCCGTCGGCCACCAGGAAGAGGTGCCCCTTTTGATTCCAGGATTCCTGGCCCGAGGCGAGACTCACGGCGATCGAGTCTTGATTGTTGGACCGCCGCAGGCCCATGTCGCTCAGCGCGGCATGTTCCAGACAGTGTTGCCAGATGTCGCCGTTGGGTTGGGTTGACATTCTTGCTCGAGGCCTATTCCGAAAACGCGCCGCGCGGCGATAGCCGCGTCGAGGCCATCCACCGAATAGGGGTATGGGCGTAATCCTTCGGTCCCAGCGGACCTGCCGCTTCGTTGGCGCGCGTCTTCATTGTAGCAGTTGGACCCCGCCAGGGGTGATGGTCTTAGTAAACTACGCAACACCCCCCTGGGTTGAGTGCCCTCCCATCGTGCCGTCGGCCGATCCGGTCTGGCGGCCGCGGCCTCGGGCGGATATACTCCCGCGCCCCCTTTCCGTTCCCGCGGCAGCGCTGGGAGACGTTCAGGATCGTGTCGCCACCTCTCCAGAACTGTTATCGGCATTTGGCCCCGCGACGGGCCGTCGTATTGCTGTCGGCGCTGGCCGTCGCGGTCGCGGCGTCGTCGGGCTGCGTGCAGCGCCGTTTGATGATCCGGAGCAATCCGCCTGGGGCGAGCGTGTACGTGGACGATTACCCGATCGGCGTCACGCCCGTGGCGCACAATTTCACGTACTACGGCACGAGGAAGATCCGGCTGGTCAAGGACGACTGTGAAACCCTGACCGTGTACCAGCCCATTCCCACGCCGTGGTATCAGATTCCGCCGCTGGATTTCGTCACGGAAACGCTGGTGCCGGGCGAGCTGCGGGATCGTCGCGTGGTGACGTATCAATTGACGCCGAAGCGGATTGTGCCGCCCCGCGAATTGCTTGGCCGCGCCGAGGAGCTTCGCGCCCGCACGGCTCCGCCGCCCGCCGCGCCGCCGGCCCCCAGCGACCCCTCGGGCACAGGCGGCATGCCCGTCCATGCACTGCCGCCGGGCGCGCGGTAAGGGTGGCAGTCTGTCTTCATGCCACGGCAATGCGAAACGAATGAACGGTCTTCGGCCTCCTTGCCATCGGGGGATGGGTTTGAACAGCCCCCTTTTGACAAGAGAGGTCGTTTCTTTCTTTGTCGTCTTTCCCTACAATACCTTACCAAAGTCCACGTGCGATTCACTCCCGCCCCCTTTCCCCCATGCTCCTTCGAATCGCGATCCCGTTGTTCTTCGTTCTCGGCACGCTCAGCCTTAACGGGCCGGGCGCCGCGGCCGAAGGGCATCGGGTGGCGACGGACCCGTTCGCGCTGGATGGGGACCGTAACATTCTCGACGAAGCCCATTTCGGCATTGTCAACGGCAAGGTCGCCCTCGGCGTTCCCTATCGACGGATGGGTTCCGTCCGTGGTCTTTGGACGCCACCGTACGTGAGTTCCGATTTC
Organism: Pirellulales bacterium; assembly: GCA_016931995.1. Classification (GTDB taxonomy): domain Bacteria; phylum Planctomycetota; class Planctomycetia; order Pirellulales; family Thermoguttaceae; genus JAFGDS01. Next base: position 2,650 of record JAFGDS010000152.1, read on the forward strand.
GATCTGCGTGTCGAGGCGCTCGGCGAGCCGGTGGCCACCCATCGCTACACGTGGCGCCCCTATTGCGTGGAACGCACGGGTACTGCCCGCGGGATTGCGGTCGAGGAAGTCACAATGCTGATTCCCGACAGTCGTGCCGGGCTGGTGAGGATGACGATTAAGAACACGACGACACAAGAGCAAGCGGTTCCCGTGGCCATTCACGTCAGCGGTACGTTGGATCGGTCGAATCAATGGAGGTTTTCCGCGCCGCGGAGCCAAACCGGCACGACGCCGAGGGTCGTCGACGGATCGCTGAATCTGGAGCAGGGCGACAAGGCCATCGTGGCGCGCGGCAGCAAGAGCATTCGCTGGGGACCTTCGCAACCGCGCGGTCGCGCGTCCGTCTCCCTTCCACCGTCCGGGCAGGTGACATTGGACGTCGTGTATGCGGCGGGCGAGACGGCCGAGGCCCGGGCCGCATGCCGGAGAATTGCCGCGGATCCCGAGAAGGCGATCGCCGATGCGCGGGCCGCCTATGCCGCACAAGTGCAACGCCTTTTCGAGAAGCTGCCGCGGTTGGAGTCGGACAACCCAGCCTTCAACCGCTTGTACCAGCGGTCGCTGGTCCACCTCATCACGAATCGCTGGGACGTGCCCACGTTCGTATTGCGGCCCTATTACGGCACGGGAAGCATCAACGGCGGGTGCGTCTGCGAATACCTGTGGAACTTCGGGGAAAACTGGGAGATCCTCCCGCTCCTCGACGCTGAAGCCACCCGGACGCATATCAAACAGTTCCTGGCGACGGATACGACGAAGCACTTCGCCTTCGACCCGTCGACTGGCGAAGGCTTCGGCCCGTGGTACATGGTCAACCAGGAGAAGATCGTCGGCATGATCTATTACTACGTGAAGAACACCGGGGACGTGGCGTTTCTCGGCGACACCGCCGACGGCAAGACGATCCTCCAGCACGCCCTTTCCAACGCGACGTACGGCGACGATCCGCGGAGGCCAGTCGCCTTGATCGATTACGGGCCATCCAACGCGCACCTCGAACTCCGCCGCGGCATACCCTACAACCACGTCATGCCCGATCTAAACGGCCGGCGATACAACAGCTTCGTCTTTGCCGCCGAATTGGCCGACCTAGCCGGAAAGCCGGCGCCGCAACTCCGCCAGCGCGCCGAGCAGCTGAAGGCCGTTCTCAAACGCCAGCTCTGGAACGAGGAAACCCGCTGGTTCGACTTCCAGGACGAAAAAGGCAAGAAGAACGCCCGCTACACCGTGCAAATGTTCAAGCTCCTGGGCAGCCAAGTCCTCGACGTCGAGGAAGAACGCGGATTGCTGGGTCACCTTCTGAGCGAGAAGGAGTTTCTATCGCCGTTCGGGCTCCACGGTCTGGCCAAAATCGACCTAGCCTACGACCCGGCCGACATCGACAACGGGGGCCCCGGAGCCTGCACGTGCTTTCCGCCCCAAATCGCCGAACGACTCTTCAAAGCCGGCCACCCCGACGCGGCCGAAGCAATCCTCAAGCGAATCCTCTGGTGGGGCGATCGGATGCCCTACTGGGGCGATTCCCTCGTCGCGGAGCGGATCGACTATCGCCGCGATACTCCGCTGCAATGCACGATCGACGGGGCCACCGTCGCGCAGTGCGTCATCTTCGGCATGTTCGGCGTGCGCGCGGAGGCAAACGGCGACATCCGCATCGATCCCCATCCGCCCACCTTCGCGCCGAAGGTAGCGCTCAGCGGGCTTCGGCTCCACGGCCGCGTCTTGAACGTCGCCGTGGACGGCGATCGATACGAGGTGCGGGAAGGCGACAAGGTCCTACGCGCCGTCGTCGGCCAATCCGTGCTGTTGCGCGGCGCTCGACGGCAGCCGGAGTCTGGGAAAAGGGTGGGAGTAGAGTCGAGAGGTGGCGCGGTGGAGTAGGCTTCGGCATATTCTGGGTCGGGGTTTCCCCGTTTGTGTCTCACTAGCCCGCATTTCTCACCACCCCTATTGAAAAAGGGCGGTCCTTTGTGGCATAAGTTGTTTTGATCAAAGCAACTTTCGCCAATCGCAAGGAGACCGCCCGATGACGACCGAGTGTAACGCAAGCACGCACCCTACGTGGTTGTCAAGAACCGTCACTGCCCCCGCGGCGGCAGCAGGCGGTCGAGCTGGCGGTTGAGCTCGCCTTGGAGGAGGTTGCCGGCGGCCTGGCGGATGAATTGCTGGTTGTATTGTTGCAGGCGGGCTTGGTCGAGTTTCGGCTGGGAAAGGGTGCCGCGCAGGGGCACCTGGAGGATCTGGTCGCGCAGGGCGTCGGCTAACACGGCGTTGCCGCCGGTCCATTTGGGCGGGATGGGCATCTCGGCGACCAAGCTCAGCGTCTGGTCCAGGCCAACGGAACCCTTCGTGCGGATCGTCATCTCCGGGAAGACCAGCTCTAGGCCCTCGTGGTGCACCCGGCCGTTGACCATGCGGAACGGAATGACCGACTCGCGGGTGAGCTTGGCGATCGGGTTGCGCGTCAACAGCAGGGCCAGCTCCTGCACCAGCGGGCCGGGGCCGACCTCGACCGTGTGCACGACGAACCGGCCCGCCAGACGCCCGGCGGCCGGATTGTTGATCGGAATGAGGCACTCGTCCAGCGAGATCGAGAACGTGCCCTGGGCCGTGGCCACGCCGGCCAGCACGGGCGCGATGTATTGCAGGCCGTAGGCACACATCTGGGGGTCGATCCGCACGTTCTGGACGATCGGGCCGGGATCCACCTCGAGCACGGCGGGCTCGGGCGCAAGGCGCATCCGGGGCGAGAGCTGCACGCGGCCCTGGCTGACGGCCAGGTCGAGCGGCTCGGCCTGGAGCACGCCGCTGGCGAGATTCAGCTTCAACTCGCCCGGCCCGACGCGGAATCCGTACACGAAGGCCCCGGTCCAGTCCATGGCGGCGGTCGCCCGGGCTTGCGCCAGCGCGAGCGGCCCGGCCAGCGCGAAGGGGCGGCTGCCGCGCCCGACGATTTGCACGCCCGTGCCCGTGTAGGGCCGCGCCAGGGCCGCGAGCTTCTGGATGTCGTAGTCGAGCTTGCCGTCCAGCTTGGTCGAGGCGCCCTCGGCGGCCGTGGCCAGTTGGCCTTGGGCGCTCGCGCCGAGCGTGTCGGAGGCGAGCTTCAGCTCGTCGAGCTTCAGGAGGCCCGCGGCGCGGTCGTACGTGCCGCAGGCGACGAGGCGCACTTTGGGCTCGGTCCACTTCTGTCCCGAGCGGTCGGCCAGCGCGATCTGGTCGACGCTGGTGTCGAGCCAGCCGGCGATCTGGCCTTCGACCTGTTTGAGTTGGCCTTCGCCGCGAAGCTGCCCGGCGAGGCTCCACGTGGACGGCGCGTGGGGATCGCGCGTGAGCCGTTGCAGCCGGGCCAGATCACCGCGGTAGACGAGCCGGCCGGCCAGCTCGACGGGCTTGTTGGCGGGCACGCCCAGGATCACTTCCGTGGCGTCCACGGCCAGGGTGTCGGTCGCCAGCTTCAGCCGCGAGACGAGCGCGCGGCGGGCGCCGACGTGGTATTGGCCCGCGAGATTCAGCTCGGCGGACGACTCGTCAAGCTGCATGGCGGGGCCGGTCACGCGCAGCGGCTCGGCCTTCAGCGTGAGACTCGTTACGTCCACCGTGGTCGTCGAGGCGGCCAGCTCGGCTTCGGCGGCGTACATTCCGGCAAGCTGCCAGCCGTCGAGCAAGCCCCAGGCCTTGACGCGGTCGTTCCATCGGGCCAGGTCGCCGTGGGTCGAGAGGGAGAGCGGCCAGGCCACTCCGGCGGCCAGGCGATCGACCGGCTTCGCGAGCTTCACGATGAGCCGCTCCGTGCCCGCCCGAAGCTCGACCTGGGCCGAATCGATCCGCGTGTCCGGCGTGAACGTGGTGCGTCCGGCGGCCGCGACCACGGCAAGGGCGTTCTCCTCGCGCCAGGTCCGCCCGGGCGACGTGGTTAGAACGAGGTTGCGGATCTGGAGGGTACCGTGGAGCTTGAATTGATCCCGCGGGTCGCGGCGCCAATGGAGGTCGGCGAAGCCGTTGCCGGCCATTTGCACGCCGGAGAGGTCGACGAAGCCGTCGAGCCGTTGGGCGAGCCTGTCCAGGTCGAATTGCAGCGAGGCGGCCAGATCGTCGCGGCGGCCAGCCGCTTGAACCGTGAGGAAGTGCGACTTGCAGTCGAGGTTTTTGATCTCCGGTCCCTGGGGCGTTTGGGCGGCGTCCAGGGTAACGACGATCGGCTGTTGCCAGACGAGTTCCTTGCCGCGGCGCAGGGCGGTCAGGTCGCTCGTCTCGATCCGTCCCTGCCAGGCCATGCCCTGCTCGGCGCGGCGGCCGGCCAGATCGAACGCGAGCGTTCCGGCGGTCACCTGGGTTTGCTCGTGGATGTGCAGCGTCTGGGGGAACATGGCCGCGAGCTTGGCCAGATCGACTTGGCCCGTGAGATGACATTCCTGTTGCGCCAGCGCGTCGAGCCAACTGCCCGACTCGCCGGCGCCGAGGGCCAACGTGCCGGTCAGATCCACTTTGCCGACGTCGCAGTCGGCCTTGGCCTGCTGGACGGCGAGCCGGCCGTTTTGCCAGGTGAAGCCGCCGTCGGCGTCGAGCTTGGCCAGGCGGAAGCGGTCGGCGCCCAGCCGGGCGTCGGCCAGGTTCAGGTCGCGGGCCTTGGCCGTGGCGCGGACTTCGACCTTTCCGTCGGGGCCGCCCCATTGGCATTTCACGTCGGAGGTGAGCCGCCCGGCCAGGCTCATGCCCGGTACGAGCCGCGGCCAGAGACTATCGAGACGATCCAGCGCGAAGGCGTCGGTCTTGATCGCCACCTGATTGGTTTCGTCGAGCGCGACGTTCGCCTCGAAGCGGCTTTCTCCTCCTTCGCCCGGCACGACGCCCGAGGCCACCAGCGCCATCGGCCGGCTCGCTTCAGCCTTTGTGGAGAAGGAGAGGTTCAGTTTCTCGATCGTCCAGGGCGGCTTGCCCGAGGCGTCGGTGATCTTCACCGTGCCATCGACGATCTCGACGCCCACCGCGATGGGCTCGCTGGAGGGTTTTTCGAGATACTTGGCGATGAGGTCCTCGATGTTGCTGCCGTCGGGTCGAAGCTCGACGTGGAGGGTGGGCTTCTCCAGGCGGAACGTGCCGAGGTTCGAGAGGTTGGCCACCATGCCGAGGAGCGTTCGCTCGCCGGCGGCCTCGGCCAGGTCGACGACGAGGTTGCCCTGGCGATCGAACACCTTCACGCCCGACGCTTGTGGCGCGGAGAACCACCCCAGCGAGGCCGAGTCGACGGCGACGGACCCGTCGAGATCGGCCGCGGCCAGACCGACGACCCAGCCCAGAAGCGGGCTGTGGGCGACGAGGATCGGGACCAGCCAGACCAGCGCGAGCAGGACGACCAGGCCCACGAAGAGCCGCCGCCCCCGACGCCGCGGACGCCGCGGCTCGACGACCTTGAAACGCTCTTCGTGAACGTGATCCTTGGGACTGCGTCGCCGACGTCGGAACACCGAGGAAGAAGCCATGGGGGCGCCTCCGGTCGAAAGAAGACAAGACGCGGCATTCTAGCCGCTTCCGGGGGGCCGGGGCCAGAGCGGTTTGGTCGGCCACCGTTGGAACATCAAGCGAGGGCGATCAACACGGAGTCGAGATCGAGATTTCACCACGGAGACACGGAGACCACGGAGACACTATACGAGAAGAGAAGGCAGAGCCGTAAGTCCTTTTCAAACAACGAATTATCCTCCGTGTTCTCCGTGTCTCCGTGGTGGGATCCCCCTCGTTGGTTACGCGATCAGGGCGATGAGGGTGACGACGACCATGAGGGCCCCGACGGCTGTCTTGGCCGCGGTGCCGGCGAGGCGGCCCCAGAAGGCGGCGCGGCCGACCCGCAGGCTGTCGTCCAGAGGGCGGCCCTTCCACCGTTCGCCCAAGACGGCCCCGGCGAAGGCCCCCGCGCCCGCCAGGAGCACGGCGGCCAGGACCGGCCCGATGACGGGGATGGGCAGACCCACGAAAAGGCCCAGAAGCCCGCCGGCCAGCGAGCCCGCCAGGGCCAGGACCGCCCCCCGCCGGCTACCACCCGCGCGGCCGACCCCCAGCGCCCCGGCGAGGAACTCGATGATCTCGCCCAGCGCGGCCAGGGCCACCAGCGCGACGACCACGCCCCAGCCGATGCCGACGACCGACTCCGCGGGCACGATCAAGACGAAGACGATCGCCGCGGCGACAATCAGCCAGTTGCCGGGCATGCCCAAGAGCGTCAGCGCCCAGCCGACCAGCAGGATCACGAGCAAAAGGAAAGCCCAGAGGAAGTCCATGGCGAAGCCGGCGTGTGCCACTGGCTCTGCCAGTGCCGTGAGTCTGTTTGTCACCATGCACTGGCAGAGCCAGTGGCACACGCATCGCGAAGCCGCAAGCGGCTTGGGACGTACTCGCTTCAGCGTCGGCGGTCAGACGTCCAGCGTCCAGGGGGCGCGGTACGGCTTGGTCACGAGCCGGTTGGCTTCCTCGTCGCCGACAACCTGTTCTTTCTCGCCGTCCCACTCGATGCGGCGGCCCACTTTCCAGGCAATGCTCATCAAGTGGCCGGGGTTGGTGGCAAAGTGGCCCGTTTCGACGCTGGCGTCCGGCTGGGTGCGGTCGCGGAGGTGTTGGAGGAAGACCGCCTCGTGGTTCGGCCCCGTGCCGCGGAAGCTCTCGCCCTGGATGGCCTCGACGAGTTCGTTGCCCTTGGGGTGGCGTTCGGGCCGGACGGTCAGGCCGCTTCGGTCCAGGATCATCGAGCCGTGGGTGCCGTGGAAGCACTTGGCGTGCGACCGCTGCTCCGCCCGGCAGCCGCAGCGACAGGTGTAGTGCAACATAAACCCGAGCTTCGCCGCGGGGCAAGGACCGTATTCGAGGACGGCGTCGAGCGTGTCGGGCCACTGGCGGTTGTCTTGCTCGGGCGAGAAGGCCATGCGGCCGCCCATGGCCGTGGCCGCCTTGGGCCACTTGACGCCCATCGCCCAGTTGACGATGTCGTAGTGGTGCACGCCCCAATCGACGTGCCACGATCCGCCGTAGTCGAAGAAGAAGTAGTGCCCGTAACCGAAGCGGTTCGGATTGAACGGCGCCCGCGGCGACGGACCGCAGTAGAGTTCCCAGTCGAGTTCCTTGGGCGGATCGCAGTCGGCCGGCGTGCCCAGCCCCGGGTACTGCTGGTCGTAGTCCCAAACCTTGACCTCGCAGATCTCGCCGAGCCGGCCGGACTGAATAATCTCGACGGCCTTTTTGTAGAGGTCCCAGCTTCGCTGTTGCGTGCCGATCTGGACGATGCGGCTGTATTTTTTCGCGGCGTTGACGGCGGCGCGTCCCTCGCCGATCGAGGTGCTCAAGGGTTTTTCGACGTAGACGTCCTTGCCGGCCCGGCAGGCTAAGATCGTGGCCAACACGTGCCAGTGCGACGGCGTGGCCACGACGACGGCATCGACGTCGCGGTTGTCCAAGAGCTTGCGGAAGTCGTTGTACGCTTGGATCTTTTCGCCGCCGAATTGCGCCCGGGCTTCCTCGCGGCGGCCGGCATGGACGTCGCAGACGGCCACCACGCGGCAGTTGGGCAGTCCGTGCATCGTGCCCGCCACGGCCCGTCCCTCGCCGCCGCAGCCAATGAGACCGACGCGGATCGTTTCGTTCGGGCTATTCTTGGCGGCGTTGTCGTCGGAGGCGAACAGCCGGGGCACGGCCAAGCCCGCGGCCGCAGTGGCGCCGAGAAACGCGCGACGCGTCGAGGGGGTTGTCATGGCGGGGTCTCCTTGCAAGGGGTGTCGTGGCAGGTGGGAACGCGGGCAGCAGCACGTGGAAAAGCCGGCAGCGGAAAGGCAGTCTCTCCTCTATCGAGTGTCGCCGTTGTGTCGAGCGGAGCGAAGTGTCTGGGGTCCCTCGGGCGAACAGTGAAGCGCGCCGTCGCGAGTGCTGAAGACGTCTCGGCAACCGACGGCACAGCTTTTGCCCGATTCCCAAAGCCGCCGCATTGGCCGAGACCGACGGGCGCGACTCCGCGCCCGGCGCCAATGCGTCCGGTGGGCCCGCGCCGACGATTCTCGGGAGTCTTCACCGATCGAGACGAAAACCCCGGCGTGGCCGCCCATTCCGAAACCGCGCCGAACCGCCCGGGCAGCGCCCCACACTCAGCCGAAGGCCTTGCCTCCCGTCGCCAATATGCCTCTAACTTTAAGACACGAAATGTTTTACGTCAAGTGGAGTGGAGGAGAGTCGAACTCCCGACCTCTGCATTGCGAAAATTGACCGGCACCCAGACGAAAAGCCTGTTTTTCCCGAGGGTTTTTGTGATTCTACCCTCTTCGGCCGGCTTTGCAAACGGTAGTGAGCAAACCCTTGTTTTTCCGAGAGGTTTCGCGGTAGGCGGGGCGGGTGAATCCGGTATTTACCGGATTGGCGAAACGGCGGGTCCGGCCGCGAAACGGGGGCAGCAGCGCGGCGGGGTCGCACGGATCTTGTGGGAGGGACTGTGTGTAGCTCGCGGCCGGCGGCGGTGGGAACCTGTAACCGCGTCGGCAATGGGGAAGGACCCGAGGGGCGGAGAGGGGAGCGAGTCAACGCGACCCCCACGGGAACCTCGCCCCGGCCGCACACGTCTTTCGGGCGCAGAAGACCGGCAAACGGTTGGGGTCTCAACCCGTGCCTCGAAAACCCGTGAACAAGAACGCGACGCCCCGGCAGCGGTCCCCAGGTTGAACCGCCAGACATTCGGACCCCCTCCCCCCGGATAAAGAAACTCAATCCATATCCCCGACCGTTCCCCCTGCCGTCGATCCGCAGATCGTTCCGGAAGGACCCGCTCACGTGTTCGGATCGGCCAGATACCGGTAGCGGTTCGCGCGGCGGTGGCCCTGTTGGCTCCGCTCGACCAGCTCGATAGCACGGTTGTGGGCCAGCAGGAAGAGCCAGCGCGAGGCTTGCACGTGGCTCACATCCAGCAGCCGGCCGGCCGTGCGGCAGGCGAGGAAGAAGGGCTCTTCGCCCGCGGCGCGTTGTAGCTCGCGGCAGAGGGCCACCAGCAGCCGCAAGCCGGCCTGTTCGTATCGCGCGGCAGCCGGCGGCGGCGGGGCTTGCCGCGCCCGTTGGAGAATGGCCGTCATGGGTTCGGCTCCTTGGGGGAATCGGATCTTGGGCCACGCCCGGAGGAAGTCGATCCAGGTCTCCTCGAAAGGCTCCGTCCGGATCAGCTCGCGGCGGACGCCTTCATTGTGCCACAAGAGAACAGAGGGCCGGAGGATGTCCAGGTCCTCGACCGCCGCGTCGGATAGCGTGGGCAGGGCCCGAAGCGCTCGAGCCAGATCAAACACCTGCCGGTTGCGGTGGCCCGGCCCGGCGGGAAGGCTCCCGAGGACCAGCCGGCGGATCGTCTCGGCGTGGATCCCCTTGGGTGCGTTGGGCTCGGGCGCCGGCGGCTCCAGAACAGGCCGAACCGGGGCCACAGTCCCTATTGCTTCCGTGTTCTCTGTTGTCTCTGTGCTCCTCCGTTGTCTCTGTACTCTCTGTTACATTTGTCCGAAGAAAGAAAACCGGCGCCGACCAGATCGTCGATTCGCGGGATGGGGCCGTTGGGCAGGGGAACCGACCAGCGGTATTCCGGCCCGTCGGGGTGCCGGCTCGGGGGCAGCAGGCAGTAGCCGGCGCCGCGCAGCTCGCCGTCGCCCAAGTCCAGGATTCTCGACCAACCGGCCAGGAAGTACACGTGGCGGCCCCGGGCCGTTTCGACCGTGGGCAAGGTCGCGGCCAGATCGGCGTGGTCGGCAGCCCAACGGCGGTAGGCGTCCAGATCGTCGAAGTCGCGGGCGACCAGTCCGCCGGACACCGGCCCGAGGACCACGGCCAGGCCCACGTCGCCCCGGGCAAACCATCGGCGTAGCGTCGCCCGATCGGGCCGATCCGTCTGCCACCGCTTCCACGTGTAGCAGGCCGGGCGCTTCGTGCCGGGTTGGATCGGGATCACCGACCAGCCCCGCCCGGCGTAGCCCAGCGCGACGGCCAGCAGCCCGTCGGGTTGCCGATCGGGCCGATCCGAAGTACAACCCATGGTGCAACCTCCGGGGCGTCGTGCCAGTCCGCTTTTTGGCGCGGCGCCCCCCTTTTATTGAGTGTGTCAAAACGTGGGCTTCGTGCACCCGGGCAAAACCCCGGGGGGTAGTGGGGGGCGTGTGCGAAGGCGGATACGCGGCTCCCCGGGGTCTCTTTTTTAGGGTGTGCAAAACTGTGGAATCCGCGCCGGCCGGCCACCTCTTTTTGGGTGTGAACTTCGTGTACTTCCGAGGGCCGGCTTCTGGTCTCCTCAGGGGCCGAACAGGGCCCGTTGGCGGTCCGCGCCTTCCAGGTCACCCGAGGTGCCCGCATCGCGTCCACGGCCCGTGTGTTGCCCGCCTGTGGGGTCGTGTGGGGTCGATTGCCGGAGGGCCAGCAGCCGGCGGGTCAGCGTGGCGCGTTGCTCGGGCGAGAGCCGGCGCCGGCGGCGGGGTCGCACGATCCGGGCGACCTCGGCAAGATCGTTCACGTGGAACACGACGGTCAGCTCGCCCCGGTCCCCGTCCTGCCACACCCGGCAACAGGCCAGCGCCCGCAGCCGGCCGGCCACGCGGGGAAACCCGTCCACGCTCGCGGCCAGCAGATCGGCGTCGAACGGGTAGAGGTGTCCGAATCGGCAAGGGATCATGAGTGTCCACGGATCCCTCGCCCGTCCGCCCGGGCCGCGTTCCGCCCCGTAGGATTCGTCCCGCCCCAGCCGATACCGCCGGCCGAACCGGGCTTTCAGGTCGATGCAGTCGGGTCGCATTTGGATTGCCTCCATGCCCGCGACGGGCTACCATGGGGGCAGGTGCAAAGCCTGCCCGGCGACCGCGCCCCGGCCCGGGTTGGCTTGCTCAGAGTCCCTCGCGTTCCAACTCCCGCACGGCCACGGCCACCTCGCGCCGGCGGCGCCGCGCGTGCCGAAGGGGTGTCTCAGGCCGGTCAGCAGGGAGCCCGCGACTCAGCCGGCGAAAGAACCGCGCCAGCGCCTCGCGCGACGTGCAGCGCGTCCCGCCGACCTGGAGCGTTTCGAGGACTTCGCCCTTACACCCGGCGGTGCTCCAGCGATAGAGACATGAGACGTGCGGCCGTTTGCCCGCACGTCGCGCCGGCAGCAGCCGCGCGGCTTGGGTGAGAGAGAGTGTCCTGCCCCAGTCGGAATTGGAATTCTCGTTGTTGCGGGTTAGTATAACCCGAAGCGAAGGAGGATTCCATGAGTGGCAAGG
>JAFGDS010000153.1 GCA_016931995.1 Pirellulales bacterium
CCTTGCCACTCATGGAATCCTCCTTCGCTTCGGGTTATACTAACCCGCAACAACGAGAATTCCAATTCCGACTGGGGCAGGACACGAGTCGAGCCTCCGTCAACAACCGAACGTGCCGAAGGACGCGATTCAGAAACAGTTGGCGATGATGGACAACGAATTAAAAAAGCAACTGGATCACAATGACACGCGATGTCCGAAATGGCAATGCGATGTGACGAGACTAATGGAACGACAGGCGTTTGACTCGCCTCAATGGCTCCATTTTCGACATCTCGCAGATCAACCTACCGTCGTACAACTTCATGCAAGAACGATGGGCGGAGAGCTGCAGTTGCGTTTGGAAATGTCGCAATCGAATGTCGCATCGATTACATGTTGTCTTGGCTCAAAGGACGTCTCAAGATTACCCAAAGACCGACGTGATGTGCTCTTTGCGGAGTTGAGCAGTCGCCGTTACCTTTTTTTTCAACCGACGACGACTTTACCTCCCTCTGAGTCCTCTCTGTCGTGGCCGCAGGTGCAGGATCAGATTGCCAAGGGCAAAGATGACGATGTGTGGCGCAATGCACTCTCTTGGCAATGCGAGGGCAAGCCACCAGAAGCGTTCCAGGACATTGTTGGCAGCATTCAGCGCGCTCTGCCAGAAATTGCGGTTCGGCCTCCGCGGCGAACGCGGGACCAACAGCCCAAGGTCGTTGTCACCTACGATGAAGTAGGACATGAGGAGGAAAGACATGAATACGACATATCGGAGGCAGGGGCCGGGTTGAGAACGTGCATTAGAGTCATTACGTCGGTAGCACTCTCAGAGTCAACGATACTCCTTCTTGATGAACCCGATTCTCACCTTCACTCGTCCGTTCAACGGGAACTTGCGGGGTTCTTGGAGTCTCAAGCATCGGACACGCGCCAAATCATCGTCGCCACTCATGCCCCGGACATGATCGACGCGTTTCCTTTGGAGTCGCTTTTGTGGATCGATCGATCGAAGACGGAAGCTCGACGTTGCGACGATGTGGCGAAGACCATGGTGGAATTGGGTGCAATGAGCCACGCACAGGCGATTGAGCTTGTGAAGGCGGATTGCCTGTTGTTTTTTGAAGCGAGACCTGACAGGAAGGTGTTTGAGTCGCTTATTAAACAATGCGGTTTCGACATATTACTTAGGAGCACGCAAGTCGCTGAGCTAAAGGGATGTGGGAACACCAAACACCTTTCCGCCTTCGCAACGATTGCATCTGAATTGGCGGATGGGCGACGAATTAGGATCGCTGCCATCCGGGACAACGATTTCGAAGCCCCGGAGGAGGAGAAAGATCCACACGACGCCGTGTTGATTGTGAAATTGCCCTGCAAGGAGATCGAGAATCTACTTCTCCTCCAACCCAAATCGCTGGCAGATGCCGCCAAGAACGCCGCTGAGCTCCGGAGGGAATCGACGCACGAGGAATGCTCTGCTCCCACGTGCGAGGAGATTGAGAGAATGATTGACGAAGTCTCATCTCTTGAGGAAATCAAAGAGAAGGTGCAATGTAATTGGGTGGCTAATCGTCTGGGCAGGACGCGGGACGGTGGTGAACTTAAAAAATGGCAGAAGGAATTCAAGACGCGATGGACCGACGCAGCGTTTCGACGCCGCTACGGGCCGGGGAAAGCCATATTGGCGGGTGTGAAGAAACGATTGCAGGACGAACGGAAGATCAGCCTGCCTGCGCCGTTCAGGTTTTATCAACCGGACGCGGAATTGATGGAGATATTCCAAAAGATATCCGACCATTTCCACGAGGGCAGCTAGCTTGAAACGGGGCGTGTGTTGAAACCCACGGCTGCAGTCACGGCGTCGCTCGCGTGGCGCGGGCGATGGGACGCGCGTCGGGGAAGGCCGGAATCCCCTCACCCCCGGCCCCTCTCCCGCAAGCGGGCGAGGAGAGAGGTAGTCCGTCGCGCTAGCGACGGGATGAGGGCGGGCGTGGGTTTTGGCCCTCGTTGTGGCGCGCAAGTCCATGCGGTTTCGACCCGTAGGGTCGGGTGAAGGTAGCTCGGCGATTCATCGCCGGGTGACAAACCCGAAAGGAGTCGGCTCGTCGCGTAGCGACGATTGAAGGAGGCCCCAAGACGCCGCGTTTGAGCGTCACTACGTGACGCACACGTTCTCGGTTGCCCATGGTCCCGGCAGTGAACTGCCGGGCTACCTTCAGACGTCCCTATGGGACGAATGGCCAGGCGCCAACTTGTGTGGAACAACGAGGGCGTTGCCCTGGGCTGTCCTCGGTCGCCCCTTCGGGGCTGGCCATCGCCTTGGCCGTTGTCGCGCGGGCGCGCGGCCGTCACCAACCGGCGCCCTGGCGGAGCCAGTGGCACACGCGCGGATCCCCCGAGGGGGACAGTCCCCTTTTCGCTGCGCGAAGATCGGGACAGTCCCCGAGCCCCAGTGCATCTTCCGAGAGATTCGTGCCGGTGGATTTCCTTGCGGCGCCGCAAGCGGCTTGTTGGCCATGCGGCAACAACTTGGTGGAAGACGTACTACTGCTTTTCCACGAAGGCCCAGTTGACCAGGTCCCAGAAGGCGGCGACGTAGGCGGCGCGGTTGTTGCGGTAGTCGATGTAGTAGGCGTGCTCCCATACGTCGCAGGTCAGAAGCGGGGTCTTGCCCTGGGTCAGGGGCGTGCCGGCGTTGCTGGTGCTCTCGATGGCGAGCGTCCCGTCCGGATTGCGCACGAGCCATGCCCAGCCGGAGCCGAAGGTGGTCATCGCGCAGTTGGTGAACTTCTCCTTGAACTGGGCGAACGAGTCGAACGCGCCGGCGATCGCTTGGGCGAGCTTGCCCTGGGGCTCGCCGCCCGCGGCCGGCGCGAGGCAGTTCCAGTAGAACGTGTGGTTCCACACCTGCGCGGCGTTGTTGAAGATCGGCCCGGTCGCCTTTTTGACGATCTCCTCGAGCGAGAGCTTCTCGAACTCCGTGCCGGGGATCAGCTTGTTGAGGTTGGCGACGTACGCGGCGTGGTGCTTGCCGTAGTGGTATTCCAGCGTTTCGCCGGAGATCTTGGGGGCCAAGGCGTCTTGGGCAAAGGGCAATTCGGGCAGCTTGTGTTCCATGGTTAAGCTCCTTGTGTTGGATGGTTCCGCGGATTCGGCCCAGACCGCTCTCGGCAGCGCGAGGGCGGAGACCGCCGCCGCCGCGCCCTGGAGCAGCCCGCGCCGGGTAATGGGGTTCCGTTGCGCCGCGCTCATCGCAAACCTCCTTTCGAGTGGTCCGCTGGCCGTCGGGCAGGCCCCGCGCGTCATACGCCGCGGTCGCCCCCCGGGCCGGCGGGAGAGGTTCCCGAAACACGATTATCCCGTCATTGTCCGCCCACCCTCGCCAAACGGCAAGGGGTATTGGCCCGCACACCTCCCGCCGGCCCAGCCCACTCCGCGTCAAAACACTCCGGACGGAGCTGACCACGGCGGCGGACGGACGCGCTCGAACTAACGCAATAGGCGCTGCTTGGGCTCGCCTTGCGTCGCGGCGCGCATCTTCCAGACGAGTCCCTCGGCCACGCCCAGGCAGAAGTGCGCCCGGGGGAGCCCCTTGGGCAAGTCCTTGTCAAGCTTGGCCACGGCGCCCATTTGGCCGGAATAGGCACATTCGGCGCCGATGGCGCTCCAGTGGTCTGGGTAATCGGATCGCGATGCAAGCTCCACGGCGCTCTCGACGTGGTCCGCGCGGATGAAGACGTCGAGAATGAGTGGCTTGACGAAGAGACCCTCCATGCCATCTCGCATCCACGTCAGCATGTCTTCGGCCGGTCCGGCATCCTGTTTGGATGGATCTCGATCGACGAGGGCCCACTCGGCGGTCACCATGTCCACCAGCCGAATGGCTTCGTCCTTGTCGCCTAGCTCGAGGCGCAGATCCGCGATCATGACAAACGCAAGCGCCTTTTGGAACGAGTCCGGGATCGTCTCGGCGCAGGTGAGCGACTCTGCAAGGGCCTTGCGGCAATCCACAAGTTGCTTCATCGAATAGAGGACCCAGGCGACTTCCCGCCAGCAGGACGCCCCGTTGATCGCGCCAGGGTGCGCGGCGACCCACTTCTTCGCCTCGGGAAGGCTAGTGGGTCTCCCCGGTGTCGCGCCAAAAAGACCGAGGACTTCTCGGTTTATGTCCGCCGGGCTCCTGGGCCGCGCCGAGCCAACGTCTGGATCATCGCGGATGTTCTCCTTGAAGGGTAGTGGCCGGGGGCAGGTGGCGGCGCGCGGGGCAGGTCGCCCCGAGGTGGGACCCTCATTGTACCAGGCCATGGCCCAAAGCGTGAATTCCATGCGGTCCCGACCCGCGGATGTCCCATCAACCGTCGATTCACCGGGCAAAGGTCAATAGAACGCATCTCGCGAAATCGTAGCGGGCGCCGGGGCGCGGCGTCGCTTCGCCGCGCGGCTTGCGAAAAGGCGCCTACCGCGTCGCGAAGGCCACGCCTTCGATTTCGACCAGTAGCTCGGGGCGGCAGACGTCCGCCACCGCGAAGACCGTTGGCAGCTCGCCCAGCCGCGCTCGACAGACCTCGCGGGCCGCCTCGAAGTCCTCCCGACGTTTGACGTACACGCGGACCAGAGCCAGGTCGTCCAATGTCGCGCGACAGCCGGCCATCCCGTGGCGCGCAAGATTCTCGCCCGAAACCAGATCGGCGATGTTCTCCAGCGTCTGTTGCGTCTGGCGACGGACGTCGCCGGCGTGGCGGCTTGTCGAATCCGTGATGCTGGCCGTGCCCGAGATAAAGATCGTCGCCACGCTACCCGCCACCACCGCCATCGCCCGCGAAAACTTCGGGCTCCGCGGGCTCACGTTCGGCGCATAGTCGAAGGCGGCCGTCTGCCGCGGGTTTTCCAGCGGAACGAGGCGGACGTCGTCGCGGTCGGTGGCCAGGGCGATCGAGCTCATCAAAACGTCGCTGCCGTCGGCGCCGATGCCGGTGCTGGCCGGATACACCGCGCGGCCGGCGGACGCCGCCGCGCGGCCGTCGCCAAAGCGGATGCCCTGGAAGAAATCGCTCCGCGCGCGATTCAGCTCCATGTAACGCTGGGTCGCGTCGTCCAAGCCCACGATGTCGCCCAGATACAGCCACGTGCGGACGATCTGGTCGAACCGAGCGCCCGCCTCGACGAGAAACCCCTTCATTCGGGCGAACGCGTCCAGCGACCGCTCGTATACCCGAGGGCTCCGGGTTTGAGGAATCACCTGGTCGCAGTGGATCCACGCCGTGCCGTGGTGCTGGGCGACGACGACGTGTTCGGAAACGCGGTGGATCTCGACCTCGCCGGGCCGGCGGCCCACGCCCAAGGCCTCGATCGACAGGTGCTTGCCCTGGCAAGGCGCCTGGGGTACGTAGGTCGTGGCCGGCAGGTCGTCGCCGTGGAAATCCCGCATGATCTCGCGGCACTCGCCCATCCGTTGGGCGTCGCGGAGAAACACGGTCTGCTTGACGATCGACCCTTTGGCCCCTTCCTCGTCGATGACCGCCCGGATGGTCGCGAGCGTGTCCGCCGCCTGGTCGGCAAACGTCTCGCCCGAGCGAGGAACCGCCGCGGCGAAGACGTGCCGCACGTCGTTCAGATCGGCCACCGAATAGCCGACACCCTCGCTCGATACGCGTCGGATCATAGGCGTTTTTATCCCGGAAACCCTTGGGCGGGGATCAGTGCGCTGGTGAAGCGAGAGGGGAGGCGGGCAACGCGCGGGCGGGAATCGGGGCTGGCCGCGACACCTGCATTATCCCATCGGGGCTGAGGTCTCGCAACCATCTAAACCCCGCCGCCGCCCGCGGGGACCGCGCCCGCCTTGAGAATGGTCAACGGCCCGCCCTTAAACCCTTTCCCACGCGCAACGGGGCATCCCGAGCGCGGCGAAGGATCTCGTTGACGCCGCACGAGTTTAGATGCCTCGCCGCGCTCAGCGCGACCGACCGAAACGGATTCCGGGAGGGACTCTTCAAGTGGCAGCCGGACAAGGACCCTTCCGAAGGTCGGGACCCAACCCTCCGGCCGAAAGGCGCCCCGGCGGCGGTTCCGCTCAATACCCACCCGCTGGTTGACGTCATTGTCCCGTGTTTCGGTCGCCCTCAGTCCATAACAACCCGCGCTTTGGCGACCACGTTGCGACTGGTCTTGACCTTGATGCCCCCCATCGGTATAAGTCCCGCCCTGTGGGCGCCGACTCGCGGCGATTGACCGCGAGGTCTCGCTCATCCATTTCCCGAGGAGAAATGCCATGCGATGGATCGCCGCCCTGCTGGTTTTGGGATCGGTCGGTATTGTCCGCGGGGGCGAGCCGCCCAGAACCGTGGGCCGGGGCAACGCGCTTCCTCAAATTCTCCTCCACGTCAAGGTCCTGGATATCGACGAAGGCAAGCTGCGCCGCGCGGATGTCGACGGTCCGCAGGCACGGGAGACCCAAGGACCGGCCGGCACGAAGACGGGCGACGACGCCGAGCAAGCGCCGGCCGTCCGTTCGGATGCGCGGTTGAAGGGGCTCGCCGAGGCCCTTCGCCAACCCGGCCACGCGCGTGATGCCCTTCTTGAGAAGCTCCGCAGAGACGGCCTCGTTCGCGTTCTCGCCGAGCCGACGTTGGTAACCGTCGTCGGCAGACCGGCGTCGCTGCGCGTTGGAGGCGAAGCGCTCTTCGAGGACGTGGGGCCAGACGGAAAGCCCGTCAAGAAGTGCGAACCCTACGGCACATCCGTGGATGTCGTCCCGGAACTCACCGGCGAGGGCAATATCCGGCTCCAACTGAAGTGCGAGGTTTCCGAACTGGATCCCGCGAGGAGCGTCCTCGCCGGCGGCAAAGAGCGCCCGGCCATCCGCAGGCTCAATCTGGCCAGCGTCCTCGAGATGAAGCCGGCCGAAACCGCCGTCCTCGTCGGCCCGTCGCAGATCGTGGACGACGAGCCATCCGGCCCCCGAACGCGGGCGGTCCTTTTCCTCGTGACGCCCGAGATCATCCACCCCGCCACCGCCGCACGGTAGAGATGGGTACCCAAGCGCGAGCGGATGGGGAGGGATTCGATACGGAGGCGTTTTCCTCGGGAAAAAGCCACTTTGTTGATTCGGGAGGGGCAAAAACAGGCCCACCTGGTGCAGCGGCCACCCCGATGGAAGCCAATCGCGCTCTGGCCGTTCTCCTCGAAGCTTGGCCGGCCCTCTCGGAAGAGGACAGAAACGCGATCCTCGCGATTGCCCGGCGGGTGTCAATTCCTGGAATCCGCCCCGGCGGCGAAGCGCCAAATCGCACCCCTGCCGATCCCGCGGAATCCCAGCGTTGACAGCGCTGACGTAAACAGAATTCCTTGAAACGGGGCGAATCCGGCATTTGTGTCATCGCCCAGATTGCGTCTCCCCCGCTGTTGGGTGGCGCTGGTGCAGCGATGAACGGTCGGCAGAAAGAACTATCGCCGGCCGGATTGGGCTACCCGAGAGCCCTGTAGACCGTCGGACGAGACAGCCCGACCACCCGGGCAATCTCACTCACGCCCTTGCCCTGCTTCCTTAGCTGGCGGATTGCCGTCTCCTTCTCGACCGACAGCCGGACCCGCCGACCGGGCCTTCCCCCACCCCAAGCCTTGCCCGCGGCCCTGGCGGCTTCCTGGCCAGCCATGATCCGTTCGGCTCGAATCTCGGTCTCGTATTGGGCAACGCTGGCCAGCACGTGGGCCATGAGCCGGCCGGCTGGGGTCGATAGGTCAAGTCCGTCCCGCAGACTGACGAGGTTGACCCCCTTGGTCCGCAGGTCGGCAAACAGAGCGGTCAGGCCCTTGGCCGTGCGCCCGAGCCGGTCCAAACGCCAGACCACGATTGCGGACACGCCCCCGCCGTCCAACGCCTCCTGTAAGCGATTCCAACCCGGCCGGTCCATCGTCCGGCCCGTGAACCGGTCGGCGTACCATTTGACGGGGGCATTCTGCGCGGCGGCCCATTTTTCCAGGTCGGCCTTTTGTGAGCGGGTATCCTGCCCGCGCTTTTTAGACACCCGAACATAAAGGGCAACGTGTTTTTGCACAGCGGTTTCTCCAAGGTGCGAGTCTCGATTGCCTGATTCGGTCCCGACGAGACTGGGTTGTCACATTGGGTCTATAGCCTCCGGTTGACAACCAGAAC
>JAFGDS010000026.1 GCA_016931995.1 Pirellulales bacterium
CCCAACCGGGCTTTCCCTGGAGCCAGAGCGTATGCTATTTCAGGGCTCGCCGGAACGGCTTAGCCCCCAGGGTCGCACGGCCGTAGGTCGTGGGTTTATGACGTACTAATGAGGTGTGGCAGGTGCAGAGTGTAGAACTCGCGATACTCGTCCATCGGTGCCACCTTGTTCTCCCATTGTGTTGCGCACATCCTGCACGACCGAGTCCTTCGGGTTCAGCGCTCCCGCAAGTCGTCGAATGGCAATCGCTGCGCTCTGCAAAGGGTGTTCCTACGTCAGGAAAAGTGCGACCCCCAAGGACAATGCCTACCCGTTACTTCCCCTCCACCGTCACCCGAAAGTCAATCAGCACCGGGTTCTTGCGCCAGTCGTGATCCTTGAGGTATTCGGCCTCTTTCACGCGGGGGCGGCGCTCGCGGAGGCGGATGGAGTTCACTCCGAGGGCGGTGCCGGTGGAGAGGTGGTTGCGGCCCACGCACTCCAGGCGAAGCGTGTACTTGCCCGGCGCGGGCCAGAAGTCCATGAGGTTGACGTCGTCCACCACGGGCTGCTTCTGGTAGGGCGGGGCCGGCTGGTACAGGTCGATGGGCGGGCCGATTTTCACGCCGTTGAGGATCGGCTGGTAGATGCCCGCGTCGGGCGATTTCTCCAGCACGGCCACCAGGCGGTACGGCGTCTTCTCCTTCACCTCGAAGGAGAGTTCGATCCACGAGTCCTCCCTCGACGCGGGCACGAACTTGAGCACGCGGTCGGTGTCCCAGTACCACCGCGGGCCCCACATCCGGGCCGTGCCCTGGCCGTGGAACGCGTCGCCCGCGAAGTCCTCGCCCCAGGCGATGATCGGGTCGAGGCAGGGATACCTGCGCTGGGCGGCCGTGGTGGTGGGCGCGAACTGCTTGCTCGGGCCGATCTGATACCAATAGGCCATGCTGCACACGTCGTCCTCGCGCTGGTCGTACTTGCGCGGGTTGTGCTCGGGATTTTCGTCCGCGTTGGTGAAGCCCATCATCTCGACGGCCACGCGGATGCCCGTGTTGAAGACGATCGGGTCGTGCAGGTGCCACCGGTAGCAGCTCGACATCTGGCCGACGTCCTGCGCCTTGTGGCTGACGTAGGAAGTGCCGAAGAAGGGCGTCGAGCACTCCTTCAGACACCATGCCGAGAGGAAGTAATCCTCCGTGCCCGTGCCCCAGATCGACGGGCGTTTCTCTCCGTCGATGGAGACGCGGATGTCGCCCTCGCCGAACCAATCGGGGCTGCGCGTGCGGACGGAGAGCACCGTGCCGACGTAGTAGCCCTTGCCCTCGGTATCGAGAATAAGATACTCGCTGTCGGGCCGTGTGGGGTCGAGCTTCGTGGGGAACTCTTGCCGGTATCGGGCGCAGAAGTACATCGCGTCCGGCGGCAGCGAGTCCTTCTTGATCCAATCGATCGCATGGAACAGCGCCCGCAACGGCTTATCGCTCTGGTTGACGATCTCGATCCGGGCGGATTTGGCGAACGGCATGTGCCAATAGCAGTTGTACGAGTCGCCGTCCTCGACGATGACCGGGGCGCTATTGACCGCGACGTGTTTGCCGAACGGTTGGGCGAAGAAATCCGTCAGCGGCGCTTCGACGTCCGGCTCGGCGCGTCCGTCCCAATAGATCCGCAGCAGGACGTCGCGTCCCCGGGCCCGCCCGCGCGGCGGCTCGCCGAACAACGTGGTGAACTGGTTGATCGTGAACCAGATATGGGTGATGACGCCGGGACCCTCGAGATTGGCGACGACGACCTTTTCGCCCGGCTCGACGAGGCTTCGGCAATCGTTGTTTTCCGCGGGGTCGGGCCGCCCATCCTTGCCCAGCCGCACGGAGCTGGCCGAGTGGCCGCGGCCCTTTTCCCAGCGGGTTACGTTGTCGAACACGTCGCCCGCCCGGACCGGCGCCGCCGGACCGATCGCGACAATCGCCGCCGCGCCAACCAGCGCACAGGGCCAACCTCGGAGAAACGACCAGGCCGATTTCCGCCCACCACCGCGACCAGCCGCTTTCTTGTCGATCACGATCGCCTCCTTTGTGTTCATCAGGACGGGCGCCCCAACCATTGCGCAGTTCACCACAGAAGCTCGCCCCGCGCCTTCTGGCGAGGGCGCGGGGCGAGGAGGAACGCGACATTCAGCGGGATCGCCGGGCGCGTCGTCCGGCCGGACGCGCCCGGCAACGTACCCGGTTATTCCTCAAGGGGTGGCCGGTTCGGGCTGTTTCCTTTCGGCCGGGGCCGGGGTCCCTTCCGATTCCCAACTCGCCTCGGCCAGCTCGCTGTAGAGCTGCCAGCGATCGGCGATGTCCCGCGCGGCCAGCTTGGCCAGACGCTCGGCCTCCTCCGGCTTCGAGCGGGCCAACATGGCGAATCGGTACTGCTTCTTGGCGAATTCCCAGTAGTCGCCGGTCGGCGCCTTGCTGTCCAGGTGGAACGGCTTGGCGCCGTCGCGCGGGTCGAAGTGGTACAGGGGCCAGAAGCCGCAAGCCACGGCGTCCTTCTGGAGGTCCATGCCCGTGGTCATGTTGATGCCGTGGCCGATGCAGTGCGAATAGGCGATCAAGAGCGATGGCCCGCGATAGGATTCGGCGGAGCGGATCGTCTTCAGCGCGTGGGCGGGATTGGCTCCCAGGGCGATCTGGCCGACGAAGACGTTACCGTAGGCCATGGCCATCATGCCGAGGTCCTTCTTGCCGGCCGGTTTTCCGCCCGCGGCGAACTTGGCCACGGCTCCGCGGGGCGTGGACTTCGACGCCTGGCCGCCGGTGTTCGAGTAGACTTCGGTGTCCAAGACGAGGATGTTCACGTCTCGCCCTGTGGAGAAGACGTGGTCCAGTCCGCCGTAGCCGATGTCGTAGGCCCAGCCGTCGCCACCGAACGACCAGACGCTCCGCCGCACGAGGAAGTCGGCCGAGGCGATCAGGTTGGCCGCGTCCGGATCCTTCACGCCGGCCATCTTCGACTTGACGTCGGCGACCAACTTGCGTTGCTGGGCGATTTGGGCCTCGGTCTCGCCGGGATTGGCCAAAAGCTCGGAGACCAGGTTGTCGCCGAGCGTCGAGGCGAATTTCTTCATCAAGCCGGCGGCGTATTCCATCTGCTGGTCGATGGCCAGGCGGAAGCCCAGGCCGAACTCGGCGGCGTCCTCGAACAGCGAGTTGGACCACGAGGGGCCGCGGCCGTCCGCGTTCACGGCGTAAGGCGTGGTGGGCAAATTGCCGCCGTAGATCGACGAGCAGCCGGTGGCGTTGCCGACGATCATCCGGTCGCCGAAGAACTGCGTAATCAGCTTGACGTACGGCGTCTCGCCGCAACCGGCGCAGGCGCCGGAGAACTCGAACAGCGGCCGCAGCAACTGCGAACCTTTGACCGTGGTGACGTTCACTTCGGCGCGGTCGCGGTCCGGGATCGACAGGAAGTAGTCCCAGTTGGCCCGCTCGACTTCGACGTGCTTCAACAGCGGCTCCATGTTGATGGCCTTGTGGTCGGGGTCGTCCTTGGCCTTGGCGGGGCAACTGTTCACGCACGCGCCGCAGCCCGTGCAATCGTCCGGGGCGACTTGGATCCGGCACATCGTGCCGGGGAAGTCCTTGCCCTTGCTCTCGACGGCGACAAACGTCTTGGGCGCCTTCCGGGCCACGTCGGGCTCGAAGACCTTCATGCGGATGCATGCGTGCGGGCACACCAACGAGCACCGGCCGCACTGGATGCAGACTTCGCCGTCCCAGATCGGGATCTCCTGGGCGATGCTCCGCTTCTCGAATTGCGACGTGGCCGTGGGGAAGGTGCCGTCGACGGGCATCGCGCTTACCGGCAGGTCGTCGCCCTTGTTGGCCAGGATCTTCCCCAACACGTCGGAGACGAACTCGGGCGCGTCACCCTGCATGCCGGCATGCAGGTGGAACGTCGAGGTGACCTTGTCGGGCACCTTGATTTCGTGCAGCGCGGCCAGCGCGGCGTCGACCGCCCGGTAGTTCTGCTCGACGACCTTGCCGCCGCCCTTCTTGCCGTAGGTCTTTTCGATCGCGCCCTTGATTTGGGCAATCGCCTCGTCCACGGGCAGCACGCCGGCCAGCTTGAAGAAGCACGT
Source organism: Pirellulales bacterium (assembly GCA_016931995.1). GTDB lineage: Bacteria > Planctomycetota > Planctomycetia > Pirellulales > Thermoguttaceae > JAFGDS01. The sequence goes on from JAFGDS010000026.1 coordinate 4,112, forward strand.
CTGCATGATCGTGTTGATCCGCACGCCCATGTCGGCCGCCCGGGCCACCTCGTAGGCGTCGATCACGAAGAGCTTCATCTTCTTCTGGATCAATTGCTCCTGAACCTCGATCGGGAGGCTGTCCCAGACCTTGTCGAGCGGATGGTTGCTGTTCAGGAGGAACGTGGCTCCCGGGGCCGCGAGCGAAAGCATGTCGAGCTTCTCGACGAAGACCGACTGGTGGCACGCCACGAAGTTGGCCTTGCTCACCAGGTACGAACCCTTGATCGGCCGGGGGCTGAAACGCAGGTGCGACACGGTCACGGAGCCGGCCTTCTTCGAGTCGTAGACGAAATAGCCCTGGGCATACAGCGGGGTGTTCTCGCCAACGATCTTGACCGAGTTCCGGTTGGCCCCCACCGTGCCGTCGCTTCCCAGGCCGAAGAACACCGCCCGGATCACGTCGTCCGCCTCCGTGGAGTACGTCGGATCGTAGTCCACGCTCAGGTGGGTCACGTCGTCGTGGATGCCGACGGTGAAATGGCGTCGCGGCTCGGGTTTGGCCATTTCGGCGAACACGCCGGCGACCATGGCGGGCGTGAATTCCTTGGACGACAGGCCGTAGCGTCCGCCGATCACCCGAGGCATCGCCCCGTTGCCGAATCCCGTCTCGGCCACGGCCGTGAGCACGTCCTGATAGAGCGGCTCGCCGAGCCCGCCCGGCTCCTTGGTCCGGTCCAGAACGGCGATCGTCTCGACCGACTTGGGAAGCGCGGCGACCAGGGCCTTGGCGTCCCACGGGCGGAAGAGGCGGACCTTGATCATGCCGACTTTTTCGCCGGCGGCGGTCATCGCGTCCACCGCCTCCTCGGCCACGCCGATTCCCGAGCCCATCAGCACGATCACGCGTTGGGCGTCCGGCGCCCCGATGTAGTCGAACAGATGGTACGACCGGCCGAACAGCGTGGCGAACTTGTCCATCTGCTTCTGGACGATGGCGGCCGCCGCGTCGTAGTACGGGTTGCAGGCCTCGCGGGCCTGGAAGAAGACGTCGGGGTTTTGGGCCGTGCCGCGGAGCTTGGGGTGGTCCGGGGTAAGCGCTCGGGCGCGATGGGCCCGGACCAGGTCCATGTCGATCATCTTCCGGGCGTCGTCCTCGGTGAGCAACGCGATCTTGTTCACCTCGTGCGACGTGCGGAAGCCGTCGAAGAAATGGATAAAGGGCACGCGCGACTCGAGCGTTGCCGCGTAGGCCACCAGCGCCATGTCGAGCGTTTCCTGGATGGAGCCGGCCCCCAGCATGGCCCAGCCCGTGCTCCGGCAGGCCATGATGTCGCTGTGGTCGCCGAAGATGGAAAGCGCGTGCGTGGCGATGGTGCGGGCGGAAACGTGGAAGACGGTCGGCGAGAGCTCGCCGGCGATCTTGAACATGTTCGGGATCATCAGCAACAGGCCCTGCGACGCCGTGAAGGTCGTCGTCATGGCCCCGGCCTGCAACGAGCCATGCACCGCGCCGGCCGCGCCCGCCTCGCTTTGCATCTCGACCACGTGCGGCACCGTGCCGTAGATGTTTTTGCGCCCGGCGGCCGCCCAGGCGTCGGTCAACTCGCCCATGCCGGACGACGGCGTGATCGGGTAGATGGCCATGACCTCGGTGCAGTAATGGGCAATGGTCGAGGTGGCTTCATTGCCATCAATCGTGATGAATTGCGGTTTAGCCACGAATCCTCTCCTCGTACGGGAATAAGGTGAACGTCGGAAAACGGTTGGGATCACAAATCAAATGTACCGGCAGCCGAAACACGCCGCGCGGGACACCCACCTTCCGGGACCATCCGATCGGGGGGGTCCTAGGTTGGGCAGGACGCAGATTCCAGCCAAGACGCCTCAGTCCGTCGAGGCCCGCTGAGAACAGCCAGCGACCAGCGGCAAAAAGCTGGAATTTATCGACCGCCAGATTAGCGGTTCCCACCCACTTTCGCAAGCCCCCCTCGACACCCGCCTCTGGAAGACACCCGCACGGGTGGTGCCTGAGTCCACCATGCCGGGATGCGTCAGGGGCGAAGCCGCGAGCGGTTCGTCGGCCGCCCGGCGACCGGGTTGCTACGTCAGGCCCAACTCGGCCCACGCGCGTGGCAGCGGGGCCTCGAACACCAGCGGGGCACCGCCCACGGGATGGGCAAGGACCAGCCGCCGGGCGTGCAAGGCGATGCCCGAGGGCCAGGCCGTCGCGCTGCCGTATTTCCGGTCGCCCACGATCGGATGGCCGCGACCGGCCAGTTGCAGGCGGATCTGGTGTTTTCGGCCGGTTTCCAGCATGACCTCGACGTGCGAGAAACGCTCGATAGTCGCAAGCCGCCGGTAGGTCAGCCGCGCGTGCTGGGCCTGAGGCGCGCCGGGGCCAACGATCCACATGCGGCGGTGTCGCTCATCGTGGGCCAACCAGTCGACGCACTCGCCCTCGACCGGCGAGATCGCGCCCTCGACCAACGCCCAGTAGACCTTCTCGACGGCTCGCTCGCGGAACTGCTCGGTGAGCCGCCGGGCGGCCTTCGACGTGCGGGCGATGAGCGTCACGCCGGTTACCGGCGCGTCCAACCGGCTCACCACGCCCAGGTACACGTTGCCCGGCTTCTTGTAGCGATCCTTCACGTACTGCCGCGCCATCGCGATCAGCGACGGCCGATCGGCGGCCACGCCCATCGTGGCCAAGCCCGCCGGCTTCGACACGACCAGCAGGTGGTTGTCTTCGTACAAGACGTTCAGTTCCATGTGTTCCATCGGGGTGGGGCGCGCGTGGTCCGTGGAATGTTTCGCGATGGTCGGCGATGATCGAGCGTGTGCTACTACTGGCTCTGCCAGTGCATGCATTCTCAACGGGTCCGCGTGTCCCTTCCGCGCATGTCCAAGCACTGGCAAAGCCAGTGGCACCCAAGGACTGGCAAAGCCAGTGGCACTCGGAAACGGGACTTTGCGGGTTTTACCCTCGCCATATCGGGGGGTTGTTCGACGTGGACCGATTGCGTAGACTATTGGCGCAACGTGAGGAAATCGACGCGGTCGGCCTGTCGCACCGTCGCCGCTCCCCGCTGTTGAGCCGTCCCGCGGGCTCCAGTTGTTCCACGGGCCACGTTGACTTGGGCACCACGATCGGTGGGGCGAGCGTTGGTTGGCGGGGGCGTCCTTTCGTCGCGCGAGCAACCGGAGACGCAAGATCCCAATTCCCCCGCGTCGCGGGGGGAGGCTGCGGTCCAACACGTCTCCACGTCGTTGCTCTCCCGGGCTCACCCCGGCATGCGCGTCACGCCCCAGGCAGGCCGGCCGCTTTTTTTCCCGCGGGATTCGCAAGGCACTGCTGAACAGGCCAGCAGGGGCGCCCCATCCCCAAAGTCGTTCCTAGGGCTTTGCCGCGTCGCTCTTTGGCGCGGGGCGCCAATGGCGGGGCATGCCGCGGCTGGGCGCGCGTTCGACGACCGGAGCGTCCGTCAACTTTTGCGGCAGACTCGACACGTAGCCCGGAAAACCCATCGCCGTGTCGCCCACCTCGACCATGAACGCGTCGGGCGCAGCGCCAAACACGGCCAATTCGTAATGGTCGCCCGCCTTGCGCATGGTCCATTCGTACCACATCAGGTCGCGCCACTGCGGATCGTCCGTGTAGACGAACCAGACCCGCACGATCTGGATCTTCGCCTCGCTCTCGATCTTCGCGCGGAAGACGCTCCGATCGGGCTTGCGCTCGTGGCTCACCTCGACGATCCGCGAGATCGGCCGGCCGTCGAAGACGTGGGCGACCCACATCATGAAATCCATGTACTGGATCTCGCTGTAGTTCCAGTGGTGGTAGTTCGGAATCATCTCGATCGTCATGGGCCGCTTCAGGCGCTCTTGCATGACGTTCACGTTGAACATCTTGTACCCGCCCTCGTTGGTCGCCCCGATGTAGAACACGGGCACGTTGACCTGGTCTTGGAAAAAGTCGTGATGGAACGACAGATGCCAGGGAATCTGGTGGCGGTCGTAGACGCCTTCATTGCCCATGACGATGGCCGAGGCCACGCGCGGGTCCATGGCCGCGGCCACCGTGGCGCTGCGACCGCGCTTGGAATGGCCGCCGATGACCGCCTTGAGGTCCTCGATGCCGAGCACCTCCTGCATGACGTTCATCGCCTGGATGTAGACCACGGCCAACTGGCAGTTCATGTTGTAATAGTTCTTGCCCGTCGCGCGGCGCATCCGGTCCAGAACCTGGATGTCGCCCTCGATGTCCCGTCCATCGGGATACTCGCCGGGGCTGGCCAACACCATCGTCGGGTAGCCGGTTCGCGCGGCGATCGGCTCGCCGTATTTTGCCACGTGCGGGGCAAGGGTGAACGCGTTGGGGCAGGCGACGATGACCACCTTGCCCGCGCGCTTCGGGTCCGCGTTGCGGGCCGGATCGGCCGGCGCGAGGATCACGCACGGGTGGCCCCACTTCTTGCCCTCCAGCTCGATGCTGTGGAAATACGCCGTGATCTTGCGCAACCGCCGCGCCGGGTCCGTGTCGCTGGGCACGATCTCGTCGGAGACGATCTTGAGATCCATCGGCACCATGTCCTGCTTCACCAGCGGCCACAATTCCCGCGGCTTCGGCACGTCCCGCGTCGCCTCCTCGAACCGCCGCAGCTCTTCGGCCGACTCCTTCTCGGCGGCGCCTGCCCGGGCGGGGCCCGGCGCGACGTTCGCCACCAACGCCAAGACAACCGCGAGAGTGCAAACGGCAAGACGACGCACGTTCATGGGGAAGCCTCCTCGGGACATGGGGAATGGTCGGTTGAAAGACGTGGGCAGACGCGGGTAGACGTGTGCCACTGGCCCCGCCAGTGCATCCAGCCTGGCATTCCACGGCACTGGCAGAGCCAGTGGCACTCCGTGTTTTCCTCCGTGTTCTCCGTGCCTCCGTGGTGATATCCTTTTCGCAACGTCATCCACCACACCCTTCGCTTCGCTTGAGAGCCGGGGTGGTTACGTCTACTTCGCCCAAAGCCGGATGAAATGGACGCCGTGGCGGTTGACCGGGGCTTCCAGTCTGCCGTCGGCGTCGTCCAGGTCCTTCTGTCGCCAGAGGTCGCGGACGCGCCGCGGACCGTCGAGCTTCAACTCGCTCCACGAGACGGCCACGGGACGCGGCGCCTCGCCCAGATTGAACAGCCCCACGGCCAGCGACCCATCCTCCATGGGCTTGGCCAGGATCAGCTCGTCGTCGCTCTGGCGGACGATGCGGGCTTGCTTGCCCAGGGGATCCTGGTTCACCTCGATCGCCTCGACGTTGCAGAGGATGCCGAGCGTGAAGTCGTCGAGCCGCGACATGTCGCCAGAGTAGATCAACGGCGCGGCCATGAGGCACCACATCGACATGTAGCCGTACTGCTCGCTGGGCGTGAGGTCGGCCTTCTTCGGTTGCGAACGGAAGTCCAGGGCGTTGCCCACCACGCCGATCAGGATGTAGTCCGGGTCGTTCCACTGCCCCGGCTTGGCGTACTGATAGTGCTGGGCGTTGGCCAGGCCAATGTAGTAGAAGCCCGGCAGACGCGCGGCCGGTCGCAGGCCCAGGTCGCCGGTGGTCCGCCAGCAGTTGCCGCCGACCTGGCCGCCCCACTTCCACACGTCGCCCATGCCGTATTGGCACAGGTTGTAGACCATGTCGCGGTCGAGTCGGGCGAGGATGTCGCCCATCTTCTTGTACGGCTTCTGCAAGTGTTCCAGGTCGTCGCCTCCGGCCACGGAGGCGTAGTGGCACCAATCGTACTTGAGGAAGTCGAACCCCCAGTCGGCGAACGTCTGGGCGTCCAGCTTCTCGTGCTCGTAGGCGCCGGCGTAGCCCGCGCAGGTGAGCGGGCCGGGCGACGTGTAGATGCCCGCCTTGAGACCCTTGGCGTGGATGTAATCAGTCAGGGCTTTCATGTCGGGGAATCGCTTGTTCGGGCGCAGCACGCCGTCCACGTCGCGAGGGCTGCCGCCGAGCTCGGGGTCGTTCGACCCCGGCTTGACCATCCAGCAGTCGTCGATGTTGACGTATTGATAGCCGGCGTCGGCCATGCCGGAGGAGATCATCGCGTCGGCCGCGTCGCGAAAGAGCTGGTCGGAGATGTCGGCGTAGTAGGTGTACCAATGGTTCCAGCCCATCGGAGGCGTCAGGGCGAGCCCGTCGCCGACCACGATCGTGAAGGTCCGTTCGTCCTTGCCGTGGTCGTTGGCCGCCTGGAACGTGACGACGTAGCGGCCGGGCTCGGCCGGGTTCGCGCCGCGGAGGATGCCGGTATCGGGGTCGAGCGTGATCCCGTCGGGCAGGCCCTTCGCGGAAAAACGGATGGGCCGCGTGCCGGTGCAGGCAATGCGATACAGGAAGGGCCTGCCCGGGCGGCAGCCGTGGACCCTCGGCCCGCCCAGCCGCGGCGCGGGGCCCGGCTTGGGTGTGAGAATCACTTCCGGCTCGCTCGGGCGATCGACGGCTACCGGCTTGGCGCCGGCCACCTCGAACGCGGCATCCGCCCAGTCGGCGTGGTCGTGGTCGATTCCGTAGTCGCTGGAGGTAACCAGGAGAATCAGTCCCCGTACGCCCGTCAGATCCACGTCCACTGGCTTGGCCGGCTCGCCGCCTTGCATGGGACCGCTGTCGAACCGTCGTCGGCCGTCGGCAAAGACCTCGAACCGGATGGAGCCGTTCTTCTCGGCTCCGTCGTCGACGCCCACGCTGGCCGTGAATCGCGTGGCCTGGCCGTCCAGTTCGACGTGGAGGACGGAGGGGGCATGGGTGCCCACGCCGGAGGCGAAGGTCTTGCCGGCGATGGAGATCGGCTTGCCGGTAACGCTTTGGTTCACCTGGGGCGAGCCCCAGCCGGCGGTCATTTTCGTCACGTCGAGCGAGCCCAAGGGCACCGTCTCGGCCCAGGATCCGCCAGCCACGAGCCCCAGGACCAAACCAACCGCCGCCACGAGATACCGCCCGCCTCTGGCATGGACCATCACGTTCGCGCTCCGTAAGGGTTGTCGAAATCGAAAGGGTGAATCGTAGTATTCTACCGCACGGACTCCGGGGGCGGGAGCGGAGTGGTTCGATATCCCCTCGATTGTTGGCACGCCCTGAGCATGGCGACGTGCGTGGTGAACGCCTGACTGAACGGATGAGGTGACGATCCCCCCGTGGCACGGCCGCCCTCGGCTGTGGTGGGCAGTTTGCACAGCCGAGGGCGGCCGTGCCACGGGGCTGTGTGCGACTGCCGGATCGGAGCATGCGATAGCCCTACCCTTGCCCCCGGCCCCTCTCCCGAAGGGAGAGGGGGGTGTTTTGGCGGCCTCTTAGCGGGGTGTCATGTTTCGCCAAATTCTTGCCGGAAAGTGCATTGCGGGGTGACAAAGGGTTGTCACCCCTGCCGGGTAGACTTGGGGCACCATGGTGCCTCGCCCACCCATTTGCGAACCCGCGGCCGGGCTGCGACTTCTGATCGTGGACGATCACGCGCTCGTTTGTGCCGGGCTGGCCATGATGTTCCGCACCGTGGCCGACGTGGCCGAGGTGGCCGTGGCCACGCGGCCGGCCGCGGCGTTGCGGACCGCGCCGTTGTTCCGACCCGACGTCGCGCTCGTGGACGTGACGCTGCCGCCGGCCGACGCGTTCGAGACGGCCCACCGGCTTTCGCGGTCGCGGATTCGCATCCTCTTCATGGACGACGCCGTACACGCGGTTCACGTCCGCATGGCGGTCCGCATGGGCGCGTTGGGCTACTGGACGAAACACGCCGCGTTCGACCAGCTTGCCGAGGCGGTCCGCCGCGTGGCAGCCGGCGAGCCGTCGTTCTGCGCGGAGGCGGCGCCGCTGGTCACGCGGACGCCGGCCGGCTTGAAGTTCCATATGGCGGCCGAGGTCTCGCCTCTGGCGCGGCTCACCCCGCGGGAGCTCGAAGTGCTGGGCCACCTGGCCGATGGGCTCACGGTGAAACGGTGCGCGCTGCGGATGGATCTAGCCGAAAGCACGGTGGACAACCACAAAAGCCGGCTCATGCGCAAGCTGAACGTCCACAACGTCGCCCAACTCGTCCGCCTGGCCGGCCGCGAAGGGCTCGTCGAGATGTAGTGTGGGCGCCACTGCTGGTTTGTCCAGCCGTGTTTCTCTCCCGGATTTGCCGGGCACTGCTGGACAAACCAGCAGTGACGCCCATTTTCAAAACAGGTTCCGAGAGACGACGAGATCCTTCGCCGCGCTCAGGATGACGAGAGGCGCGGTTGAGACGAGAGGCGCGGTTGACGGGTTGAATGCGCGAAAGAGACTCTAATCCACCACGCCCGGCCGATCGGCGGCAACGGCCCGCAAAACGGCGGCCACGGGTTCACGCGAACCGGCCTTGGCCTGCCGGCGTCCTTGGACGAGATGGGGCATCCACAGGGCTTTGTCGACGAGCTCGACGAGCACCTCCGGGTCGTAGGGTTTTCGGAGGTAGTAAGTGCCGCCCACGGCGTGGCTGCGGCGGATGATGTCGGGAATCTGCGCTCCGGAAAGGAACATGACCGGCACGTCCGCCAGCGCGGCGTCCCGCTTGATCGTCTCGCACATTTCCAGGCCGCTCCGACCGTCGAGATTGATGTCGGAAATGATCAAATCGGGCGTCTGGACGGCCGCTTGTCTGATGGCGGCCTCGGCGGTGACGCAGCACTGGCACACGTAGCCCGCGGCGCCCAACACGGCAGCCACCTCGTTGAGCACCTGCTCTTCGTCGTCAACGACCAGGACCACCGGCGGTTCAGCGTGTCTCATGCGGACTTCCCTTGCGCGATTGCGGGACGTTGCGGCCAAAAAGGCGTCGCCCTCCTGTAGCTATCCTCCATCGAGACCATCGGCGAAATCGGGCGAGAAACCCCAGCAAGGTTTCGCCGGACTACCCAATCGTCGGAACCGTCAGAATCCGACCCTCCCGACAGGCGTCGTTCCGCCGTGGATCAGGCACTTCGGAGTGCGACAAGTCGCCGCACTCCCAAGGTGGTCTCTTCCCTTCTCTTCGCCCGGCGCGGGGGCATACTGACGTTCCTTCCGCGGCGAAACGCGGCAGGGTCAGCCCATCCGAGGGGTTGGGCGCGGCAACTCTTGTTAGGCCCCCCGGGTTGTATTACACTGGCGGGATTCCCTTAACCCCCTGGGAGTCTTGCCGATGTCCGAGCGTCCCAAGCGCTGGTACCAGGAGCTCAACGGCTACCACTGGTTCGTCCTCGCCGTCTGCACCCTCGGCTGGCTCTTCGACTGCGGCGACCAGCAGATCTTCGCCCTGGCGCGCACGCCGGCGATGAAAACGCTGCTTCAATCCCATTCGTTCGGCCTGACGGTCGAGAAGGGCATTGGCTACGCAACGTCGGTTATGCTCATCGGCTGGGCCACCGGCGGAATCCTGTTCGGCATCATGGGCGACCGGGTTGGCCGGGCCAAAACGATGGTCTGGACCATCCTGTGCTACTCCATCTTCACCGGTCTGGGTGGTCTGTCGCAGACGGCGTGGGAGTTCCTCTTTTTCCGGTTTATGACGGGGCTGGGCGTCGGCGGCCAGTTCGCCGTCGGCGTTTCCCTCGTGGCCGAAGTGATGCCCGATCGGGCCCGCGCCCCGGCGCTCGGGCTCTTGCAGGCCTTTTCCGCCACGGGCAACGCCGCCGCCGCGCTGATGACGTTGGGCATTGGCCACCTGGAGCACATCGGCCAGATTGACGCTGGGACGTCCTGGCGGTGGATGTTCTTCATTGGCGTGATTCCCGCCTTGCTGGCCGTCGTGGTCATGACGCGGCTGAGGGAGCCCGAGCGATGGCAAAAAGCGGTCGGTCAGGACGACGTGCATCGAAAGAAGGCTGGGTCCGTGGCGGAGCTGTTCGGCACGCCGCGTTGGCGCTACAACGTCATCGTGGGCATGATGCTCGCCACGGTCGGCGTCATCGGCCTCTGGGGCATCGGTTTCTTCTCGATCGACCTGAACCGAACCATCTTCCTGGGCATTGAGGAGAAGGTCTACCGCGAAAAGGACCACGTCGAACAGGACAAACGCTTCCTGCAGGCGATCGTCCACAACCCCGAGACGCTGGAGCAGATCAATGGGCAGGTCGAACCGCCCAACCTGCTCGCCGTCGACGCGAAGAACAAGGACCCTCGAGTCCTGCTCGGGGCGATGTTGGCCTTGCGCAAGGAGGAGAAACCGGTTTCCGTCGAGTCGGTTCTCGCCTTCCTGGACGGGGAGACCTCGGATCGAAAGGCCCAAACCGCCCAGGAGCGAACCCGGCGAGCGGAATACCTGGGCACGGCGGCCCCGGCGGGCGTGGACGTGCCGGCCGAAATCGCGCGAATCAAAAAACGCAGCGGCGAGCTGGAATGGGTCATGAACAAGTGGGCGGCCTTCACGTCGGTGCTGTTCAACCTCGGCGCATTCTTCGGCGTCTACGTTTTCAGCGTGGTGACCCAGCGGCTCGGTCGCCGGCCCACGTTCGCCATCTTCTTCCTCGCCGCCTTCGTCGCCACGGCGGCCACGTTCCTTTACATGAAGTCGGCCCGGGACGTGCTATGGATGATTCCACTCTTGGGCTTCTTCCAGCTCTCCGTCTTCGGCGGCTACGCGATCTATTTCCCGGAACTGTTCCCCACGCGGTTGCGGAACACGGGCACGTCGTTCTGCTACAACATCGCCCGGTTCGTCTCGGCCCTCGGGCCCGCCGCGCTGGGTTACCTGGCCAGCGACGTCTTCGGCGACTATGCCCAGCCCATGCGCCCGGCGGGCGCGGCCATGTCGGCCATCTTCCTGCTGGGCATCCTCGTCGTCTATTTCGCCCCGGAGACGAAAGATCAGCCGCTGCCGGAGTAGGGCGTTGAGTGCCGCTGGCTTTGCCCAATGGTATCTACACAAACCTGGTTCGTCCGACTCGAGAATGCGCCGGGTTTCGCCCGCGGATTTTTCAAGGCATACGTCCGGTGTCCAATGGCATTTGCGCATGACTTACCGGCGCGGATGCGCTGGAGTTGGCTGGAGAAACGGAGTCGGGCTCTGGGCACGACGCAACCCGAAAAGGGATATGCAGCCTCCGGTGCGCCAACGGCGCGTCCAGGCCCACGATGGTTCTCATCGCCCGGGGGCCGTTTTCTTCAAATCCCCTTGGACACCGGAGCCATGCCTCACAAAATCCTGCGGCGAGAGCCGCACCGGCATCGCGCCTTTTGGCGGCGCGCCCTTCCGTCGGATGAACCCTTTTTTTGTGCAATTGGGCTCCGGAAGCCGTTACCCCGAAGGGGTTTTTTAAGATAGCCCAGGGTTGCGGTGCAAGCCGCTACCCTGGGTCGCCGGGATGCGTTACCATGTTCAACCCTGAAAGGGTTGCATAAGGCGTCGGCCACGAAACCCCGTTGGGGTTTCCCGTGAGGCTGGCGTCGCGAACCCAGGGTAGCCGCCTTCGGCGTCAACCCTGGGCTAACCTACGAAGCCCCTTCGGGGCAAGTGCCTGGCAACGTGCTTGGCGATTGCCCAAAAACAAGGTTAACGGCGCCGAGTGCCACGGGCTTTGCCAGTGGCACACTGTCTCTCGCCGCGCTCGGGATGACAATCGCTCCCGGCCGTCCGGCACGCGGCTACCGCCGGGCGGTGATCTCGCCCAGATCAAAGAACTTCGCGCTGGGCACGCTCTCGAAGCGATCCCTGTCGCAGGTCAGAACGAGAATCTGGAGCCGCTGGCCGGCTTCGGCGAGGATCTCGCGGATCCGCGCAAGCCGTTCCGGATCAGTCGCCGTGAGCACGTCGTCGAGCACGACCAGTTGACGTTGCTCTTGCGCGAGCACCTCGGCCAGGGCAAGCCGCACGGCCAGATGGACCTGCTCGTTCTCCCCTCCGGAAAGCTCGTTGAGTTCGACGGGCCGCTCGACCGGATCGATCGCCAGACGCTCGACCGCCAGCGACCGGTCGTCGAGCCGCACCTCGCCCAGCCGACGCCCGGCGATCCGCGCAAACAACTCCGTAGCGCGGCACTGCACCGGCGCGAGCACCGACTCGACCGCCTCGGCCCGGCACTGCTCGACCGTTTGAAACAGCAACCGAATCGCGTCGTGACGGAGCCGCTCGGCGGCGATTTCGCGCTGGAGCCGATCGATCCGCTCCACGATCGGATTGAGCGCCGAGTACGGCGCGGCGGCCACCAGGCTCTTGAGGCTGCCTTGGGCCACGCCCAGTTCCTGCTCGACCTCCGATCGCTCCCGACGGAGCTTCTCGAGGTCGTCCGACAACAGTTGAACTCGTGGGGCGGGATCCTCGTCGAACTGCTCGAGCTGCCTCTGCGCGGTTTCGCTTTGCGCTTTTGCCGCGTTCCACGTCAGGGCCAGTTGGTCCAGATCGCTCTTGCGGTTCGCGTCGTCCACGTCGCCGGTCAACTCGGCCAATTCGCGATCGGTCTTCGCGATTCGCTCGCGGATTGCCTGCATCTCGCGATCGTGCTGTTCGTGTGCCCGTTGGGCGTCGTTGCGCGAGGCCGCTTCCTGGTCGCGGGCGTCCCGCGCAGCGTGCAACTCGGATTCGACGGCCTCGACCGCCGCGCGGGCCTGCTCGATCTGGCCGGCCAGCCGGGTGGGCTCGTCGGGCGAATCGGCCCAGTCGGGTCGCTCGATCAGGATGGCGCTTGCCGCATCGTCCGCTTCGTCCCGCTCGGCTCGGAGTTTCTCGACGGTCCATTGCCCGAGAATCCCGTCGAGCTTGCTCTGCGCGTCGCGGCGGTCCCGCTCCGCCTCGTCCGCCTGGTCGCGCAGTCGTTTCAACGCAGCGACGTCCCGCGTAGGCAGCCCCTCGGTTAGTCGCAAAAACTGTTTTTCCGCTTCGTCCAGCTCGCTTCGCAGCGAGTCGATCGACGCGTCGACCGGTCTGCTCGCGCGGAACGCACCGACGCCAGGCAGACGAAACGCCAGCGACGGATCACCCAAAAATGTGATCGGCTCGCCCGGCCGAAGCGGCCGCGCGCCCGGCGGAGTGCCTTCCGTGACCTCGATCTCGCATTCCCGCTCCGGCTCGATCACCACGCGGACGCCCGCCGCGTCGAGCCGCTGCCGCGCCCGCTCCCCTCTAGCGTGCGCCGCCTGAATCTCGCGGAATCGCGGCGCGTCGGGCGCGGCCAACGCGGCCAGCCGGCCCGCGTGCTCGTCGCGCTGGCCAATCGCTTCCTCCGCCCGGGCCAAAAGCCGGTCGAGGTCGTCCCGTTGCTTGCGCTGCGCCACAAACCGGGCGGCGAGTTCGACTTCCTGGATGGCCTTCCGTCTCTCGTCCCGCCTCGCGCCCAGCGCGTCCAGCCGCGATTTGGCCTCGGCCAACGCGGCGTCTCGACGCCACAATTCGTCCGCCCGTCCCGGCGCGGCGTCTTCGTGCCGCTTGAGCGCCTTCTGGTCCTCCCCGAGACCCTCGCGTCGCTTGGCGATCTCGTCGACCGTTTGTTTGAGTGCGCCGTACTGCAATGCCGCCTTCTCGAACTTGGCCTTCTCGACGTCGCACTTGCTCTTGAGATCCTTGTACTCGCCCGCCCGACGCGACGCCTCGGCCAGTTCCGCCTTCTTCTTCTCTTCCTCGCGGGCCAGCGCGTCGCGGCGGCGGCCGAGGGTCTCGATCTGGACGCGTTCGGCGTCGAGCATCTCAAGCTGCGCGTCCAGCGCGTCGCGCTGCCGGCACTTCTCGGAAAGCTCCGTCTCAAGCCCCGCAAGCGGCGGGGCGTTCGCGCCGGTGCGTCGTTTGCCCTCCTTGCGAGTGAAGATGGCGTGATATGCCGCGCTGAGCTTCGCGTGGACTGGTCCAGTGGATCGATCGCTCACCTGCACGTCCAGGGCCGCGTGGACCGCCGCCGGCACGCTCGTGTCCGCGAGATCCGGCAGCGCGAGGCTGCCTTGCGGCGCCCAGAGCACCTGAGCGAGGCCCCAGTGTTTTACCTCCGACAGCCCTCTCGACGGCGGCTCGGCCCCGAGCATCTCGCGGACCTGCTTGTCGGCCCCACGGCTTTCGGCCAACCGCTTGAATTGCCCATCCTCCTCACGGCACAATTCGGAGCGCGGCGAAACCAGGAATTGTTTCTCGACGCGATACCGATGCCCCTCGTGCTCGAATTCGATTGTCACGCGGGGCGCGAGGTCGCGTCCCCAGGGGCGGAGCGCCTCGGCCGGGTCGCCGGTGGTTAGGTGATTGTCCAAGAGACCGCGGACGATCGCCTCGACAAGCGTGGACTTGCCCGCGCCGTTGAGGCCGAAGAGCACATTCACCCCCGGCGCGAGCGGTCCCACGGTCACGGGATCGGCGAAGCGCCGCCAGCCTTCGACCTGGATCGCGCGGAGGATCATTGCGGGCCCTCGTCCAACAGGGCGAAAAGCTCGAGCCGGGCGCGCTGGGCCACCTCGGGCGTCGCGCCCTCGGGCCGCGGGCCGGCGAAGTCCGGATCGGCCCACTCCGCCAGCCGCCGCGCGGCCTCGCGAAGCGGACCGGCCCCTAACGCTTCCGCCCACGCGCCGTCCTCCGGGGCCAACCGCAACGCGGTTGCGTCCACGCGGCCCGCAACAAACCGCGCCGCCACAAGCTCCTCGATCCGCGCGAGCTCCCCGCGATCGGCCGCGGGAAACACGCCGGAAAGCACAATCTCCAACAGTGTCCGCTCGTGATCGACGATCTTCTCGATCCGCTGGCGGACCTGGGCAAGCTCGCCGGCCTCGCGGATCGACTCTTGCCACGAGAGCCATTCCAGCCCGCCCGTGTGGATGGGCTCGATCCGCGGCGTCGCCCCGCGACGGTCGATCTCGACCACGAGCACGTTGCCACTGTCGCGTTCGCCAAAGCCCGTCGGCTCGTGCGTGCCCGAGTAGACCGTGCGCGTGTCCATTTGTTTAAACGAATGCCAATGACCCAGCGCCAGGTAGTCGAGCCCCGCTCGGGTGGCTGCATCCCGGGCGATCGGATGCTCGGGCTGGTCCTGTGGGATACCTTCCAGGTGGCCGTGGGCCAAGCCGATCGCGATCCGCGCTTCGCCGGTCGCGTCGATCCAGCGGGTCGGGTCGTCCATCGAGTGCTTGGCGTGCAAGGGGCACGGATAGAGCACGCCACCGGGCACGTCGACCGGCTCGGGCCGTGCCAGCACGTGCAGATTCGCGTGGGCCGCCCACGCCGGATGGTCCCAGACCGAGCCGGCCTCGGCGGGGTCGTGGTTGCCGGGGATCAGGTAGACCGGCCCGGCGAATCCGGCCAGTACGTCGGCCACCTGCTGCACGAGCACGCGGTCCACCGCGTTGTCCTCGAACGTGTCGCCGGCCACGAGCACGAAATCCACCGCCTGCCCGTTGGCCGCGTCGATGGCGCGGCGCGCGGCGGCGAGCCGCTCGGCACGGACCCGCTCGGCCCGCGGGCCGACGTGCTTCGCCCGCATCCCGATCTGCCAATCCGCCGTGTGCAAAAGCCGCATGGTCCGGTCCGCTCCCACCGGTCTTGTGAACCTCTGTCTACTAGTGTCGCGAAACAGGGGGCGGGGTCAATGGGCCCCCTCATCGCCCTGGGGCTTATTGGCCCGAATGGGGGCCATGCCGTGATGCAGCTTCCGTCGCCGGGCAAGCAGCGCGTAGGACCCGCCTGGAGGCGCGGGTTCATCTTGGGGAGAATCGCGGGACCGGCGTTTCTCCCATTCAGGGAGAAATCCCATGGTTTGACGGAGCGACGCACGTCGAAAGACCGGATCGCGACCGATGCGTCCTTGTCAACCGCGCGCCACCTTCCGCCGACGAGTTCGTCGTCGACCAACGGGGCCCTGCGCCCCGGCGTCGCGCCGCGGGGCTCCGACCCCCAGACACCGCATCCCACCGGAGGGTTTTCCCCAAGCGCGGAGAATCGCTTCAAGATCATACGTCACGCCCCCCGCCCACGCCCCCTGGGCCCGCCGCGGGCGAATGCCTGACGCCTCTTCCGGAGAGACGTGTCGTCGGACCGCATCCCGGGCGATCACGATTCCGGCAGTTCCGCCCGAAGCGTCACGATGTCCAACGCCCGCACCGTGACGGGGCCCGTCAGCGACTTGCCCGGTTGTTCGGCGAGGTTGCTGATCGAGACGGCCTTGGGCTCAACGCCGCCCCAGCGGAGGGTTGCTTGCGCGTCCTTGCCCGAGGCGCCGAACAGCCGCACGATCCAGGCCTTGCCGTCGTCGCTGGGTTTCACGGAAGCGATGACGACGTCTGGCGTGTCCAGTTCGAGCAGGGGGCGTCCGTCGGGCGCCGCGCCCCGCGCCGGGGCCACGACCAGCGGATGGCCGCGCTCGACGCCGAACCGGTGCGCCGCCGCCGGATCGTACGGCCCATGTGGCAGCAAGGAGTAGCGGAACGTTGTCGGACCGGACTGGTCGGCCTTGTAGTTCGTATGCCAATGGTTGTTCATCACCCAGGAGTAGAACGTCCGCGAGGGCCCGAGCTTGTCGAGCCAAGCCGCCGGGTTGTTCAGCGATCCGATCCGGTCGGCGGTGATTCCACCCACCTCGACCAAGGGCGCGTCGAGCGTCGCCCAAGTGACGCCGTACTCGTCGTTGGACACGTCCACCCATCGCCCGACGGTGAACCAGTTCTTGCACGCGCCGGGAATCTGGTCGATCTCGGGCCGCACGACCGCCCAGGGGACGTCCACGCGCATCGCGCCATCGGGCACGTTGAACGCGAAGCCTAGGTGAACGCCCTCCTTCTCGCGGACCGCCGTCTTGTCGATTACATTATCGACGTCCACGCGGTCCAGGCCGTCGATCACGCGGATCTCGCGTCGGAACGACTCGCAGCCGGGCGCGTCCGACTCGACCAGAAGCGAGGCCACCAACGGGCCGGCCTCCTTGACGGCGATCCGCGCCGGACCAGACGAGCGGGCCTCCTTCGCCCGATCGCCGAGGACATAGTAGTACCGGTTCAGGCCGATCCTCGACTCCGCGTCGCACAGGTCCGCGTCGATCCGCGCATCGCGCAAGCTCGCGATGGCGCCGGTCTCTGGGTCGATCTCGACGCGGATCCGCGAGGTGGCCAGCGACGTTTCCTCGGCCCTGGCCTTGCCAGCCGGGGCTGGTTCGCCTGGACACAGCGTGTAACGCCGGCCAGCCAGGCCCGGCACGTTCCGCGCGACGAAGGCCAACTCGCCGGTCGAGAGCCGCTGCGAGGGAACGGAATTCCCTTCGGGATCAACCACGATGTCGCCCGCGGCACTCAGCTCCTTGCCGAGCACAATCAGATCGGTTCGCGGCCAGGCCGACGTGTTGAAGACGTCCACCGCGCCGGCCGTCTCCTCGTCGCCGCGCCGGGCCAGCGCCGCGTCCACGAGGGCCCTCGATTGCGCGTCGCCGTCCAGGGCAAACGCCTGCTTGACCTTCCACTGACTCGCAACGAAGGGCGCATCCGGCTCGCTGATGCTGTTGTGCGCGCCCCAGGTGTGCTCGTCGTAGAGGATCACGTTGCGCCACGCGGCCGTGGCCTCCTCCGCGGGAAATCGCCCGGGGACGAGCATGGCCCAAAGGGCCTCGGCCTGGACGAGTCGCTCGGCCGATGCTCGGTTGACGCCCGTCTCGCGGGCGGACGACGCGGCGCCATCCTCCCAATACGGCGTGAAGTCGCCTTTCGCCGTGGGAATCGCGTCGCCGTATCGGCTCTCGAAATCGCGAAACATCTCGGCCGTCGTGGCGATCACCAGCTTCGGATAGGCGTGCGCGGCGTTCCACGCCTTGACCGTGTCGGCAAAACCCACGTCGGGCTCGCCGTTGTCGCCCAGGCAGTGACGCACCTGGACCATGTCGTAGGGATAGCCGCGCTCGTCAAGCTGATGGAGATAGTCGTACAGCCGCTCGGGCGACTGGAACACCCGGTAGTAGCCGGTGCCCGTCATCCACGCGAGAATCCGGTCGCGGCCGTTGGGACCGATCCACCAGAACGGCTTGTCGCCCCACGAGGCGGCCGTGTGGCCAATGCGGTCGCCGCCGTTGGGTCCCATCGAGAAGTACTTGACGCCGGCGTGGGCCAAGGTCGGCACGATGCCCCACGTGTAACCCGGCACGTCGGTAATCATCGCCGACTCGATGGGCACGCCCGTTTGCCGGGACAACTCGGCGGCGAGGCGGACCAGCCGCAGCAACTCCTCGGGCCGGCACAGACCGGTCAATTCGTTGCCGTAGAGCGCGTCGAGGCCCACCATGCCGGACTTCACGGCGTCGAAGAACTCCCGCCGTTTCTCGGGCGTGGCCTGCTTCAGGTAGCTGTCCACGGCCCAGAGCACCTCGACGTTCCATTTGAACCGCGCCCCCGGCGGATTATCGGCCGAGCGGCGCGCGGCGTCCATGGCCATTTCGAGATAGCGCCATTGGGCTCGCTCGACGTCCGCCTGAAGGTGCGTGTAGCCGATATCGACGTGCGAATGCGGCAAGAGATAGACGATCCACTTGCGCACGGGCTTGAGCACGACTTGCCGCTGGGCGAGCGTCTTGTCGCCCGCCTTGATCGAGACCGTCGCGTCGGTTTCCTTCTCGACCGCCGGCACCGGCACGTCGAGTTCTTGCGCCCCGGTCGCGAGCTTCACGGCCACCGGCTCCGCGCCGGTCGCGCCGACGGTCGCGTCGCAAGGTTGCCCCACGTGACGGATTGAAAGCCGTATGGGCTGATAGAGCTTCCCGTTTCGCTCGACGAGCGCCGGCAGGCCCTCGACCGTCGCCAGGCTCGTCGCGGTCGCCACGGGCGCAAGCACGACGCCTTCCGTCGCCTCGAAGGCGATCTCGTCGTACAAGACCCAACTGCCGGAGAGCGTCGCGATCGTGATTTCGTTCGTGCCTTGCTTGAGCGTCGCCGGCTCGATGGTCGCGTCGATGGTTTGCGAGCGGGCTTTGGACAGATCCCCGTCCAGGGACGCGTCGCCTCCGCCGGGCAGCGTCTGGCGCTCGAGCGCGTCGCGGCCGTTCACCGCGATGCTCAACTTCGGAGGGATCGGGCGCTGCGCGTCGGCCAGAACCACCCGCAGGCGACACGGCGTCTTCGGCGCCTTCTTCAAACCGAAGCAAATCGTGAAGGCGTGCGTCCGTCCGCCCGCCCAGGCGTCCGCCGGCCCGGGATGCACATAAGGCCAATCCCGCTTGGCGTCCGAAACGCCCACAACGAACAGCGGGTCGGCGCCGAACTTGGCGAAGTCTCCCGGCGCGAGGGCGAGTCCGGCCGTCCCGTCGCCGGATGCGCCGATCCGCCACAACACGCGGCCCTCCTCGGCGGCAAATGCCACGTTGGGAAAGGCCACGCTCATCGAAACGAGAACCAATGATACGAGAAGGGCGATCGGGCGAGACATGACGTCGCTCCTTGGGTGAGACCGGAGAACCACGTGGGGAGACGGGAGGTGGGCAGGACATACGGACAAACCGTCATGCCATTCTACCAAAGCAAGAGCCGCCCGGCACGCACTGCCCCTGGCGCCAGCCGCGCCGCCGGCGGCGTTTCCTCCCACCACCGGGGCATGGCGTCGTGGCCCCTCGGGCGAATACGCCAAGGCGACGAGCAGTCGCGCGGCTCATCCCCGCCCAGTTTGTCAACACGAGTATTGTGATTCCGGAATTCTCGCGTCGATCACTCACTCAAACCGTCCGACGACCTTGATTGTGCCCTGGGTATTGGGCGGCAAGATAATCGTGTCGCCCGGCTGGACGGGCACGGGGGCGCCATCGAGGGTGGCCGAGACCAGCGGGGAGCCGTCGCCGGAGCGGAGCCGCATGCGGATCTCCTTGGGGCGGACGGCCATCGGGCCGAGCGCGGCGTCCACCGTCACCGACCGGCCATCATCGGCCACGCGCAGGGCGATGTCAACCTCGCCGCCGAAGTAGGTGAGGATTCGCTTGGCGCTGGCCCGGTTGCCCGGCTTGAGCCACTCGCGGGGAATCGCCTGCAGGAGCCACAGCGATTGCGCCGAGCCGTCGTGGCCGCCGTCTTCGCGGACGAACATGTTGCGCGCGGCCAGCCACCGCTCCGTGTCGCCCGGCGCGCAGGCCGGCACGCCGTCGATCGACTCGGCCCCCACGCGGAAATCCTGGTGGATGGCGAAGGCGAAGTTGTGGGCGAACCACTCGAAGAACCGCGGCAAGTCGTCCCGGGCCAAAAACAGCGGCGCGCCGACCGGCCACATCGTTTCGTATTCGACGTAGTGACGCCACATGTAGTGCCGCGGGGCGGCGGGATCGGCGACGTCCGCCAGGTTCCGGTCCGCGTTGTCCGATTTTGCCGCCCTGGAGAAGTAGAATCCCTCGCCGCGGGACATGCCCGCCTCGACAAACGCGAGGGCCTGATCCACCAGTTCATCGCGCGGATCGAAGGCGCCCCACGCCCCCGCGCGGATCGCGCTGAAGCTCGTATACGTCCAGTCGGGCTTCGCCCAATCCAGCTCCTGGATCACCCGCGGCACGAAGGGAATCGTCGTGCCGTCGTCCAGCGGCAGCGGCCGGGCGCGGTCGCGGGCCTCGACGTAGCGGTCGTGCAGGCATTGACGGTAGGCATTGGCCTCGCGGGCCATTTCCTCGGCGCGAGGGTGGTCGATCTCGCGGAGCAGTCGGGCCACGTCGGTCTGGGCGACGACGCAGTAGGCGTCGTTGAAGATCGTGTTGCCGGCCAGCCAGTCGTGGGCCGAGGCGGCCGGCAGCAGGCCCCAGTGGGCAACCCGACGGCCGTCCACCTCGCGCATGGTCCGTCGCCGCTGCAGGGCGATCCAGTTGAACCCTTCGAGCATCGCGTCCAGTGGCGAGGGGTCGCCGGAGCGGAGCCACGCGTCGTCCCGGGTGATCCGGTAGTGCGCCACCAGCGCGCAGAGGTTCAGCCCATGGCTCAACAAGAGCGGATTGGCCGTCCAACCGCGATAGATGCCCAGAAAGCCGGGCGCCTTGGCGTATCCTTCGCCTTCGAGCACTTTTCCGCCGCCCATGCCCTCGCGGTTCAGGCCGCCGACCTCGTCGGTCCGCATGTCGATGATGCTCCGCAACAGCCGGCGGTTGAGCCACGTGAGCCCCCGCAGGTCGAAAACCGGCAGCGACTTCGCGGCGCTCATCGGCCAATACTTCTCGTAGAGATTCGGGCTGGTCTTGTACATCCACACCTGCGTGGTGTGCTCGCGCCAGGCCACCTGCTGGGCAATCTGGCCGGTCAGGGCGGCCAGATAGTCGTTCACGAACGGATCGGGCGTGCGGATCTGGCCCGGGGCGTCGCGCGAGAGGTCGTCCCACCAGCAGCGGATCTCGTCGAACTTCTCACGGCTGTCGAGGGCGGCGATCTTCTCGGCCGTGTCCTCGGGGACGACGCCGTACGGAATCAACAGTCGCAGCTCGGCCTCCTCGCCGGCCGCCAGAGGGACGGACCACTCGATGACGTTTTGGGCCGGACCGACCGCCCCCTCGACGTCCTTCACTTTGGCGTGGACGTTCAACTCGCCCTTGGCCGGCTTCGGCAGCACGAATCGCACGCCTTCGTTCAGCCGGCCGTAGGGCGGATCGAATTGCATGGCAATCGGCGGGGCGATTTCCGGAAATTGCCGGCACTTGTAGCCGAAGTTCACCTTGGTCGCGTCGCCGAAGTGCATCCACAGGCGGCCCGTGCGCTTCGCCTTGCCCGCATTGCGCACGCGGAACACGGCGTGCGTCACGAGCACGTCGCCGGGCTTTGGCTCGGGCCAGGGCGACATGGGACGATCCACCAGATGCGCGAACGCGGTTTCGTGCCAGACCAGATCGCCGTCGCGGGTTTCGACGTGGGGGATGGGCAGCCGGCCCTGCTCGATCCATCGGCGGATCCGCGGGTCGAGCTTGCCTTGGCGGTCCACCAGCCGCATCGTGTCGCCGAAACCGAACGACACGTGCAGCAGGTGCCCGCCCAAGGGGGCCATCTCGTCGCGGATCACTTTGAAGTCGTAGAACTCCAGCGGGCCGAACACGAGCGAGCCGTCCCACGTCACGCCCGTCTGGAACTGGTAGCCGGGCACGCCGACGTGCTGCACCGCCCGGGTCATCGGCGTCCAGCACCGCCGGGCCTGCTCGATCGTCCATTCGCTTGGTTGGATTTCGCCGGCCGGGGCGCTGCTGACGAAACAAAGGCCCAGCGCCACGGCGCAAATGAGCATCGCGCCGCGGACAAGCGGCGTTTCTCGATCTTGGACACAACGCATGGTACATGGTCCTCCGCTTGATACGTGTGATTCCACGAAGCCTCTCCAATACCCCGAACAACCTCGTCATGCTGAGCGAAGCGAAGCATCTCGGTGACCCAAAAGCGAACGAGATCCTTCGCCGCGCCCAGGATGACGCGCGTCCCGGCACGAGGCCGGCATGTTTGGTTACCGTTCCATTTATCCTTCCTGGCTTGGGTGCCGCGACAACCCATCGTCGATCAACTTGAGCAGGCCGAACGGGTCGGCGGGATAGCGGGCCTGCCACTCGGCCCGGACGCGGCGAAGCTCCTCCGCGGCTCGCTCGAGCGCTGCGCGGTCGGGCAGTCCGTCGAGGGCGACGTTCCGTTTCAGGAGCGTCGCATTCACGTCCAACTCGGCCGCCCAGCGGTACGCCCGGGCGAACAGGACCAGGTCCTCGAACTGGCGGATGAGAAACGCGCGGTCCGTCGGGTCGAGCGCGGCGCCGGCGGTCTTGACTTGATCGAGGAGTTGCTTGGCCGTCTCGAGGGCCGCCGTTTTCTCGGCGAGGATCGCCCTGGGCCCGGCCGTGCGATGGCCCACCGGCACGGGCCAACCGGCGAACGCCGCCATCCCCCGCTTCGCCGCGAGCATCTCGGGCGTCGGCAGCGGCGTCCCGGCCGGGGAAGTCATGTGCTCGTCCCAACCCCAGAACGGATAGTGCCACGGCGCCCGCACAATGGTCTGAGCGGCGAAGTAGTTGCCGTCCATGAAGAAGATGCCGCGGTCCACGTCCTCGACCTTCAAGAAGACGGGCACGAGCGACTCGGCCGCCGGACCGAACTGCTCGACGAGAAACTCCCGCGCGGCCTGTTCGCGCGATACGCTCGGGTCGCGGGTTCGCCGGCAGAAGAAATGGGCATTGAGCCGGCCGAGCGTGTCCGTGCAGGACGCCTGGAGGCTTTGATTGGCAAACGGCGGATACTCCTTCCGGTAACGCGGCAGGATGTTGCCGTGCGGGCTCCACACGTCGTGCGCCGTGCTGACGCGGCCATTGACCGATTCGACGCCCAGCCGCCGGGCGTTCTCGAGATCCCGCTCGTACTGGCTCAGGCCGCTGGTCGGCACGTAATTGCGGCCCCAGTACTCGCCGTTCAGGTCGAAGTGGACGCAGACGGGATTGGTCTTCGCCGCCGCGCGGAGATGTTCGTTGAAGGGCAGGACCAGGGAATAGTCGCCGATGACGTTGTCGGCCGAGACGATCACGTCGGGCCGTTTCCTGGCCGCGGCGAGAATCGCCTGAAGCGTTTGCGTGTTGCCGGCCGCCGTGTGCAGGTCGAGCGTCATCCGCCAACCGTGCCGGCGGCACGCGGCGTGGATCGTGTCCACCACGCGCTCGATGATCTCGTCCGTGGAAATCGGCTGGTGCGCCAGGCGGAAGATCTGGACGTTGGCGCACTCCATGATCCAGACCTCGATGCCGTCCAGCTCGGGCGCGAGCGAGTGCAATTCGTCCAGTTGCCCGGCCAGAAGCGCGTACACGGCCTCGCCGGCCATGTCGGGCTCGCCCTGGATATTGAACAGATCGGGGGCGATCGGCCGCAATCGCGCCAGATCGGGTATCATCAGGACTTGATAGACATACCAGAAATCCATGCCCGCCGCGGAGGTCATCTCGGCCGACCGCCGCAGGCTCGCCCGCACCTGGAGGGCCTGGTCGCGCTCGGGCTTGGTGAGGAAGCCCTCCGGGCGTGTGGGGTACGTCCACGGCGTGGGGAATCCGCAGATCTCGCCGTGGCTCCAGTACACCAGGCGTTCGACGTCGTGCGTCTTGGCGAAGTCGATCAGGCGGCGCCAATGGTTCTCGTTGCCGAGGTCGGTCGAAAGGGCCAGCTTCAACTTCCCGCCGGAAGCCGCGTCCGGCGGCTCCGCGCGGGCGGCGATCTGGAAGAAAAGAAGCCCGGCCACAAGAACTGAGGCAAATCGCACGATCGACAGAGGGTTCACGACGGGGTCTCCCGCGAGTGTTGACTCACCAAAAACGCCAATACAGATACACCCAACCGACAATATAGATCGACCACCCCAAAAGCGGGCCCTGATACCACGGCCGCTTCGCGCCCTCATTGTACCGCGTCAACGCCGAGAGTGTCCATTGGAAGGGCCGCCACTGGCGCTCGTCGGGCGGCGGCGTGCAAAGCGAAACCAGGACGATGCCCGACATGGTGATCGCCTGCGCGATGGTCGCCAGGTAGAGCCAGTGCAGCTTGAATCCGGCCGCCGGAAAGCCGATCGCCACGGCCAGCGTGATCGCGAAGCCGCCAATCAATCCGACGAGCGCGCCGGGGTAGTTCGTCCGCTTCCACAAGAGCCCCAGGAGCACCACCGAGATAAAGGACGTCGCCAGGTAGCTCACGCCGTTTTGGAAGTAGCGGAACACGCCGCCCAACCGCGCGACGGACGGGGCCACGAGCGCCGCGAGAACGCACGCGGACCGCCGCGTGAGAAAAGAACGGCGCGAACAACCTCGCAATCAATGACCGCGACAACCGCCTTCCACAACCGATTCCTCAATCGAATGACCCGAAAAAAGCCCTACTGGGCTTCGGCGCGAACCGTGCGCGCAAAAAAACCGCCAGGTGGCTCTTGACACCACAAGCTCTTTCAGGGAGAGGGACACGGCAACGGCCCCTCCTCAAACCCCTTCTTATCCGCGTTCATCCGCGGTTCCTTCGCTTTCCGCTACTTTCCCACACAGAAGCGCGCGAAGACGCGGTCGAGGACGTCGTCGGTATGGACCGCGCCGGACAGTTCGCCGAGGTGATCCAGGGCAAGCCGGATTTCGGTGGCCAGCAGTTCCTCGCCACCGGCATGATCGGCCAGCGCGACCGCCCGATCGAGCGCCTCGACGGCCTCGTGGATCGACCGGCCGCACCGCGCGGCCGTGGCGGCCACGGCATCGCCCCGGCCCACTTCGATCGCCATTTCGCGGAGCCGCGCCCGCAGCGCGGCGAGACCCTCGCCCGTCGCACTGCTCGTGCGGATCGCCCCCGGCACGTTGCCGGGTCCCAGGTCGGCCTTGGTCTGGACAACGATACGATGCGGGAGTCGGGAGCCGCCCGGGGCGCCACTGCTGGCTTGCCCAGCAGTGCCGAAATCACTGCTGGACAAGCCAGCAGTGGCACTCAATCCGACAACGGGTTGCACCACATTGTGGGCTGGATTCATCGCGAGTTCGGCCCGCTCCCACTCGTTGGGCTCGCGCCCGCCGTCGAGACAAAGGACTTCGATATCGGCCCGGGCGCGAGCCGTTGCCGCCGCTTCGTGCAAGGCAACCTGAAGATCCAAGTCGTCGGCGCCGTCGACCGGCTGAACGCCCGCGGCATCGACCAATACACACGCGGCGCCGTCCAGATCAAGTTCGGCCTGAAGATAATCGCGGGTTGTCCCGGGACGCGGCGAGACCAGCGCGCCGCGTGAACCGACCAGGGCGTTGAACAGGCTGCTCTTGCCGGTGTTGGCCCAGCCGACCAGGACGACCTGGACGGCCGGCCCCGCGCGGCGGCGACCGGCAAGCTGATCGGCCAGTGCCCGGGCGGCGTCGCGGGCGGCCGCGAGCCGATCGCGGAGCTGTTGCCGATCGACAAACGGCAGGTCCTCGTCGGGGAAGTCGAGGCCCGCCTCGAGATCGGCCAGAAGATCGGCCAACTCCTCGCGCAGCCGCGCCAGCGGCCGGGCAAGCCCTCCGGCCAGTTGCGCCAGCGCCGCGTCGAGCTGGGCGTCGTCGGCCGCGTCGATCACGCCGAGCACCGCCTCGGCTTGCGTCAGATCGAGTCGGCCGGAGAGGAACGCCCGCAACGTGAACTCGCCCGGTCGCGCCGGCCTGGCTCCGGCGCGACAACACGCCAGCACGAGCGCGTCCAAAAGCGGCGGCGACCCGATCGCGTGCAACTCGGCCACGCTCTGGCCCGTGTAGCCGCGGCCGTCCGGCCATAGGTACAACTCGCAAGGCATCTCGCGGCCGCCGGCCTCTTCCCCAAGCCGAACGCTGCCGGCCAATACGGTGGGCCGGACTGGCAGGTTCAACGCGTCGCCGGGGACTGCCCCGATTTTCGCGCCAGGGACTGTCCCGATTTTCGCGTTAGCGAAAATGGGACTGTCCCCCTTGCCGGCTCCTTCGCGGCAAAACACCCGCCCGACGCACGCGACGACCTCCGGCCCGCTGAGGCGCACGATCCCCCGGGCCGCCCCGCCCGGTGGCGAGGCCACGGCGACGATCGTGTCGAGCGGGTCGTAGTGCGCCATGGGGGAATGACGAATCTCACCCGATCTTCTCAAACCGCGCCTGGAAAAACCGTAGGTACTTGGGCTCGTACACCATGCGCAAGCCGGTCACGTCGGCGCGGCGGTCCCAGACTTCGAAGATGGTCTCGGCGGTGACGTCCATGTGGGCTTGGGTGTAAACGCGGCGCGGGAGGGTCAGACGCACGAGTTCCAGCGCGGGGCGGTTGTGGTCGCCCGTCTCGGCGTTGCGTCCGGCGGAGACGATGCCCCGCTCCATCGCCCGGACGCCCGACTCGACGTACAGCTCGGCCGCCAGCGTTTGCGCGGGGAACTCGTCCTGCGGCACGTGGGGCAAGAACCGCTTCGCGTCGAGGAAGACGGCGTGCCCGCCGATGGGCCGCACGATGGGAACGCCCTCCTTCAAGAGCCGATTGCCCAGGTATTCGACCTGGCCGATCCGCGCGCGGATGTGGTCGAATTGGACGGCCTCGACGATGCCCCGGGCGACGGCTTCCATGTCGCGTCCGGCCATGCCGCCGTAGGTGTGCAGGCCCTCGTACACGACGACGAGGTTTCTGGCCTGCTGGCAGATCTCCGGATCGTTCACGGCCAGCCAGCCGCCGATGTTGACCAGGTGGTCCTTCTTGGCGCTCATCGTCGCGCCGTCGGAATAGGAGCAGATCTCGCGGAG
>JAFGDS010000027.1 GCA_016931995.1 Pirellulales bacterium
CAACCATTAGTAGACGGCGTTGCGTGGCACTCAAGCGAAGCCGCGAGCGGCTTGCGATTGCTACTCGCGGATCTCGACGGCCAGCGGGTCGGCCCAGTGCTTGTTCTCCGCGGTGTAGTAGAGATATGCGCGCGAGGCGGGGCCCGTGTAGTGGCCGGGCACGGCGGCGACGAGGTCGAGCTTCCACTCGATTGTCTGCTTGGGCCCCAGCGAGCGCCAGTAGCAGATCACCTCGCGGGCGCGGGTTTCGTAGTAGTCGAGGGTCTTGGCCTTCTTGAGGTCCTCGAGCTGATCGGGGCGGATCTCCAGCCCGGCCGGCAAGCCGAGGATGGCCACGGTCATCGGCTGGCCTTGATCGGTGACGTTCTCGAGCTTCGCGGCCAGCGCGACCGTCTCGCCCGAGCCAACTTCGCTCGCGGCCAACGACGTGGCAAGCCGCACCGGGCAGTCCTCCTGGCTTTCCGGCAGGGAGGCGCGGTAGGTGACGTCCAGGGTGTACGGCATGGTGTTTTCGCCGGAAAGGCTTACCAGGATTCGATTTGCGCCCGGGGTGAGCTTGGCTTCCAGGCCGTCGACGGCGATGGTTTCATGTTGGCCGGCGGAGAACGGACGCTCGGCGATCACCTTGTCCTCGCGGCGGACCACCAGCGTGCCGTCGGCCAGGGTGGCGCGGTTGGCCTTGGCGTGTTCGACCAGGGCCTTCAGGGCGAGGATCGTTCCTTGCGTGGATCCGAAGCCGCCGGCGCCCTCGCGGTTTTTCACGATCCAGTCGATGGCTCGCGCGGCCGGCGCGGCGTAGGCCGGTTCCTCAAGCCACGCCAGGGCAGCCAGGGCGGTGGTTTCAACGGCCAGCGACAGCCCGCCGCTTCGGGTGATCGAGCCTTGCGTGCCCACTAGGCGGCCGTCTTTGTCCTGGAGCGCGACCAGCTTGTCCAGCAGCTTGCGGCCGTCGTCCTTTTTGCCGGTTTCCAGGGCGGCTGAGGCAGCCAGGGCCACGAGGTACGGATCGTCCGATTTTTCGGCGAGGGAAACGGCGTGGGTCACTTCGGCCTCGATGCCTTCCTGGCCCGAGCTGGCCAGGGCCCAGGTGATGTAGGCGTCGGTCACGTCCGCCGGCGCTTGGCCGAAGCTGTCCAGGGCCTTTTCGTTCCGCTGGAATCCGCCCTTGCCATCGCGGCGAGCAAGGAGCCAGCGGGCGGTGCGGTCGAGCATCGCCCGATCGACCGGATAGACGCCGGCCATGTCGCGGAATTCCATGAGTCCGTAGGCCGTGAGGGCTTCGTGGCCGGGATCGCCGCCGAACC
The DNA here is from genome assembly GCA_016931995.1 of Pirellulales bacterium. Taxonomy (GTDB): domain Bacteria; phylum Planctomycetota; class Planctomycetia; order Pirellulales; family Thermoguttaceae; genus JAFGDS01. Next base: position 1,305 of record JAFGDS010000027.1, read on the forward strand.
ATTCGTAACCCTGGCTCTTGCACTCGTAGCCGACCAACTTGCCGTAGCCCTTGGCGAGCAGGTCCCGCCCGCGGCGGGTCAGGGCGGGATCGGCCACGTCGTGCTCCTGCATGTATTGCAGGCTCAGCACGTTGGGGTAGTTGGACGTCGAAGCCTGCTCGAAGCAGCCGTTGGGCTCCCGCAGGATGCCGTCCATGCCTTTTTGGAGGTTGGCCAGCGTGGACGGGAAGGCATTGAGCGAGACCTCGAGCGAGCCGGGCACCCAGCTCTCGGGCAGATCGACCACGACTTCCTGCTCGCCCTGGATCCGCCCGCTGAAGGATTGGCTTTTGGGGAATCCCGGCGGGACGACGCGGAGGCGGCGCTCGATCGCGTCGGCCAACGTGCCGGCCGTGCCGCGCAGCGTCAGCCGGCAGTCGCCCTTCTGACCCACCACGTTCAGCTTGAACGTCTCGCGCCGCCGAGCGTTGGCCGCAAGCTCCAGCTCGCGCTGGGCGGGGCCGTCCAGGGCAACGATCGGGTCGGCCTCGAAGTCGATTTTCACGCCCAACGCGTCGGGCGTGTCGTTGGCCACGGCCAAGGGCAGGTCGATCCGGTCGCCCGCGGTCACTTCCAGGGGCAGTTTGGGCTCGAGGCTGAAGGGGATTCGCGAGACGACCTCTCCGCGGCCGGCCCCAATCCGGCCCTCGGCGGCATGGGCGTCGGCCGAAACGCGGAACGTGGTGACCGAATCGGACAGGGCGAATTGGACCTGGGCCTTGCCCCGCTCGTCGCAGACGAGAAGCGGGTTCCAATAGAGCGATTCGGCGAAGTCGCGTCGGACGCCGGGCTCGCCGGCGACGCGCTCGTGGGCGTATTGGCGGACGGGGAAGCGGTAGGCGGCCAGATCGGCGTCGGTGAATTTGCCGAAGCGTCGCGAGTAGAGGCGGGCCCACGTTTCGGCGTCGGGGTAGGCCAGGGGCTTCTTGTCCATGTCGCCCATGAGCAACGCCTCTACCTCCGCCTCCAGTATCTTGCGATCCGCCGCCAGCATCTGGAGTTGCCTCTCTGCCATCGGAAACTTGCCGGCCAAATCCGCCTGATGCAGTGGCTCGGCCGCATCAACAAGGGCCGCTCTGTCGAGCTTCTGCCCCTGGGCCTCGCCCAACTCGCGGCCGAGCCGCCTGAACCTCACACCGTCCTCAACGAGCGCCTCATCGAGCACGTCGCCCCACTGGCGCAGCTCCTCGAGGCGTTTGTCCCTGCCGTCGGGTCGCGCGAAATATAGGTAGTCGCTGCCGCGAGCTTCACCACGTCCGTGAAGCGTCCCGGCGGCCAAAGCCAGTTCCGCGGCGGTCGGCTCGACGTGGAATGACTGGAACGCGACCGCGCCGGTCGGGCCGGCGCCAAGCCGGTCGGGCAGATTGAGCAGGGCGGCCACCAGCGTGCAGGCCGTCGCCGCGGCCAGGGCGGGGGCCCAGGCGCGCGGGCCGGCCGCCGCGCCCAACAGGCGGAGCATGGCGACCAGGATGACCAGGCCCACCGCGCCGAAGAAGGCCACGGCGGAGATCGCCCGGAGGGCCCAGGTTCGATCGGCCCGATACTCGGCCATGCCGGCCTCGTAGTTTTCGCGGATCTTGCCGAGGTTGTCGAACACGGCCGGCGGCTCGGACGTGCCGCCGAGGGCCACGAGCCGGGCAATCCGCTCGTCCTTTTTGCCCTCCTTCATTAGTTCCTCGACGGTCTTCTCGGCGAAGCGCCGCCAGCCCTGCGTGCCCAACAGGAGGTCGAGCGCGGCGGGGGCCTCGGGGTCGCTGGAGAGGAAGAAATCGGCGTCGTCGAGGTCCTCGGGCTTTTCGACCTCGGTGGTAAGGCGGAAGTGCGTCGGCATGGAGGGCGTCTTGTCGTCGGCCAGGTTCAGCAGGGTATCGTCCACCACGGCCACGCCCAGGACTGCCTCCGGCACGGGCCGATCCTCCTCGTCGGTGGCCACCAGGGACAATTCGACCTTCTCGCCCGGCGAAAAGGCCGGCCGGGCGGACTCGACGCGGACGTTCAACTGCCGGCTGGGGCGGCGATAGACGAGCCGTTCGGCCAGCGGGCGGGGCGGGCTGGCCGCGTAGTCGTAAAGGGTCAGGCGGATGACGCCGTCGGCCTTCTCGTCCAGGGCGACACTCACGGCGTTGGGACCTTTGACCGTGGTGAACGCCTGGCGGCCCACATTGGCCCCACGGCACGTGGCGGCGGCCACGAGCGGGAGATCGGCCTTGGCCGCGCGGACGTTGAATTCCAAGGGCGCGCCGGCATCGAACACCCCCAGGCCCGTGGTGAGCACGACGAAGCGTTCAGGGACAACCTCGGGCAGGGCGGGCTTTTCGGTCACGTTGGGCGAGTCGATCTCGAGGCGGTAGGTTCCGCCCGCCTTGGGTCGGAAGCTGAACTGGCCCATTCCCTCGCGGGCGGTTTTGACCAGGGCGATCGGCGTGCCGTTTGGATCGACCAGCTTGCCTTCCAGCTCGGCCGGCTTGCCCAGGAGATCGCGGGCGGTGAAGTAGACGCGGCTTTCGAGCTCGGCCACGAGGTCGCCGCCTTCGGGGTAGAACCGGACGTCGAGCTTGCCGAGGTTGATGGGGATGGTCTTGGCCGCGGTTTCCTGGTTGCCGCCGTCGTCGATCCGGACGACGAGTTGGCCGTCACCCCGCTCGATCTTCTCGGGCAGCGCGAATTCCACCTGCCACGTGCCGTCGCTTGTGGTGGTGGGGTTGGCCTCGTGGACCCGGGCGCCATCAACCGTCGCGTAGACGAAGAGCTTGGCTCCGGCCGCCGCAGGGCCGTCCGCCCGCAGGGCAGAGAAGTCGGCCACGACGGTCTCGCCGGGGGCGTAGCTCTCGCGCTGGAACTCCAATTCCGTCTTGAATCGCGGCAGGCGGTAATGGCGGACGAAGAAACTGCGTTTTTCCTTGGGGAACGCGGGGCTCTCGGCCACGAGGGTGTATTGGCCGCCGGCGATCTCCGGCGGCAGGGAGAACGCGCCGTTGCCCACGCCGTGCGAGGTGACGCCGACCCGTTTGGCGTCGGCCACGGGCGCGCCGGCGGGATCGAGAATGGTGAACCGCAAGGGCACTTCGCCCTCGACGGCCAGCCCGTAGCGCGTAAGGGTGAGCGAGCGGAAGAAGACGGTCTCGCCGGGCTGGTAGAGCGGTTTGTCCAGCGCGAGCCGCGTGGCCAGGCGCGCGGGCTCGACCGCCAGACGGGTGTCGACGCGCTCGTGCTTGTTCTGGTGGACGGCAAGGACTTCGAGCCGGGCGCCGTCGGGGACGTCGAGCGTGGCGGGGATGGTCAGATCGAGCCGGCCGTCGTCATCGGTTTCGTCCCGTTGCTGGAGGATGGGGTTGCCGCCGAGCCCGAAAAGGGTCAGTTCCACCTGCGAGGCCATGGGCCGTCCGGTCGCGCCGGTGGTCCACACGGCGTAGCGGTTGGTCATGCCTTGTTCGAACCGCGGCGGGCCGGTGACCACGAGCCGAAGCTGCGAGGAGGCCAGTTGGGTCACCTCGTCGTAGTGCCACCAATACGCGCCGCCCGACAGGAGTATGAGCGCACAAGCCGCCAGGCCCACCAACCAGCCGCCCGTCCGGCGCGGAGGGGCTTTCTTGGTTGGGCCGTTGCCATGCGGGCGCGATGGGGCAGGAGCGGGACGCGGCGACGTGCTCATCGAAATCTCCCGGTGCGTTGGTTCGCACTTCAGCGGGATGGGAGAATGGGCCAACTTGGCCCCTTCGGCCAGAAGCTCGGCCGACCGCCGCGCCTCGGCATAGGCCTCGGCCAGCTCCGGTTCGCGCTGGATACGAGCCCGCAGCTCCGCGGCCTCGGTCTCGCTCAGAAGCTCGTAGACCAGTTCGAGCAGGCGTTCGTGGGTTTGGGGGTCGAGGGTCATGGGAAGTAGGCGGTATGCAGTAGGCGGTATGCAGTAGGCGGTATGCAGTATGCAGTATGCAGTAGACGGTTAGGGATTGGGGATCGCGTGAGTGCCACTGGCTTTGCCAGTGCCGAGTGTTCCGCTCTGGGGGAAGCACTGGCAAAGCCAGTGGCACTCAATGGGTTTCCGCTTTCCCAAGCCGCTTGCGGCTTCGCAACGATTTCACCCGGTGGCTTGCGCCAGGGCCAACCGCAATTTGGCCAGGGCGGCCCGCATGCGGGTTTTGACGGTTCCCTCGGGCACGCCGAGCCAATGGCCGATTTCCACGTAGGTCATCTGCCCGTTTTGACGCATCAGGAATACCTCGCGCTGGTCGTCGGGCAGGGTCAGGATGGCCTGGCGGACCCGGGCAAGCTCCTCGCGGCGTCCGGCCTCGGTTGCCGGGCCGGCTTCGGCGGAGACGAACCGCTGGGTCTGGTCATCCAGCGGGCGTCGCCGCCGCCGCCAGGCCGTTTTGCGCACGTCGCGTCCCGCGTTCACGGTCACCTGAAACACCCACGCCCTGGGGTTGTCGATCTGGTCGAACTCCGCCCGGCGTCGCCAGCACTTCAAAAACGACTCTTGCAGGGCGTCGCGGGCGTCCTCGATATTGCCGGTCAGGAAGAACAGGGTCCCGAGCAGCTCGTCCTGCCACCGCGCGAAGACCGACTCCAGGCCCTCGGCCCCGTGCCGATTCCCCTCGGCCGTTGGTGGCGACGTTGCGGCGTTGCGGTTCATGCTCTTGCCGGTGAGACGAGCGACGGGCCCGAATCGTTCTTCACGATTGGGACCTTCCCCCATTTTTGGAGATAAATCCATCCTTGAGAAGGGGGTCATGCATACCTGGCCATGATGCGATCCATCAGGCTTGGGGAGAGGCGCTCGAGCGCGATGAAGACCTTGCCCCAGCAATAGGGGATGATCGCGTGCCGCCCGCGGCGCATGGCGAGGACAATCTGGCGGGCGACGGCCTCGGGCGCGACGGGGGTATGCTCGGGCCAGGACGGTTCGGCGGTGCGTTCGAGCACCTTGTCAAAAAACTCCGTCTGGGTCGTGCCGGGGCTCACCACGAGCACGTCGATCCCGCAGCGGACCAGCTCGGTGCGAAGCGACTGGCTGAAACCCTCTAGCGCGAACTTGCTGGCCGAGTACTCGCTGCTGTAGGGCACGCCGCGCAGGCCTAGGATCGAGCTGACGTTGACCACGATCGGCCGTTTGCCCTCGCGCAGAAGCGGCAGCGCGAGCCGCACGAGTTCCACGGGGGCGAAAAAGTTCACTTCCATGACGCGGCGAAGCCGGTCGGGATCAGCATCCTCGAAGCGGCCCATCGCCCCCACGCCCGCGTTGTTGATCAATACGTCCAGTCCGCCGAAGGCCGACACCGCCCGGTCGATGAGCCGCCGCCGGAGTTCCGGGTCGGTCACGTCACCGACGACGGTCTCGATCTGTCCCCCGGCGGCTCGGATCTGCCCGGCCAGCTCGGCCAGGCGGTCGTCGCGGCGGGCGGTGACGACGAGCCGGGTGCCCTGCCGGGCCAGCTCGAGGGCCAGCGCCCGCCCAATGCCGCTGGAGGCCCCCGTCACGATCGCCCGGGCGCCGGAGATGTCGCGCGTGGCCATGAGTGGGCTCCGGACGTGGTTGGAGGTTGGAAAGTGGAAACCTGTGGAGTGCCACTGGCTTTGCCAGTGCAGAGCGTTTTGCTCCGGGAGAAGCACTGGCAGAGCCAGTGGCACTCGCCGGAGCTATCCGCAAATCTCAAATTCGAGATCTCAGACCCCAATCCCCGAGCCCCGAATCCCGAGTCCCTACTTGAGCTTCTGGCAAATCGCGTCGGCCATTTCGCGGGTTCCGACGGCGGTGGGGTCGTCGCGGCGCGGCTTCATGTCGTAGGTGACGCTGCGGCCCTCGGCGATGACGGCGGCCACGGCGCGTTCGAGCCGGTCGGCGGCGTCGGTTTCGCCGAGGTGGCGGAGCATCAACATGCCGGAGAGGATCACGGCCGTCGGGTTGACTTTGTTCTGGCCCTTGTACTTGGGGGCGCTTCCGTGGGTGGCCTCGAAGACGGCGCCGTTGGGGCCGAGGTTCATCCCCGGCGCGACGCCCAGCCCGCCGACCAGGCCCGCGGCCAGGTCGCTGACGATGTCGCCGTAGAGATTGGGCAGGACGAGGACGTCGTAGAGTTCGGGTTTTTGGACCAGTTGCATGCACATGTTGTCCACGATGCGGTCCTCGAACTCGATGTCCGGATACTCCTTGGCCACGTTCCGGGCGGTTTCGAGGTACAACCCGTCGCTGTACTTCATGATGTTGGCCTTGTGCACGGCGGAGACCTTTTTGCGGCCGTTGGCCCGGGCGTAGTCCAGCGCGCAGCGGACGATCCGTTCGGACCCCGAGACGCTGATCGGCTTGATCGACACGCCCGTCTCGTCCGGCTTCGTCTTGATCTTCTTGTCGGTCGAGAGCCGGTTGATGGTTTCGACCAGTTCGGCCGTGGCGGGCTTGCCGCGCTCGAATTCGACGCCGGCGTAGAGGTCTTCCGTGTTTTCGCGGACGATGACGATATCGACGCCGACTTGGCTAAAATAGGTCCGCACGCCGGGATAGTACTTGCACGGCCGCACGCAGGCGAACAGCCCCAGCTCCTGGCGGAGGTGGACGTTGATGCTGCGGAAGCCGGTTCCGACGGGCGTGGTGATGGGGGCTTTCAAGGCGCAGCGGGTGCGGCGGATGCTCTCCATCACGGCGGGCGGCAGGGGCGTGCCCGTGCGTTCCATCACGTCGAGGCCGGCCTCTTGCACGTCCCAGTGGATGGCCACGCCGGTGGCGTCCACGCAGCGGCGGGCCGCCTCGGCCAACTCGGGTCCCACGCCGTCGCCGGTAATCAACGTTACGTCGTGCGCCATGGTCTCTGGCTCCTGGTCAAGATTCAAGGCCAAAAGAGGAAGACGGAATAATTAAGAAGAACAGCCCAACCCGTCATGCTGAGCGAAGCGAAGCATCTCGGTTGACTTGCCAATCCGCGGAGATCCTTCGCTGCGCTCGGGATGACGCGCGCGGCATCGAGGCGTCATACGTCCACGTCGGCTCCGTCGGGCTCTCGTTCGAGGCCGCCCTTGAAGAGCTTGCGCTGCAGGTTCGTATTGAACGCGGTCCAAGGGCTGTCGGTGTTCGGATCGTTGCGAAGCTGCTGCGAGAACAAAGCCAGCTTCGCGTCGAGGTTGTCGAGGTGGGCCAGGGCCACGGCCTCGAGCGTCATGGGCAGCTTGGGGCTGCCGAAGTCGTACTGCCCGTGGTGGCTCACCAGCATGTGCTTCAGCCGCAGCGCCTTCTCGCGTGGGAAGGGCTCGCCGGAGAGTTTTTGCGTCTCGGCCAGCTTGCCCTCCAGCAGACTGACGCCCATGACGACGTGGCCGACCAATTGACCCTCGTCCGTGTAGGCCAGGCCGCGGTCGTAGCTCAGCTCGTCGGTCTTGCTCATGTCGTGGACGAACGCGCCGGTCAGAAGCAGATCGCGATCGAGCTCGGGGTAGCAGGGCGCGAGGCGGAGGACCAGCTCCATCACGGCGACCGTGTGGTCCAACAGACCGCCACGGTAGGCGTGGTGGTTCTTCACGCCCGCCGGGGCCAGCGTGAATCGGGCCATGAACGGCTCGTCGAGCAGGAAGCATTCGGCCAGGTTGCGCAGGTCCGTGTCCTCCATCGCCCGAAGCATCTCGCTCATGCGCAGCACGAGCCGGTCCACGTCGACGGCGGCCAGCGGCTGAAACTCGTCCTCGCTGACCGTGCCGGGGTCCACCCGCGAGAGTCTCGTGGCGATCAATTGCATGACGCCCTGGAAAAGCTGCGTCGAGCCCTCGACGCGGACGAAGTCGCCGTCCTCGAAGGAGTGGTACAGGGTCTCGCTGGCGTTCCACATCCGCGCGGCCAACGTGCCGGTGCGGTCGGATAGCTCCATCTGGAGGTACAGGTTGCCGTTGCGGTTGGGCCGAAGCTGTTTATCCGAAACGAGAAAGACCTCGTCCACGGTTTCCTGAGGGCCGAGCTGGTTGACGAAACGCCGGGTCATACGGGTCCTTTCCGAAGGGAGAAACGCGGTTCATCTCCGCCGAGATGCCCGATTCTAGGCGGTCCGTCCAGATCGGACAAGTGGACGCGGCAGGGCGAGCCAGCAGTGGCACTCGGCCCTGCCCTTGCCGGTCCCCCCGCTCATGGCCTAGAATGTCAGCTTTCGCATTCCTTATTCCGTCCTTTGCACGCCCCCCGGATACGCTCATGTATTGGTCTCGCACGCTGATCCCCACGATGAAGGAAACGCCCGAGGGGGCGGAGATCCCCAGCCACGTGCTGATGCTCCGCGCGGGGCTGGTGAACCAGGTGATGGCCGGGGCCTACACGTATCTGCCGCTGGGGCTGCGGAGCCTCCGCAAGGCCGAACGGATCGTCCGCGAGGAGATGGACGCGGCGGGGGCGGTCGAGCTTCTGATGCCGGCCCTGACACCCTTGAGCCTGTGGGAGCAGACCGGCCGGGTGGCGGCTTTTGGCGACGTGCTGATTCAGTTCGCCGTGAAGCGGCAAAACCGCAAGGTGCACATGGCCCTGGGGCCCACGCACGAGGAAGTCATTACCGACCTGGTGGCCCACCAGGTCTCGAGCTACCGGCAGATGCCGATCACGCTCTATCAGGTCCAAACGAAGTTCCGCAACGAGGAGCGGCCGCGGTTTGGCGTCCTTCGGACCAGCGAATTCCTGATGAAGGACGCCTACAGCTTCAATCCGTCGGTGGCCTCGCTCGACGAGAGCTACGAGGCCATGTACGGGGCGTATTGCCGGATCTTCGACCGCTGCGGGCTGGACTACCTGGCCGTGGAGGCCGAGAGCGGGCCAATCGGGGGCGATGCCAGCCACGAGTTCATGATCCCGGCGGAAAACGGCGAGGACACGCTGGCCCACTGCCCCAACTGCGGCTACGCGGCCAATCTGGAGCGCGCCGAGGTGGGCGCCCGCGACGTGGTCCCGCCCGACGCGACGATGGTGAAGGTCCAAACGGTGGACACGCCCGGGGTCGGCTCGATCGCGCAGGTGTGCAACCTGCTGGGCTGCCGGGCCGAGGAGATGATCAAGACGCTCATTTACGTGGCCGACGGACGGCCGATCGCCGTGCTGTTGCGGGGCGACCGCGAGGCCAACGAGGGCAAGATCCGCCGCGCCGTGGGCGCCGAGCGGGTGGAGCTGGCCGATCCGGACGTGATCCAGAAGGTGACCGGCGCCCCGGTCGGGTTCGCCGGCCCGGTGGGCATGAAGGAAGACATCCCGCTTTGGGCCGATCGCGACCTGCTGGCCATGCGCAACTGCGTCACCGGGGCCAACAAGGCCGACGCCCACCTGACCGGCGTGAACCTGGGCCGCGACTTCCAGATCGCCCAGGACCACTTTGCCGACCTGCGCAACGCCGCCCAGGACGATCCCTGCCCACGGTGCAGCAGCACGCTCAACCTGCGTCACGCCATCGAGGTGGGCCACGTGTTCAAGCTGGGCACGAAGTATTCCGACGCCCTGGGGGCCCGCTTCCTCGACGAGCACGAGCAGCTCCGCACGATCATCATGGGCTGCTACGGGATCGGGATCAACCGGATCATCGCCGGGCTGATTGAAACCAGCCACGACGCGGCCGGGATCATCTGGCCCGTGGCTCTAGCCCCCTACGAGGTGACTCTCGTGCCGCTCAAAGTAACCGACCCCGAGACCCGCGAGGCCGCCGAGCGGTTGCACGACGAGCTGGCGGCCCTGGGCGTGGACGTGCTCTTGGACGATCGGGACGCTCGAGCGGGCGTGAAGTTCAATGACGCCGACCTGGTGGGCATTCCCCTGCGGGTCGTGCTGGGGCCGCGGGGGCTCAAGGAGGGCAACCTCGAGATCAAATGGCGTTGGGACAGCGAGCCCCAGATGATCCCGCTGGCCGGCGCGGCGGGCCGGCTGGCCGAGATGCTTGGCCAGGAACGCGCCGAGGCCACGCTATTTCGCGGCCGGACCGGGCGGGTGGGTTAGCAGACTATCTCATTCAAGACCCATTCCCACAAGTCATGCTGAGCGAAGCGAAGCATCTCGTCCGAAAACCACGGGAGATTCTTCGCTGCGCTCAGAATGACCCATGGACTCATCGTGGTTTTGAGATGGTCCTTGAGTTGGGCACGTCGCGGCCGAGGGCCCAGTGGATGCCGTTGACCAACAGGACACGAAAAGCCGGGGTCTTGAAGTCGTCGGGGTGGCCCAGCGAGGTGTAGAAAACGCGGCTTTTACCGGCCAGGCGGGTCCAGGCCACGGGCTCGGTCTTACCCTTGGCCTCGCCGTTAAGGAGCACCGTTGCCTCGCGGTCGATCGGTTTGACCAGGTAGAGCGAGCCGTGGCCGTGCCACGCGGCGGGCTCGACGCCCTTGAGAACCGGGTTCGCCTGGGCGCCGTCGGCCACGGTCACGTCGACGCCGGCCTTTTCGGGCCCGTAGCCGTGGTTCTCGCACCCGAGGACCTCGGGCACGAACTCCCACCAGGCCTCGTGGCCCTCGGCGGGCTTGCCGCGGACGGAGAAGGCGTGGTTGGCCGTGCGGATGCCGATGACCGGCTTGCCGGCCGCCAGATGGGCGCGGATCAGCTCAAGCTGTTCGGGCGTCAAGGCGCAACGGCGACAAAAAACCACGAGTCCGTCGGCGTCCTTTAGCGTTTCCAGCCCGGGGAAACGCATGGCTTCCAGCGGGCCCTCGCCCTGGATCACCGTCGAGCGGAAGCCGAACTCTTGATCCAGGGCCTTGGCCAGCGGCGGAATCGTCTTGACGGCCTGGTAGTTGTCTGGATCGTCGGTCACCAGGAAGACCAGGCGCGGCTGCGCGGCCGGCTGCGACCCTGCGGCCGGTTGCTGGGCCGCCGGCGCAAACGAGGCGGAAACCAGCGACATCCAAAACGCCGCGGCGAGAATCATCCCTCGCATGATTTGCTCCTTCGGGGATCCTACCAATCCGTCCAATGATCCTCGGGCAGGTACTCGAGGAAGGCGAGCGCGACGGCTTCGGGGGTGATCTTTTTCCTGTCGCCGGGGCTGCTGGAGTAGGCCGTGACCTGGTCGAACTTGAAGACTTCGTGGGCGTACCCCAGCGTGCCGTCGATGTCCGAGAGGCGCGCCCAGGACAGTTCCTGTCCCGATTCCGTGACGATATCGCCTTCGAGCAGGTCGGCCAGGGCGGAATCGTAGAGCCGGGCGACGTCGACCTTGCCCGGTTCGGGCGTTCCGATCCCCGCCATCACCTTGATTCTGTCGAACGAATACGCGCGGAACGAGTAGGCCGCCGCGCCGTCCGTTCGGTACAACTGCCCGTAGAGGGGCCTGCCGATATACGTGTCGCTTCCGGTCGTGTCGTACATGGTGGCGACGTCGTACCCACCCGACTGGGCGAACGCGGTGACGTTGCGGAAGAATTGCGCCTTCACCCAATGATTGGCCGAGTATTTCATCTCGGCGGTGTTTGGGGCGACGGTGAACGTGTCGTCGCCGGTCGAGTCGTACAGCCGGGCGACGCTGTTGCCAGTGCCAAGCAAGTAATCGATATCGGCCGTGACTTTCTCGAACAAGTCGACGCGGTTGAAGTAGTCGGGGCCGGAGATCATGGAGTACAGCGGGTGCCCGTCGAAGAGATCGTTGACGGTCGAGGCGCCAAGGAGGGCGGAATCGAGACCGCCGGCGTTAGCCGTCGCGGAGTTGTACCGGAAGCCCTCCGCCCGGAGGAAGTAGGTATTGTCCGCGTCGTGGAGCGTGGCGTACGACGCGGAGTAGGCTCCGGCGGGTTCGGACTGGAAGTGGTCGTTGCCGGGGGAGTCGAAGAAGCTGGCCCGGTCGGTGCCGCCGGCGCCGGCGATGGCGTTTACCGTATGGAAGCCGTCGGCGGCCAGCTCGTAGCCGGGACCGACAAGCGCCGAGGATGTGGGCGTGCCGGTGAAGGTATCGTTGCCGGCCGAGCCGTACAACTTGGCGCGGTCGTCGAACGTGCCCGTGGATTGGGCATGGATCGAGGCGAAGCCATCGATCAGGATGTGGAAGACGCCGTCGGAGGCAAATTCGTCGCCGGGGGCGCACTGGCCGATTTCCGCCTGGCCCGGGGAAGCGACGAACAGGTTTTGGACGCCCGCGGAGGCGTGGAGCGTGGCGGTGTCCGTGCCGCCCGCGCCGGCGTGAACCTGAACCATCGGGAAGTTCTCGGCGCGGAGCGAATAGCCCGCGCCGGAGAGGACGCTTTCGACGGGCCCGCCGACGAACGCGTCGCTGCCGGTGGAACCGTGCAGGACGGCCGCGTCGGCGGGGTCGTTGCCGTCGACGACCGAGATGCTCTCGACGTTGACGACCTGGACGTTGAAGGCGCCGACGGCGTCCGCGCCGGCCAGGGAGGCCGTGCCCGGCGACATGGCGACCGCGTCGTCGCTACCGTCGACGGCGTGCAGAATGGCCACGTCGTTTCCGCCGCGTCCATCGAAGCTGATTGCGTTAACGGCCGTGCGCGGCAGGTAATACGTCGCGCCGTTGATGGCGACGCGGAACCGATCCGCTTCGACCCAGCATTCGAACACGTCGTTGCCGCTGGTGCCGGTCAGCCCGGCGGTGAAGTTGGTGATCGGCGGATCGGGCACGATTTCGACGCGATAGTCCTCGACCTCGCCGCTGGGCACGTAGCCGGTCGGGGCCACGCGATCGTTCGGATCGGAGCCGTCGTTGGCGCTGAAGCGGAACCGGGCGAAGGTCTGGCCCGTGGCCGCGTTGGAAGAGACGGGCAGCGCCAACAGGTTGTCGCCGGCGACGAGCGGCTGGCTGGCGAACACCTGTTCGTCCACGTCGTCCCAATCGCCGTCCTGGTTGTAGTCGATCCAGGCGTCGAGGTAGCCGGCGGCCGACGCCGCGACGGTCAACTCGGCGAAGGAACCGCGCCCGAGCACCGTATTGAACACCACGCCGTCCTCGTCGTCGCTCGCCGCGACGTCGTCGCCGGTGGCCGAGTCGTTCGGCTGCCCGTTCGTTTCGGCATCGACGCCGGCGCCCAGGAAGAAGTCCGGCACGATGAGGTGGCGGGCGCCGTTGTTGGCCAGGAGCGTCGGGTAGGTTGGGTCGGGCGCGTCGCCGTAGTCGAGCTGCCCGTCGTCGTTGAGAATGACGATCTCGGCCTGGGACACGTCGAAGATGACCGAGCCGGAGGTCGAAAGGTTCAGGAGGAAGGACTCGTCCTGTTCGAGCTTCGTATCGCCGACGATCCGCAGCGTGATCGTCTGGGTGGTCTCCGGCTCGTTCGGCGTGGCAACGACAATCTCGTAGTCGTCGCCGTCGAAACGCCGCCAGACGACCAACTCGTCGGAGAGGCTTGGATACCAGTCGTAGGCCGGATCGTTGGAGACGTTCGTCGTGTTGCCGCTGCCGCGGAGTTCTCGCGTCATGACGTCCCAGTTGCCGTTTACGTTGCTCTGCCACGTGACGCGTCCGTCCTTGACCTGGGGCTGCTGGTCGGTCGTGGAATTTTGCGAGATATTGACCGGCGCGAGCTTCGATTCGGCGTTGTAGTGGTAGATCTCCCAATCCATTCCGTCGTAACCCTGCCAGACGACGTCCATCCCGGAGATCTGCGGGTAGTAGTCGTTGGAGGTATTCGAGGTCACCTGCGTGGTCGCGCCCGCGGCGACGTCGTGGAGGAAGATCTCGTACGTGGCGCCGACGAGGCTTTGCCAGACGATCAGGTCGCCGTCGATCCGAGGCTCGCTATCGACCTGGCTGTTGGACGTGACGCGGACGACGTGCGGCGTGCCGTCCGGGTTTTCCGTGCCGTCGAAGACGAAGATCTCGATGTCCTCCGGCGCGGTGGTCATGGGGTTGCGGTAGCCGGTCCAGACGATGCGGTCGCCCGAGATCCGCGGCGTCATGTCGCCCGCGTCGTTGTCCGATAGGTCGAGGCGGCTTTCGACCGGCTGGCCGATTTTCCAGGCGAAGACGTCCGTGTCGCCGTCGGCGTTGGCCCACCAGGTCACGTACGATCCGGAGACCTGCGGGTCGAGGTCGCCGTAGCCGTTGGAAGTGACCGCGATGGCGGTCTGGCCGTCGTGGAACCAGACCTCGGCGTCGGCGCCCTCGCCGCTGGTCCAGACGACGTGGGGACCGGCGCCGGTGTCGAAGACGGACGCGGCCGTGTCGGTGGTGTCGTTCGTGGTGAGCTGCGTGATGACGCCGGTTTCATGGTTGTAGAGGTAGATCTCCGAATCGTGTCCGTCAGAACCCTCCCAGACAACGTAGCGGCCGGATATCTGGTAGTCGTAATCGTTCGAGTCGTTGCTCGTGAGCGTCTTGAGGGTCCACGTCGGATCGGGGGGAGCCTGCGAGGGGAAGGTGACCGTGCCGCTGGCGGCGCGGTAGTCGTTGTCGGCAATGGTGGCCGCGTTGGGTCCCGTGCCGTCCTGCGTGGCGTAGTCCACCTGGACGGAATAGCCGAACGACTCCCGCAAGGTCAGGGTGACCTCGACGTTGGTCGTGCCCACGTTTCCTTCGACAACCTCGACCTTGTCGATCGTGACGTGCGGCTTGCGGTAATTGCCGAAGTTGACGTTGGCGACGTGCTCGCTCTGTTCGAGGAAGACGGTGAAGAACCCGACGCCGTTGGCGTCTCGGCCGCCGAACGACCCGTCGGGGAGCGTCACGCCGGCGTAGGGATAAGTCGAGATCCAGCCGGTCGGCAACTCTTCCCGGACAACGTACGACGTGAGCTGTCCCAGCAGGCCGGCGAACTCGTAGTAGCCGGTTTCGTTGACGTCCGTGGTGACGAAATCGTCCTCGCGTGTCACGGTGACGGGCTCGATGGGCGCGCCGTCGCCGTCGCGGTCGAGAATGCTGTTCTGATTGACGTCGAGATAGATGGTCACGCCGGGCACGCCGGGCTCCGTCGCGTCCTTGACGCCGTTGTTGTTGCGGTCCTCGAACTTGGTGCCGCTGATCTTGGCGTCGCCCTTGGTGATTTCGATCTGGTAGTCCTCGACCTCGCCGTCCGGCGCCTCGCCCAACGGGGAGAGATCGGGGCGGGAGCTGAGGCGGAACCGGATGAAGGTCTCGCCGCTCAGCGCGGTGGCCGGGATGGTCGCGGCGATTTCCTGGGTTCCATCGACCACGGGTTCGGCCGTGAGGATCTGTTCGCTGGGGCTGAAGACGCCGTCCTGGTTGGCGTCGATCCAGGCGTTCAGGTAGGCGTCCGTGACGGCGCCGCCCATCGTGACCTCGACCACGAACCTGGCCACCAATCCGGAGACGATCTTCGCCGGCAGCCCGATGCCATCCTCGTCGTCCAAGCCGGCCAGATCGTCGCCCAGCGCTTGGGCGTGCGGCTGGCCGTCGTATTCGACGTCGATGAAGTGGCCCAACAGCAGGCCGCTGCCGACGTTGTGGCGGACGGCCTGGTCGCCAAAACCGTCGAACCCACCGGCGGTGGTGGCCACTTTGCCGATCTCTTTGATGAGTCCGCTGCCGTCGTTGCCGGGGTCCGCGCTGGCGTCGAGCCGCGCGGAGAAGGTGCCCTCCGCGTTGATCGCGGTCACGACCGTTTGGGCGCGCGTGGCGTTCGGATCGACGGTGATGCGCAGATCGCGGCCGATCGGGTCGTATTCCACCTTGGCTTCGTCGCCGCTGGCGACCTGACTATTGTTGATGATGAAGACGTCGACGCCGTTGAGGTCGGCGCCCGGCGCGACTGCCGTCAGGCGAAGGTCGTTGTTGGCGCCGTCAAGCTCGACGAGCGCCGAGGCGGGGCCGTCCTGGGCCACCGTGCCGTAGGTCTGCGGCGCGTCGCCGTAGTCGTTGGGCGTCGCGACGATCAAGATCTGGTAGTCCTCGACCTCGCCGTTGGGCGCGCTGCCGGTGGGCAGGAGAACCTCTTGGGAGCTCAGGCGGAACCGGCCGAACGTGAGGCCCTCGACGGCGTCGGCCGGGACCGTCACGACGAGGTCGTTGACGCCGGCGGCAAGCGGCGTGCCGCGGAAGATCCATTCCGGATCGTTCTCGTCCGTGCCCCAGCCGTCGTCGCCGTTGAAGTCGATCCAGGCGTTGAGATAGCCGCCGGCCGTCGAGGCGGTGACGCGGACGGAGACGGTCTGGTTGGGCTGGAAGACTTCGAGGAAGGAGACGCCGTCCTCGTCATTGACCACGCCGCCGGAGCCGGTGGGTCCGTTGAGGTCGTCGCCCAGCGCGGCGGCGTGCGGCTGTCCGTCAAGCTCTTCGTCGACGTACTGTCCCAACCGGAGCGAGCCGCCCAGTTCGTGCGAGGCGCCGTCGTCGACCACGAGAGTTGGGTACGGGGCCGGGGCATCCCCGTAGTCGACGAGCGACTTGACGATGACCATGCGGTAATCCTCGACCTCGCCGGTCGCGGCCTCGCCGTAGGGTGAGTCGACGCCGTCGCGGCTGTAGCGGAACCGCAGGAACGTCTGGCCCGCGTCCAACGCGATGGGCTCGCCCGTGTCGGGGTCGGTCCAATGCGTGGGCACGGCGAACGTGACGGTGTTCTTTCCGCGGCGCAGCGACTTGTTGTCGAAGATCTGCTCGCCGGGGTCGTCCCAATCGCCGTCCAGGTTGAAGTCCGCCCAGGCGTCCAGCACGCCGCCGCTCTTCGAGGCCGTCACGGTGAGCGTCGCGTCGCTGCCAATCAGCAGAGCCGAGGGCAGCAACACGCCGTCGTCGCCGACGTCGCCCGCGGCGTCCTTCGGGATCGGGTTCCCGTCCTGGTCGCGCGACAGCTTGGCGTCCTTCTCGCCGGTCACGCTTGCGCCGAGGTAATACCCGCCGATGAGCATGTGCCGGGCGCCGTCCTGTGCCAGAAGCGTTGGGTAGTCGGTGGCGTCGCCGTAGTCGAACTCGGAGATGGCCACGACGAACTGGGTCGTGTTGTCTTGACGGTTCGCCCGCAGGGCGTTGGCCGCGACGTCGCGGATACCCGCGGAACTTCGATCGAGGACGATCGTGTAGGTGGCCGCCTCCTTCCAGAAACCCGAGGCCGGGACGAGCGTGATAATGTCGCGGATCGTGTCGTAGCGGAAGTAGTAATCCACGTCGGGTAGCAGCGGCTCGGCGCTGTCGTCGAGGTAGATCTTGACCGTGTCGCTGGTGACGCTGAAGTCGTCGATGCCGGAGCCGGTCCCGTCCGTCAACTGGATCGTGAATCGGCTGAGCCGCTCGCCGGCGACGAAGACGTCGTGCTCGGCGGGGTTGCGGTCGACGCCGGCGGCGTCGTTGTCCAGCGGGCTGGTCAGACTCGCCATGGGGACGAAGAAGTCGACGCGGTCGATGGCCCCGCGATCCTTGAACACGTTGGAGCCCATGCCCGGAGGCGGCTCGGCCCCGGGATCGTCGCTGCGGAGCTGGCCGAACAGGTCGTTCTCGGGGGCAAGGATGGGCGACTCGGGAATACCCAGCGGGTCGCGCACGGCGATCAGCTCGGGCCGGTCGGGCAGCGAGTCGACCGAGCTGTCGATGGCCTGCGAGTAGGCGGCCAGATAGAAATTATTGTGCAATGGGTCGACGAACAGCGGATCGTCCGGCTCGAGCAGCAACGGGAAGATGCCGACGTCCGTGCCCACCGTGTTTTCCTTGTTGTTCTGGAAGACCGTGCCGCCGACCACCGTCGAGGCGGAGCTGGCGTCGATCAGCAGGCCGGTTTCCAGATTGGCCACGATGTTGTTCAGGAGCGTGGGACTGGCGTTTTGGGTAACGCGGATGCCCACGCCGCCAGCCAAGAGCGGGGCGTCCAGATCCGAGTCCATGCGGAAGACGTACATGCCCTCCTTCATCAGCCGCGTGAGGTCGTCGGAGTTCTTCGGGCGCATCAGGCTGATGTAGTGCTCGCCGTCGCCGGCGTCGAACCCGATTTCGGCGCCTTGTCCGCCAAAACCGTTCGTTCCGTTGGGATCGGCCGTGGTCCACTGCATGTCCCAATACTTGAACACGACGATGTCGCCCGCCGGATCATCCTCGATGTAGAGGGTGAAGCGGTTGGTCTTGTCGGAGTGGCCGTCGAAGTAGCCCACGTCGATCCAGTCGATCTGGATGACGGGATTGCCGCGGACGCTGGTTCCCGTCCCGGCGCGGATTTCGCCGGCCACGGTGGTGTCCACGTCGGCCCAGAAGGGCGCGAACATCGCCACGCCGGTGGGGAATCCGCCGGCGGTATAGGCGAACTGCGGCGCGTCGAACGTGACGTTGCCGTTGGAGTTCACGAAGAGTTCGGTGTACGCCTTCCCGTAGAAGTCAAAGGTGAACGGCAGCGGCACCTGGATCGACGCGTCGTCCAATTCCGGCGGAAGAACGAACGTGAGATCCTCGGAATCGAGGAATTCGACCGCCATCGGCGGGGCGCCGCCGTAGACCGTGTTGTTCGTGATCCGTCCGAAGGGCACGGCGCCGTTGTCGGCGCCGTCGCCGCTGAAGAGGATGCCAACCTCGCCGCTGGCGACAACGAGATTGTTTTCGATGGTGATGCCGGGGACGAGCTGCTGCTGGTTGTACTCGCGCAAGGGGGCCGGCGAGCCGGGGTGCGCCCAACTGTCGCGGTCGCCCGCGTCCACCGTGATGCCGTTTCTCTCCGAGTACAGAATCTCGTTGGCGGCGATGATGAGCTGGCCCTGCTGGCGGGGCCGGTTCTGATCGCCCTGCATCTGCTGGAGATAGCCGTCGCCCGTCCAGAGGCCGATCGGATCGTCGTACAAGAAGATCGGCGCAAGGCACGGCAGGACGGTCACCGCGTGGACGCGGTAGCCGGCCGTGACGATGTCGATCGCCTTGTCGGCATAGACGACGTCGCCCACCGCGACGGCCATGGGCCCGGCATGGACGCCCCACTGGATCGGGGCGCTGAGCGTGTTTCTGACCGTCGCGTTGCTGACGAAGATGCTGATCATGTTCGCCTCGAAGTGGGCGGTAATCACTTCGGGGATGATGATGGGCGGATCTTCGCCTTCTTCGGGCGGCGGAGGCGGATCGAGATCGACAATCTGGACGTCGACGGGCCCATTGCCCGCCTCGTAGTCCACCGCGGGAAGGAAGTTGCCCTGGCCGTCGCCGATGAGCACGGAAACCGTGCCGTCGGTGCGGTTGGCCGTGACGATGTCGAGGAAATGCGGCGCGTAGGGGTCCTCCAGATCGGGGGTCAGGTCGCCGATGGCCACGGAGACGGGCAGCCGGCCGACTGCGTACTTCTTGGCCGGGCCGTATGCGCCCGGCATGATCGCGCTGAGCACCCAGACGGAGTTGTCGAGCGAATTGACCACGACGATGTCGCCCAGGGCGTCTCGGTCCACGTCGGCCAGGGCGACGTCCATCGGCGCGCGGCCCACGGCGACGACCTGTTGCTTGCGGAACGTGCCGTTGCCGCGTCCGTAGAGGATCGAAACGGTGTTGTCGCTCTTGTTGGCCGTCACGAGGTCGAGCCGCCCATCGGCGTCCAGGTCGTAGGTGGCGATGGAAACGGGCTCATTGCCGACGGAAAAGACCTTTTGCTCCTCGAACAAGCCGAGGCCGTTGCCCAACAGGATGGACACGGTGTCGTCACCGGCGTTCGAGACGGCCACGTCGATGAACCCGTCGCCGTTGAAGTCGCCCGTGGCAAGATCGGAGGGCAGGTAGCCAACCGGGAAGACGTAACGGCTGCTGAACTGGTTCATCATGACCGAGATGGTGCCGTCGTATTCGTTGACGGCGATGACGTCGGGGTAGACGGGCAGATCGGGATTGGGATCGGGGTCGAGATCGACCACCACGAGGGCCGTGGGGTTCTGGCCGTCGTTGTCGAAGACGAGCGTTTCGACGTCCTCGACCCAGGCCGCCCCGTGCAGTTCGACGCGGTTGCTGCCGTAGCCGGCGTGCGTCGAGGCCACCACGTCGAGCGACGTGGCGCTGTTGATGGCCGTGGTGATTCTGCTGGCGATGAGGTAGGCCGGATCGCCCGCGGTGAAGCTGATCGCGATGTTGCCCGGATCGGGGTCTTGGCCTTCGAGCGGCTCCTCGTCGGCGCTGGGGCGGGCGATAAACTGGAACGTCTGCGTGTGGGTGCCGTCGCTGACGGTGAACGTGCCGCGATGGACGATATCGACCGCGGCGGGGGCCTCGATCGTGATCCCCGTGCCCTGCCGGTCGTTCGTGTCCCACGCGCCCGAGCCGTAATCGCTGGCCCGGCGGATTTCGAGCTGGTAATACCCCTCCGTGATGGCAAGGCCTGGATTCACGGGTCGGAAGAACGTCTCGCCGACCTCCTGGCCGTTGTCGGTCATATAGGTGTGCATCTCGCCGCGCTCGGCGAAGCCGATGATGATGTCGTCGACGTAGAATCCTTCGTGGGCGTTGTCCTGGCCGCGGAGGTTCCAATTGAACTGGGTGCCGCTGCCGCCTTGGCTGCCGGCGCGAGGCGCGTCTCCCATCTGCCCGTCAAGACTGCTGAAGAAGGGGAGCGGGCCGGGATCGGCCACGAGGTGGTTGTTCCGGACGAACAGCAGTGCCTCGTTCTTCTTCACCGAGGTGTACAGATCGTCGTTCTCGTCGCCCGAAAGGACGTTGCCGTCCTCGTCGGTGACCTGGCTGAATTGCAGATCCATCGCCTTGGCGAGTTCCTCGGCGACTTCGACGTCGGTCATGTAGGGGCTGATGACGACGAGCACGTTCTCGGACTCTTCTTCGTTGTGTCCCGGCCTGCCGTCGAGGAGCATGGCCGGCTCGTCCTCGCCCGGCGCGGCGCCCTGCTCCATCTCGGCGGCGCCGACGAGGAAGATGCGGTCGCCAGTGATCGCGCCGGTGACGGTGGACGCTTGCAGGTCCGGGTTGAAGAAGGCCAGCTCGACGACGCTGCGGATCGTGGCGAGGATGCCGGCGGCCGAATCGGCATCGCTCACGGACACCTTGACGTTGCCTTCCGCCACGCTTCCGTTCTTGTCGAACTCGAAGGTGATCGTCCGAGGCTCGTCGGCGCCGTCGGTGATCGTGAAGGTTTCGCCGTCGAGGATCCGCAGGCCGGCCGAGTTCGGCGCGACGAGCGAGTAGCCCAGGTCGAACTCGAAGTTGATGACCTCGGCGTCGGGATCTTCGACCCACATACCCATGAAGTTCATCACCGGCAGCCGGTCGTACAGGGCGACGATTTGGCCGTCGAGCAGCTCGATGCCGGGCAAAGCCTGGAGGTAGTCGCCCGTGTAGTAGCTCTGGAGAGGATCCATGGTGAGGATTTGCGACCCCACTTCGCGGCTGCCGGAGGTGGCGAACTCGAATTTCAGGCGGAGGTTGTCGTAGCCGACGTAGTCGGTCAGGCCGATCTCCATCTGCCGCCATTGGTAGTCGCCCTCGTCGCCGACTCCGTGAATGGTCTCGACGAGCCGCGCGGCGCCGGCGTCGACGCCTCGCGAGATATTCGAGGCGAGAAGCTCCCAGTACACGCCGTCGGTGGAGATATACACGCGGGCGCTGTCGGTGATCTGCGCGTCGCTGCCACCGTCGGTTTCGAGGAAGTAGTTGAACGTGAGCTTGGGCGCGTCGGACGGGGAGACGCCGGCCAGACTGAACGTCTCGGTGGTGAGCCCTCCATGGGCGCCGTCGGGCGTGTCGTAGGTGTCCAGCGCGTCGGTATTGGGGCCGTACAGGAGGTAGTGCGGCAGGGATTCACCCGCGCCTTGGGCCGGATAGAGATAGTTGGTCACGCCGGCCTGCGGGCCCTGGTCCTCCAAGCCGAACCAGTAGCTGCTGTTGCCCAACTCGGGATAGAACGGCGCGGGGCGGCTGCCGTCGGGCGCGATCTCGATGCCGTGGCCGTCGTCGTCGTAGCGGTTGTCCGTGATGTGCCAGAGGTTGTAGTCGATGTTCGAGAAGGCCAGGCCGGTGGTGATCGTGAGTGGCTGATCAGACCGGTTTCTCAACACCACGTCCGATTTGCCGTCGAGCAGGACGTAATGCAGCTCGCCGTCGGCGCCGAAGGTCATGACGCGGCTGACCGCGGTGGCCTCGTCCTCGCCCGCGGTGGCCGTGGCGAAGAGCGTCTGCGCGTAGGCGCCCTCCTCGACGTTGGCCGGCCCGAGGGTCAAGCCGGTGAACTCGACGTGGGCGTAGTCGCTGGTCACGCGGAAATCGGCGACCTGGGTGAGCGTGGTCGCGCCGCCGAACTGAACGGTGTTGATCTCCTTCTCGTCCTCGCCCACGGTTATGGTTATGGTTTCCGCCGAGGCGTCGCCGCCCATCCAGTTGTCGATGGTGTACAGTTTGCCCAGCTCATCGACCGCGCAAAGGTCGCCGCCGACGAACGCGAGGCCGGTGATCTTGGCGTCGTCCACCGTGCTCAGCCACGCCCAGGGCAGCACGTTCGAGACGAGCTGGTCGCGCGCGGGCGTGCCGGGCGCGGGGATGGGCGTGCCGTCCGATTGGAAGACGTAGAGGAAGTTGTTGTAGTTGGCCACGGAGCCGCCACCGTAGGTCACGTATTCGCTGGGATCGGCGTTGATGTGTCCCACGGCGACGAACACCCGCGAGCCGTTGCCCGGGATGTGCGCCATGGCGGTGAACTGGACGCCGACGTCCAGCGGCGTCACCTCGCCATCCACCAACCGGAAGACGTTGATCCCGTCGTCGTTGTCCGACACGTACGTCGTCTCGCCCACCGTGACGGTGGCCAGCGTCCCGTCCTCCGTCGAAAGCTCGCGATACCGGCCCACGTAGGGCTCGATCGCGGCGGCGGCGGCGCCGTCGACGAGCGTCATCAGCCGGCCGTCGTCGCGCATGGCGATGTCGCCGTAGTGCGCGCCCCAGGTGAACACGTCGGGCAGAACCGGAACCGTGCCCGTGACGTCCGTCTCCACGATGCCCGTGAAGGGATCAAAGGTGTAGAGATCCGTGCCGTTGGTGACGTAGAAACTGACGTCGCTCAGGTTGTAGTCGTCGATGTGGACGTTCAGCTCCGTGCTCGTTGTGTCCGGCAACAGGGAGACCTGCGTGTTCACGCCGGACATGAGCGACATGCCGACGTGCTCCTCGGCCACGCGCTCGATCGAGTTGACCGGCTCGCTCCGCTGGAAGGAATTGTAGTAGTCGAACAGCGACATGGCCGACAGGCCGGCCCCCGTGATCGCCACGTAGTATTTGACCGGGCTGCCGTCGGGATACTCGCCGCCGGGAAGGTTCACGGGCCCCAGGAGCGGGTCGGCCGCGCCGCCGCTGCCGCGGGTGAGGTCGTCCGTGCCGGCGCCCGCCGGTGCCATCTGGTCGTCGTCCACGCTCGAGCTCAGGCTCGAATAGATGAGCACGCCGTCGGCGTCGAAGACGTAGAGATTCACGTCGGGGCGGGCCATGCCGTCGCCGTAGTCGATGTCGAAGATGGCGGGCCAGGTCACGCCGCCGGCGCTTTGGACCTGTTCCAGATCGACCTCGAAGGAGTACCAGTCGCAGTCGTAGGGGCCGGAGAGGTGTCCGCCCACCAGCAGTTGACTGCTGTCGGAGGTGAGCAGGCGACCCAGGGGCTCGGCGTTTTCGAAGCGGTCGTTGCCGGCGTTGGCCCCGCCGCTCGTCACGCCCACAATGCCCCAATCGGCCACGACGCCCGCGCCGTCGCCCTCGACGAGCGTGGCGGTGAACCGCAGGCCGACGGTGTTGTTGATCGCATTGGCAATGACCGCGCCGGTCGTGTAGCCGACGTTGATGCCCACCAGGAGCACGCGATTTACGTCGTTATATTGCGCGATGGCCGTGTTGGCCGTTCCGCCGAGGTCAACGAATTGGACGACGATGCCGGTGCTCAGGGTGCCGAACACGTCGGGCGCGCCGACCGGGTCGGCGTTGACGTCCAGTTGGATATTATTATCGCCGCCGGCGAGATTCAAGAGCAGAGACGCCTGCGTGCTGTCCTCGGCCGCCGCGTCGATCTCGTACGCCTCGCCCAAGAGCGGCGAATGCGTGGGCAAGCCCAGAATCTCGATGCCGTTGGTGGCGTAGCGGATGCTGGAATTGAGGATCGTCGAGCCGGCGATCTCCTGATCCTCGCGCAGGCGGATCTGCAACTGGTAGCCGCCGCTGCTCGCGCCGTCTTGACTGCGGACGCGGACGTAGTACGTCCGCAGCTCGCCGGCCGCGCCGGGCAGAACGAGGCGCATGCCCGCGTCGTGGACGTTGACCGTGTACATGTCGCCGATTTCCCATGCGTCGCGGTCCATCGTGCTGGCCAGGCCGTACAGGCCGACCAGATCGTCCTCCTCGGCGGGCGAATCGTTGGACCGGGCGAACACGTTGCCGTCGGCGTCGACCAGCTCGACGATCGAGTCCAGGCCCATCGTCGTGCGGTCGATGTCGATCCAGACTTCGCTGCCGGCGCGGCCGTCGAAGCTGTACACGTCCACGTCGGTGGGGTCGTCGGAGCGGATGAACCCGCGGACATCGAAGCCCAGCCGGAGGTTGTCGTCGCCGGCCTGTTCGTGCGGGGCCAGCGACCCGACCACCTGGGCCCGCACCGGTTCGCCGTTGGCGTCTTCGCCGATGCCCACGGCCGCCTCGGTCTCCAGCACGATGGCCACGTTGCGATCGTTGACGTACTCCTCGAGTTTGACGCTCCGCCACGCCCCGGCCACGGGCACGGCGACAACGTTGTCGGTGTCCAGCAGCGGATCGCCCCAGGGATCGAAACCGGCGCCGATGGTGTCGTCGGCCAGGGCGGTCAGAACGACGGGATAGCCGGGCTGGCCGATGATTTGCAGGGTGCCGCCGATGCGGTCGTCGATGTCCTGGGGGGTGCCCAGCGCCGTGAAGCCCGCGTCGGCGCCGTCCAGCTTGACGACGAGGCTCTCGTCGGGGCTGCTTTGCAGGCGCAACCCGCCGTAGGTGTGGAAATTCGGGACGACGATCTCGTTGCGCACGACGTGAACGATGTCGGTGTCGTCCCAGACGCATTCGGTTGTCAGAACGACGCCGCGGACAATCATGCCGTTGATGTCGTTGTTGGCCAGGCGGTTCTCGCGGACCAAGGGGCCGTAGTTGTCTGGATAACCGTCGTAGGCGGCCAGCGTGCCGGTGGTTCGCCCCCAATCGCCCTTCTGAACGGCGACGAGCGAATTGGCGTCGATGCTGATGGCCGGCGCGAGGTTGTCGCGGATGACGTTGCCAACCAGGACGGGCTGCGCCCCGCGGACGAAAATGACGGCCTCGGTGATCGTGCCGCGGCCGTTGCGGTCGCCGTCCTCGGCGCCCTTGTTGTTCTCGAAAACGCTGTTGGTCAGCCGGACGAAGCCCTGCTGGATTTCGATGGGGTTGAACGAGGCGAAATCGCCTTCGATGCGGGTGATGCCGCCGGCGTAGGCCACCAGGGCATTGTCGATGCTGCCCAGCGAGGTGGGCGCGAAGTACAGGCCGCCCCAATCGCCCGGCGTTGCCAGGCGGCTGCTGGCGTTGCCGGTGGTGTCGAACGCGCCGCCGGCGCCGTAGCGGTCGTCGAAGATGGAGGTGAAGACGACCGGATAGCCGGCTTTCCCTTCGGCGATGAACTGGGCGCCGACCTCGGTTTCGATGCGCGTCGCGTTGAGTTTGACGAGGATGCCGGGGTCGATGGCGAGCCGGGCGTCGAGTCGGGGGTGGAGGCCGGCGTAGCCGGTGGCGAGCGTGGGCCCGCCGACCGCGCCGTTGATGAAGAGGTTTTCGGCGACGATGTGGACGATGTCGCGATCGTCCCAGCGGGCGGCGACCTCGAGCTCGTCGATCGGCTGCCCGGCCGCCGTGTTGATGCCGACCAACAGGCCGTTGAAGCTGTTGTTCACCACGCGGTTGCCGTGGATGTCGGGACCGACGCGTTGGTAGTCGGTAATGTAGTCCGGGCCCCAGAACTTCGTGTCGGCGAAGCTGTTGGGATCACCCGACATGGCGGCGTTGGCCGAGTATTGGATCGTGTTGAACGAGACGGTGGGCCGCGCCTCGATCATTTGGATGGGCGTGAAGATGGTATCGACGGCGTTGACCTTGACCAGGCCGCCGCCGTAGCGGATCTCCGCGTGGTTGACGTAGTTGAGGAAGATGCCTTCGCTTTCGAGCACGACGCGGTTGGGATCGGTCGCCCGGACGTCGTAGTCGATCTTGTTGCGGAAGACGAGGCCGCCCCAGTCGCCCCGCTGCGGCGCGAGGTCGAACGCGGCGTGATCCTCGCCGATCGACTTGTCGTGGTAGGAGCTGAAGAAGACGGGCAGCTCGGGCGTTCCGAGGATTTGCAGCGCGCCGAGGCTGCGGTCGATGCCTTCGCTCGAGCTGCCGACGTCGATGTTCGCCTGGCGAAGCTTGAGGACAGCGCCGGCGTCGATCATCACGGTGACGCCCTTGGGAATCTCCATCTTCCAACCGTCGGGGAGGACGGCGCCGGTGAGGCTCTTGCCGATTTCGTAGGGGGCGTCGCGCCGGGCCAGGATCACGGAGACTTCGTCGTCGTCGAAGCTCGTGGTGACGAGGTCCTCGCGGCCGTCGCCGTCCATGTCGGCCACGGCGAGCCCCTTGGGCGTCCAGCCCGTGTCGTAGGGCCCGACCGTCGGGTCCTCGGCAAACGTCCCGTCTGGCCGGCCGAAGAGGAGCGTCACTGTTCCGTTGCCCTCATCGGCAGTGACGATGTCCAGACTTCCGTCGTCGTCCAGATCGGCCAGCGAGACGGACGAAGGATCCGTGCCCACGGCGTAGTTCACCGGCGAGGCGAAGGTTCCGTTGCCGGCCCCGAGCAGCACGGAGACGTTGTCGCTGCCGTAGTTGGCCGCCACGAGGTCGCGGTTGCCGTCGCGGTTCAGATCGCCCACGGCGACGCTGATGGGCCGGCCGCCCACGGTCGCGTGGCTGGCCGGGGCGAAGGTCCCATTGCCCAGGCCGAGCAGGATCGAGACGCGATTGTCGCTCGGGCCGTTGTTGGCCACCGCGACGTCGAGGATCCCGTCGTTGTTGAAGTCGCCCAGAGCCACGTCGGCCGGCGCGTCGCCCACGGCGTAGGTCACCTGATCGGCGAAGGCCCCCGCGCCGGTGTTCAGGAGGACGCCGATGGTGTCTTCGGCGCGATTCGCCACGACGATGTCCAGCCGCCCGTCGGCGTTGAGGTCGCCCAACTCGACGGCCACGGGTTCGAAGCCGACGGATCGGGTCTGTTGCGCGGCGAAGCCGCCGCTGCCGTTGTTGACCAATAGCGAGATCGTCCGGTCGGATTGGTTGGTGACCACGATGTCGGGCGCGCCGTCGCCGTTGACGTCGCCGATGGCGATGCCCTTGGGATTGCGGCCCACGTCGCGGACGATCTGGCCCCAGTAGGTTCCGTCGCCCAGGCCGAAGAGGATCGAGACGGAGTCGTCGCCGGAATTGACGGCCACGATGTCCACGTTCCCGTCGCCGTCGAAATCGCCCACGGCCACCCCGGTCGGCTGGAAGCTGACGTCGAACGTGGTTTGTTCGAGGAAAGAGCGGTCGCGGTTGCCGACGATGCGGACAATCTGGCCGGGCTGGGCGGCGGCCAGGGCCTGATCGATCTCCTGGTAGGGCGCGGCGAGCGAGCCGTTGCCGCCGGCCGGGGCGATTTTATCGACGAAGATCGTGTTGGCCGCCGTGGCCGAGGTGAACCAGAAGTTGTACACGCCGCCCGGCACGCTGTCGGCGTCGCCGTCGAACAGGGTGCCGGTCGCGTCGATCAGGTGCTCGGTGGTGGCCAGGCCGTTTTCGAGCACCTTGGGCTGGAAGGTCAGGCGGAGGTCGTACTTGCCTTGGCTCGTGCCGCCCAGGCCGCTGTCGGCCACGTCCGGGTCGAACTCGGTATTGCCCGTGCTGCTCACCGCGATGTAGTACGTCCCCGGCGTGAGATCGACCTCGAGGTAGGAGTCCTCGCTGTAATAATCGTCGTTTCGGGCGATCAGCGCGCCGGTGGAATCGTAAAGGCTAATGACGCTGTCCAACAAGCTGGCGTCGTCCAGCCATTGGTCTTCGACGAGCGTTTTGAGCCGCTCGGCCACGGTTTCGGCGCTGAAGACGCCGTCGCGCTCGACGGTGAACTGGTAGAAATCGACGTCGGTGCCGTCGGGCCGGTAGAGATACTGGCCGTGGATCACGTCAATGGCGCCGGGATAGATGTTCTCGGAGTCGGCGGTGTAGTAGGCCGTGCCGGCGTTTTCGCCTTCGTACTCGAGGTTCTCGCCGGTGCCCATCACCGTGTAGGCCGGCATGTCGTAGGTGTGGCCGAGGCCGAGGAGGTGGCCGATTTCGTGCATGGCGGTGCGAAACCAGGCGCCGCCGCGTTCGCTGGAACCCCACATGAGGGTTTCGGCGTTGTCCATGATGGCCATGCCGCCGCCAGCGATGCCGATGACGCCGCCGGTGCCGGTCTGGACGTACGGATCCACCGCCCGCATGTCGCCCGTGCCCACCGTGAACCCGCGATTCGCGCCGCTGGCGTCCTCGATGAACTGGACGCCCAGCAGGGTGGCGTAGATCTCGAAGATCTCGCGGACGCGTTGTTTCTGCACGCTGCTGACGAGGTTCGGGAAGCTGCCGAAGGGGCCGAAGTTGTAGTAGTAGGTGGCCGCGCCGTACTGGTAGTCGCCGGCGTCGTACCCGGCCAGGAAGTGCGACTCCGAAAGCGCGCCGACCAGTTCGCGGTGGCCGACTTCGTTGATGGAACCGGGCCAGGGCAGGTCGTAGGGCAGCGGCTCGATGATGGAGGAGATGACGACGCTCTCTCCCACCAGCCCACTGCCCAACTGGCCCATGCCCTTGGCCGAGGCGAACGTGTCGCCCACCAGTTCGGCGGTCATGCTCGACGTGTCGATCCGGTGGTAGGCGTTGCCGATCCGCAACCGTAGCGTGCCGACGGCCAACTGCGAAAGGCTCTCGGAGAACGTGAGCACGACCTTATTTTCGACCGGATCGTACTGGACCGTCTCGGGCAGGAAGTCCGCGTCGTCCAGCGGCGTGGCCGTCTGGCTGGTTTGCGAGAGGCGGTAGAACTGCGGGTTGGTGACCGACTCGAGCTTGAGCGCGTCGGCGTTGAAGTACACCTCGATGGTGTCGCGGCTCTGCGAAAGCGCGCCGGTGACCGGATCGCGCGTGACGGGCTGGGGCACCACGGCGATCACCTGGGCGCCCAGATCGAGGTCGAACGTGATCGACAGGTTGTGCCCGTCGTGGAACGCCGAGCCCTGGATGTTTTTCAGGACGACGTCGCCTTCGCCGAAGAGGGTGATTTGATAGAGGTCGTCCGGCAGGGTCTCGGCGAAGCGGACGACGACTTCGTTCGGCTGGTCGCCGAGGCCGATCCAGCCGTACTGGACGATCACGTCGTTGGCGTTACCCAACACGTCGTCGCCCCCGGCCCGCGCGATGCGGATGCCGTCGAGCGTGGTCGGGTCGATTACCTGGCGCTCGTTGAAGAGGAACGTCAGCTCGCTGGGCGCGACGTGCAGGACGTCGCCGGTGGAGATCTGACTGCCGTCATTGGGCAGGACGGCGATCAGTTCGGGGCCAACCACCACGGCGTCGGGCCCGGGCGTGTCGCCGCCCACGTACTGCCCGTACACCCGCAACTGCCACGAGTTGAGCACGCCCGCCGTTCCGCCGAAGCGGTCGCGGACTTCCAGCGTCCATTGGCCCTCGGCCGACTCGCCCCAGTTGCGGCAGGTGGTGAACGTCCACTGGTTGTAGTCGTCGGAGTAGAGCCAGTTGTCTCCTTTGCCCTCGGCGAGGATGGATTGGGTTCCATCGGGCGAGGTGAGAACCACTTCGATCTGGCTGGCCAGTTCGTGGCTGGCGTCGAAGACGACCTCGACCCATTCGATCGTGTTGACGGTGTCGTCCATGGTGATGGTCGAGGTAAGGCCCAGGGCGCTTCCGTCGGGGATGGTCTGGCCGACGTTGACGACGTTGCTGGCGTCGCTGACTTCCTCGCCGACGGTCTCCCACGCGAAGGCCGCCTGGACGGCCGCGGCGGCGTCGATGGCGCCGAAGCCGTAGTCGTGGCTCACGTGGTATCCGGCGCCGTTGACGACCCAATCGGAACCGGTGGGATCGTTCCACTCGGCCGTCGCGGCGAGGATGTACTGGACGTCGCGGTAGGTAAGGGCTGGGTTGGCCTCGAGCATCAGCGCGATCACGCCGGAGACCAGCGGGGCGGAGGACGACGTGCCGCCAAACGTGGACGTGTAATCGACGTCGGGCAGAGAGTCGCCGTCCAAACCACCCGAGGAGTTGTAGCCGTCCTGCCCCGTCCGGTCCGTCGTGACGATGCCGTCCTCCGTCACGTACAGGGGCATGGTCGACGAATGCCCCGACACGAACACCGCGGCGCCGGGCGTCGAGTAGGACGAGTAGACCCCGTCCGCGTCGATCGCGGCAATGGCAATCGTATAGCGCGAGTTGGTAAGACTGCTGAGGTTGACGTTGTGGTATTCGTCGCGGCCGTTGCCGGCCGAGAAGACGAAGATGTTCCCCAGTCCGTCGCGCCCGTTCTGAACGCCCTGCTCCAGCGCGGCGGCGGTAAGCGGGCCCCAATAGCTCGGGAAATCGAACTTCGCGCCCCAGCTATTGTTATAAATGTCGATTTGCTGCCTCAGGTGCGACAGCGCCTGGGCCGTCTGCAAATCGGTGGGCCACGAAGTCGTCAGGCGTATGCCCGCGAACTCCGCGTCCGGCGCCGAGCCGCTGATTCCGAGGCTGTTGTTGCCCACGCCCGCCGCCACGCCGGCGACGGCGGTCCCGTGATTGTCAGAACTCCAAAGACCGTCCTCGGGCGAGGGATCGGAGTCGTCGTCCCAGTAGTCGTAGCTCAGGTCGGCCCGGTAGTTGGCGATCAGGTCCGGATGGTTGAAATCGAACCCATCGTCAATGATCCCAATGATGACGCCCTCTCCGGTGACGGAGTCCCAGGCGGTGACGACGTTGGCGTCCACTCCCGGCGTGCCGCCGGTCTGGCCCGTGTTCTGTAGGTGCCACTGCTGGGCAAACAGCGCGTCGTCGGGAACAAAGCAGTTGGTGACGGGCCGAGCCACGAGCGGATAGGCGTAGGCGACGCCCGAGGCCGCGTCGAGCTTGGCGGCCACGGTTTCCCAGTCGGTCTGGGTGGAGAACTCCCAGACGTACGTATTTTTGATGATGCCGGTCGGGCCGAGGTCGTCGGCGCCCAACGAGGCGGCCAGGAACTCCGGCTCGGTCAGGCCGGACCCCGTCAGGCCCACCACCCACTGCTGGGTCGAGGCGAGGTCCTCCTCGGCGTAGCTGTCCAGGTCCGTGGCCTGCTGGATGGCCAGCTTCACGGAGGAGCTGAGATAGCTCAATTGGTCGAAGGACGTCGGGCTGATGCTCAGGAGCATGCGTTGCTCGAACTGTTCGACGCGGAGATCGCGGCCCCGGAGCGACCCGGTGATCGGGCGTCGCCGGCCGGCGGCGTTGCGAGCGCGCCCCGTTTTCCCCCGCTTTCCGAATCCTGAAAAACGGCGTAGTGCGTCCCAGACTGTCATGCCTCGATCTCCTGAAAGCGTCCAACCAAAGACGGCCCGAGCGGGCGTGTCCGCCCGAGGCCGTCGTGATCATCCACCTTGCGCTGGCGGCGGCCGTCGAGCGCGAGGGTCTCGCGTCGTCGCGGCCGCCGCATGTCTCCTCACCCCTGCCACTCTCCCGCCAGCGGGAGATTAATGTGGAACCATCCCTCACCTCCGCCCCCCTCCCAAGAGCGGGAGGGCGGAGTTGTGGAATCCCGTCAGCCCTTGTCCCACATCCGCGAGCGGACGGAGGGAAGGTCTGTTGCCTCGTTCTCTGTCCCGCTCCCGAAGGCGGGAGCGGAATCCGATTGCCGTGCGTGCGTTGTGTTTCCCGCGGGCGGGAAACGGTCGTGTGCGCGTCTACTCGTCCGTCCACGTGCCCGTCGTGGCAAGGACGAAATCCAACTCGGACGCGACGCGTTTTTTGTCCCCCTGATCGTTTGCGTGGGCGTTGACGGTTTGGAAGCCGGAGGCCCAGTAGGCGAAGCCGACGTCGGTGTTGGAGAGCTGGGCCCAACCGTCCTCGGCCTCGAGGTAGTCGTGGGCGTTGAGGGCCGCGTCGTGCAACGTGGCGACGTTGTTTCCGCCGGCGACCGCCCAGGCCTTCACCTGATCGAAGCCGAACGCCCGGTTCGAGTAACCGCTTCCGTACATGCGGCTGCTGGTCGACGTTCCGACGAACGTGTCGTCGCCGCTGGAATCGATGAACTGGGCGACGTCGTATCCGCCGTGGGCGTAGGCGATCACGTCGTGGAAGAAGTCGGCCCGGATCTCGTAACCCTGGCCGGAGAGCTTTCCGTAATTGCGTCCGGCGATGAAGGTGTCGTCTTCGTCCGAGCCGTGCAGGATCACGGTGTCGGTGCCGCCTTCCTGACCGGTGGCTTGGATGACCTCGAAGTTTTCAGCGCGGTTGTAGAAGCCGGCGCCGTGGTAGCTGGCGACGTTGGGCGAGGCGTCGAACGTATCGACGCCGTCCGAGCCGGTCATGTTGGCCACGTCGCGGCCGCCGGCGTCGCCGTAGGCGTAGACGTAGCGGAAGCCGTTGGCCAGGCTGAAGAAGTCCGCCCCGAAGAGCCTGGCGAAGCCGGGTCCCGCGGTGAAACTGTCGTCGCCAACCGAATCGTAAAGATAGGCTTTGTCCGTGCCGGCCGTCGAGTAGCCCTTGACGCGTTCGAACGACTCCACCCTGGCGTAGGGCGCGGCGCCGGCGGCGGCCGAGCCCATCGTCGCGTAACTCGGCGTGGCGATGAAGGCGTCGTTGCCCGTCGTGTCGTAGACCTCGACGGTGTCGGTGCCGCCGCCGTCGGCCTTGGCCTGGACCGTTTCGTAGCCGGTGGTCGAGAGGTTCAAGCCGGTTCCGGTGAACGTGGCCGATTGCGGGCGGATCACCAAGAGGTCGTCGCCGGCGCCGTCGTGCAGGATGAGCGTGTCGTTGCCGACGCCGCCGCTGGCGGTGATGATCTCGACGTTGCTCACCTCGACGCTGTAGTAGTCGCTGGTGAACGTGCCGCTATTAGCCCAGAGCTCGGTCCGGTCGTTGGCGCCGGCCCCGCTGAACGTGACCGTGTCCTGGCCGCCTTTGCCGTCGAAGCGGATGGTTCCGACGTCGGCGCTGACGAGGAGGGTTTCGCCGTTGAGCTTGACGATCCACGTGGCTGGCGTCGGGCCGCCGTAAAACTCGAATACGTCGGCGCCCGTCGTGCCGGGGACAACCAGTTCGGCCTGCGCCGCGTCCGACGAGCCATTGGCCGGGGGGTCGATGAACCGGGTGTAGATGGCCGACAGCGGCCGCTGGGTCTGAACCGGCTCGGTCTGTCCACCTTGTCCATCGTCTTGCGTGACGAGGGTGGTGATCTCGTGGTGCATCCCGGACCAGCTCACGATGTAGTGACCCTCGGCGTCCATGGCCACGCTCGCGGCATGCTGGTCGCCCTCGGTCTGGGCGTTCACGCGGAACTCGCCGATGGGATTGGCGCCGACGCGGGCGTCGACGTAGTCCGTGCCATTGGCGTTGTACATCCGGCCGTAGATACCCCAATCGCGCAGGTTCTCGTCGTAGGGCGTGTCCTGGTTGAACGAGGTCCACACGATGACGAAGATGCCCTTGTCGCTCACGGCGATGTCGGGCTCGAACTGGTCGTGCACCGTGGTCGTGTTGACGCGGAACTCGCCGCCCTGCTTGACGCCGGAGGCGTTGTATCGCTGGGCGTAGACGCCCATGCCGCTTCCGTCCTGCCGGCTCGCCCAGGTCACCACGAAGTTGCCCTGCCGATCCATGCCGACGGCCGGGTCGATCTGATCGCCGTTTTGCTGCGTATTGACGCGGAACTCGCTGCCGAGCTTCGTCCCATTGGCGGCGAACCGTTGTCCGAAGACGCCCCAGCCGCTGGCGTCCTGCTCCTCGCTCGCCCAGACGATCACGAAGCTACCCGTGGCGTTCATGGCGATGTCGGGCGTGCCTTGCGGGCCCGACGTGACGGTGTTGACGCGGAATTCCGCGCCGTAGGCCAGGCCGTTGGCCTGATAACGCCGGGCGTACACGCCGTCGCGGCTGCCGTCTTGGCCGAAGCTCGTCCACGTGACGACGAAGTCGCCCGTATTCGGATTCATCGCCACGGCGGGTTCGTCCTGGATGCTATTGATATAGTCGTTCACGCGGAACTGGCCGCCCTGGCGGATGCCGTCGCCGTCGAAACGCTGGCCGAAGATGCCGGTCGCGTCGCCCAACGCCGTGCCGTCGCCCGACCAGATCACGACGAAGTTGCCCGCGTCGTCGATGGCCACGGCCGGATCGAGCTGGTCGCCGGTGGTCAGGCTGTTGACCAGGATCGGATCGCCCACCTCGCGGCACTGCGCGTCGAAGCGCTGCGCCATGATGTTGGCCTCGAGCACGGGGGTAGCGGGAATAACCGGCAGCACGGCGTCCGGGTCGGCGTTCGGATCGATCGGGAAGAGGGACGAATCGACCACCTCGCTATACTCGACCCAGACGACCACGTACTCGCCGAGGCCGTTGCGGGCAACCGCCGAGTCTTCCTGGTACGTCACCAGCGCCAGGTTGTCCTGACCGAGCGTCGTGGTGGGCTCGCTGGCCACTTGATCCAGGTCGCCCCACGGCGCGTCGCCGGGGATCGTGTTGTTCACGCGGAACTGGAAGCCGAATCCGCCGGTCGGGCTGGTCACCGGATCCACCGGCAGCTCGTTACCCAGGGCGTCGAACCGCCGGCCCGTGCCGTAGGGCTGGTAGCCGGTCCGGGCCAGCTCGTTGCCGGCCAGGTCGTGGATGGCGGTCCGGGCGATCAGCGTGTACGTGCCGTTGGCCAATGCCCCCGCCGCGCCGCCCGCCGCGTTGAACGTGATTTCGGCGACCCACTTGCCGGTGGCCGCGTCCAGCTTGAACGTCACGCTCCGGATCGCGCCCTGGATCTCCTCGCCGCGTCCGTTCACCAGCGCCCAGTTGTTCACGTTTTCGACGCTGTGCAGCCCCGGCGTGTTGCCGGCGCCGGTCTTGTCCGTGTTGAGCTTCTCGTCGAAGACGACCAGCAGGCTGGTGGGATTGCCGAAGACGTTTTCGCCGGGGCCGACCAGCGTGCGGTCCGCGTCGGCCAGGCGCAGCTCGGTGGCCATCGGGCCGGCGGTGTCGGCCGTCTGATCGTAGCGTCGGACGAAGATGCCGTGCCGGTCGCCCACGCCGCTGCCCGCCCAGACGAGCACCGCGTCGCCGTCCGGCTCCATGGCCAGCGACGGGAACTGCTGGACGCCCGCGACGGTCTCGTTGGCTCGTTGCTGCACGGTGGTCGGGTAGGACAGGACCGTATCGGTGCCGGCGTGGAACCACCGGCCGAACACGCCGGCGTCATCCCGATCGCTCACCAACGTCGGATCGTCCGGCGCGAACCAGTCGGGCTGCGCGCCGTTGCCGTTCCAGAAGATCGCGAAGTCGCCGTCGGCGTCGATGGCGATGGTCGGGTTGACCTGATCGAAGGCGAACTGCTGCGTCGCCGTCTCGTCCAAAACGGCGTCCTCGTCCGCCGAGACCACCGTATTGGCCTGCTGCACCTCGTCGGTCAATGGCGTGCCCAACGCGTCGAAACGCCGGTAGTAAATGCCGTAGCTGTCCGGCGTGTCCGTGATCAGGTAGTCGTTGTCCAGGTACGACTCGAAGACGACGATGAAGTTGCCGGCCGTGTCGCGGGCAACCTGCGGGTTGCGGGCAATGCGCTCCACGTCGTTGCCGCCCGCCGCGCCGTCCGCCGTGACGTGGCTCGCGTCCTGGCCGATGATCTCGTCCGCGTTGACGACGATTTCGTCGGTGAGCGGATTGCTCTGGTCGTCGAAGACGCGGGCCAGCACGTCCGAATCCGTGACCACGCCCGACAGGGCGAACAGGGCCCGGTCCCACGCGACCACGAAGTTGCCGTCGTCGCCCAGGGTCACGCTCGGGTTGACCAGGAAGCTGCCGGACAGGCCCGGCCCCGACGCGCCGGGCAGATCCACCGCGTTGACCTGGAACTCCGCGCCCACCGCCTCGCCGCGGAAGTTGAATCGCTGGCCGATGACGTTGTTCAGATAGCCGAAGTTCTGTCCGGACACGCCCCAGACCACCACGTAGTTGCCGTAGCTGTCCATGGACACTGCCGGATTGTACTGCTGGCCGACGACCGTCGTGTTGACCAGGGCCTCGACGTGGCTTGCGTTGGCCACGTTGCGGTACGGATCGGTGATGATGCGCGAGGTCCGGTCCACGGCGATCCGCTGGCCGCGCGAGGTGAACCGCTGCGAATAGACGTCCAGCGTGCCGTCGGCCGCCTCGCTCTCCCACACCACGATGAAGTCACCGTCGGCGTCCATGGCCACCGTCGCGTTGCCCTGCACCCCCGAGGTGATGTTGTTCACCCGGGTTTCGTCGGTGATCGGGTTGTTGTTGCGGTCGTACAGGCGGAAGTAGACGTCGGAATCGAATGGGCTGTCCTGCGCGTACATCGTCCAGACCACGACGTAGTCGCCGTCGTGGTCGACCGCGACGGACATCGTCGTCACTTCGCGGGCGAACCCGGTGCCCTTTGGCTCCGAGAGAATCTGGATCGGCGCGATCGACTGGTTCACGCGCATCTCGGTGCCGAGCGTGTCGGCCTGCTCCGGCACGCTGAAGTGGAACGCGTAGCCGCCGTGGCCGGAGCCGTCCGGCAGGGTGCCGGGCAAGCTGTCGAAGTCGCCGTCGAGCCGGTTGCCGCGGAGGTCCTCGATCTGGTCGCGGACCACCAGAGTGTATTCACCAGGCAGGAGCCCCGGCTGGCCGGCCCCCAGGCCGTTGCCGTCGAACGTCAGCCGCGACTCGTACTTGCCCGTCTCGGGATTCAGCCCGAACGTGATCGAGACGATCGCGCCGTGCACCTCCTCGCCGTTGCGTTCCAGGGCCCAGTTGTTCGGATTGAGGACGCTCTCGATCGCCGGGCTGCGGACGCCATTGACGGTTGTCTGGGCAACCGACAGGTTCTCGCCGAAGGCGACCACGAGCTGCTTGAGTCCCGCGTCGGCCACGCCGCCCTCCAACAAAGGCGTAAGCAGGGACGTGCTCACCACGGTGGTCGGGATGAACACGTCGGTCACGAGCGGCCCGTCGACGGACCGGTTCTCGATGCCCAGGTACTGGAAGACGTTGGTCGAGCCGTTGGCGGTGTCGCCGGTCCAGACGGTGACGAAGTTGCCTTCGCCGTCCATCGCGACGGACGGGAGCCACTGCATGCCGTCCGTGGTACGGTTCAGGCGCTCTTCGGTACCCAGCAGGACCATGGTCGTGGTGAGCCGGCGGACGAACACGCCGTAGCCGGACGTGTCTTCCTGGCCGGGTTCATTCCCGTAGCCGCTCCAGGCCACGATGGCGTTGCCGACGTGGTCCATCGCCACGGACGAGAACATCTGGTTACCCTGGGTCGTCGCGTTGACCAGGACCTCGTCCGAAGCCGCCGGGTCGCGGGTGAACTCGAGCGACCAGCTCCACAGACGACCGCCGTCGGCCGTGTGCGTCACCGCGCCAGTTTCCGTGTTGATGTCCACGTCGGGATCGGTGGCCGGGTCGTTGTCGTAGATCCGCAACAGCCACGTGCCGCCGGTCGTGTTGTCGTCGAAGCCGGCCAGCGCCTGCAGCGGCTGGTAGGCGCCGTCGAACGGCGGCAGGCCGTTGGCGATGGGGATGGCCGCCTCGTCGTCGAAGAACGTCCACTCGAAGTTCTGCCCGTTCGGGCCGGCGAGCGTGAAGCCGTCCTGGTCGCCCGCCGCGGGCACCTGCTGGAACAGGAAGATCTCCTCGCCGCTCGGGCTCACCACCGACACGAACAGGTCGGAAGGGTCCTGGTGCGAGATGTTCAGACGCACGTTCACGTCCGTGATCCGGAAGTCCTGATCGACCACGATCGGGATCTCGATGGTCTCGCCTTCGCCGAAGTCGACCGGATCGCCCTGGTACGCGTACCGGACGGTCAGTTCCTCCAGCGTCAGGCGGTCGAACCGTTTCGCGTAGACGCCGTAGCCGCTCGGGTCGTCGGTCTGCTGCGAGCTGCTCCACGTGATCACGTACGAGCCGCCCGCCAGGTCCATCGCGATGTCCGGATACCGCTGGTTGCCGGCGAGCGTGTCGTTCACCGTGAACTCGCCGGTTAGCGGACTGGTTACCGAGGAGCCGTCCGCGTTGAACACGCGGGCGATGATGTCGTCGCCCACGCCGTTCTGGCTGCTCTGCCACGTGACGACGAAGCTGCCGTCGGCGCCCATCGCGACGCTGGCGAACTGCTGATCGCCCGCAACCGTCGTGTTCACCTGGAACTCCGGCCCGTAGGCGTAGCCGAAGCGGTCGTACCGCCGGGCGTAGACGCCGTAGCCGAAGCCGCCTTGGCCGCCGTCTTCCTGGCCGAAGCTCGACCACGTGACGACGAAGTCGCCGTCGGCGTCCATGGCCACGTCGGACCACTTCTGGTCCGCAAGCGTGTAGTTGTTCACGCGGAACGGAGCGCCGGAGTTGCCGTCGCGGACGTTGAGGGCCTCGACCAGCGGCGCGCCGACCGTCCAGCTCTGGCTGGCGAAGGTCACCGGCGGCTGGTTCGACTCGGCCTGCGTGCCGACGAACTGGATCGAGAAGGTCAGGACGAGCGTGCCGGGCGTCGTGGTCGAGGCAACCGCCGCCGCCTTCACCGTCACGTTGGCGCCGATGGTCTTGAGGGCGGCCTCGACCGCCGCGGCGGCCTCGGCGACGCCGGTCGTCGCATTGGCGGAGATGTTGATCGCGATGCCGTCGGTGGTCTGGCCGTTCCAGCTCAGGTGGATGGTTCCGGTCAGGCCGGCCGTGGCCGAGATGCCGGACAGACGCAGCGACTGCACCTCGTCGACGCCGGCCTTGCCCACCGCGTTATAGCGCCGGGCGTACACGTCCACCTGCTCGTAGCCGTTGGCCGTGTTGCCGTCGGTATCGCGGTAGTTGGTCCACGTGACGATGAAGTCGCCGTCGGCGTCCATGGCCGTGGTGACGTAGCGCTGCTGATCGCCGACGAAGTCCGGGAAGGCGGCCGAGGGCGTTACCGCCATCGCGGCGCCCTTCGGATCGCCCGTCTTGTCGTACAGGCGAATGTACGCGCGGTCTACTTCCTGCCCGTTGACGATGGTCGTGGCCGTCCAGGCGACGACGTAGTCGCCGTCGGCGTCCATGGCCGTGGCGCCGGGCGTTTCGGCGTGGGTGTGGCCGCCGGAGATGACGTCGTCCTCGCCGCCGACCGGATCGTCGCCGCCCTGCTCGCCGGCGCGGATGATGAACTGGTGCTGGAAGTTGATGCCGGGCGTGCCGTCCACGTCGCCGTCCAGCGCGTTGCCGGACGGATCCACGACCGTATCGTCGATCGTCAGCACGTACGTGCCGTTGCCCAGCGCCTGCTTGCCGGGCTTCGTCACGTCGGCGTCGAAGGTGAGCACGGCCTCGTACTTGCCGCTGGGCGAGGTCGCCATGCCCAACTCGTAGGCCTTGTTGAGCCCAAACTCGATCCTCGTGATGCCGTCCTCGAGCACCGCGCCGTTCTTGAGAATCTGCCAGTGCTCGGGATTCGTGATGCTGTGGGCGCCGAGGGTGTCGTAGATCAGGTTCAGGTCTTCGCCGAAGACGACCACGAACTTGTTGACCTCGTAGCGGACGAGGGCGCCGTCGAGCACCACCTCGAGCGTGTCCACGGCGTCCTGCGGCTCTTGCAGATAAAGGACGTCGGTGACGGTCGGGCCGGCGACGTCCGTTTCCTGATCGTCGCGCCGCATGAAGATACCCTGGTCGTCCTCCTGACCCAGCACCGTTCCCTTGCCGCTCCAGACGAACACGGCGTCGCCCGTGTCGTCCAAGGCGACGCTGGGCAGGCGCTGCGGGCCGACCTTCGTGCCGTTGACCGCGAATTCCTCGTTCCACTCGCCGTTGGCGCCGCCCACCTGGCCCAGGAGGGCGTTGCGGACGTACGCCTGGGCGTAGACGCCGAGGCTGTTGGGCTGGTCGCTGCCGGGGCCGGGTAGGTCCTGGAAGCTCTCCCACGCGATGATGAAGTCGCCGTCCGCGTCCATCGACGCGGACGAGTGCTGCTGCGTCCCGCGGGTGTAGCTGTTCACCTGGAACTCATTGCCCACGGGCACGTTGTCGACCGGCGAGCCGCCGCCGACGGTGGTGTTGAAGTAGTACCGCCGGGCAAAGACATCCTGCCGGCCGGTCAGGCCAATCTCCTCGTCCTCGTTGTTCGGATCCTCGGAGACGCTCGTCCACGTGATGACGAAGTCGCCCGTCTTGTCCATGGCCACGTCCGACCACCGCTGCTCGCCGACCAGAGTTTGGTTGACGAGGAACTCGGCGCCGGCGACGATGACGTCCTCGGCGTCGGTGGTGTTCGGGCTGTCGATCCAGACGTACTGTCGGGCATGGATGTTCGAGGCGTCGCCGTCGTTCAGAATGAAGTCGTACGACGTCCACGTCACGACGAAATTGCCCACCGCGTCCATCGCCACCGAGGCGTAGACCTGGTCGCCTTCCATGTTCTCGTTGACGCGGAACTCGCCGGACTTGCCCTGCTGCTGGGTCTGGATGGTCAGGCCCGTGATCGTCTCGGCGTCTTCCTCGCCAACGTCCAGCAGGAGCTGCCGGTGGTCGAAGCCGCCGTCGGCGCCTCGGAAGCGGATTTCGATGTCCGCGGGCTCCTGGGCGACGACCTCGACGTCCAGTCCCAATAGCGCAAGCTCGGTCTGAATCTGCTGGGCCGTGGCCACGAGATCGCCGTTGTAAGTGATGACGTTCGTGCCAATCTCGGTATCGATCGTGTCGCGGTAGAACAGCCGGAACGAGCCGGCGGAGCTCGCGCTGAACGAGAGCACCTGGAGCTCGTCGCCCACGCCCAGGGCCTTGCCGAAGCGGTCGTACGCCTGGGCGTAGATCTCGTAGCCGTTGCCGTTCTGGGCTTCCGACTGCCACGCAATGACGAAGTCGCCGTCGTGGTCGATGGCCACCGTCGAGTACCGCTGCTGGTCGATGGTCACCGAGTTGACGCGGAACGCCTCGCCCGCGCTGCCGTCGCGGGAGATCACGGCTTCGGCCAGGGCCGTGCCGGCCGTCCAGGTTTGGCTGGCGAACGCGATGGCCAGCTGGTCGGATCGAGACTGCGTGCCCTGGAAACGGATGCCGAAGCTCACGTTGAACTTGCCAGTCTCGGCGCTCGGGGCCGCCTCGGCCGTCACAACGACGTTGGCGCCGAGCGCCTGCAGGGCCGTCTGGACCGCCGTCGCCGCGGCGCTCAGGCCAGTCGTCGTATTCGGGATCGAGAGGGCAATGTCGCCCGTCGTGAGGCCGTTCCATTCCAACTTGACGACGCCCGTCAGGCCGGTCGCGGTCGGGATGTTCGACAGTTTCAGGGCCTGAAGCTCGGTGACGCCGGCGTTGCCCATCGCGTCGTAGCGGCGGGCGTAGACGTTCCAGTCGGGCGCGGCGGCGGTGCCGTCGTTTTGCGACCAGGTCACCACGAAGTCGCCGTCGGCGTCCATCGCGATCGAGGCGTAGGTGGCCGTCGGATTCGTGGTCACGCAGATCTCGTTCTTCGCCCAGACGGCGCCGGTGGCCGGGTTGATCGGCTGGCGCTCGACCAGAGTGCTGGTCCGCTCGCCGTCGGCCGCGATGGCCCAGGTCACGTCGTAGAGCTTGACGAAGACGCCTTGGACCGTGTCGCCGCCCTGGACAGTCGTTGTGACGGTCACGTCACCGCTGATGTTGGGCGTCGCGCCGGCGGCGGCGACGAGTTGAGGATGGTTCACGTTTGCCGCGGCGCCGATGAAGCGGACCTCGATCGTTAGGTCGTCGATCGCGACCACTTGCGTCTGCAAGCCGAGCCCGTCGAACGCGGCCTGGATGGCGGCGGTGGTCGCGTCGATGTCGCCGGTGAAGGAAATGTCGGCGGTCACTAGACCGTTGTACTGAAGTTTGAACTTACCCCACGAGCCGCCCAACGTGATCCTTTGGATCTCGTCGGTGACGTGGCCCAGGTCGGTCCAGACGACGCCGTAGTCGCCGTCGGCGTCGCTGGCCGTGGACTGCGGGCTGTTGGGCGTCTTGGCGATCGGCAGGGTCTCGTCCATGAACACCTGCTTGCCGTCGGGGTCGGTGTTCACCCGGGTTTCGCTGCCCGCGCCGAGCACGGTGAAGGTCAACACGTAGTCGCCGCCGGGCGTGCCGTCGTAGTTCCCGTCCAGCCGGTTGCCGAACCGGTCCATGACGTTGTCGCGGATCGTGAGCACGTACTGGCCGTCTTCGAGCGTCTGGATGCCCTCGGTCTCCGGATCGCCGTCGATCGTGACCAGGGCCTCGTACTTACCGGTGGCCGCGTTGAAGCCGAAGACGACCTCGACCACGGCGTCGGTCACGACTTCGCCGTCGCGGGTGAGGACCCAGTTGTTCGGGTTCAGGATGCTGTTGGGTCCGGAGGTCGAGTACTGGGTGTTGAGGTCCTCGCCGAAGATCACCATGAGCTTGCCGACTTCGGTTTCGACGGCCTCGCCCGCGAGGATGGGGCTCCAGACAGACGTATTGCTGTCGAGGCCCAGCACGTCGGTCACCACGGGCCCGGCCTGGTCGGCCAGGACGTTGTACCGCTGCGTGAAGACGTCGATCGTGCCATTCGTACCCGGTCCGGTCCACGCGATCACCGCGTCGCCCGCGTGGCTCAACAGCACGCTGGGCATCCGCTGATCGCCTTCGGTGGTGGTGTTGACGTGGATCTCGGCGCCCAGCCGGCCGTTGACGCCGACGTAGTTGTCGGCCATCTTGCCGGTGGCCACGAAGCGCTGGGCGTAGACGCCGAAGCTGGTGGCCGCGGCCAGCGGCTCCTGGAAGCTTTCCCACGCGATCATGAAGTCGCCGTCGGCGTCCATGGCCACTTGCGAGTGCTGCTGGTTTTCGGCAGTGTACGTGTTCACCTGGAACTCGGGGCCCACGGCGGTGTTGTCCGCGTTGAACCGGCGGGCCGCGATGGCGTTCTGGTCGATGAACCCGTCGCCGGGGCCGTTGCCCGTGCCGTTCTGGTTGTGCGTGGTCCACGTGATGACGTAGTCGCCGTCCAGATCCATGGCGACGCTGGACCATTTCTGATCGCCGCCGACGACCGAATTGACGAGGAACTCCGGCGACGAACCGCCGGTGATGGCGTCGATCCAGCTCGCGTATGTCGAGATCCGGGCGTCGATACTGATCTCCCCGAAGCTGGAATCGAGAGGCGTAGCGTTGATGTCGGCATCGGCGACGAGCGAACTCCAGAAGCCGCCACTGGTGATGCCTGCGATCAGACCGTTGATGAAAGCCGGTCCGCCGGAATCGCCGCGAGCGGAGTTCGTTTCGCGGTCGTCGGGCAACCCGGTGTCGACGATGTTGTAACCCAATCCGAGGGCGTCGTGCTCCGCCGTTCCGTCATCGAAGTCGTAGACGAGAATGCCTGCGTTAATGCCGAGTTGCGACCCCAGCGCCTCGTACACGTTTTCACCGCCGCGGAGAATGTACGTCGTGTCAACGGTGGTGTCTTCACCCGTCGGTCCTATTCCGGTGTACCCATACCCGTAACGGTCGAACGCCTGTCCGAGATCGTTGTTTCCTCGGTAGATGTCGTAGCGCTCGGCCTCGGCGGGACCGGGGTTGGCCAACACGATAATGGCCACGTCGTTGCCGTCGAAGATGTCGCCATTGTAGGCCGGATGCACGAACACCTCGGAAGCCGGAATGGAGACCAGACCGGTGGGTAACGTAAACGTGACGGAGACTGCGGAAGCGGGAAGCGCGTTGCCAAAATCGTCC
Source organism: Pirellulales bacterium (assembly GCA_016931995.1). Classification (GTDB taxonomy): domain Bacteria; phylum Planctomycetota; class Planctomycetia; order Pirellulales; family Thermoguttaceae; genus JAFGDS01. The sequence goes on from JAFGDS010000027.1 coordinate 45,116, forward strand.
GCGACCACGTGGGCAGCCGTCAGGATGTGATTACCCGACAGGAGCAGCGATCCGGTGCCTGAGCCGCCCCCCGCGAACACCTGAACGACGCCGTCGTAGCCCGTGCCGTCGGCCACGATGAGGTCGGTGTGGTCGTCGCCGGACGCGATGACGCGAGGTTGCGCAACGGCGCCGTTGTTACGCGACGTCGTTGCCGAAAGCGCCGTGGCGCTACCCACCAGGATCTCGCTGCTGGTGAACCGTTTCGCGTAGATGTTGCTCTCGTTGGGGGCGTCGCCGTCCTGGCCGAAGGAGGTCCAGCTAATGATGTAGTTGCCCTGGGCGTCCATGGCGGCCGAGGCGAAGAGCTGGTCGCCGTCGGTCGTGTCGTTCACCTGGAACTCGGAGGAAATGCCTTCGGTCTCCACGCGGAGCTGGAGGCTGCCGTTGCCGCCCGGCTCGCGGTGAATCACCAGGGGCGGAACGTCTCGCCCACCGTACTCGCCCGTGAACTCGATGGCCAGTTGCGTCTCGTCGAGCACCTCGACCTGGACGGTGAGGCCCAGCACGCCCATGTTGGCGATGGCGGCCTCGATCTGAGCGGCCGTGTCCTCCAGATTGCCGGCGTAGGTGATGATGTCGGTTTTCGGACCATCGACGCCGTCTTCCACGTCCAGGTCGAATTCGAGCCGGAAGCTGGCGTTGGTGGTCGACTCGGAAATCGTGAGGACCTGGATTTCGTTCAGGCCGCCGACGATCTCGCCGCCGCGGGAGTAGGCCTGGGCGTAGACGCCGTAGCCGCTGCCGTCCTGGTCCTCGCTTTGCCACGCGACGACGAAGTCGCCGTCGATGTCCATGGCGACCGTCGAGTAGCGTTGAGCGTGCTCGGTCTCGATGTTGGCCATGCGGGGCTCGAGGTCGATCGCCGCGCCGTTGGCGTCGAACCGCTGGAAGTAGACGTCCCAGTCGGGCTCTGCGGTCGTGCCGTTGTTCTGCGACCAGGTGACGATGAAGTCGCCGTCGCCGTCGCGGGCCACGCCGGCGAAGTTGGCGATCACATCGGTGGTGATCTGGAATTCCTTGACGACCGTGAGGGTCGAGACGCGGTTCGCGGCCGTGCCGGTCCATTCGGTTCGATAGATCTTGGCCCAGATGTCGGAGGTGGTCGCGTTTACGGTGGTCCAGACGACGACGTGATCGCCGTCGGCGTCGCCGGCGATGGAGCGGGGACTGTTGGGCACCGTGTCCGGATCGCCCGACGGATCGAGGAAGATCTGATCGCCCGTCGTGTCGTTGGTGTTCACCAGGTTTTCGCCGCCGGTGGGCGGGACGAGGTAGAACGTCCGCGCGTCCGAGGCGCCCTGGATGTTGTAGCCGGTGCGCCCCAGCGCGTTGCCCGCCACGTCGCGGATGGCGTTGGAGACGCGGATTTCGTAGTTGCCGCCGGTCAGGACGGGGGTGCCGGAGGTGACGCCGTTGCCGTCCAGCAGGAGGACGGCTTCCCACTTGTTCGACGCGGTGGAATTCAATCCCATCACGCTGGACTGATTTAGCCCGAACTGGATCTCCTTGATGCCGGCGGTCAGCTTGACGCCGTTTTTCATGAGCGACCAGTTGTTCAGGTTCAACACGCCGTTCGTGCCGGCGCGGGTGAGGTCCTCGTCGAAGGTGACGATGACGTACTGCATCTCGTCGATCACCTGGGCGCCGTTTTCCAGCACGGCGCCGTCGATCAGTTGCAGATCGGTCACCAAGGGGCCGGCCGTGTCGATGACCTCCTCGTAGCGGCGGAAGAACAACCCGTACTGATCGCCGACGCCGGTGCCGCTCCAGACCACGATCCGGTCGCCGTCGGGCTCGGTGGCGATGGTTGGGAACTGTTGGACGCCGCCGTCCGTGTAGTTCACGCGCTGCTGCTGGCTGGCGTACACGGCGGCGTTCGGGCCGGTGCTCGAGGTGAACCGCCGGGTGAAGACGCCCGTCGCGTCGAAATTGCCCACCAGCGTCGGATTCGCCGAGTACAGCGGATCCGGCTCGGCCCCGATGCCGTTCCATACGACGAAGATCTCGCCGTCGATGTCGATGGCGACGGAGGGGTTGACCTGGGACCCGGTGAAGTTCGTGTCGTAGGACAACGCGCTTCCGGTATTGACGAAGTTCGCGTTGTAATCGAAGTCCGTCCGCTCCGTGCCGTTCGCGTTGTACTGGTGGAAGTAGATGCCGTAGCTATCCGGCCAGTCGTCCGGGTCCTGGCCCGGATCGTCCCCTTGGTTGTCCGTGTCCTCGTCGATGTCGTTGTCGCGCCAGCTTTCCCAGACGATGGTGAAGTTGCCTTGGCCGTCCATGGCGATCTGCGGGTTGCGGGCGGTGCGGCGGATGTCCGAGGCGCCGATGACGTCCACGGCGTTCTGACGCTCGCGGTGTTCGGGATCGGCGTACGTGTTGCCGATGGCGTCGCTGCTGATGTTGCTGTGGTCGACGCGGAACTCGTCCGTGCGGGCGGTGCCGTTGGGATTGAACATCCGGGCCAAAATGACGCTGTTGAAGATGACTCCGTCCGCCTGGGCCACGAACGTGTCCCACGTCACGACGAAACCGCCGCTTTCGTCCATTACCACGGCCGAGTTGGCGGTGATCTGGGTCGACGCCTCGGTCGGAAGGTTCGGGATGGAGGCCTGATTGATCTGGAACTCGACGCCCACCGGCTCGCCGCGCCGGTTGAAGCGCTGCCCGATCAGCTCCTGGAAGTAGCCGAGGTCCTGCCCGTGGCTCGACGTGTAGGTGACGACGAAGTCGCCCTGGTTGTTCATGGCCACGGCGGGCTTGGTCTGGTCGCCGATGTACTCGGAGTTCACGCGGAACTCGACGCCGACCTTGCGACCCATCGCGTCGAACCGCTGGCCGAAGATGCCGTAGCTGCCGCCGGTGTCCTGGCCCTGGCTCTCCCAGACGACGACGAAGTCGCCGTCGGCGTCCATGGCCACTTCGGCGTTGCGCTGGTGGCCGACGGTGTAGGTGTTGACGAGGATGTCGCCGGTCAGGGGGTTGTTGTTCCGGTCGAACATCCGCATGTAGACGCCGGCGCCGTTTGCGTCGGACGGATCGTCCAGGCCGATGCTGGTCCAGACGACGACGAAGTCGCCGTCGTGGTCCACGGCCACGCAGCGGTTGGTGTATTCCAGGCCCATGCCCATCCCCAACGTCGGGCTGGCCGTTTGCTCGGCGGCGGTGCTCGCGTTCACGCGGTATTCGGGGCCGAGGTTGGGCGTGTCGGCCACGGAGAAGTGGAAGCTGTAGCCCTGCAGGGCGGGCGCGGCGGGCGTCGTGCCGGGCACGGCGTCGAGGTCGCCGTCGAGCCGGTTGGCCCCGTCCGTGACCGCGTCGCGCAGCGTCAGCGTGTAATCGCCCTTGACCAAGGCCGGCGTGCCGGGCGTGAGCCCGTTCGAGTCGAACGTGACGATGGCCTCGTATTTGCGCGTGGCGGTGTTGTACTGGAACTCGATCTTGTTGACGCCCAGGGCAAGCTCGGAGCCATTGCGCTCGAGCAGCCAGTTGCTGGGATTGAGGACGCTGTCCAGGCCGGTTGTCCCGCCGGTCGTCGAGAGGTTCTCGCTAAAGACCAAGACGAGTTGTTGGACGCCGGCCACGGTCTCGATCGTCGCGTCCTGGATCATCCGCGAGCGGTCGCTGGCGGACAATACGTCCGTGACGACGGGGCCGGCGCCGTCCGGGGCCAGGAACCGCGTCTTGCCGACGTACCGATAGACGTCGGTCGCGTCGGCCGTGTTGCCCACCCCGGTCCACGCGAGGAAGAAGTTGCCGTTGGCGTCCACGGCCACCGAAGAGAGCCACTGGTTACCCTGCGTCTCGGCGTTGGCGCGCGACTCCGTGCCGATCAGTTCGCCCAGGGCGTTGTAACGCTGGTAAAAGACGCCGTATCCGGACGTGTCGGGCTCGGTCGGCCGGTTGCCGTAGCCGCTCCACGTGACGATGTAGCTGCCGTTCCAGCTCATCGCGACGGAGGGGTACATCTGGTTCCAGTTCGTGCTGGTGTTGACGCGGAAGTTGATCGGGTTGGTGGCGTCCGGCTGGACGTAGCCGATCGTCGGATCGAGCGTGAGCCGGCGGGCGTAGACGCCGTAGCCGGAACCGTCCTCCGCCGAGCTGGTCCACGCCACGACGAAGCGGGTGCCGGTCATGTCCACCGCCACGTCCGCGTAGCGCTGATCGCCGGCGGTCGTCGTGTTGACGAGGATTTCGCCGCCGTGGATGCCGATGGGCTGCCCGGCCAGCGAGAGGCTGTTGTCGATGGGCATGGGCGAGCCGTTCGCCTTGAAGGCGCGGGCGATGATGTCGTCGCCGTCGATCGCCTGGTCGCTCGTCCAGGCGATGATGAAGTCGCCCGTCGCGTCCATCGCGATGCTCGGGAACTGCTGATTGCCGACCTTCGTCACGTTGACCTGGAACTCCGTGCCCAGCGACATCCCGTACGAGTCGAACCGGCGGGCGTAGACGCCGTAGCCGTAGCCGAGCTGCTGGTTGTCCTCCTGCCCCATGCTCGACCACGTGATCACGAAGTCGCCGTCGAGGTCCATGGCCACGTCGGACCACTTCTGGGCATTGGTCGTGTAGGTGTTCACCCGGAAGGGGCTGCCCTGCGCCGTGCCGTCGGCGGTGTACCGGCGGGCGTAGATGTCCGCCTCGTCGTTGACGTTGTCGCCGTTCGTGTCGCGATAGTTCGTCCACGTGACGATGAAATCGCCGTCGGCGTCCATCGCGACGCTCGCATGGCGCTGGTCGTCCAGGCCAAAACCGGCAAGCGCGGCCGGCGTGATCTCGAACGCGTCTCCTTTCGCCGCGCCGTTGGCGTCGAAACGGCGCCCGTACACGCGGTCCCGCTCCAAGACCTCATCGAACGCGGTCCAGACGATGACGTGATCGCCGTCGGCGTCCGCGGCGATCGCGTTGGGCGTCTCGGCGTAGGTCCGGGCGTTGGTCGTCGTCGGGCCAACGACGGGAATGTCGCCGTTGGGGGTCGTGGGCGTCGTTTGCACGAGGAAGGCGTATGAGAAATCGCCGCCCGGACGACCGCTGAAATCGCCGTCGAGCTGGTTGCCGAAGAGATCCTTCACCGCGCCGGAGACCGTCAACACGTAGGAGCCGTCGCCCAAGGGCTGCGCGCCCGTCAGGGTCGGATCTCCGTCCAGGGTAAGCACCGCCTCGTACTTGCCGCTGACCGCGCTCGCCAGGCCCTCGTTGTACGCCTGATTGAGGCCGAACGTGATGGACCGGACGCCCTTGGAGATCGTCGTGCCGTAATTGGTCAGTTGCCAATTGTTCGGGTTCAGAATGCTGTCCGCGCCGGACGTGCCGTAAGCCGTGCTGAGATTCTCGCCGAACCGGACGACGAGCTTCGTCACGGCTTCGGAGACGACCTCGCCCTCGAAGACCGGCGCGAGACTGCCCGAAACCACGTTCTGCACGTCGGTGACCACCGGTCCCGCCACGTCGGCGAGGACCTCGTAGCGTTGGGTGAAGACGCCCTGCGTGTCGCCCACGCCCGGACCAAACCACGCGAACACCGCGTCTCCCGTGTGGCTCAGCATGACGCTCGGAAAACGCTGATCGCCCGCCGTGGTCGTGTTCACGTGGAATTCGCCGCCGATGCGTCCGTCGTTCGGGCCGTTGTTGGCGGAATACCGCTGGGCGTAGATGCCGTAGCTGGTGGCGGCGCCGGCGCCGCCGGGACGCTCCTGGAAGCTCTCCCACGTGATGACGAAATCGCCGTCGGCGTCCATGGCCACTTGCGAGTGCTGTTGGTTGTCGTCCGTGTAGGTGTTCACCTGGAATTCGCCGCCGACGATGCCGCTGCTGGAGTTGAATCGCTGGGCGAAGACGCCATACTCGCCGCCGTAGCCGGCGCCGTAGCCGCTCCCGACGCCGTCGTGGCCGTAGCTGGTCCACGTGATGACGAAATCGCCGTCGGCGTCCATGGCCACGCTGGACCACTTTTGATCGCCGTCGATCGTGGTATTGACGAGGAACTCGGGGCTGCTCCCGTCCACGACGGCGTCGATCCAGGACGCGTACGTCGATACCCTCGCGTCGATGCTGATTTCGCCGAAGCTCGAGTCGATCACGAACGGCGTCACGTCGGTGTTGTAGTAATGGAAGGGGTGGGGCGCGCCGCTGCAGACGCCCGCGATCAATCCGTTGATGAAGCCCGGCCCGCCCGAATCGCCGTGGGCGGAGTTCGTCTCGATGTTCGTCCCGAGGCCGAGATCGACTATGCCGAAGTTGGTTCCGAGGGCGTCGGTGGTCGGACTGCTGCTGTCGAAGTCGTAGACGAGAATGCCGTCGTCGATTCCCAACAGGGTTCCGATCGCCTCGTAGCGGTTGTGTCCCTCGCGGCGAACGCCGGACCCCAGGGCGTCGATTTCGCCTAGCGCTCCGGTTCCCGTCGCGCCAAAACCGACCTGGTGGAACACCTCGCCGATTTCGTCGGTGTCGCGGTAAATGTCGTAGCGCTCCGCGAGATCGGGGGCTTCCTCCGAGAGGACGATAATGGCCACGTCGGAGCCGTTCCAGATGTCCCCGTCGTAGTCCGGGTGGACGTACACTTCGGACGCCGGGATGTTCACCGGGCCGCCCGGCAGATCGAACGTCACGACAAACGAGGAGGCCAGATCGGGATTGCCGAGGAAATCGGAGACGACGTGGGCGGCCGTGAGAATGTGCCGTCCGGAGAGAAGGAGCGAGCCGCTGCCCATCGTGCCCGCCGACATGTTCGTGATCATCACGACGCCGTCCAGGCCGGTGCCCGCGGGAGCGATCAGCGTATCGGGGTCGTTCCCGCTGGTGATGATGCGTTGCGCGTCGATGGATTCGGAGTTGACCTCGGCGCCCACCACGCCGTTGGTTCTACCCTGGCGCATGTCGTCGCCGAGGAAGACTTCGTTGCTGACGAGCTTCTTGGCGTAGACGTTGCTCTCGTTCGCCGCGTCGCCGCCTTGTCCGAACGAGGTCCAGCTGATCACGAAGTTGCCTTGGGCGTCCATGGCCGACGACGCGAACACCTGGTTACCCACGGTCGTGTCGTTCACGCGGAATTCGGACGAAACGCCCTCGGTCAGCGTGAATAGTTCGATCGGCGTGTCGCCGCCGACCGTCGCGCTGTTGAGCACCAGCGGCGGGACGTCCCGCAGGCCGTGCTCGCCGAGGAACTCAATGGCGATGTCCTGTTCGTTGACCACCTCGGCCTGGACCTCGATTCCCAGCGCGGCGAACGCCGCCTCGATCTCGTCGGCCGTGTTGGCCAGATCGCCCGTGAAGGTGATGGGGCCCGTGATCTGGCCGTCCAGATCGAGCGTGAACGTGGCCGGGATGACGTCGCTGGCCAACCGGACGGCCTGGACCTCGTTGACGCCGCCGAGCCGCTCGCCCGCCCGGTTGAATCGCTGCGCGTAGATTCCATAGCCGCTGTCGTCCTGGCCGTCGCTCTGCCAGGCGATGACGAAGTCGCCGTCGTTGTCCACGGCGACGGTGGAGAATCGTTGGGCCGCCTCGGTTTCGACGTTGGCCATCCGCGCCACGTCCAGCGCGCGGCCCTGCGCGTCGTAGCGGCGGTACCACACGTCCCAGCCGGTCGTCGCGTCGTACTGCGACCACGTGACGACGAAATCGCCGTCGCCGTCGCGCGCGACGGCGGCGTACGTGGCCGTCGCGTCGGTGGTCACGCGGAACTCGCTCACCGTGACCGTATTCGAGACCCGGTTGTTGCCCACCTTGGTCCATTCGGTGCGGCAGACCTTCGCCCAGATGCCCGGCGACGAGCCGGTGTCCGTCCATACCACGACGTACTCGCCGTCGGCGTCGCCGGCGATCGACCTCGGGCTGTTGGGGGTCAGGTCGGGATCGGTCGTCTCCTCCATGGCGCCCTGGTCGCCCGCCGTCTGCGTGTTGACCGGCGTCTCCGTGCCGGTCGGAGGCACGAGATAGAACGACCGCGAGATGCTCGCGCCTTGGATGTTGTAGCCCGTGCGTCCCAGCGGGTTGCCGAAGAGGTCCTTGAGCGAGTTCTTCGCGATGATCTGGTAGCTGCCGCCGCCCAGGGCGGGCGTGCCGGCGCTGGCGCCGTTGCCGTCGAAGAAGATCACGGCCTCCCACTTGTTCGACCCGGCCGAATTCAGCCCCAGCGTCGTCGACATGTTCATCCCGAACTGGATGTCGCGGATCCCGCCGGAAAGCTGGACGCCGTCCTTCAACAACGACCAGTTGGCGACGTTTGTGACGTTGCCGACGCCCAGCGTGGTGAGTTCCTCGTCGAAGGTGACCACGATGTAGCTCATCGCGTCGATCACCTGGCCTCCGTCGGTCACGCGGTTGCCGCCGGCGACGAGGAAGTCCGTCACGTTCGGGCCCGCCGTGTCCGTGTTTTCTTCCAGCCGACGATAATAGACGTTCGTCGGGGCGCTCGGGTTGATCATGTAGTCGCTGAGATCCGTGAACCGCTCGAACTGCGTGAACACGCTCGTCAGGTCGCCGTCCGGCTCGACGCCGCTGCTACCGAACGTCTGCATCGTGCCCGGGTCGCCCAGTTGATAGTCGTACACCGTCGGCGACAGGTTGTTGATGTCGCCCATCGTCATGTGGCCGCCGTTGGGCGCGACGCCCACCGTGAACGGCCAATCGTGCGACTCGCCGAGGAACGTGATCTCGAACACCCAATGAGTTGGGTCGGCGAACAGGTCCCAGGGCGTGCCCATCCGCTGAGCCAGCTCCATGTCGTTCACAAGCCGGACCGTGATCGAGCCGGAGAAGTCGTCCTCGGGCCAGAAGTCGGTCGTGCCCGTGCGGAGGTAGCTCTCGAAGAAGTCGTCCAGCGCGTCGACCGTGTCGCCGGGGTTGATTCGCGCCGGATCGCCGCTGGTGGGGATGGCAAACGAGCGGTCCTCGAACCCATCGACGCCCGCTCGCGACAGCCGGAGAACGAAGTTCCCGCCGTCGATCTGCCGGTCGATCGTGATGATGAGCTTGTGGTTGTGGCCGTCGCGTTGCGAGTTGAGAAACGAATCGCTGTAGTTGTGGTCGGTGAAGCCGTACGGATCGGTGTCGTAGTAGGTGAGCATCTCGCCCGTGGCGTCGCCGCGGATGAGATCGAGCAGGAGAAGTTGTTCCTGCGAGGCGCGGTAGGCTCCCAACTCGACGTCGCTCATCATGCCGTATTGCGCGATGAGCAAGGTCTCGAGCTGCAGGTCGACCTCGTTTTCGGCCACGTCGGGGCCGTAGCCGTCGTAGGTGATGTAGATGTCGCCGTCCGTGTCGAGGTTCGCCTTGCCGGAAATCTGGTCGTGCGGCCAGTCGGGGTTGCGGTTGCCCCAGACGATCGCGCTGTTGATGCGGGTGATGGGGCGCATGATCGCCAGCGAGACGTTTTCCGGGATGAACTCGCCGCCGCGGTTGTACAACTCGACCATCATCATGCTGATGCCGGAGCTGTTCAGCGCGCCGCCCAGATCCGTGTCCGCGGTCCCGTCGCCCACGATCAGCAGATTGTTGAACGAGTCGAAGGCCAACGACGAGTCGCCCGCGACCATGCCCGTGTACGCCGGGCCGTCCATCATGGACACGCCGTCCGGCGTGAAGATGTCCACCCAGATCTCGGCGTGCGCCTGCGGGATCGGGTTGGCCAGCGTCCAACTGATCGCGATGTGTCCGTCGTCGCTCATCGCCACGAAGGGGTTGGAGTAGCTCGTGGTGAGGTCGTCGTTGACGGTCCACTCGTTCCCCACGCGATCGCCGTCGCGGTTGAACCGCTGCGCCCGGATGTTGTTGAAAAAGCTCTGGTCCTGTCCAACGTTGGCCCAGGCGATGACGAAATTCCCCTCGGCGTCCATGCCAATGTCGGGCGTCACCTGGGCGTTGGCGGTGAACGAGTTGACCTGGAACTGGTTGCCCAGCGCCCGGACGCCCTGCACGAACTCGACGTTGGCCGGGTCCACGTAGCCCACCGGCGAAAACCGCCGGGCGTAGATGTCCGTCATCCGGCCTTCCTGACCCGGCAGCTCCGCCATCTCGCTCTGCCACGTGATCACGAAATCGCCGTCGGCGTCCATCGCCACCGCCGCGGCGTTCTGCATCAGCGCATCCACGCCCGGCGTGAAGGGATTGTCCGGCTCGGCGTCGTTGACGCGGAACTCCGGGCTGGTTTCCTTGATCGTCTTGACCGACGCGCCCGAAAGCGCGTTGCCCGCCTCGTCCCGGACCTCGATGACCTTCATCTCCGGATGGTTGATCTTGGACGAGATGCCGACGAACGTGACGTCGAACTCCGTCGCGCTGACCGCGCGGACGGAGACCTCGGGCGAGGCCTTCGTGGTCGTCTCCGGCCCCAGGTAGGGCCCCATCGGGGGCGTGGTTTCCGGCGACGTGAAGAAGACCGGCGCGTAGCTGTACGACGAGGCCGTGAGGTCGAACCACTGCTCGATGGCCAAGGCCGTGTCCGCCGGGTTGTCCGGCGAGATGGGAATGTCCACGACGGTGCCCGGCTGGCGGATCGTCGACAGCGTCACCGCCGGCAGGAAGCCGCTGGTGAAGGTGGTGAACCCCGCCACGGTCTCGATCTGGGGCATGTCGTCTCCGAGCGTGGCGTCGCCGAAGTAGATCTCGAACTCGTGCGGCGAGATCGCCTTGACGACAACGTCTTGCATTACGCCGCCAAGCCCTCGCAGGCCGGTCTGCATGTCGGCGGCCGTCTGGGTCAGGGGGGCGCTCTCGTCGAAGCTGACCGTCACGGCTTCGTTGCCGTCGACGACGCCGTTGCCGTTCAGGTCGAGCCCCAGGCGGAACTGGCCGACGATCAGCGGCTGGAAGCCGCCGTACAACGTCGCCGGCGCGTAGGCTGCCGAGAGCGTCAGCTTCTGCACCTCGTTGCCGTTGTAGCCCAGCGAGAAATGGGCCAGGGAGGTGTCCGGCAGGTTGTCGGTCAACACGCCGGCGGGCAGGGTGATCCGCTGCACCTCGTCGGTGAAGTAGCGCGCGTAGATGTTGCCGTCCGTCGGCGTGTCGTAGCGCGTCCACGCGACGACGAAATCGCCGTCGTTGTCCACGCCGATGCACTGCGCGCCCGTCGTGATGTTCGCGCCCAGCGTCTCGTTCACCAGCCATTGCTGGACGTCGGCCGGCGACAAGCTCAAAAGCTGCCGCTGCTCGAGCGGATCGACCAGCAGCCGGCGGAAGGCCCGCTCCGTCACGCCTCGGCCGGGACGGCCGAGACCCAGTCGGTCGCGAAGACCCTCCACCTTGGATGCGATGCTTCGAAGCGCGGGCATTCGGAAAAGCGACATCTCTCTGTCCTCAGCGTTGTGTTTCCGTTTTTGGAAACGTAGTGCCCATCAGTCCCACGTCCCGTCCGCCGTCCTGGCCGTCCAGCGGAGGAATGCGGTTTCGGCTGGCCTCTTCTCCCGAAACCGTCTCGTCCCGAATCTCCGAACTGGGGCGAAGCCAGTAGGACGACTCGGGATTCGTCATCGCCTGACGCGCGGCCGGCTTGTCCAGATTCAAGATCATGGGCCGTAGCGCGCCGGGCAAAAAATGCACGTCGTAAAGCTCCTCGCACCCCTGCGTGAACTCGAACAATCCGACCTCGCGCCCCGCTTCGAGATCCACCACGGCCACGCCACAGCGGAGCCGATCCCATTGCGTCTGCACGGGCAGACCGCCGAACAGATGCTTCTCGCGGATCTGGCAAAGCCCCACCAGGGCATGCCGGCCCACGAACGACAGCCCTCGCAGGTAGCCCGGCAATCGGCATACCGTCTCGCATCGGCCCGTCGCCGGGTCCACCACGACCAGCGCGCCCTCGCCGGAATTGAGCAGCCACAGCCGCCCGGCGTGCCACCGAGGCGAATGGGGCATGGCCAATCCGCGGGCGACGATCTCGCTGGTCTCGACGTCGATCACCACGCCGCCGGTGGCCTTCTTCTCGCGCCACGCGCCCGGCGCGTCGGTCGTGCCCAGCGCCGTGACGTACTTCGGCCGGCCGTCGACCATCGCCAGCCCGTTCAGGTGGCACCGATCCTCGGGCACGAGGTCGGTCACGAACGGCGGGCGCCACGTCGGCGTGAAGCTGTGGTCCGTGCTCAAATGCGATAGGCACGAGAACCGCGAGTTCACCACGACGAGCCCGTCGCGGCCAAACGCCACGTCGTGCGCGTTCACGTCGCCCGTGTGGTAGGTCGCCCGCGGCAGGTAGAGGGCGTCGTACCGGCCGGGCTGATCCTCGAGATAATCCGGCGCCAGGAGCGGGGCATTGGCCAGGAACCACACGTCATTGCGCGTGGCCAGCACCATGCGGCCGTCGCGGGCCGCCATGCCCAACGGCTTGTCGAACTCCCGCATCAACAGCGTCACCCGCGCCCCGTCCCATCCCAGCGCCGCGACTTTGCCGGCCTGATAGGTGCTGACGACGACCGAACCCCGAGCCGCCGCCATCCACGCGACGAAACCGTCGCCCGCGGCGCACGTGATTTGGACGGGGGGTTTCGGGTCTTGCTGCGGATTCATGCGAAGGTCCCCGCGCGACCTGTCAAACGACAAACACGACGGCACGACGACGCACCGCCGGCCGCGCGGACAAAGGATGGAAGATAAACGGGGCAAAGCTGCATACGGGCAAGTGAGGGCAAGACGAACCCAACCCAACGCGGCCAACGGTGCAACCCGCCGCCGCACGGGGTAGATTCGCGACGCGCGCGCACGGCGCGCATTCCCAACGCGGCGATCTGGCGCGGAACGAAAGGCGGTCGGCCCGTTAAACCGCCTGATCGTCCAAGGCTCACGCCCGTTGGGAAAAACCATCGCGCCGCGAAAACGCCGACGCGTTCTATACGCCGCACATTGCTCAAACGGGAACCGACGGCCAGCGAATGTCCGCCTCGCCCTCGCCCGCCCGCACGCAGGGTGCCACGCGCGCCTCTTCTCATTCGTTCCGCCTCAAACGGGTACCCTGAACCACTGCCGCCTTGCCCGGCAGGGCCGTCAGAGCTCCCGCAGCCGTTATTAGAATTCAAAAACGACGAAAGTGTCAAATAGAAAGCTCGCCGACGGGCTCTTCACCCGGAAAGCCAGAAAAGACCTTGCCTCTTCTCTGAAATTGCCAAAGTCACCAGTTTATCATGATCGGGGGCACCGCCAACGTCAAGACCTTTCCCCTCGTCGCAGAGTCTCTTGAGCACACGGGATAGGGCGATCGCGGCCCCTTCCGCCAGCAGCCCGAGCGACCACGCAGTCACCCTACTCTGGTGCAGAGCCTTCTACTCTCTTAGGGCTGTTCGACGGAGGACGCCTCGGCACAGCAATACGTACCAATGGTGCAAGGCAACCCACCTGAATATGGTAAATCGGTCGGGTGGCAAGGCACCAGGTAGAGGTATATGAATCCGCCCTTCGTGCACTCGGCACGCACGGCGGATTGTACCTGTCAAGCGGGATGGGATGACCCTATCGGCCACAACCAACCCACCCGTATTGGCCGCCAGGCGCAACCGAATGAGGAAGAACGCCTATGTGGGTGGGTATTGATGCCGCGGCATGGTTGCCTCCGCGGCCGAATGACGCCCTCGGGCCGCGCCTGCGGCTGCCCGTTAAAGTCCGCGTATAGGGAAAAGACGGGCGTCGTGGCGGGGGGCTGGCAAGAAAAGAAAACGGGCCTCCCTCGGTGGGGCAGGAACCTCGGGAGGCCCTTCCATCGGACCCTTTCGGGTCCGAGTCGGAGTTAATACGGAGTTTCGACACGTGCGTCGACGCAAACTGAGGCTTTCCACCCTTGCGTCGGGATTTTGCGCAAAATGTTGCGGGTACCCGCAAGACAACGTAACGTAGCCTCGGCACGCCCAGCGTGCAATCCCTTTTTCGTTGGAAAACCCCGGAATTCTTGTCTACGTCCGGCATTTCCCCCAAACATCCCCTGGACCGTCGCTCGGCGACGGGAGCCCCCACTGGGTACGGTGGCGGCAGTGGAGGTATAATCCCCTAATGGTCAACGGCTCCGGCGCGCGAATGGGCCGGACACGTGCGCGGGCGGACGCCCCTTTAGTGGCAAGGAGACACGGCGATGCGCGCTCGAACGGTCGCGTTTCTGGCTGCGGCGTTTCTTCTGTCCGCGGCCAACGGCCGCGCTGAACCAGCCGTTAGGACATCGGATCAGGGCGCGAAGACGCCCCTGCGACGGTATCTCCGGCTTACCCGAAACGGCGACGAGCCGAAGGCCCTCGAGGCGGCCATCGCCCGATTCACCCCGGCCGACGGCAGCAAGGGCGTGGTGGTCGATCTGGTCGGCGCGGTTCACGTGGCCGAGGGGAACTATTACCGGCAGCTCAACAAGGAGTTTGACCAATACGACGTGGTGTTGTACGAGTTGGTGGCGCCCGAGGGCGCCCGACCGCCGCGAGAGCCCGGCGCCGCGCGCGGCAGCCCCGTCTCCGCCGTTCAGACGGGCATGACGCGGATACTCAATCTTCAGTTTCAGCTCGACGCCGTGAATTATCATCGCCCAAACATGGTCCACGCCGACCTGTCGCCCGAGGAATTCAGCCGGTCGATGCGCGACCGCGGCGAGAACCTGGGCACGCTTTTTGCCCGCGCGATGGGTTACGCGATGGCCAAGCAGGCGAACGATCCCAACGCGAATGGCGATCTGTCGCTTTTGATGGCCCTGTTCGACAAGAACCAAGCGGGGGCGCTCAAACGGGTGATGGCCGAACAGATGATGGATCTCGGCGGGGTGATCCAAGTGATCGAGGGCAAGGACGGCTCGACGCTGATCGCCGACCGCAACCGGCGCGTGATGGAAGCGCTGCGTGAGCAAATCGACGCCGGGAAGACGAAGATCGCCATTTTCTACGGCGCGGGCCACATGCCCGACATGGAAGCCCGGCTGAAAAAGGACTTCGGCCTCGCCCGCGCCGGCACACGCTGGCTCGTGGCGTGGGACCTGACGATGCCGGGCTCACCGAAGAAGTAGCGCGTGCGCCACTGGCTTCACCAGTGCCCCTTTGTCTCCTTGTCGTACGGAGCCCCTTCGACGCAAGAACCGACCCACGTAGCACGGAATCCCGTACAGTCCGTCGCACGGCACTAGCCGAGCCAGTGGCACTCGGCGCGTTCCCTGTTGCGAAGCCGCAAGCGGCTGATTCGCTGTCCGGCGGCGATTCCCTGGATGAAGCGCTAGTACCGAATCACCTTCCGCAGCAGATACGCGCCCCAAGCCAGCAGGAGCACGTTGCCGGCCCACACGGACCAGGGTGGCAGGCGGCCGTCCTTGGCGCCGTCGACGCCGACGGCCAGCAGCGGGTAGTAGACGACAAGGATCGGCAAGAAGCAGAGGAAGAAGCTTGTCAACAGGTCTCGGTTGCGCATGCGGATCGCCATCGGCGCGCCCACCCAGGCGAACGCCAGGCAACTGAAGCCCAGGGCCCAACGTCGCTGCGGCTCGGTCCGCAGCTTGCAGAGCCGCTCGCGGGCGAGTTCGAGCACGCGGGCGTTGGTTTTCCATTCGTCGCTGGTGAGCGTCTCGAAATCGCCGGTGAGCATCTGGCAGGCCGCCCTGGCCGCCTGGTTCGTCTCGTGGCGGTCGATGAGGGCGTTTTGGCGGTCGATTTCGTTAGGGATCACCCGCAGGGCCAGCCGCGACGGCTCGTGCGGCTGCTCGCCCGCCTGGCTGGCGTCCTGCAGCGCCATCTCATGCTCGAAGAAATCCGTCTTGTACGACACGCGGCCGCCGTAATCGACCGTGGCGTCCCAAAGCAGAATCCGGAGGACTCCTTCGTCGCGGTTCGTTTCGAGCTTTGCCTCGGCCGCGGTGATGGTCACCTCCGGCGAATTACCCCGCGCGTAGAACGTCACCAAGGGGCAGATCAGCCGTCGTCCGTCGACGCTCTTGACGTTGATGGCGACGCTATTGGAGCCATAACGCCCTTGCGTCTGGAGCATGGCGTAGGCGATCTCCTCGACCGATTCGATCACGACGCGCTGGGCCCCGGTGCGCCCCCAGGACACGGCCAGATCGTTGAGGTACACGGCCACGAGGCTCAAGAGGAAGGCCATCACCCATATCGGCTCCAGAAGCTTCCGCGGCGAGATGCCCTGCGCCTTGACGGCCAGGATCTCGTTGCTGCCGGCCAGGCGTCCGTAGACGCTCGTGGCGGTCAACAGCAGCGTGCCGGGCACGCTATAACGCAGCGCCTCCGGTAGCGTGTACGGAATCAGACCGAACACCTGGGCCGGCGGTAGTCCCCGACGGAGCGCCTGCTGCAAGATGCCGAAAATCACCATCAAGAGCGTCAAGATGGAAAGCGATACGAGGAACCACTTCAAAAGCTCGGCCAGAATGTATCGCGTGAGTATTTTCATGAGCAAGGTAGTGTGGCGGGGCGCGCCCCAAGGGTCAAGGGCAGTCGGCCGGTACCGTGTGCCACACTGCTGGCTTGTCCAGCAGTGTGGCATTCCTTATGCACTGCTGGACAAACCAGCAGTGGCACCCGTCGAGCCCAGCAGTGGCGCACCCGTGAGGGAGAAACCCCGCTTTACACGGGGGCTGGGATCCACCATACTACGCCCGGCATGGGCCGGTAGTTCTGGTTGCATCGGACAAGGAGCGCCCACGGATGGCTCGACTGTCGATGAACGAGACGACCACGTTCCGCTGGTCGTTCGAGGAGGACGTGGTTCACTACCGCGCGGCGGGCATTCCCGCGATCGGCGTGTGGCGACGCAAGCTCTCCGACTTGGGTGAGGATCGCGCGGTGGAGCTGCTCGACCAGAATGGCTTGGCCGTGTCGCATCTGCTTTGGGCAGGCGGTTTTACCGGCAGCGACGGCCGGTCCTATCGCGACAGCCTTGCCGACGCCCAAGAAGCCCTAGCCACGGCCACCCGGCTCAAGGCCGGCTGCCTGCTGGTTTACAGCGGCGCGAGGGCCGGCCACACCGCCAACCACGCCCGACGGCTCTTCCGAAGCGCCCTGGACGAACTGGTACCCCAGGCGGCCGCGCTGGGCGTTACCCTGGCCATCGAGCCCATGCACCCCGGTTGCGCCGCCGAATGGACCTTCTTGACCTCGATCGACGAGACACTCGAACTGCTGGCGGCGTTGGACAACCCCCACGTGAAGATGGTCTTCGATACCTATCACCTCGGCCAAGAGCCGGCCGTGTTGGACCGCATGAACGAGATCGCACCGCAGGTGGCACTGGTTCATTTGGGGGATTCAAAAAAGCCACCAGAAGGGGAGCAGAACCGCTGCCGGCTGGGCGAAGGCACGGTTCCGCTGGGCCCTCTGGTAGCCGCCCTTCGTCAGGCGGGCTACGACGGCGACTTCGATGTCGAGCTATTGGGCGAGGAGTTCACCGCGGACGATTATCCCAGCCTGTTGGAACATGCCAAACAGGCATTCGCCGAGTTGGTCGGGGGATGAATCGGGCGTGCCGACGGCGTGCATTCCGCACGGCTCGACGGGAGTCTCGCCCTCCCAATTGGTCGGACGGCCCCAGGCGAGGTTGCCGCGTTGCCCGTTTCCGCACCCCCAGAACGCTGGCAGAGCCCGTGGCGCCGCCGCGAAGCCCGAATGCCGCGCGCCGAGGCCCGGGGGTGTGGCGGGTCCACCTTGCGGACTGCCCCCGCCTTTGGCATACTAGTGGTTTTGCCTTCAGCGACGAGGATGGCCCAAGGCGGTGCGGATCTGGCCGGCGATCGATCTTCGGGGAGGGAACTGCGTTCGTCTCCAGCAGGGAGATTACGGCCGCGAGATCGTGTTTGGCGGCGACCCGGCCGCGATGGCCCGGCATTGGGTCGAGCAGGGTGGACAGTGCATTCACCTGGTCGATCTGGACGGGGCTCGGCGGGGTGAGCCGGCCAACTTGGCCGCGGTCGAGGCGATCCTTGCCGCGGCGCGCGTTCCGTGCGAGTTGGGTGGGGGAATCCGCGGCGAGGAGACGATCCGCCGGCTGCTCGACATGGGTCTGGCGCAGTTGGTGATCGGCACCCTGGCGTTGCGCGAGCCCGACTGGTTTGGCCGGATGTGCCGGACCTTTCCAGGCAAATTGGTGTTGGGGATTGACGCCCGGGCGGGTCGCGTAGCCACCGACGGCTGGTTGAAGACGAGCGACGTGGACGCCATCGAGTTGGCTCGGCGGATGGCCCGGGAGCCCTTGGCGGCAATCAACTATACGGATATCGACACGGACGGGATGCTCGCGGGGCCGAACCTGGACGCGATGGCGCGGATGAAAGAGGCCGTCGCCGCGCCGGTGGTGGCCTCGGGCGGGATTACGACCGCCGAGGACGTCGCCCGGCTCGCCGCGCGGGGGCTCGACGGCTGCATCATCGGCCGCGCGTTGTACGAGGGGACGTTGACCTTGCCCGCGGCGCTGGCCGCCGCCGGCGCAAGCTAGTGTAGTGCGTCGGAATTGAGGGATCGTGTTGAAGGGCCGTTTTGAGTGCCACTGGCTCTGCCAGTGCTCGGAAACACAGGCGATTGGGCACTGGCGGAGCCAGTGGCACACGCTCGCCCGCAGCACCACGTTTTGATGCTCGAGGTATTCAAAGGGAGCTTTCATGGCCAAATACAATGTGGATGACGTTCGCGGTCTCGTCTTGTGTGGCCACGGTTCGGCCGGGAAGACGACGCTTTTGGACGCCTTGTTGAACGCCACGGGCGCCGTCAAGCGACAGGCGAGCGTGGACGACGGGACGAGCATCTGCGATTTCGACGAGGAGGAGAAGGCGCACCGGTACACGATCGAGTCGAAACTGACGCATTTCGACCACGCCGGCAAGCACTTCCAGGTGCTCGACACGCCCGGCTACCCCGACTTCATCGGCCAGACGATCGGCGCCATGCGGGGCGTCGACACGGCGGCGGTTGTGATCAACGCCCAATCCGGGATCGAAGTGAACACCCGTCGCGTATTCGCCGAGGCGAAGAAGGCGGGCCTGGGCCGGATCCTCGTCGTCAACAAGCTGGACATGGACAACGTGGATTTCCCCTCGCTTTTGGAGACCATCCAAGAGGTCTTCGGCGCCGAGTGCGTGCCGCTGAACGTGCCGCTGGGCCACGGCGCCGGCTTCCAGGGCGTGGCCAGCACGCTGACCGTGCCCGCCGACACGGCCGGCGCATTGGTCGATCCCGCCGAAATCAACGAGCCGCTTTTAGATTCGGTCATCGCGGTGGACGACGCCGTGATGGAACGGTACTTGGAGGGCCAGGCGCCCACCAGCGAGGAGATCGCGCGGCTCATCGTTCGCGCGGTCGCCGAGGGAAATCTGATTCCCGTCGTCTGTTGCTCGGGCAAGACGGGCGTCGGACTGCCCGAGTTGCTCGACGCGCTGGCGTTGTGCGCGCTTCCGCCGGGCATGGTCGCCCCGCCGGCGAAGGACGCGGCCGGCAACGCGGTCGAGGTGAAGCCCGATCCCGCCGGCCCGCTGGTCGCCCAGGTGTTCAAGACGCGCATCGACCCGTTCGTCCAGAAGCTGAGCTTCATCCGTGTCTTTTCCGGCCGGCTGGCCAAGGACATGACCGTGCCGGTGGTCGGCGCCCGCAAGGGCGTCAAGCTCAATCAGCTCTTCGCCGTGCAAGCCAGCGAGACCGAGCCGGTGGACGAGGCCGTGCCGGGCATGATCGTCGCCGTGGCCAAGATGGAAGAGCTCGAGACGGGCGGTTGCCTCGGCGAAGTCGCCCTCGCGCCGATCGCCTTTCCCCGGCCCATGGTCGGCTTGGCCGTCACGCCCAAGAGCCGCGGCGACCAAACGAAGCTCTCCGGCGCGCTCAATAAGATCGCCCAGGAGGATCCCACGTTCCACCGCGAGCTGGATTCGCAAACGAAGGAGACCGTGATCAACGGCATGAGCGAGCTGCACCTGCAAATCATCCAGGAACGGCTCAAGCGACGCGAGAAGGTCGAAGTGGAAACCAAGGAGCCCAAAATCCCCTATCGCGAGACGATCCAGGTCAAGGCCGAGGGCAGCTACCGGCACAAGAAGCAGACCGGCGGCAGCGGTCAGTTCGGCGAGGTCCACATTCGGATGTTCCCCCTGCCCAAGGGCACGAACATCGAGGAATACGCCACGAAGGCGAATTTTCCCTCGCTCAAGGAGCCCCATTACGACCCCGAGTGGAACTTCCTCTGGCTCGACTCGGTCGTGGGCGCGACGATTCCCGGCAACTTCATGCCGGCCATCGAGAAGGGCTTCCGCGCCCGGATGGAGCGCGGCGTCATTGCCGGCTGCCACGTGCAGGACGTGTGCGTCGAGGTCCACTTCGGCAAGCACCATCCGGTGGACAGCAACGAGCAGGCGTTCAAGACGGCGGCCTCGATGGTCTTCCGCAACGTTTTCCTTGACGCGAAGCCGGGCCTTTTGGAGCCGATCGTCAAGCTGGAAGTGACCGTGCCAGCCGACAAGGTGGGCGACATCAACAGCGACATGTCGGGCCGGCGCGGCCGCGTGCTCGGCATGGACTCGGCCGGCGGCGGCATGCAGACCGTCACGGTCGAGGTGCCCCTGGCCGAGGTGACCACGTACGCCCGGAGCCTCTCGAGCATCACCGGCGGACAGGGCAGCTACGTCATGGAATTCAGCCATTACGACGTGGTGCCCGGCAACGTTCAGAAGGAAATCATCGACAAGGCCGCTTTGAAGGAAGAGGAGGAGGAATAGAGGCCGACCACCCAATGAGCGCCGACGCCGTCCAACTTGACGTTCAACTCGGCCGACTCCGACTGGCCAATCCCATCCTGGTCGCGTCCGGCACGTTCGGCTACGCGCGGGAGATGGAGGGCTTCGTGGACCTCCGCCGCCTGGGTGGCATCCTGCCCAAGACGATCACGCAGGAGCCCCGGCCGGGCAACCGCCCGCCACGCACCGTCGAGACCGTTGGCGGAATGCTCAACTCGATCGGCCTGGACAACGACGGGATCGAGGCGTTCGTCGAGCGGCAACAGCCCTACCTGGCCGGCCTGGGCGTGCCCATCCTCGTGAGCATCGCCGGCCGCTCGGTCGGCGAGTTTATCCGGATGGCCGCGCGGCTGGACGGCGTGCCGGGCGTCGCCGCGCTCGAGTTGAACGTCTCGTGTCCCAACGTCACCGGCGGCGTCGATTTGGGCGTCAATCCGACTGCCTGCGGACGGCTTGTCTCGGGCGTCCGCCAGGCGTGCGCGCTGCCGATCCTGGCCAAGCTCACGCCGAACGTGACCGACGTGGTGGCCGTGGCCCGGGCGGCCGCCGACGCCGGCGCCGACGCCGTGTCGCTCGTCAACACCTGCCTGGGCATGGCCGTCGATTGGCGCCGCCGCCGGCCCCGGCTGGGCAACGTGCTGGGCGGTTTGAGCGGCCCGGCCATTAAGCCCATTGCGATGAGAATGGTGTACCAGGTCGCCCGGGCGGTCAACGTCCCGCTGGTGGGCATTGGCGGCATCGAATCGATCGACGACGCGATGGAGTTCTTTGTCGCCGGCGCCACGGCGGTTCAGATTGGCACGGCCAATTTTTATAATCCCACGGTCTCGATGAAGATCCTCGACGCCCTGCCCGGCGCACTGGCCGAATTGGGCGCGGCACGGGTCAGCGACATCGTGGGGACGCTGCAACCGGACGCGCCGTGAGGAATTGCGAAGCCGCAAGCGGCCGTCGAGGTCGGAAAGCGGAGCATCGGAGTTCAAATCTCAAATCTCAAATCTCAAATCACGGATTCCCGATTCCCCATGCGCGTACTCTCCGGCATCCAGCCGACCGGCCGGCCCCATTGGGGCAACTACTTCGGCGCGATCCGGCAATACATCGACCTGCAGTACGAGGCCGAAGAGGCCTTCTACTTCATCGCGAATCTGCACGCGCTGACCACGGTCCGCGACGGTTCTCGGCTTCGCCAGTGGACGCTCGACGTGGTCCTGGACCTGTTGGCCCTGGGGTTGGAGCCCGATCAGGCAACCCTTTTCGTCCAGTCGGACGTGCCCGAGGTGAGCGAGCTGTGCTGGCTGCTGATGACCGGCGCGCCGATGGGCCTTTTGGAGCGGTGCCACGCCTACAAGGACAAGAAAGCCCGGGGGTTGAGCGCCGACGCGGGCATTTTCAACTATCCCGTGCTCATGGCGGCCGACATCCTGGCCTACGACGCGGACACGGTACCGGTGGGCGAGGACCAGGGCCAGCACATCGAGGTCTGCCGCGACCTGGCGGCCAGCTTCAACCACCATTTTGGCGAGACGTTCGTGATGCCCAAGGCGAAGATCCTGGACGCGTCGGCGCGCGTGCCGGGCACGGACGGCGAGAAAATGTCCAAAAGCTACGGCAACACGTTGGCCGTGTTCGAGGACCCGGCGGTTCTGCGCAAACAGATCATGCGGATCACCACGGACTCGCGTCCGATGGACCAGCCGAAGCCGCCCGAGACGGATCATCTTTTCCAGCTTTATTCCCTTTTCGCCGACGAGGGCGCCCGCGAGGAGATGGCGGCAACGTACCGCCAGGGCGGATTCGGCTACGGCGAGGTGAAGAAGCGACTGGCCGAAGTAGCCGTGGCCTATTTTGACGAGCCGCGGCGGCGGCGCAAGGAATTGGAGTCGCAGCCCGATCTTATCCGCCGCATTTTGGCCGACGGCGCCGCCAAAGCCCGGGCAAAGGCCGCCGAGGTCCTCGCCCGCGCCAAACGCGCCTGCGGCGTGGGACTGTAGAATCTCCTTGGCGCTCAATCTCGGGTGCCATGTCCACGCTTGCGTGGACGTGCCGTCTTCGTGTGTTTGCACGTCCACGCAAGCGTGGACATGGCACCCGTCGGTTGGGTGCGGGTGGGCGCTGGCATGACAGGCCGCGCCCGGCCAAACGCTCGGGTTGACACCAGGGGGGGCAGTGATAGAATCCCAATGGCGGTCGGACGGTTGGGTTCCTTCCGCATTCCCGGGGGGGGGAGGATTGGTCCTCACCGAAGGCCCCCGACCAATCGGCGCGGTTCCCGCGCGGCGGTGCGTCGATTGGGTGGTCCGTTTGGATGGACGCTGCGATGAAATGCCAACATTGTGACAAGCCGGCGACGTTCCACATCACGGAGCTCACCGACGGAAAGCCGCAGGAACTCCACTTGTGCGAGGAGCACGCGCGGGAATACCTGACCGAGTCGGGCCAGAACCCCGCGAGCGTCGGCAGCATGGCGGCCATGCTGGCCCAGCAGATGGCGCAGCAGATGACCGTGGGGCAGACGGCCGAGGAGTTGGCCCGGCTCGACGAGCAGCTTTGTCCGTTCTGCGGGATCAGCTTCCACGAGTTCCGCAGCCAAGGGCGGCTGGGATGTCCGCACGACTACACGTGTTTCCACCGCCAGCTCGACCCGCTCATCCTGAACATCCACGGCGAGTCGGAGCACGTCGGCAAGCGGCCCAACCGCGGGGCCGATCAAAGCGAAGCCCGCACGCGGCTCATCCGGTTGCGGCGCGAGATGAAGGAGGCCGTGACCGAGGAAGATTACGAACGCGCCGGCAAACTGCGGGACGAGATCCGGCGTATTGAGGGGGAACAAGAGGGTTAGCGCGTTGTCGACGAGGCCGCGCGGCAAACAACCCGCTCGCGGCTTTGCAAGAGAGTGTGCCGGCGCCGGTCGCATTCGTCCGGCGGAGGCTCTCCGATCGGTGGTTCATTGAGTGGGGTACGCGGCGTTGGAACTGAACGATCTGGCGCGAAGTCCGGGCGCGTGGCTGCAGGGTTCGGGCCCTCAGGCGGACATTGTCATCAGTAGCCGGATCCGGCTGGCGCGGAATCTGGCCGATTTTCCGTTCGTCGGCCGGACCTCGGAGAGGGACCGCGCCCAGATCGAGGAGCTTCTGCACCGCAGCGTCACGCGGATCGAGGAGGGTAGCTCCCTGCTGTACGTCGACGTGGACGATCTGACCGGCGTGGATCGCCAGTTCCTCGTCGAGCGGCACCTCATCAGTCGCGAACACGCCGAGGCGCACGGCTCCCGCGCCGTCGCCATCGACGTCCGCGAGGAATTCAGCCTCATGATCAACGAGGAGGACCACCTCCGGATCCAGGTCATGCAAAGCGGGCTGGACCTCGAGGGCGCCTGGAACCGCGTCGACAAGATCGACAACATGATCGAACGGGACGTGACCTACGCCTTCCACGAGAAGCTGGGCTACCTGACCGCCTGCCCCACCAACGTCGGCACCGGCATGCGCGTCAGCGTCATGCTCCACCTGCCCGCGCTGGTGCTCACCCGGCAGATTGAAAAGGTCTTCCGCAGCCTGCAAAAGATCAGCCTCGCCGTCCGCGGCCTCTACGGCGAGGGTTCCCAGGCCATGGGCGACTTCTACCAGATCAGCAACCAAATCACGCTGGGCCGCGGCGAGCAGGAGTTGATGAAGCAGGTCGCCGACATCGTGCCGGTGATCATCGACTACGAGCGCCAGGCCCGCGACTACCTCGTTCGCGAGAGCCACCAGACCCTGCACGACCGCGTCAGCCGCGCCTACGGCATCCTCCGCACCGCGCAGACGATCAGTTCGGAGGAGACCATGCACCTGCTCTCCAGCGTCCGCATGGGCGTGAACCTGGGCTTGATCGACGGACTGGAGATCCCGAAGCTCAACGAGCTGTTCATCCACACGCAACCGGCCCACCTGCAAAAGCTCAGCGGCATGGAGCTCGACTCGGCCGACCGCAACATCGAGCGCGCCCGCTACCTCCGCCGCCATCTGAACAAGTTCCCCGACGAGTCGGAGCGGAACTGACCCGCCGGCGGTTTGGCGGCACGGTCTTGGCGAAGCGAGGGCCGTGGGTACGTTGGGCAGTGACCGAATCTATTTGCACCCACAAGGAGATTTTCCGCATTGGATATTCCACGGATCTTCAACGTCACCGAAAGCGCTCACCGCATCCATAACCCGTTCACGCCCGAAAAGCTCGCCACTCTCGGCGCGGCGCTGCGTCTGGAAACGGGGACCCGAGTGCTCGACCTCGGCAGCGGTTCGGGCGAGATG
>JAFGDS010000028.1 GCA_016931995.1 Pirellulales bacterium
CGCGGCCGCCGCAGCCTGCGACGAGCACGGCCACGCACGCGCACGCATAGGCAAATGCTTTCATGGGACGCCTCCCGTTTTCCGAAAGTGGCCACGCCAGGTTAACACCACGAATGGCATTGAGGAAAGGACGCCTCGCGAGCACGTCGCGCAACGGCCTCCAACGCTGGGTCACTTCACCACTCGACGTCGCATTCCGGCACGGCTTTGCGAAACGTTTCGATGCCCAGCGGGGTGACGCAGGTGCGTCGCAGATCGAGAGACTGGAGCTGTTTGAATTGCGCCAGGTGCTGCAGGCCCCTATCGTTGACGTCCGTGGAGGAGAGCCCCAGCCGCCAGAGTCGAGGCAAGGACTTGAGATGCTTCAGGCCGTCGCCGGTGATCTTCGTGCCGCCGAGGTCTAATACCTCGAGTTGAGTCAACGGTTTAAGCGATAGGAGCCCAGCATCAGAGATATCGCCGCCATTGACGTGTAATTCGCGAAGTTGTGTCATCCCCTCGAGCGCCTTCAGTGCGGTGTCCGTGATCTTCATCTTCGTGGCTCCCAGATCCAGCTTCTCCAGACGGGTAAGCCCCTTCAGGTGCTGGATCCCCTCGTCAGAGACGCTCGTACAACTGAGATCCAGCTCCTTCAGTCGCGTCAGGCCCTTGAGATGCGCAAGCCCGTCATCGGTGACCTTCGTGTTACAGAGCAGGAGGGTTTCCAGTTGCCTCATCCCTTCCAGGTGTTTCAACGCGGCGTCGTTCACTCGGGTTGCACCCAATCCCAGCACGCGGAGTCGCGGAAAGTTCGCCAGATACTTCAGGCCCGAGCCGGTAGTGATCTTTAAAAGATCCAGACGAAGCACCTCGAGCTTGGTCATCCGCCGGAGATGCCACAATCCCGCATCGGTCACCTTGGTCATCTCAAGGTACAGTTCGCGCATTTCCGTGAGATTCTCGATGTTGGCGAGGCCATCGTCAGACACGTCCGACGATCCCACGCTCAGCGTCTGCAGTTGTGGAAAACTCTTCACATGGACCAGCACTTCATCCGTGATATGATATGCGTATGTATCATTGAATGCGACGGAAACCACGTGTTGCGTTCCGGTGTCCGAGTCATACCACACATGGCCCCCGAATTGCTGGATCGCGGCGACCGCTGCCGACTCTTGTGTATCAGGCCCGGTGCAGCCCGCCAACAGTACGGCCGAGCACGCCCACAATTGCGCCAACCGCTTCATCATCCGATCTCCTGTGTGTTTTTGTGGTTCCCTCCCCGGCTCATGCCTTGCCATCCTACGCCCACCCAGCATTGCCGGACAGACCAGCGGTGGTCCCCTGGGCGGCAACGATGTTGGCATCCTGTTCCTTGCCGCGTAACTACCTCCCTTGGGGGAATTGATTTTTCCCCAGGTAGGCCCATACTGGATGGGTTGTGACAGATATTTTCGATTGGCGTGCTTCCTCTATTGAGAAAGGAGTACCGACGATGCGTATGCACAAGCTACCTGCCGTTGTTGTGGCATGCGTCGGAGTGTTGGCCCTGATGTTGTTCGCGGCTCCGGCGTCGGGCCAGATCAACTACGACGTTGATCCGAAGAGTTCGACGGACGGAACGCCCGTGCCAGACGTGGACAAGGTGGGCGTACCGCCAGGTCCGCCGATCGGTGGTCCGTCTGGGCCCGACCTGGGGTGCTGGGCCGCGACGGCCTCGAATCTCCTCGGGGCGGCCGGCTGGGGGGTCGGCGTCACCGCCCAGGCCAAAGCCGACAGCATTTACAAGGACTTGATCAACAACTTCGAGGTGAACCCGGGCGACGGCTACATTGCGGCGGCGGGCAATTGCGCCGCGGCCGCCAAGTGGTGGATCCACAACATCGGTCTCAATTCCGCCATGGCCGGCCAGGGCTACGATCCCACCAACCCCTACGTCGATTTCGGTCTGGTTGAACGGACGCTCATTGAGCCGGACTACAACTACCTTTTGAAGGAGCTTGCCCGTTGCCAATACGTCGGCGTGACCTGGATCACCGGCGAGGACACCGGCCATTGCATGACGCTGGTGGGCGGCAACTACGGACCCAGCATCGTCGGCAAGGCGCCGCCGCACCAGTCTGTCTGGCACAACTCCGACAACGAAGGCGGCATGGCCCCCAACTGGGTCGACGACGAGGTCTACGGCAACGACTGGGCCAAGGGGTTCCCGACCTGGTGGCTCGACGTCAACAACGACGGCGTCGGCGATTGGGTGGCGGATGCCTACTTCAAGGCTTGCCCGGGGCATCCCAAGCCCGCCAGCGCCGTCGGCAACTTCGACGTCCACTATTATCGAGGTCCCGACCACCTCGATTTCAGCGGCCCAACGCCTCTCTGGGTCAGCGGCGTCCAGATGCTCGTCACGGGCGAAATGAAGGACGCCTACACGGGCTGGCAGGGCAATCCGGACCCCGAGTGGGATCCGACGGGCGCGCCCGTCCTCTACGTCCCCAACGAGGAGATCCGGGACTACCACAAGATCCTCTATCTGGCAGTGGACTTCAAGGAGGCCGAGGATCCGTCCACGACCAACGTCTTCAACATCCAGGTTACCGACGACGAGGACGTGCCGGCCGCGCTGGACGATTGGTGGTGGTCCGAAGACAACGGTCAGATCCTGATGAAGTACGTGTTCGACGATCAACCCGGCTGGGAGAAGATCGTCTTCCCGCATGCGGACTACAAGAACCTGACCGGCAATATCTTGGAATGGAACCTCGCCACGGAGTGCGTGCCCGAGCCGGCCACGCTGGCGCTGCTGGCCGTCGGCCTAGCCACGCTGGGCCTGCTCGGCCGTCGGCGGCAGCGATAACCCACGATCTCCCCGGTCAACGCGCTCTGCGAACCCAGGCTTGAGCGTGGCGGGCGCCTGGGCTATACTATTGCGGCGCCGGCCGGGGAACGAGGGACGCGAGTGTTTTGCCTGCAAGGCCCGTCGGGCGCTTCGCTCGGAAGGTCCCCGATTCTCCACGGCCGTCACGAACCCGGCCTTGGGCCGCCTTGTCGTCCTTTGTATCGACGACGGGTCCAGCAGGGATAACCGAACCCCATCACACGGCACATGCTCAAGGTAACACTGCCCGACGGAAGCGTCCTGGAGTTCTCTCAACGCGTTTGCCCGCTGGACGTGGCCGGCCAGATCGGCCCTCGACTGGCCAAGGCCACGCTCGCGGCCGAGGTGAACGGCGAGCTGGTCGGCGCGGACGCGCCGCTTCCGGCCTCGGGCGAGGTCTCGTTGCGGCTCTTGACCAGCAAGGATCCCGAAGCCCTGGGCGTGATGCGCCATTCCGCGGCGCACGTGATGGCCCGGGCGGTGATGCGGCTCTTTCCCGGCGTGGAACTGGCCTTTGGCCCGACGGTCGATCAGGGCTTCTACTACGACTTCGCCTTGGGCCACGCCCTGTCGGAGGACGACTTTCCCAAGATCGAGGCCGAAATGGCCAAGATCGTCAAGGAGGACGAGCCGTTCGAGCGGATCGAGCAGCCGCGCGCCAAGGCGATCGCGCTGTGCCGGGAGCTGGGCCAGTCGCTCAAGGTCGAGCACGTCGCCGAGGGCTTGGCCGACCAGGAGCAGGTGAGCTTCTACCGGCAGGGCGAGTTTGTCGATCTGTGCCGCGGGCCGCACGTGCCCCGCGCCGGCGCGATCGGCGCGTTCAAGCTCCTGTCGGTGGCCGGGGCGCACTGGAAAGGCGACGCGTCGGGCCGCCCGCTCCAGCGGCTCTACGGCACCGCGTGGTTCAGCCAGAAGGACCTGGACGAGTACCTCAAGCAAGTTGAAGAGGCCAAGCGCCGCGACCATCGCGTGCTGGGTCGGCAACTCGAGCTGTTTTTGATCGACCAGGAAGTGGGCTCGGGCTTGGTGCTCTGGCTGCCCAAGGGAGCCATCGTCCGCCGGGAATTGGAGAACTTCATCTACGGCGAGCTGATCCGCCGCGGCTACCAGCCGGTGTACACCCCGGCGATCGGCCGCGTGCATCTCTACGAGACCTCGGGCCACTACCCGTACTATTCGGACAGCCAGTTCCCGCCGATCGAAATGGCCGACGGCGACCGCTACCTCCTGCGGCCGATGAACTGCCCGCACCATATCCGCATCTACCAGTCCAAGCCGCGGAGCTACCGCGAGCTGCCGCTGCGGATCGCGGAGCTGGGCCTGGTGCATCGGTTCGAGCAGTCGGGCGAGCTCAGCGGCATGATCCGCGTCCGAGGGTTTACCCAGGACGACGCCCACATCTTCTGCACCGAGGAGCAGGTGGCCGACGAGTTCCGCGGATGCCTGGACATGACCCAATTCGTGCTGGGCACGCTGGGCCTGGACGACTACCGCGTGCGGCTGAGCTTCCGCGATCCGGCCAGCGACAAATACGTCGGCACCGCCGAGGACTGGGACAAGGCCGAACGTGCCCTGGAGACGGTCTGCCGGGAGTTGGATCTGCCAAATCTGGAGATCGAGATTGGCGAGGCGGCATTCTATGGGCCGAAGGCCGACTTCATCGCGCGGGATTGCATCGGGCGGTCGTGGCAACTCGGCACCGTGCAGTTGGACTACAACCTGCCCAGCGCCAAGCGATTCGCCCTGGAGTACATCGGCGCGGATAACCAGCCGCACCGGCCGGTGATGATCCATCGGGCGCCGTTCGGTTCGCTGGAGCGGTTCATCGGGATGCTGATCGAGCACTTCGCCGGAGCCTTCCCGCTGTGGCTCGCCCCCGAGCAGGTCCGCGTGCTGGTGGTGAGCCAGAAATTTGAAGAGTACGGGCGCGAGATCGAGCGGCGGCTGGTCGAGGCGGGCCTGCGGGCCTCCGGCGACTATCGGGCCGAGAAGATCGGCGCGAAGATCCGCGACGCCCAGCTTGCCCTGGTTCCTTATATGTTTATCATCGGCGGGCGCGAGGCCGAGTCCGGCGCGGTGGCCGTCCGCGACCGGCTCGACGGCGACCTCGGGGCCGTGCCGGTCGGCGGAGCCATCGATCACTTGAAAGATGAGATCCAGAAGAAAACGATCAGGTGCCCCAATTAGGGGGACTCATCTTGTGGCAGTTTGCGGGAGCCGGGATGTTCGGGGCCGGTTGACGGCCGCCGTGCGGTGGGGAATACTCATGGGTTGCAAAACCCTATCGTTTGGGAGAATATGGTGAAATTGGCGGATGCCGTCGCGCCCGGCGACGGGATCGTCACGCCGAGCAAAGCGAAGCATCTCGTTCAAGGCTAGTAAGATCCTTCGCTTCGCTCGGGATGACGTGTTGTCCGGTTCGGGACGACATGCCGCGGCGGCGGGGTACGTTTCCAAGACTCGTCAGGTTGGAGTGCTAATGGCAAAAACGAGGGCATCGGTGGCGGCGCCGGCCAAACAACGTATCAACGAGCAGATCCGTTGTGCTCAAGTGCGGGTGATCGGGGCCGAAGGCGATCAACTCGGGATTCTCACCGTGGATGCCGCGCTGGAGTTGGCGCGCGAGGCGGGCCTGGACCTGGTCGAGGTGGCCCCCACGGAAAAGCCGCCCGTCTGCCGAATCATGGATTTCGGCAAATACAAATACCAACAGAAGAAACGCCAACACCGCACCCACACGCACCAGACGAAGGTCAAGGAAATCCGGGTTCGTCCCAAGACGGGCAAGCACGACGTTGAAGTGCGGATCAACCGCGCCCGCGAATTCCTCACCCACAAGGACAAGGTCCTCGTCACCGTTATGTTCCGCGGCCGCGAGCTCGCCCATATCACGGAGGGCCAAAAGGTGCTCGACGGGATCATCGAGCAGTTGGCCGACATCGCCAAAGTTGAAGCCCCGCCACTGAAACACGGCAAACGGATCATGTGTACGCTGGCGCCCAAATGAGGGGGGATTGGCATTCGACCTCCCCTATCCCTCCGGGGGAGGGGTCTGTGGCGGGGGTATTCGTCGGATCGGACGGGGGACGGCTCTCCGGCGGTCTCTCGCCGATATGGGGCTTTATTCCTCCCCTCTCTCGGAGGGAGATACGAGGGATTTCTTCGGCGCAGTCTCGTGGGTTTCCGCGTGCGGCGCCGCCCACCACGCCCCTTGGTGCTCGGAGCATGTCATTTCCGCCGATCCCTCTTTTCCTGGCCGGACGGTGGTCTATAATGATGGATTCCATTTGCCTCGTTCCAAGCCAACCAACCGCGGGCGGGTACCATGCCGAAGCAGAAGACTCACAAAGGCGCCAAAAAGCGATTCCGGCTTACCGCCAAGGGCACCGTCCGGCACCGCCAAAGCGGCACCAGCCACTTGGCCACGCGCCTAACCAGCAAGCGCAAGCGCAATCTCCGCGGCACCGGCGAAGTGAACCCGCGCGAGGCCGTCAAGATCCGCGAAGCCCTCTGCGGGAACAGCTACTAACGAATCCACCGCGGGACGGGCAGGTGACAAACGCTCCGGAAAGAGCCGGAGGGCCTTGCTCCCGCCGACTGAAGGAAGGCACGATGAGAACCGTCAAAGGCGCGGCCCGTAACAAGGCCAAGAACCGGCTCTTCCGCAAGACCAAGGGCTTCCACGGCGGACGCGGCCGGCTGTTGCGCACGGCCAAGGAAACGCTCGTTCGAGCCGGCGCGTTCGCGTTTCGCGACCGCCGGGCGCGCAAACGCGATTTCCGCAAGCTCTGGATCATCCGCATCAACGCCGCCGTGCGGCAGCGCGGGCTCCGCTACAGCGAGTTCATCCACGGCCTGGCCGAAGCCAACATCGAACTGGACCGCAAGATCCTCGCCGAGTTGGCCGTCAGCGATCCCGCGGCGTTCGACCAGATCGTCGACGCGGTCAAGGCGACCCTCCCCGTCGCGTGAGCCTTCCGGCGGCCGCTTGGGCGTTGCTATTGTGGCGTTTCACGTTGACGGGGTCACGTGCAACGTGTGCCACTGGCTCCGCCAGTGCCCTTGGACGCTCCAATCCAGGCACTGGCGGAGCCAGTGGCACGCAAAACTGGCCTTCACTTCGTCCCCAACGGCGAGGCACTTCACCAGCCCGGTGGCGCCATGGCACTGAAGGACTTTCTGACCGTACTGGATGCGTTGATCGAGCAGGCCACCGCCGCGTTCGCGACGGCGGCCGACGCCGAGGCATTGGAGGCGGCGCGGGTCGAGTTCCTTGGCGCGAAGAGCGGCCGACTCAAGGCCGTTCAAAAGGATCTCGGCGGCGTGGACAAGGCCGACAAGCCGGCGGCTGGCAAACGGTTCAACGAGGTCAAGCAGGATCTCGAGGCGCTGTTGGCCGCGGCCACGGCGCGGCTCTCCGGCGGCGGTTCCACCAAGTCGGCCGAGGCCGCGTTCGACCCCACGGTGCCCGGCGCGCGAGCGCGCCTGGGCCATCTCCACCCGATCACGCAGACGATCGCCGAGCTGTGCGACATCATGGGTCGGCTGGGGTTCACCGTGGCCGAGGGGCCGGAGGTGGAGGACCTTTGGCACAACTTCGAGGCCCTGAACATCCCGCTGGAACACCCTGCCCGCGACCCGCTTGATAATTTCTATCTGGCCACGGCCGCCGCGGGCGCCGGCGTGCCCACGGGCGAGGGGCAGTGGCTCCTGCGGAGCCAGACGAGCACGGTGCAGATCCGCGTGATGGAGCGGACGAAGCCGCCCGTGCGAATCATCTCGCTGGGCCGTGTGTATCGCCCCGACACGCCCGACGCCACGCACTTTCCGATGTTCCATCAGATCGAGGGCCTGCTGGTCGATCGCCACGTGACGATGGCCGACCTGAAGAGCATCCTCCATCTGTTCGCCAGCAGCTTCTTCGAGGACGACGTCCAGGTGCGGTTCCGGCCGTCATTCTTCCCGTTCACCGAGCCGAGCGTCGAGGTGGACATGAGCTGGGAGGGCCGCTGGATCGAGTTCGGCGGGGCGGGCATGGTCGATCCAAACGTGCTCTCGGCCGTGGGCTACGATCCGGACGAAGTGACCGGCCTGGCCTTCGGCCTCGGCATCGAGCGGATCTGCGCCCGCCGCCACGGCATCCCCGACATCCG
The DNA here is from genome assembly GCA_016931995.1 of Pirellulales bacterium. Lineage (GTDB taxonomy): Bacteria > Planctomycetota > Planctomycetia > Pirellulales > Thermoguttaceae > JAFGDS01. The sequence continues at coordinate 8,008 of JAFGDS010000028.1, forward strand.
CGAGTTTTTCAAGAACGACGTGCGGTTCTTGCAGCAGTTTTGACGCGGCGAATCGGGGGCAATGCATGTCAACGTTTCGGATCTACGCGGACGAGTCCGGCACGCACGGCAACGAGTGGCTCATCATTGGAATGCTTTTTGTGCCCGATCACGGGGCATTGCACGCGGCTCTCTGCAAGGCGAAGGAAGAGGCCGGATACTTCAACAGATCGCCGAAGAAATCAGCTCGGTACAAGGAGATTCATCTTTCCGGATTCAAGTCTCGCTATGATGTCGACGTCGGAAAGAAGTGGATCGACCTGTTCGTTGCTCAGAGTTGCTATTACCGCTGCGTCGTGATTGATTGGAGTCTTTGGGAACCGAAGTACTTCGGCGATCCCTTCGAGCCCGAGGCCCTGAAAAAACGTCGAGCCTACAAGAAGTGGGCGGAGATGCTCATTCAGCCTGAACTCAAACTAACTGACGGAACGTCGCGATTTCACAATGCGACTTTTTATCTCGACAAGCTGCGTATGCTCTACGGATATGACGCGCTGGATCATCTCCGTGAGCGATTCACGGCGCACTACCGCGGATCATCACCCTTCATCGAGCGGTTTCAACATACGGATTCGTGGAAGGACGCCAATCAATGCCTTCAGTTGTGCGATCTACTGACGGGCTGCCTTTACCAGTCGCTGGTTCCCGCGGGGAGTCCAGAAAAGATGGCCATGCGTACACATTTAGACGAAACGCTCCAAAGACTTGGGATCCAAAAGAATGCCCCGAGTTTCTGGAGGCAGTATGCCCAGAACACGCTGACGAAACACTTCCCCAAGTTCAGCGCGTGGTTCTGGCGACCAACGAGCAAGACGAAGGGAGGGGGCCGACGATGAGCGAGCGGACAAGAAACGCGAAACCTGGATGGGCTGGCGGTCATTGGCGATCGGGCAAAGCCCAAACCCTCAGCCAGCGCTCCAGGTTTCACCATTAAGATTATCTGTCACAGCAGATAATTGTCAATAGCCAAAAGCTATGTTCAGACTGGCTTGCCCTGCAACCCGTTTTGTAGTCAGTGTTTGCGATGCGACCGTCATTCCCCTCCGTGGCGGGGGCAAACAAGTCTGAGTCTGGCTGAAACCGCAAGCGGCTCTTCCCGAGTCCCGATCCCCGATCTCCGAGTCCCGCGTCATGATCGTCTCCTGGAATTGGCTCACGCAGTACGTCCCCTTGGCCATGTCGCGCGAGGAGCTCGAGCACCGGCTGATGATGTCGGGCTTGAACCACGAGGGGACGGAGACGGTCGGCGACGACCTGGCGATCGATCTGGAGGTGACGAGCAACCGGCCCGACTGCCTGGGCCATATCGGTGTGGCCCGCGAGATCGCCGTCCTGTGGGATGAGAAGCTCACGATTCCGCCGGCGAAGCCCAAGGAGGCCGGCCCGCCGGTCAACAAGCTCGTCCGCGTGCGGATTGACTGCCCGGAATTGTGCTTCCGCTACACGGCCCGGGTGGTTCGCGGGGTGAAGATCGGCCCGAGCCCGGATTGGATGGTCCGACGTCTGGCCACGCTGGGCATCGCGCCGATCAACAACGTGGTGGACATCTCGAACTACGTCCTGATGGAATGCGGCCAGCCGCTGCACACGTTCGATTTCGCCAAGCTCGCGGGCGGCCAGATCATCGTCCGCGAGCCGTCGCCGGGCGAGACAATCGAGGCGATTGACCACAAGACGTATCGCCTTGAGCCGGGCACGTGCGTCATCGCCGACGCGAAGTATCCCGTGGCCATCGGCGGCGTGATGGGCGGAGCAGTGACGGAAATCTCGGACCGCACGACCGATATCCTGGTCGAGGCGGCCGAGTTCGATCCCCTGGCCATCCGCGGCGCCGCGCGAGGCTTGAACCTGCACAGCGATTCGTCCTACCGGTTCGAGCGGCGGGTGGATCCGGGCAACATCGACTGGGCCAGCCGGCGATGCTGCGAACTGATTCTCGAGCTGGCCGGCGGCACGCTCGCCGGGGGCGTCGTGGACGTCGGACCGGCGGCGCCGGCGCGGAAGACCGTCGTGTTGCGGCTTGCGCAGATTCCCCGCGTGCTGGGCATCGACGTTCCGGCCGCCGAGGTCCGCAAGATCCTCACTGCCCTGGGCAACGTGGAGACGCGGGCCGACGCGAAGCGCGTCGAAGTGATTCCGCCCTCGTGGCGCCGCGACTTGACCCGGGAAATAGACCTCATCGAAGAGGTCGCCCGCATCCACGGCTACGACAGGATCCCGCAGGACGTGGGCGTGCCGATGGTCGCCTCGGCGCGGCGGCCGGAAGACCGCGTGATGGAGAAGGTCCGCGGCGTGCTCGTGGCCTTGGGTTACGACGAGGCAATGACCTTGAGCGTCGTGGATGATGCGACCTCCGCGGCCATGAGCCCGTGGACCGACGCCGCGCCGCTGGTGAGCCGCACGCCGGTGATTCGGGGCGCGGACCGGCTCCGGCGGAGCCTGATCCCCAGCTTGCTCGCGGCCCGGCGGACCAACCAGGCGCTGGCCAATCCCGAGGCCGAGCTTTTTGAGATCGCCAAAGTGTACCTTCCCCGCGGCAAGGAACTGCCGAACGAGCGGCGGATGCTGGCCCTGACCAGCGGCCGATCGTTTCACCAGGTCAAAGGGGCGATCGAGGCGGTCCTGGCCGCGCTCGATCCGGCCGCACAGATCGAGGCCGTTCCCGCCGAACTCCCGCTTCTCGCGCCGGAGCGGTCGTGCCAGTTGGAGCTTGCCGGACGGGTGTTAGGCTTCCTCGGCGAGATCTCGGCCGAAGGGCTCAAGCAGTTCGAGCTGCGGCAGAACACGACGGTGGCCGAGCTGGCCACCGACGAGCTTCTGCGGATTGCCCGGCTGATTCCGCGTTTCGCGCCGCTGCCGGCGTATCCCGGCTTGAGCCGCGATCTGAATCTGGTGGTGGACGAGACGGTCCGCTGGGCGGACGTGGCCGCCACGGTTCGCACGCACTGCGAGCCGTACTTCGAGCATCTCCAATACGTCGATACGTACCGCGACCCCAAGCGGCTTGGCCCGGGCAAGAAGAGCCTGCTCATGGCCCTTGCGCTCCGCTGGCGCGACGGCACGCTCACCAATCAGGAAGCCGACCGCGTCCGCGATGAGATCGTCGCCGCCTGCCGCGCTGAGCACGGCGCGGAACTGAGGGCGTAGTAGCCCACCAGCGGGGCTTGAATCGCGCTGCGGTGAAGCTAGTATATTGACATGGGTACCTTTCACGTAGGCTGCACGGTCGAGAACCACGTGGATCGCAAGAAATCCACGCGGATTGCGCGGTTGCTGGTGGACACGGGCAGCGAGTTCACCTGGATCGCGGGGGCGAAGCTGGAGCAGATCGGCGTGACACGCGAGAAGAAGGACCTTCGCTTCGTCATGGCCAACGGTGAGGTCGTCACGCGTAACGTGGGCTTTGCCGTTCTTCGCGTCGGCCGTAGCTTTACAATCGACGAGGTCGTTTTTGCCGAACCGGGCGACCTGATGCTGCTGGGCGCGAGAACGCTCGAAGGACTCAACCTCCGGGTTGACTCGGTGAAGAAGCAGCTTGTTGCCGCTGGGCCGCTGCCAGCCGCATAGCCGGGCGGCCTACGTGTGCAACTCGACGACATCCTTGTCGTGCAGCACGTAGTCGCCCTTGACCACGGTGCCGTCGTGGACGGCGCTACCCCAGACGCGGGCGAATCTGAGCCCCGAGGCGTAGTCCTTGTGCACCTGCGAAGCCAACGTCAGGAGCGTTTGGCCGCGGCGGACCGTGAAGGGGCGGTCGCGGTCGGGCTCCTTGGCCGAAGGCAGCTTCGTGTAGACGCGGACCACGTCCAGCCGCCGGAAGATCTCCTCGCGAAGCAACTCCAAGCCCGTCCCGTGCGCGGCCGAGATGACAAACTCGGGGAAGTCCAGGGCGAGTAGCTCGTGCATCAATTGCAGCCTCGCCGGCGCCTCGGGCAGGTCGATCTTGTTGGGCGCCAGCAGCGTCTGCGTGTACGACAACCCGACGTCCTCCTCGTCGAGATACGACGCGGCCGCCAGACGCGTCTTCGTGCCGCCCAATCGGTCGAGCACTTCCTGGCATTGCTCGATCCCGCCGTCCGAACCCAGATCGACCAGCAGCAGAGCGAGATCGGCCCCGCGGATCAGGCCGTACATGTACGACTCGACGAAGTCGGCGGTGATCGGAGGCGTGTCGATCAGTTGGATCGTCACGTCTTCCCAGGGCATCATGCCAGGCGCGGGCTGTTGGGTGGTGAAGGGGTAGGGGGCCACCTCGGGCCTGGCCCGAGTAAGGCTGCACACAAGCTGGCTCTTACCGGCGTTGGGCCCGCCCAAAAGAATCGCCGTTCCCGCGCCTTGCCGGGGAATCCGCACGCCTCGGCTCTTGGCACCCGCCTTCTTGTCGGAAGCGATCTCCCTCTTCAGCTTGGCGATCTTCGACTTGAGCGACGCCTGGAGGTGGTCGGTCCCCTTGTGCTTGGGGATCTCCTGGAGCATCACCTGGAGGCACTGCAACTCCTCGGTTGGCGTGGCCGCCCGACGGTACTCCTCCTCGGCTTTGAGATACTGCGGAGTGAGATTGGCGGGCATGGTACGAGACGAATCGGTCGCGGAAGTCGATGAGAACCGATTTTAGCCGGGTCGGAATCGGCGGATAGCGGCGACGAATCGCCGCACTCCAATACGAGCCAGGCAAAACCTGATCCGCCACCGACCAGAGGCTACTTCTTGGTCTGGCTTTCGTAGGCCTTGGGCTTGGCGCGGTCGGAGCGGCGGCTGCTGCGGCAAACGACGAGCATCCCCAGCGCGATGCCCAGAATCACCAAGGCATAGGGGAGCACCCACGGCGTGACCTGGGTGGAGCCGGTGTCCTTGGGCGCTTCGTTGGTCTTTGCCGCCCACGCCGGCGCCGCCCACGAGAGCCAGCAGGCCAGGGCCACCATAAGAAGCCGTGCTTTTCCGAGCCAGACGCCGAGTCGGTTCATCGTTTTTCTCGCGGGAGAGGAAGGAGACCGCGCTCCATTCTACCCAGGATGGGGCCCGGAAGGAAACGGGCGGCAACGGCCAAAGGGCCCGCCCAGCCCGTGGATTCGATCCGTGCCCACCGATTTCACTGGCGATCCTGAGCGAAGCGAAGGATCCCGTTGGCGGTGAATGAGTTGAGATGCTTTGCTGCGCTCGGCATGACGCCCGCGCCTGGGCGTCACAACGATATGGGAATGTCGCCACCATCGGCGCACCCCCCCTATGGAAGCATTAGAAATCCGCACTGCCGGGGGTCCTTGGGTACGCGATGACGTCGCGGATATTACCCATCCCGGTGACGAACTGGATGGCTCGTTCCAGACCCAGGCCGAAGCCGGCGTGGGGCACCGTGCCGTAGCGGCGCAGGTCGAGATACCACCAGTAGTTCTCCGGCGCGAGACCCTGTTCGGCCATCCGCTCGGTGAGCACGTCGAGCCGGTCCTCGCGCTGGCTGCCGCCGATGATCTCGCCCACCTTCGGCACCAGCACGTCCATCGCCCGCACGGTCTTCCCGTCGTCGTTGCACTTCATGTAGAAGGCCTTGATCGCGCGGGGGTAGTCGGTGAGTATCACGGGCCGCTTGAAGTGCTCTTCGGTCAGGTAGCGCTCGTGCTCGGCCTGGAGGTCGGCGCCCCAGGCCACCGGGAACTCGAACGACCGACCCGACGTTTCCAACACGCGAACGGCCTCGGTGTAGGTCAGCCGCACGAAGTCGCTGGCGACGACGTGCTGGAGCGTGTCGATAATGGTGTTGTCGATCCGCTCGTTGAAGAACGCCATGTCTTCCGGACACCGTTCGAGCACGTCCCGGAAGATGCGCTTCAGGAACCGTTCGGCCAGGTCCATGTCGTCGGTCAGCTCGAAGAAGGCCATCTCCGGCTCGACCATCCAGAACTCGGCCAGGTGGCGCGACGTGTTCGAGTTTTCCGCCCGAAACGTGGGGCCAAACGTGTAGATCTTGCCCAGCGCGCAGGCGAACGTCTCGCCTTCAAGCTGGCCGCTGACGGTCAGATAGCTGGGCCGGTCGAAGAAGTCTTGCGCGAAATCGACGCGGCCTGCGGCCTTGGGCACGTTGTCGAGCTTGAGCGTGGTGACCTGGAACATCTCGCCGGCGCCTTCGCAGTCGCTGGCGGTGATGATCGGCGTGTGGATGTAGAGGAAGCCTTCCTCCTGGAAGAAGTCGTGGATCGAGCGGCAAACGCAATTCCGCACCCGGGCGACCGCGCCGAACGTGTTCGTGCGGGGCCGCAGGTGGGCGATCGTGCGGAGAAACTCGAAGGAGTGACGTTTCTTCTGCAAGGGATAGGTCTCGGGATCGGCCGTGCCAAAAAGCGCGATCGAGCGGGCTTCGACCTCGGTGGCCTGACCCTGGCCGGGCGACTCCTTGACCCGGCCCTCGACGGCGACGCTGCACCCGGCCGAAAGACGCTTCACGACGGACTCGTAGTTCTCAAGACCGCCTGGCGCGACGACCTGGATGCTGCCCATTGACGAGCCGTCGTTTAGTTCGACGAAGCTGAAGCCCGCCTTCGAGTCGCGCCGCGTGCGGACCCAGCCCTGCAGCAACACGTCACGGCCGACCGACTCGGCCTTGCGCGCTTGGGCGACGGATATCTTGTCAGACACAGGTCGGGTCTCCGGAAAAAACCACGGAAGAGGAACCACGGATGAACACGGATAGTCACAGATGCGAACGGGTGAATTCGGTGATCCAATGGCTAATGTCGAACAAGGGAACCGCAAATGAACGCAAATGGGCCGGAACGATCTGACTCCATCCGTGTTTATCTGTGTTCATCCGTGGTTCTTTCCCTTTCTTCTTCGAGTGGATACCTACAGCCCTCGCGCGGCGAGCCAGCGTTCGGCGTCCAGGGCGGCCATGCAGCCGGTCCCCGCGGCGGTGATGGCCTGGCGGTAATAGTCGTCGGCCACGTCGCCCGCGGCAAAGACGCCCTCGACGCTGGTGAACGTACGCCCGGGCCGGGTCCACTTCAGGTAGCCCTTCTCGGTCAATTCGAGCTTGCCCTTCAAGAACCCCGCGTTCGGCGTGTGGCCAATGGCCAGGAACACGCCGGAGACGTCTTTCTCGAGGTCCGGCTCGCCGGCGGTGCTGGCCAGGCGGACGCCAGTGACGCCATCGGTCGGGTTGCCGAGAATCTCGGCCAACGTGCGGTTCCATAGGACCTCGATCTTGGGATTGTCCAGGGCGCGCTGGGCCATGATCTTCGACGCGCGGAGCTCGTCGCGGCGGTGGATCATGTAGACCGTGCTGGCGAACTTGCTCAGGTAGTCGGCTTCCTCGACGGCCGAGTCGCCCCCGCCCACCACGGCCAGCGGCCGGCCGCGGAACCGCGGCAGCGCCCCGTCGCACACGGCGCAGGCGCTGACGCCGCGGTTCTTGTACTTCTCCTCCGAGGGCAACCCGAGGTAGTTCGCCCGGGCGCCCGTGGCTACGATCACGCAGTGCGCTTCGTACGTCTTGCCGTCGGAGGCCGTGAGGCGGAAGGGCTCTCGGGCGAAATCCACCTCGACGACGTCCTCGGTAACGACCCGGGCGCCGAAGTTCCTGGCCTGCTGGCGCATCAGCTCGACCAGCTCGGGCCCGCTCACCCCGTGGCCGGCGTGCGGGGGCATTGTCTGCCGCTGCTCCGGGGCGATCGCCTCGTCGAGATACGCGGCCAGGTTGCCGGCCGGGAAGCCGGGGAAGTTCTCGACCTCCGTGGTCAGGGCCAATTGGCCCAGAGGGAGCGTCCCGGCAACCTGATTTTCCTGCGTGACCGCGCCCTCGAACACCAGCGGGGCCAGCGCCGCCCGGGCGGCGTAGATCGCGGCGGTCCAGCCGGCCGGGCCGGAGCCAATGATAATGACCTTTTCGACGTCCATCTTGCCGAGAACCCCCGATCATTGCCTGACGAACGGATCAACGAGACCCCCGATTATAGGCGAACCAGCGCGCTGGGCCAACGGGCGTCTCGCCCAAGTTGCGGTTGCCCGAAACCGTTTGAGGGGTTATGGTTGTGAGTGTCCGGGAACGCTTCCCCGTCCAACGAGGACCGTGCCATGCTCCAAAACGCCGCCGTCATCACGTTGTGCTGTTTCGGGTGCCTGATCGTGGCCTATTGGACCTATGGGCGGTTCCTGGCGCGGTGGATCTTCCGACTCGACCCGAATCGGGTGACCCCGTCGCACGAACTAACCGACGGGATCGACTACGTGCCCACCCGGATTCCCGTCCTCTTCGGCCACCATTTCGCCTCGATCGCCGGCCTGGGACCCATCCTGGGCCCAGCCATCGCCGTGATCTGGGGTTGGCTGCCCGCCATACTCTGGGTGGTCATCGGGTCGATCTTCATCGGGGCGGTCCACGACCTGGGCTCGCTCAGCGTGAGCCTCCGCTACAAGGGACGGTCGATCGGCGACGTCTGCCGGCACGTGATGGGTCCTCGGGCGAGGCTCCTGGCGCTTCTGATCATCTTCTTCCTCATGTCGCTGGCGATGGGCTCATTCTGCAACACGCTGGCCGACCTGTTCGTCAACTACAATCCCGACGCCATTATCCCGTCGTTCGGCCTGATGGTCGTCGCCGTGGCGGTGGGCGTCTCGGTCTACCGGTTTCGTTTTCCGTTGGGACCGACGACGGTGGTGGCGCTCGTCCTGTTCGCCGGGCTGATTCTCTGGGGCGTCGAGCAACCCGTGCCCACGTACGAGTGGTTCTGCTCGGCCGAGACACGCACGGCCCTTGAGGCCGCGGCCGATGGATCCGGCTCGCCCGAGCAAGCGCCAAGCTTCGTCCGCCCCTACGGCGCCGTGGCCGCCATCAAGAGTCTCGAAGCGGCCGGCAACACGGCGGCCGTCGAGGAGCTTGGCTCGATCAAGTCGCCGGCGACCGCGCTGGGGAAAGCCAACTACGCCTGGATCGGGACGCTCCTGGCGTACGCCTTCCTCGCCTCCGTGCTGCCCGTGTGGCTCCTGTTGCAGCCGCGCGATTACATCAACAGCTTCCAGCTCTATTTTGCCCTGGCCACGATGTTGATCGGCCTGGTGATTGCCGCGATCGTCGGCGCGCCGGAGAACCACATCGAGGCGGCGCCCTTGCGCGCCGACGTGCCCGGCGCGCCGCCGATGTTTCCCTTCCTGTTCGTCACGATCGCCTGCGGCGCGGTGAGCGGGTTCCACGCCCTGGTCTCCAGCGGAACGACCGTCAAGCAGATCAACCGCGAGACGGACGCACTGCCGATCGGCTACGGCGCGATGCTCACCGAGGGGGCCTTGGCCGTGCTCGTGATCGTCGCCTGCGTGGCGGGCTTGAACGCCTCGGAGTGGCAGCCTGGCGGAACGTACGCCAGTTGGAGCGGGATCAGCGGCGCGGGGTTGGCCGCGCAACTGCGGGCCATGTTCCACGGCGGCGCGGCCTTTCTGAGCCACCTCGGCATCCCCGAGACGCACGGCCGCACGCTGCTGGCCGTCACGGTGGTCGCCTTCGCCCTGACCACGCTCGACTCGGCGACGCGGCTCTTGCGTTTCAACGTCGAGGAGATTTGCCGCTCCGTGAAGCTCGACGTCCTGGCCAACCGGTACTTCGCCTCGGCCGTGGCCGTGACGGGCATCGCCTTCTTCGCCCTCGTGCCCGCCGGCAAGACCCTCTGGACCCTGTTCGGCACAAGCAACCAACTGCTGGCCGGGCTGACGTTGCTGACGGTGAGCGTGTTTCTGTACAAGCTCCGCCGGCCCGTGATCTACACGCTCGTGCCCATGGTGCTGATGCTCGTGATGTCCGTTTGGGCCATGGCGGCCAGCATCCCGCGGTTCTGGAACACGGAGAGCCTCTCCATCCCGCAGCGATGGTCGCTCTCGGTCGTTTCCGTGGTGGTGATGGTGATGTCGCTGTGGCTCGTGGTCGAGGGTCTTCTGGCCTTCGCCCGCGGCCGCGGCCTGGAGGAAGCGGACCAACCCGATGTCTGATCCGATTGTCGATGCCGTGCCTGCCGAACCGTTGCCCCCGCCGCCGCGCGGCCCGGCGGCGCCGTGGCGCCCCTCCCGGACGCTGTGGCTTCTGGTCGTGCTCTTGGCGCTTCTGGCCATGCCGTACTTGGTCCAGCGAGTGCAGTTCGCCATGACCCTGGGCCGCGAGCGGGCCGAGGCGCAGGCCGCCAAGGAGTTTCTGGCCGACATGCCGGAGGGAACCGTGCTGTGGTCCTGGGTGGCCAAGGCCGTGGCCCCGAGCGTCGTCGGCGTGAAGACGGACCGCGGCGTCGTGGCGGCCGCCGAGCCGGCCGACGAATGGCAACACCTCTTCGGCCCACAGGCGCAGCCGTGGATCGTCCAGGGCGAGGGGTCCGGCGTGATCGTCGACGCGGCCGGCTACGTCGTCACCAACTACCACGTGATCCGGGGCGCGGTCCGGGTGCGCGTGCGGCTGGCCGACGGCCGGACCATCGACCAGGTCGAAGTGGTCGGCGTCGATCCGCCCAGCGACGTCGCCTTGCTCAAAATCGACGTGGGCGATCTCGTGGCCGCGCCTTGGGGCGATAGCGACCGGCTCGACGTCGGCGACGCCGTCTTGGCCGTGGGCGATCCGTTCGGGCTCGAGGGCAGTGTGACCTCGGGCATCGTCAGCGCCAAGGGCCGCACGGACATCGTCCCCCGGCTCGTCCAGCAGAACTTCCTTCAGACCGACGCCGCCGTGAACCCCGGCAACAGCGGCGGACCGCTGGTGAACCGCCAGGGCCAGGTGGTCGGCATCAACACCGCCATCCGCGGTGAGTCGTACCAGGGCATCAGCTTCGCCATCCCCAGCAACATGGTCCGCCAGATCGTCGAGCAGCTCAAGACCGGCGGGCATGTCGCCCGAGGGTGGCTCGGCGTGGCCATCGGGGAGGTGACCGAGCCGCTGGCCGAGCGGCTGAAGCTGGACGACGCCCGCGGGGCGCTGGTGGTCAGCGTTGTGCCCGGCGCGCCTGCCGCGCGGGCGGGCGTCCGGCCGAACGACGTGATCCTCCAGTGGAACGACACGCCCATCCGCACCCCCGGCGACCTGAGCAACGCCGCCGCCTCGACCCCCATCGGCGCCAAGGCCACCCTCTCCCTCGTCCGCGACGGCAAGCCGCTGGACCTCGAGGTCACCATCACCCAACGGCCGGAGTAGCGGCGCTGCCAACCAGTCGCTCCCGGACGGCCAAGAAGCCGCTCGCGGCTTCGCAATCCAGCGTGCAGGCGCGCCGGGTGCCATGGCCACGCTCGCGTGGCCATGCGGCGGCGTGTCTCCCTTACACATCATGCCCACGACAAGCGTGGGCATGGCACCCGAATTCTCAACGCGATCACCGGCCCGCGTCTGCCTCTTCCTCTTCCGCCTTCGGCAACAAATCGAGCCGCAGCGGCACGTTGTCGATCCGCCGCACGGCGTACCGCTGCTGGGTGAACTCCACGCGCTCGATCGCCGCCTTGTTGTCGAACGCCAGCGAGACGTCGATGCGGCACTCCTTCCCGTCGGGTTCGATGATGGTGACGTATAAGCCTCGCAGCGGCTTGTCGGCGCCGCGGAGAAACACGCGGGCCTCGTACCGCGCGGATTGCCACACACCGCGATCCGTTTGGAGCACGCCCGCGGTCTTGCCTTCGGTGTAGCGAAGACCTCGCGTCTCGGGGTCGTTTTCGCGCGCCCGTTCGGGATCGAGATACCATTGCACCCCCGGCGCGAGGATCACCGGCTCATCCGGCACGTCCGTGATCGTCTTGACGACGGTCACGTTGTCAATGGGGTAGTCGATTTCGAGAGATATTCGGTCCGGCCACGCCGGCAGGTCGGTCTTCTCCGGACTTGCGGCGGATAGGTTCAATCCATTGGTGGGCCCGGTGAGGGCCATTGCTCCGCCGCCTATCTCCTTGCCTGCGACCAGGACGGTTGGCGAGACCGGGCAGTGCGAAATGCGATCATCTACCTTGAAGACCAACACCAGGGGGCGCAATCTCTCCGCGTGTCGGTACGCGACGACAAAGGAACCCACCTTCTTGAGCAGTCCATCCGCCGCCTCTTTGTTCAACACGTTCCCGTTGAGATCCCAGAGCGTGTGCGGTATCGGCTGCGTGCCCGTGGAACGAAAACCATCCTTCTGCCACGCCATGTAAAGAAGCTCGGGCGCTTGGAACGCGGCATTCCCTTCCGGCGGCGCATCCTTCTTCGTTTCTGCCCCGGATTCCTTTGCCGCCGGTTCCGGCGGAGTCACCGCGCGTTCGGCGGCGCGGCCGGCGGGCAGAATCAACAGACCCAACGCGGCGGCCACGAGCCAATGCCACCGCGGCGGACGCGAGGGGAACGCGCCGCGGCGGGCGACAAGCGCCCTCAGGCGGCGACGCGTCACCGGAAGCGCGGCCAGTGCGCCGGGCACGCCCAGGGCCAACGGCCGCCGCGGTCCGCGTAACGCGTCGATCAGGCACTGCGCGTAGAACCGGCCCGGGCAGCCGAGCGTGCCCAACACTTCTTCGTCGCAGCAGCGCTCGCGCTCCCACGTGGCAAACCTGCTCGCCAGCCACACGATCGGATTCCACCACCACGCGGCCACGGCCGCAAGCTGCACGAGCGACTGCGCGGGGTCGCGGCGGCGAAGATGGACCAACTCGTGCGCCAGCACGGCGTCGAGCCGGTCGGGCTCGCCGGCGAGATAGGCCGATTCCGGCAGGACGATCACTGGCTGCACGAGCCCCACAACCGCCGGCCCAGCCGCCGCGGGGGCCACGCAAAGCCGCGGACTCGACCGGAGCCCCAGCCGCGCCGCCACGTCGGCCAGTCGGTCGGCAATCGCGGCGCTCGGTTCCGTGGAATCGCGCAGCCATCGCCGCCGAACGACCCTGTGCGCCGCGCCGGCCAGGACCAGCGTTGCCAGAGTCCCGCCCGCCCAGACAAGGAGCAGGATCTCGGGCCACGGCGCGCCGGCCGGCGAAGCCCCGGGAGCGACCGTCGCGTCAACGGCGACGGGAGCGGCCTCCGCCCGCGGCGCGGACTGCCTTGCCCCGTCCACGACCGGTCGGGAAAGTGACGGATCGGACGTCACGCGCGCCGCGTCGCCGCTCCAACCGAAAACGCCCGTCGGACTGGTCCACAGCGGCGGCGTGAGCGCCTTCACCAGGACCATCATCCAGAGCAGATACGACAGATGCGCGTGCCGCCGACCCAGCGTAAGACTGAAGGCCATTGTTGCCGCCGCGACCAGGGCGATCTGCCAGGTCTGAGTCCAAGCCAGTTCAACAATCCCGCTTGCGAAGGAAGTCATGATTTGCGCCCCGTAAGCTTGTCCAACTCGGTCTGTAACTGCCGGATCTCATCTTCCGAAATGGGCCGCTCGCGAATCAGGTGTTGCAGCAGCGGAATCGTCTCGCCGCCGAAGACGCCTTGGAGAAACTCCTCGACGACCTGCCGGATGACGCGGGTCGGCGCGACCCGGGCGGAGTAGACGTTCGCCCGGCCGCGCCGGCGGACCTTCAGGTAGCCCTTCTCCGTGAGCCGCCGCAGGTAGGTTTGCACGGTGAAGAAGTCGAGCGGGCGATCGTCGGGCAGCGAGTCGGCCACCTCGCGGACCGTGGCCTCCCCGCGATCCCAGACGATCCGCGCGACCTCGAGCTCCGATTTGGGCAGCGGGGGCAAACGTTTCACGGGCGACCTCCACGCCAGGAATACTTACATTTGAACGCATTATTGACGTTCGATTGTAAGTTGTCAAGAGAGTTTTCGGAGAAAAAAGAACCGCCGGGTGCCCAGAAGGGGACAGTCCCATTTTTGTGGTCTCCCGCCACAAAAAATCGGGACAGTCCCCAGCGCGGCAAGGCATCGCGTTGACAATAAGAGCCTGTCCCAGAACCCTCACCTGCGGTGAACGTCATCCTGAGCGAAGCGAAGGATCTCGTTGGCGTTAAAGGAGTTCAGATGCTTCGCTTCGCTCAGCATGACGGCGTTGCCTGGGTTCTGGGATGGGCTCTAAGAGTCGGCACACCGGATCCTACTCCGAGCGACGCTCGGAAAAACGAACGGAGGCGGCCGCCGCGGCTGGCGACCACCTCCGGTTTCTCGTCCCGCGTGAGTCGGGATAACGGGTTTTCCGCGGCGACTCGGGCGATTTAGCGCCGGCGTCGCAGCGCGAGCAGGGCCAGGCCGCCCAGGGCCAATAGCGTCCACGAGGCCGGCTCGGGCACGGCCGCGAAGATCTCCATCTCCAGGGCCCCGACGAAATGCTCCACGTCGCCGTTGATCCCGCCCGGCGGGCCGTAGATGCGCATTCCGTTCACGCCGTCGACCGCGTCGAACGTCCACAGGAACGGAGCGGCTTCTTCCCAGGTCGAGACGTTGATCAGATAGTCCAGGTCGTCCGGGAAGCGGCCCATGTCCAGCCCGGTCACGTCGTTCCAGGTCGTACCGCCGTCGGTCGTATACTGGACCTTCATGCCGCCGAGCTCGAACCAACCACCGTCCCAGAACGTCTTGAACGTGACGCCGATGGCGCAGACGTCGTCCTTCGGCGAATCCAGCAGGACGCCGAAGTAGTCGTTCGCGTCGGCGCCGCCCCAGGTCGTCTCCCAGCTCCAAATGGTGAAGTCGCCGTCGTTGAGGCACCAGGGCTCGTTGTACTGCATGTGGCTCCAGATGGCCGTCTGCCCCAGCGCCAGGTTGTTGTGCAGATCGATCTGGCTGGCGATGGGAAGGTTGCCGCTGACCTGGATCTCACCCACGCCGATCCATCCGCCGCTATCGCCCGCGGGCCCGGGGGCGGGCGCGCCGATCAGGCGGACGCCCCAGACGTTGCCCGTGTCGGCGCTGGGCGTGATCTGGTACTGACGGTGGCCGTCGACGAACGTGTTGTCGTAGGCCGCGCTCCACGTCACGGCGATCTCCTCCCAGACGCCGCCCTGCTTGAGCGGCGCGCCCCGAAGCACCTCGACCCGCGGCGTGGCCAGGAACGTGCCGCCGTCTCCGTAGATCCGGTTCGAGAAATTGATCTCGGTGATCGAGGCGGGCAGCTTGAACTGGTAGCCGGCGAAGTCCTCGGCCGTCGCGCCGCCGTAGGTGTTCACGTTGGAGTACGGATCCCCGTCGTTCATCGTCCACCACGACCAGCCGTTGCCTCGATCGCTGGCGTAGTCGTACAGTCCCTGGCCTCCGTTGCCGATCGTGTCGCCGTAGTCCGTTCCCAGGCTGGTCGTGTAGCGGGCCTCGACGTTCGCGTTGGAGAACGTCGTCAGATCGGCGCCGTAGGCCCCGCTTGCCGCCAGTAGCAGCGCGCCAATCGCAAAGAGAGACATACACTTGTGCACAGGCATAGCCAACCCCCCACCGCGCGAGAAAAGAATCGTGAAGGCGGCGACGACGCGCGGCGTTTCGCCGCCATCCTCCCCCGCTCCCGACACAGGACCATGGAGCACGATCACGGAGCGGGCACGGCCCCATTTTCGATGCGGGACTCCCGTCGCGTCAACGATTTTTTCGGGAAAAACAAGGGCATCGCAGACGGCTCGCGGGGGGGCAGGACGGGGACGCGGCCGATCCGTCAGAGGTCGCGCGGATCGCGGCGACGTGAGACGACCCGCGATGCCTCCGGAATTCGGGGCCCCCGAATTCGGGGGATCGTGTCCTCAACTCTTGTCGCCGCAGCCCTTTCGGACCGAGTCGCTCCTGGAAGCGGGAAAGCGGCAGTGCGGCGCGGGCTCCCGTGCTGGACGACCGAGACCGCGTTGGCCCCAAGCGATGTCCTTGGTCCGGTCCACTCGTCCTGGCGGCGTCATTCAGGCTGGACCCAAACCTGGATGACGGTCACCTCGTCGCCGGCCAGCGGGATCTTGATGCCCTGGCCGATGAGTTGGCGGGCGTCCAATTCCTGTTTCTCGACCTGGCCAGGACTGTCCCCCGCGCCGGGCGCGGGCAGGCGCGCCGCCGCGAGCGACGGAGTGAGGGGACAAGGGAGCTTCTCCGGCACCAGCGCGCAGGTGACCTCGCAAGGGCTCGCGTCCAGGTTGGCCACGAGCAGATACGCGCCGTCCCCGCGGCTGAAGACGGCCGACGCGCAGCGACCGCCGGAGAGCGTCACGGCCTCGTTGCGCCAGTCGGCGAAGCGATACGTCGCCACGTCGCCCAAGGGTTCGAGCCGGGAGAGCAGCTCGAACGTCTCGTCGTCCACCGGCCATGGCGTCACGCCGCTGAGGATCGCGTCGAGGGCGAACACGCGGCGGAGCCGCGCCGGCGCGTTGTTGTCCACAAGGCCCCCGCGAATCACGCCTCGGGACACGCCCCGGACCAGCGCGAACTCCAGAGGAAGCTCCTCCAGGTCGGGCGCGCGGTCGCCCCATTTCGGATAACCCCATTCGGTCGCCACGACGTAATCGGCGAAGTTTTCCGTGGCGAACATCGGCGTGGTCGTGTTGTGGATGATGACCAGTCCCTTGGGACCGACGCGGCGCCGCGTCCATTCCATGAGATCCAACAGCCCATCGATGTCCCAATGCCCCTGGGCCGGGCCGGCCTCGCCGCGGCCCTTCTCGTGCAGCGGATTGTGGCACAACAGGGCGACGTTCCAATCGTAATAGACGCCGTCGAGCGGATGGTTCGCAAGCACGCGGTCGATGGAGAGCTTCAGATAGTCGAGCCAGCCGGACTCGAGGCACATCTGGGCGCCGAATTCCTTCTCCGGGGCGAACATGTTGTGCTGCAGATCGCCCTTGCGGTTCTTTCGGGCCCAGGTTTGGCCGTGCCGTTGGAATTCCTTCGTGCTCGGGTGGAGTTCCTTGTTCGAGAAGTAAGTCGCCGTGCGGATGCCGACGCGCCGGCAGTCGGCCAGCACCTTGTCGTAGCGGTCCATGTCCGGGTAGGGCGGATAGGCGCCGTCGCGCCAAAAGAGGCCGTCGCCGTAGTAGTCGCCGTCGTTGTGGCAATGCACGGTTTGGATGCCGCTTTTCGCCCAGCGTTCGATTTGGTCGGTGGGCGCCCAATCGCCGCGGTTGCGGTTGAACGTCGTGTGCAGCCAGGGCGGCCGCGCCTGCCCGTCGAGGATGGGAAAGGCCACGTAAAAGTCGAAGACGCACGTCTCCGGCATCGTCACGGCGGCGTCGGCCATCGACAGCGGCAAGATCGTCAACGCCAAGCCCGGCGGCGTCGTGCTCCGCACGAGCGCGCACCGGCCCTGGCCTCGGCGGCCCGAAAGCTGCAAATCCCACTGGGCCAGTTCCGAGCCCGCGAACCACTCGATGCCCTCGGTGCCCGGATCGGCGAAGAGCATCGACCGCGGCACGTAGCGGGTCTCAAGTGCCGGGTCGGACGGCCGATCGACGCGCAACTTCCCCCACAGGTTGCTGCCGAACGAGAACGGCGGAGCGCCTTCCTCCTCGGTGGTTCCCTCGCGATAGCCGTAAGAGGACAGACTCGGGGCGAGAACCGTCGCAAAGGGGCAGACCTCGCGGACGCGCGCCCCCGGCGGCGATTGGATCTCGCGGCGGATTTTAACGTATCCCCAGCGGTACTCCAGCGTGGACTTCATCCGGAAGACCGAATCGCGTCCGTCAGGGCCCTTCAGGGCGCACGCTACCGTGACAATCTCGTTGAGCCCGTCCCGACGATGCTCGACGCGGGGGGCGGCGTCCGCAAGATCCGTGAACTCCGCGCCACTATCGTCGCGCACCCGCGCGGCGATCGGCTGGACCAGCAGATTGGCGGCCTTTCCGTGGGTTAGTGCAATCCGCGCGATGGCGCCGCCTCGGGAGAGAGCCTGCTGGATGGTGTAGAAGGGCGTGCGGAGCGTGAGCGTGCCCTGGGCGTCGTCGCGCTCGACCGAATACGCCTGGGGCCACGTCCGCGAAGGCGCGGCGACCTCATCATCGGCCGGCGACGGGCAACAAAGCAGAAGACACGCGGCCAGGAGCAGGCCGGCTCTGGGCAGAGCCCGGCCGAAGATTCGGATACGGGCAGCGTCTGATCGCATGAAAGAGACTGTTTTCGTCTTCATGGCGGGTCGGCTCCGTGGAGGGAATCACCCCATCGCTCTCGCGTCAGTCGGGCGACCGGCGCATGGGCGGGCGACCGGCGCATGGGGCTGCCCGACAGTGTGACCCGGCGACGCGGCGACGTCAACCGCGCCGCCGGCAGCCCGCCAAAAGGCCGACCAGGAAGATCGCAAGCGTGCCCATGACGATGATGAGGAACTTGTGGAAGGGGCTCCTGAGATACGCCCATTCCTCGGGCAAGAGCGGCGAGACGGTCATCCAGACAATCGCCAGCACGCCGATGAGCACGCCGATCGCCGCGGCGGCGTTGTCGGCACGCCGGGCGACGAGGCCCAAGAGGAACAGCCCGAGCATTCCGCCGCTGAGAATGCTCGCCAGCATCCACCACACGTCGAGCACCGTGTCTTCCTTGCCGTATCGGGCCAAAGCCAGCGCCGCGAGCGTGCCGACCAGGCCGAAGGCAAGTGTCGTGCCGTAGAGCACGCGCATCGCCTCGCGCGGACCGGCCGCGGGCCGAACGTACCGCTGGTACAGGTCGCAGAGGCTCACCGTGGCCGAGGAATTTAGACTGGTGGACATGGTGCTCATGGCGGCGGCCAGGATGGCGGCCACCAGAAGGCCCATCATGCCCGGCGGCATCTGCGTCGCGAGGAAATGCGGGAAGACCCCGTCCGGCGGCGTGCCGGGGGGCAGCAGCTCGGGCCGCGCCCGGTAGAACGCGAACAAGGCCGTGCCGATGAAAAACAGCATCGCCGACAGGGGCAGGTACAGCATCGCCCCGAGCCAAAGGCTCTTGGCCGCCTCGCGGTCGCTTTTGGCCGCGAGGTAGCGCTGCACGTAGTTCTGGTCGATGCCGAAATTCTGCAAGTTGATGAACAGGCCATAGAGGAGCACTACCCAGAACGTTGCATCGGCCAGCGACCCGCCGAAGCTGCCCAGCGAGAACTTGTCGTGGTCCATCGCGACGCGGAAGAGCTGCCCCGGACCTTCGGGCATATCACACAGCAGCAATCCGACGCAGGCCAGCGCGCCCGTCACGAGCACGATGCTCTGGACGACGTCGGTCCAGATCACGGCCTCGATGCCGCCCAAGAGCGTATAGAGCGTCACCACCACGCCCGTGACGACGATGATCGACCAGACGGGATACCCGGTCAAGGGCGCGAGCACGAGAGCCACGAGGTACAGGATCACGCCGACTCGCGCCAACTGCGTCAGCAGGTAGCAGACCACGGCGTACGTCCGCGCCCACGGGCCGAATCGCGACTCGAGATGCTCATAGGCCGAGATGGCCCCGCCCCGGCGATAAAACGGCACGAACCACCGCACCGCCAGCCACGCGGCCAGCGGCAGCGACAGGCTGAAAACGAAGGGATTCCAGTTCGTTTTATATGATTGCGCCGGACAGGCCAGAAAGCTGATGCTGCTTAAGTACGTGCCGAAGATCGACAGGCCCACGGCCCAGCCGGGCAGCGACCGGCCGGCCACCATGAAGCCCTCGGCGTGGCGGCTGCGCCGGACAAACCCACAGCCCAACGCGACCACCCCGCCCAAATAGACCAGGATCACGCCCAGATCGAGCCAGGGAAGTCGCGCGTCGGCTGGTGGCAAGTTCAATTCGTTATCCTGTCAATCCTGTCCATTTCCTCCGTGTCTCCCGCCGTGCTGGGCGGACTCGCGGCGTCCAAGTACCCCAGATCGAGCAGATGCCGCTGGACGACTGCCCGTTCGGAGGGCGAGAGCGACTGAAAGGGCGGGGCCATCGCGTCGCCGCATACGCCCAGGCAGGACAAGGCGCACTTGAGCCCGCGCAAGAATGACGCCTCCGGATGGCTCACGGCAAAGACGGTCTGGGCCAGCCGCGTCAACCGGGCGTTCAGTTCGCTCACGCGGCGCCAATCCCGCCGCTGCGCGGCCTGGTGCAACTCGACGAACAGGCGCGGATCGAGGTTGGCCCCGCCGCACACGCCGCCGTCGGCGCCCCGCAACACGGCCTCGGCCAGCAGGGCCTCGTGACCCATCAGGAGCGTCCAGTCCGGCCGCTCGCGTCGGGCCACCTCGACCACGCGCCCGAAATGCGCCAGATCGCCCGAGCTGTCCTTGATCCCCACGACGCCGGGCAGATCCATCAGCTCGCGGATCGCATCCAGCCCGAAGGGCACGCGGGTGCAAACCGGGATGCTGTAGAGAAACGCCGGCAGCGGCAACTCGGCCACCAACCGGCGCGAGTAGTCGAGCAACTCTTGCTGCGAGAGCGAAAAGTAATACGGCGCCGAGAAGACCACCGCCCGCGCGCCCGCCGCCGCGGCGTGTCGGGCAAGACGCACCGATTCGGTCATCGACGTGTCGGTGACGCCCACCAGGATGGGCACGCGGCCGGACGCGAGGGAACAAACCCGGTCGATCACCTCGCGCCGCAGGGCGCCCGAGAGGCTGGGTCCCTCGCCGTTGGTCCCGAGCACGAACAAGCCCGCCACGCCGCCTTCGAGCAGACGCTCAACCAAACGCTCCAAACCAGCCACGTCCAGCGTGTCACGGTCGGCCAACGGCGTGATCATCGGGGGGATGATGCCCCGCAGCCGGCCCTCGCCGTCCGGTTGCTCGCGCCGCGAGGCGCCCTCGCACGGTGTATTCCTCTCGTCCGAACCGTTGCGTCTCACGGCGCCGTCTCCTCGTTCGTGTTTGTCGGGGGCAGGTAATACAGATGTCCGTCCTCGGCCCCGAGCACCAGCTCGGGCCGGCCGTCGCGGTTCCAATCGACCACGGTTGGGCTGGTGTCGTGTCCGGCCAAACGCAAGAGGTCCATGGGACCTTCGTTCTGGAACGCCCAATCCGGTCCGTCGCCGGGCAGTTGACGCCAGAATTCCGCGTTCCACCCGTCGGCCAACACGTCCAGCCGCCCGTCGCCGTCCCAATCGACCACGCACAGCTTCCGCCGGCCGCTCTTGCCGGCCCGCTTGGCGTTGAACCGCAACGGCTTGCCGCGCGAATCGACGAAGGCCCGTCGCGGCGGCAACAACACGAGCGAGTCGCCCTCGCGCCGGCGGGGAAACCACGACAGGTAGCCTTCGTGGTCGAGCATCACCAGGTCGCAAAGGCCGTCGCGGTCGAAATCCACCGGCACGGGCGTGGTCCGCCATTGGGTCACAAGTTCGTGGTCCTTCGGATCCCACCAGTTCCAGGCCGGCTTGGGCGGCTTGCCGGGCCACGTGACCGCGATCGGCTCGGCCGCGGCCAGCTTCGGCTCGCGCGGGGTTCCGACGTTCCGGTACCAGACCACCCGGCCCCAGATCGAATTGGCCAGGACGTCCAACCGCCCGTCGTGGTCCCAGTCGGCCACGCCGAGGGTGGTGTAGCCCCATTTCGCCTCGCAGGGGCCTTGGATGCTCCCGTTGGGCCCGGCCTCGATGCGGATGACCTCGCCCGCGGCTTCGAGGCAACGCGGCTCGGCGAACCTGGGCGGGCAGCCGCCGTCCAGGTTTTCGATCAGGCCGATGTAGCCCGCCGTGTTGCCGCAGAGAAGGTCTTCGTCGCCGTCGCCGTCGAAATCGCAGCCCACCGGCGTGACCAACGCGCCGAACTTCACCTCGCGGGCTTCCTGGCGAAAGAACCGCGGCGGCGCGAAGCGCGGCAGCCCCGCGACCACATCGCCCGTGTGCTCCACGAGCGCCACCCGGCCGTCTTCTTGCCCAACGACGAGGTCCTCGTCGCCGTCGCGGTCCCAGTCGAACGCCACGGGCGTGATCATGCACAGATCCATCCGCAGCGGCCGGTCGTCGTCGCCCACCAGAAACCGGCCGGCCGCGTATTGGGGCTCGCGCCGCGTGCCGACGTTCTCGAAGTACGTCAGCTTGTCGAGAAACTCGCCGCAGAGCAGGTCCAGGTCGCCGTCGCCGTCGAAATCGGCCAGATTGGGCGAGGGGCGTCCGAAAACGTCCACCGGCCGCCCGCCGGCTTCGATCCTCGCCGGCTTGTCGAAGCGCGGCGCGTCGTCACTGCCCGTGTTGCGCAGCAGGTAGACGTAACCGTGCAAGGGTCCGCGGGTCCAGCGGCCTTGGGCGTCGAAGGCGTTGTCCCAGCCGTAGTCGCTCCAATCGCCCACGCCGACCACGAGGTCGAGCCGGCCGTCGCCGTCGAAATCGACCCAGCGCCACTGGTTGGCGCGGACCGGCCCGGTGTGGACGTTGGGCCCAACGCCCAGCGGCTCGGTCTTTTCCAGACCGCTGACGGTGAAATCAATCGCCTCGCGGCCGGGCAGGAGGATCCGCGTCCGGCCGGCGACGTACGACGACGTGACGTCGTGCGCGCCGCGGCCGATCCGCACGGCCGATTTGAATAACGGATACTTGGCGTCGCCGCCGGGATTCTCGAAGAAATACGTCCCATTGTAGGGCACGTCGGGACAGGAGACGATGAGGTCGAAATCCCCGTCGCCGTCGAAATCCATCGGCGCCGGACACGCCCAAAGCCCCACGCCCAAATCGACCACGAGGCCGGGATGGTTGAATTCCAGCCGCGTCAGCCGCGGGGATAACTCCCCGCGGGCCGCGCCGGCGGCCACCGCGCACGTCAGCAATAAGACAAACGGCAATCGCATGGACTCTGCTCCATTCGGCGGCCCGTCGCGCTCAGAACGTGTTTTGAAAATGGGTGCCACTGCTGGCTTGTCCAGCAGTGCCCGGTGAATCCTGCGGGAGAAAAGGTCGGTTCCGGGGGAGAAACACTGCTGGACAAGCCAGCAGTGGCACCCCCGCGGCGGTCGAAACGCATTTCAAAACACGTTCTCAGGCCGTCCCGCTCACCTCCGTGGCATCCGTCAGTTCATCTTCGATCTTGGCCAATTCCTCCACGACGCTCTGCGGCAAGGTCAACGCCGCGTCGGCCGGGCCCTCGCCCTCGACGAGCATCGCGTCGTAGCGGGCGAGCGTTTCCTTGAGGCTCGCGCGGATGTGGCGGGCCATGATCTCGCGGGCGCTCTCGCCGTCGCGCCGCCGCACGGCGTCCAGAATCTGCCGATGCACCTGATGGGCACCGATGACCAGCCCCAGGTCGTAGTCCTGCTGCTTCGACGCGAAGACCTTCATCAACACGTGCGAGTCGTTCACGAGCTTCATGATCCGGCCGTTGCCCGCCGCGCGGATCAAGAGCATGTGAAACGCCATGTCGGCCGCGAGGAAACGCCGGACCATATCGCCATCCAGCGCGCGGCGGCCGGAGGCCTCGAGCTCGCGGGCCACGTCGGCGTGCTGCTGGCACAATCGTTCGAGCAGGCCCAGATCCTCCGGGAGGATCGTCGCGGCGGCCAAGCTTGCGGCGAAGGACTCCAGGGCCTCGCGGAGCTGGAACAGCTCGATCAGTTCGCGGCGGCGCGGGGTGCGGACGATCGTCCCGTAGCGGGGGACTTGTTCGACGAGCCCTTCGGTTTGAAGTTGGCGGATGGCCTCGCGGACGGGCGTGCGGCTGATGCCGATCTCCTTGGCCAACGAGAGTTCGGAGACGACGCTCCCTGGGCGGAGCCCTCCCGAGGCGATGCGGTCGTGGATGTGCGAGTAGGCCTGTTGGCGAAGCGATTCTTTGTTTGCGGCCATGGGTGTTCTCGTTGACGTCGAGTGAGGCTTTCGGGATACCACTAGTATACCAGCACCTGCAATGGCATCGCAAACCACATGCCCCGACGGAAGGGGTCAAGGCTTGCACGGAAGGCGGTTGCCGCTACAGTGAGGCTAGCGAGTCGTCTTGCGTGACCACGCAAACGTGGACCAGTCACCCAGGTTTGCTTTTAGGGGGGTGTCGCCATGCATTCCACGCCGCCGGGCCATATGGTCGAATTGCTCCTGATCGAAGACGATCCGGACGATGTCTGGGAGACCCAGCAAACGCTCAACGAGGCTAAAATCACGAACAATCTGCACGTGGCCACCGACGGGGAGGAGGCGCTGGCGTTTCTCCGCCACGAGGGCAAGTACAGCGAGGCGCCGCGTCCCGACCTGATCCTTCTGGACCTGAATTTGCCCAAGCGCGACGGCCGCGAACTGCTGGCGGACCTGGGCAAGGATCCCTCGTTCGGTGGGATACCGGTGGTCGTGTTGACCACGTCTCAGGCCGAGGCGGATATTCTTCAGGCCCGCGACCTGAATTGCCACAGCTACATCACCAAGCCGATCCGCGTGGAGCACTTTCTCATGTTGGTCAGGTCGCTGGACGAGTTTTGGATTTCCATCACTCGCCAGACGGCGACTCCCCCACGCTAGCCAATGCGCCAAAGCCAATGGAGGGGGTTCTCCGTGGGGAGCGTGAAAATCCCGTTTTCCAAGCCAACGGGAGACTTGACTCGGACGCCGTGTGACTATAATTGGAATTGGCGTAATAAGGATGTGCCGGTTGCGGAGAACGAGGATTCTTTGAGGCGATCCACGATGTCTTGGCGAATCTCGGCCTGTGCGTTGGCAGCCGTGTTGGCTTGCGCGTTGGGGGCTGGTCCCGCGTGCGCGGCGCCGGCGCTGCCTGGCGACGCTAATCTGGATGGCCGGGTGGACAAGCTCGACGCCGCGATTCTTGCCGCGCATTGGTTCAAGCCAAGCGTTCCGGGCACGAACGGCGATTTCAACGGCGACGGCATGGTGGATGACCTCGACCTGGGCATCCTCGCGGCCAACTGGTCGCTCGACCCGCCGCCCGAGGAACCGGGAATGGACAACCCCGAGCCCGCCAGCCTCGCGGTCTGGGCCTTCTTGGGGCTCTGCGCGGCGGGCGTCGCGTGGCGGCGCCGGCGCAAGCGGTCTGGCTGACCGATCTTGCGGCTAAAGCGTTCTCCGCAACGCAATCGTGCGCTTCAGCGGTTGCAGCAGTTGCTCGATGACGTGATTGTCGAGCATTTCGTGGCACACCTGCTGCAGATTCTCCAGCACCGACTTGAAGGAGCTGTCGGGCCCCAGGCTGCCGTATTGCCGGGCGGTGACGTACACGCTGAGTTGATCCTCCGAGAAATCGCCCGTGCGAACCTGGTACGCGCTGGTGCGCGTCTCGACGCTCAGGCGGCACTGCGTGCGGCAGTCCTCGTCCAACGCGACGGTAACGGAGGGCTCGAAATTGATCACGCTTGCGCCGGGCACCTCGGTGATGCGCTCCATGGCCGGGCTGACGCCCAGCGCCTCGGCCACGACCTGGTTGTGATTGCCGCGGAACGTAAAATCGAATCCGAACAGCAGATCGAGCGCCTCGCAATCCAAAGGGCTGACCGAGAGCATGTAGGGCGCCAACTCGAGCACGAGTTGATGCTGGTTCATGGCGTCCTCGATGGCCTCGGGGTTGACCTGGCCCGAGCAAACGCGGCGCGTCTCGATGGTGGCCCAGCGGTAGTCCCCGCGATCCTTGTCTTCCTCCAGGACAAAATCCCCCCGCTCGCGGCAGTAGAAGTTCCGCATGGACGGATAGTTCTTCTGGATCCGCTCGAAGAAGTGGAGAATCGTCTCCCGATTAGTGGGAAGCTCCATCTCCGTGCTGAGGTTCATGTTGATGTAGAAGTCGTCGCAGAGGGAGCTGTAACGGTTCATGGCGTTCCTGGGTATTCCTTCTTGGACGACATTATGGGCGACACGAGGAGACGTGAGCCAAAGCGCAATCGCCCGCGGGGGGTGCTTGTCCACCGGGGAGCCCAACGGTCACACGTGCTGTAGTATAGGGCCATGGGGCCCTGAGTGTCAAAGGCGGGGGCTTGCGGCTTGCGGCGCTTCGTCTCGAAAAAGAAGGGGATTTCCCAGGGAGGATGCCCATGTCCGCGCGCGACGAGTGTCCGTTGGAGCTGATTGCCTTCGGGTCCGCATTGGGTTGGTTCGCCGTGCTGGGGGCCTGGGGCGCGGTGTGCCGGGTCACGTTTGGCCACGCCGACCGGCAAGCGGCGGTTGCGACCCTTTGGCGGGGTGAACCGCCCAGCGTCGCCCCGCCAGGCGAGGCGCTGGCCGACCTTGCGGCGCGGTTGGCCGAGTACGCGGCTGGTCAGCCAGTCGATCTGACCGATGTGCCGGTCGACTTGGCCCAGTTGGGCGAATTCCATCGCCGCGTGCTGGAACTGTGTCGGGGGATTCCGTATGGGGGGACGGTGACCTACGGACAGCTTGCCGACCGGGTGGGCCGCCCCGGGGCCGCCCGGGCGGTCGGCGGGGCCATGGCCGCCAACCCCTGCCCAATCGTTATCCCCTGCCATCGCGTGGTTGCCGCGTCCGGCCGGCTCGGCGGCTTCTCCTCGCCTGGGGGCACGGCGATCAAACGCCGCTTGCTCGAATTGGAGCGATCGGGCGCGCGGTGAAGGCTTCCTCAACCCGGCAGCTTGACGGGCCGCCGCCGCCGGTACATGGTGAGGGGATGAACCGTCTATTTTGAGTCTGCCGCTGTTCGGACGATGCGGCCCGGTCCCGACCCACTGCGAGGTTTCCCATGGAGTGCAAGAAGGAACGCAACATGAAGGGCTGCAATTGCAGCTACGAGCCCTGCTCGCGCAAGGGCGTGTGCTGCGATTGCTTGAGCTATCATCTTCGGTCCCGGCAGCTCCCGGCGTGCTGTTTTCCGGACGACGCCGAGGCGACGTTCGACCGCTCCTTCGACCACTTCGCCCGGTTGGTGAGCCAGGGCAAGATTTGAACGGCGTGGGTGCTTGCCGGGCGCCACTGGTTTTGCCGGTGTCTCTTGCAGTGAGCTTGCCGTTAACCGGATAGGGTGGTTCTCCTGGCCTGTTGGGGACAAGCACTGGCAAAGCCAGTGGCACACGCGCCCCTTGCGAGGACCGCACGTTTTGCCCGCACGCGCGCTCGATTCGGTCGGCTCGCTACGACCGATGCGATGGTTTCCCACGCGACGACGTAGCGCCGCCGTTGCGACGCGAAATCACCCGGTGGGGTTGGTGTGGTTGTAGCGACTGCGCGCGGCAAAATCATCGACTGGGTTTTTGACGCGGGGCGGAACGTGGCCTATATTCCTCAGTGGCTGGTGGTGTTGGACCTGCGCCGCCGGCCTCGGCCCTCCCCGCCATCCCCAAGCGTTTCCACGTGTCCGCAGTGGCGGCCGCACGCCGACCGGTCGCTGTATCTGCCGCGCCGCGAGGACGCTCACACCCCGTGACGGACAGCAACATGCGACCTCGGGTCCTCCCAAGTCGGGTTTTCGCCCGGTTTGCGATTCTGGCGATTCTGCCTTTCCTTCTTGCGTGGACGGCGGCTTGGGCGGCGGCCCAGGAGAGCCCTGTCGATCCCGCCGAGATCGGCGAGCTCCTACGGCAGGGTCGGCGGCTGGAAGTGGAGAATCGGTGGGACGAGGCCCTGGCGCATTACGAGAAGGCGATCCGCCGGTTTCCCGGCCAGGCCAGCCTCGAGCGCCGCTTCGACTTCAGCCGCATGCACTACGACGTGCGGCGGCGCTACGCCGACGCGAGCTTTGCCGAAACGATGGACGGGCTCGCGCTGCCGGCGGCGCTGGACCTTTACGACGAGGTTCTTCTGAAGATCCAATCGCATTACGTCGAAGCGCCCCACTGGAAAGAGCTGGTCGAGCAGGGCGCGAACACGCTCGATATTGCCCTGGTCGAGGACGCGTTCCTCCGGCGGAACGTCGCGGCGGACAAGCTCGGCGCCGTCGGCGCCTTCCGCCAGGCCCTGCGCCGCGAGATCGGCGAGCGGGTGATCCGTACCCGCGAGGACGCCCGCGAGGCCGTGCGCGCCGCGGGCGATCTTGGCCAGCGGGTTTTGGGGTTGGCGCCGGTCGCGGCGGTGTTCGAGTTTGCCTGTGGCGCGGCCAATTCGCTCGACGTGTACTCGGCCTACCTCACCGCGGACCAGCTCAATGAGATCTATTCCCAGATCGAAGGCAATTTCGTGGGGTTGGGCATCGAGTTGAAGCTGGAAGACGGTCGGTTGGTGATACTCCGCGTCATTCCGGGCAGCCCGGCCGAAGAGGTGGGCATCCACCCGCGGGATGAAATTCTCGCGGTCGACGGCCGCACGGTGAGCGAGACGTCGACGGCCGAGGCCGCCAATCTTTTGCAGGGGGAATCGGGGAGCTTCGTCGAGCTTTCGCTGGCCGCGAGGGGCGAGGCGCCGCGGCTTCTCCGCGTGCAGCGCCGCCGCGTCGACGTGCCCAGCGTCGATGGGGTCCGCATGATCGACACCCAGCAGGGCATCGGCTACCTGCGCCTGACGTGCTTCCAGAAAACCACCTGCCGCGATTTGGACGACGCCCTGTGGCGGCTCAACCGCGAGGGGATGCGCGGGGGGCTCATCATGGACCTGCGCGGCAATCCGGGCGGGCTGTTGGTCAGCGCGGTCGAGGTGGTCGACAAGTTCCTCGACCACGGCGTGATCGTCTCCACGCGGGGGCGGAGCCTTCAGGAGATCTTCACGTATTCGGCCCACGCGGCGGGCACGTGGCGCATGCCGCTTGTGGTGCTCATCGACCAGGAGAGCGCCAGCGCGGCGGAGATCTTCGCCGGCGCCATCCAGGATCATCGCCGCGGGACGCTGGTGGGCCAGCAAAGCTACGGCAAGGGGTCGGTGCAGGGGATCTTCCCGCTTCATGCGAGCCTGGCGGGCATGCGCCTGACGACGGCGAAGTTCTATTCGCCCAACAGTCGCCCCTACAGCGTGGTCGGCGTGAAGCCCGACATCGAGGTCCATCAGGCCGCCCGGCCCGTCAACGGCGCGATCGACCCGGCCGGCGAAGACCCGGTGCTGGCCGCCGCGCTCCAGATCGCCCGCCAGACCGCCGTCCGCCCCGCCACCACGCCGCGGTAGGGCGGATTCCCTGGGCAGCGGACGGGAGCCGCGGATGAACGCGGATGGTCCTTGGGTGCCACTGGCTCTGCCAGTGCCGTCCGGCACGGTCGTTCCGCATTGGCAGAGCCCGTGGCACGTCCCTTCCATCCGTGTTAATCTGTGTTCATCCGTGGTGTCCTCTTCGTTCTCTTGCCGAGCGTGCTCTCGTAGGGAGACCTTACCGTGTCCAACAACGGCGCTGGATCAGACGCGACCTCGCCGCGCACCAACCCCTGGCTGGTGTTCCTGCTGCCCTTTGTCGTGTTCCTGTTGGTCGGCTCGCTGGAACCGACGCCGGAGAAGCTGGGCGGGGCCGGCCTGGGGCTTTCCATTCCGTATCGCGCCTACGCCTGGGTATACACCGCCAAGATCGTTCTGACGGCGCTGGCCGTGGCCTTCGTGCTGCCCGGCTACCGGCAGTTCCCGCTCCGCGTGAGTCCCCTGGCCGTTGCCGTGGGCGTCGTTGGAATCGTGGTCTGGGTTGGACTTGGCAAACTCGACCTGGAAGAACGCATCCTAGGCCCCCTGGGGTTGGGCCAGTTCCTCGGCTTGGGCGAGCGCAGCGCCTACAATCCCCTCGACAAACTGGCCGACCGGCCGGCCTGGGCGCGGACGTTTCTGGCCGTCCGATTCTTCGGGCTGGCCGCGCTCGTGCCGCTGGTCGAGGAGGGCTTTCTCCGCGGGTTCCTCCTGCGATTCATCCAGCAGCGCGATTGGTGGAAAGTCCCCTTCGGACAGGGCGGCGCCCTGGTCGTCGCCGTGGCGGCCGGCTATGGTATGGTAAGCCATCCGGCCGAACTCGTGGCCGCGGCCGCGTGGTTCTCGATGGTCACCTGGTTGATGCTCCGCACGCGGAACTTCTGGGATTGCGTCGCCGCCCACGCGGTGACCAATCTCCTCCTGGGCGTCTACGTCGTTTGGTCGGGCGAGTGGCACTTCATGTAGGGGCCGTTTTGGACCGCAGACATCGGTGCAGAGAGTCGGTTGGGGGTGGAAGCACTGGTCCATGCGGCGTTCGCTCGAACAGAGATCACAATCAGTCGTTTGACATATTTGCAGACCCGTTTCTTGTAGCGCGGGCGTTTACATGCCTTTTCTCTAGCCCAGGACCAAGGACCAAGACAAGGATCAGAAACGTATTCCGTTCCTTTACCGCCCCTTTAGGGGCGCTGGGTTGATTCCTCGACCGTTTTCGCCCATTCTCGTCCCCTGAAGGGGACCTGGAGAAAAAGGACATACCGGTTGTCGTTCGATCCCCAGGCGTGAACGCCTGGGCTACGGAAAGATCGCGTAAGCCTCGCGTCGGGTGGAGCGAAGCCTTACGTCATGCCTAGCAAAACCTCGCCATGCTGAGCGGAGCGAAGCATCTGGACTTGTGCGGGTGTCGCACGAGATCCTTCGCTTCGCTCGGGATGACGTGGAAATCGCGGGACGCCGAGAAATCGACAGTGCCATGAACGACGCAACGCCGCGATTCTTCTACTTCGACATGGGCAGGGTGCTGGTCGATTTCGACGTCGATCGGATGCTGCGTCAGATGGGCGAGGTGGCCGGGGTGCCGCCCGAGCGGGTCCGGAAAGCGATCTTCGACACGGGACTGCAACAGCGGCTCGAGTTGGGCGACGTATCGGGCGAGGAGTTCCTCGATACCTTTCGCCGCGAGACGGGCTCGCAACCCGATCCCGCGGCGCTGGAGCGGGCCGCCAGCGACATCTTCGAGCTGAAGCTGAGCATGCTGCCGGTGGTGGCGCAGTTTCGCGCGGCGGGTCATCGGATGGGTGTGTTGTCGAACACGTGCCAAAGTCACTGGGAGCACTGTCGGCGGCGCTACCGGATCCTCGGCAGTTTGTTCGACGTGGCGGCGATGAGCTTCGACATCCACCGCATGAAGCCCGACCGCGAAATCTTCTTGGCCGCGGCCGAGCTGGCCGACGAGCCGCCCGAGGCGATCTTCTTCGTGGACGACACGCCCGGCCATGTCGAGGGCGCCCGCGCGGCGGGTTTTGACGCCGTGGTTTACACCACCACGCCCCAACTGGTCGCCGACCTGCGCCGCCGCGGCGCGCGGTTCAATTACTGAGCGTCGGCCGGGAGGGTCCTTGCGAAGCCGCAAGCGGCTGTCGATCTCGGAAGTCGGGGTTCGGAAGCGACTTCAGTCCCCGAATCCCGAATCCCGAGTCCCGCTCACGGTTCGAGCGTCTGGAACAGCGGCAGATGCCGGTAGTAGACCTCGAGCATGAGCAGGTTCATCGCGGTGACGTAGATCCGTCCTCCGGCGTGGCCCCAACGGTCGCGGACCGGCCGCGCCGGGTGCCAGCTTCCGGCCATGGGACCCGTCTGGGCCTGGCTGCTCTCTAACAGCGGGTGCAGGCGGTTGTTCCACGCCTCCCAGTAGTCGCCCTGCATTTGGAACATGACCTGCGTGGCGTAATACCAGTAATAGGCGTCGCGGGCGTTCGCGCCGTTGGCGGCGGCTTGGGGCAGATTGGCCTTGAGGTGGTTGGCCGCGCCGACCAGCGCGGCGTGTTGACTGGACCAGCCCAGATACATCCGCATCAACGTGCCTTCGGCCGTCATGGCCAGGTTGGGCACGCGCCCGGCCCGTTGTTCGGGCGTGTCGCCGGCGTGGGGATTGTAGATGTACCGCGTGCCGCCGTCCGCCTGCGCGGAATCGAGCCACGCGGAGACGCGCCGCAGCGTTTCCTCGGGGACGGCTAGCCCGGCCATCTGCGCGCTTTTCAGCGCCATCAATTGCCAGCCGGACACGGACGTGTCCGACTCCGTCCGCGGCTCGTAGCGCCAGCCGCCGCGCGTCGGGTGCTGCGCCTCGATGATGAACCGGATCGCGCGCTGGGCCGGCTCGCGGAGTTGTGGATCGCGGGTCATGCCGTAGGCTTCGCACAGGGCGATTGCCGCGATGCCGTGGCTGTAGAGCCGGGCGTAGTTGGTTCCGCCGGTGAACAGGTCGCCGTCGGGCTTTTGATTGGCCAGGAGCCATTCGAGCCCGCGGCGCACCGTGGCCCGATGTTTGTCGCTTTGATGCGTGTAGCCAGCCCCAAAGAACGAGAGCAACGCCAGGCCCGTGGCCGCCGTGTCGGATTCCATGCTGCCCAAGGCGGGGTCGTCGCCGGCGGGCGCTCCAGCGGGCAGTTCCGACAGGCTCCAGCGTCCATCGGCGAATTGGCATCGCACGAGGAACTCCAGCCCCATTTCGACCGCTCGCTCGGTTCCTTCGGTGCCGCCGTAGATTTCCACGGCGCGGGCTCGAAGGCCCGGGTCGCGCTGGCGGTAGGCTTCGGTGGGCAGATCGTGCGCGCGGCCGTCGACGGCCAGCCGTCCGCCGCTTTGCTCGACGAGAAACCGGCGGGACAGGGCGTGGACCACTTCGCTTTCGGGCCGCGCCCGATGACTGGGAATGCCCACCTGGGCCGACGCTTCGTAGCTCAACCCGCCGGGGCCCAGTTTGGCGGCGATCTGGACGGGCAGCCCGCCGGCGCGGCGCGTGGGCGCGGCCTCTTCCAGTCCGGCTGTCAGGGTGATCTGGCCCGGCCCCTCCACCGGTCCGGAGACCGCCGCGGGCTCCTGGCCCAGCGTGTTGGCCAAGCCGCGCGGCAGGCCGGCCGTGTTGGTGCGGCGGAGCGGTCCGCCGCTGGATGGAGCGGCCAACGTTGGGCCCGGTTCGTCGCCCCGTGGAAGACGCCGCGGACCGGCCGTGGCGCCGGGCGTTGTGCCGACCGCGCCACCCGCCCTCGGCTGCGTCTGGGCCAGGTCCCGCGCCATGTCGCCCGATGAGACCCCGTGGGCTCGCTCGAAGCCGATCGATCCACTCGCGGCATCGCTCGGCGGACTGCCCGCCGCCATCGATCCGACCTCGAGCCGACTGGCCGCCTCGCCCGTGCCCGAAGGCACGCCGCCCGCGCCGGGCTCGGGCAGGTTTTCGGCCCCCACGACGCCCATCGGCACGCGGACGCCGCGATCGGCTCGGGCCAAGGTCGCGCTGGCGGCCGGACCGGTTCCGCCGCCCGTGGCGTCCCGCTCGGAAGCCTCCGCCCGACTGCCCGCCACCGCCGCGAGCGGTTGGCCTTCCGTCTGAAGCGAGGCGATCGCGCCCTCGCGAGCCTCGCCCGACTGCCCGCTGGGCAAGCCCGGCTGGCCCTGGCGTTGATGGTCGGTTCGCGCCTCCAGCGGCGCGCCACCGGGTCGGCCCTCGGACGGCGCGGCGGCCGCGATCTGCGGGGCGTCGACCGTGCCCGCCGGCGCGACGATCTTGCCGAGCTGCCGCGTGGGCGAGGGCGTCCCGCCCGCCGAGATGGCCGACGAAACCGACTCGTGCCGCGTCACCCGGGCGAGCTGCGCCGCGCCGATTTGATCCGGACTGCCGCTTCCGGCCGTGACGGGACCCGAGCCCACGCTGGGCCGCTGGGCCGCCACCGACGGGCTCCCGCCGCGCAGGGCGGCCGTGGCCGACGAGTTGGCCGTCAGCCGCGACGCGGTCCCCTCGCTGGCCGCCGGCGCGCCGGGTCCGGCAGGCATCGGCGATTCAAACGGCGGGGCCAACGCCGCGATACCCGACGCCTGACTCCTCTCCACATGCACGGTGGACGTCTCCGCAGCCAGCCGGCGGCGCTGGTGGCCCGCGGCGCGGGCGATGCCCTGCCGCGCCACGGCGTCCTTCGAACCCACGGTCAACACCGCCTCGCCGGAGGAAGACGACTTGGCGCCGCGCGGCGCCACGGCGGCCGCCCGGGCGATGGGCAGTTCGCCGACAGCCTCGAGCACGCTGCCCGGCACGCCGCCAGCGGGAGCCGGCGTCCGCGCCGGCTCGGACGTGGCCAACACGGCCGACGGCACGTCCACGCCCGCGGCGGACCGCGCGAGCGTACCGGGCTGAGTGGCCGCGGTTTGGCCGGAAAGGTCAGGCGTGGCCACCGACTGCTCGGATCGCACGACCGCAAGGGCTCTCACCACGGACGCATTGCCAGGCGGAATGGATGATTCATCGGCGGCCAGAACCCGCTCGGGAACCGACTCGCGTGCGCCCGATTTGGCCGCCTCCGTGGCGCGGCGCTCCGCCGGGCTCAAAACCTGTTCGTTGGGACTCGCCGCAGCGGGCGCCGGCGGCGCATCGGCCGGCTCGGCCTGGGCCAGATCGGTCGGGTTGCGCGGCCGGCGATCCAGCCCGGGCGCGGTGGGCTGGTCAACGAGCGGCTCCTCGGCGCGCTCGGTTCGCGCTAGCGCCGCGGCCTCTTGCGGGCGCGTGGCCGACGGCGCGGTCTCGGACGCCTCGCGCCGCGGTTTGGCCGGATCGGTTGCCCGGCGGGCCGGCGCGGCCACGTCGGCCCGAAGGTTCTCCGGCGCCGTCGCCGCCGGCTGGATCGCTTCGGGCTCGTTCATCGGCTCGTTGGGCTCCGGACGGCGCTTCCACTCCTGACGGCTGATCTGCGCCCCGGCGGCCAGTTGCGCCCGACGCGGCGCGGTCGGCTCCGCACGGTGGATCTCGACCGGATCGGGCTGCTGCGGCCGAGGCGACGCCGGCTCGACCGTCGGCGTCTTCTCAAGCGGCACGTCGTGCTCGACCGGCCGCGGCGCGATCGGCTCCGGATCGGTTGGCTTGGGCGCTTCGACTTCGACGGGCTCCTCGAACGTATGCCTGCTCTCCGGCCGCTCGATGTTCTCCCAATGATAATCCGGCACGACCAGGCGGGGATCGTCCTTCTCGATCGGCCGCGCGGCGTCGGCCTCGCGCCAGGCGGCCATCAGTTTGATGTACTGCTGGTGAAAAAAGAGTCCCAGCGCCAGATGCACCAAGAGACTCACCAGCACGCAAAGCTGCACGCGGCGCACCACCCGACCTTGAAGGAAAACCACCGCCACCAGGGCCGCGCCCAGGGCCAGCGCAACCATCGCCAGCCGGAACACGGTGTTGTAGAGCAGATTCTCCGCGCGCCAATCGCCCGTGGCGATGGCGATGCCCGAGGCGAACCCGGCCAGGATCAGGATCGCGCAGTTGATCGGCCAGAGCTGGTCGTCGAAATCGGCGACCAGGCGGGGATCCACCTTGCGAACGACTTGTCGGGTGCGTGGGGGCATGGCGCGGCTCATCCGTCCCGCGTGGTGACTCGGTAATCGTGGATATGGGCTTTATTGCAGGCGTTCATGGCCGCGACGACGTGCTCCCAGATGCACCGCTTGTCGGCGCGGATGACGACCGTCTGGTGTTGGTTGTCCACCCAGGCCGTCTTGAGCAACTGCTGAAGCTCCGGCAGGCTCAGGAGCTTACCCGTGACGTAGTACTGGCCTTCCTTGTTGATGTTGATAAACAGCTCCTTGGGCGCTATCGTCAAGGGCCGGGCCTCGCTGGCCTCGGGCAGCATGACGTCCATCTCCCGCTCCTCCTCGGCAAATCGCGTCGCGACGAGGAAGAAAATCAGAAGCAGAAACACGCAGTCGATCAGCGGCGTCAGGTTCAGCCTGCCCAAAACCTTGCCGCGGTTGATCTCAACAGTCATGCTCGGCTCCGGACACTAAAGAAACAAAGGGAAGGAACCGCAGATGAACGCAGATGGTATTTGGTGGAGCGACCCTCTTTGGCTCGCAGGTGGCGTTGGGTGGAAGCAGGTTCTAATTACGTGCTCCATCTTACCGTCATCCTGAGCGCAGCGAAGGATCTGTCGCCGTCGAACACCAACGAGATCCTTCGCTGCGCTCGGGATGACGTTGGATAATCACGTTCTTTGGGAGACCGAGACACGCACGAGATCGCACATCAAATTCCTCATCTGCGTTCATCTGCGGTTCCTTTCCTTCATCTCTTCTTCTTCAACCTTGCGTCTCTCTCATCCGTGTTCATCTGTGTTTATCCGTGGTTCCCAACGTTTCAGGCATCGGCGCGTCGGCCGGGTCGTCGTGGCGAACGCGCAGGCGGCCCTCGAAGCGTTCGAGTTGCGGCATCAGGCCCAGGAGCGTCTCGTCCAGCTCGCAAAAGAGCCGCTGGATCTTGCCTTCGAACATGTGGGCCAACAGGGCCGCCGGAATGGCCACGGTCAGGCCGGCCAGCGTGGTCACCAGGGCCTGGTAGATGCCTTCGGCGAGGACCTGGGCCTTGTTGGCGCCGGTGGGCAAATTGGCCGTGGCGAAGAACGCGAGGATCATCCCCCAGACCGTGCCCAACAGGCCCAACAGGGGCGCCACGCCCTCGGCCAGCACGAGCCAACGGATGTTGGCGAACAGCTTCGTGCCCTCGCGGCGCTGGGCCTCGGTAACGGCTGTTTCAAGCTCCGCGTGGGGGCGTCCGACCTTCAGCAGCATGGAGCGGATGATGTTCGCCGCGGCCGAAGGGTATTGCTGGCAGAGCTTGTACGCCTTGCGCGGGTCGAGCCCGCCGGGCTGACCGGCCAGCGCGCCCAGACCGTGGATCAGCGCCGGCGGCAGCACCTTGCGCCGCCGCAGCCCCAGCATCCGCTCCGCGCCGAACGCGACGACCACCAGCGACATCAGCAGGATGGGCCACATGAGCGGCCCGCCCTTGAAGAGAAGCTCCAGCAGATTGATCTTCGGCTCCTCGACGACGGGCCCTTGCAGCACGGCGTCCGGCTCGCCGGCCGGCTGGGCAGCCAGATCCTTCTCGGCCTGTTTGGCGATGTCCTCCACCGTGGGCGGCGTGGCGGACGGCCCGGTCGCGTCCTGCGCTTGCGCCGCGGCCGGAAATACGAAGATCGCCCCCGCCAGTCCCAGGACCAACGCGGGCGCAAGCCATCGACGAGTCGAAAGAAAAGGAAGTGACATGAGCGGGCTCACAGGAAAGGTCACTTAAACGCAGCCCCTACCACAACGTCAACATGTTGTCAGACGGGAGATCACCACGGAGACACGGAGGCCACGGAGATGGTCATTGGCTCAAGGGCCGCGACATTGACGTATTTCGGATTCGCGTCCCAACGGGGCCACACCAGGGTTTCACTGACTGAAAGAGACGATCCGTCGTCAACCAATCATCTCATCATTTATCTGTTCCTCTCCGTGCTCCCCGTGTCTCCGTGGTGAATTCTTCATTTCTTTTCGCCCATCGACTCCAGCCGCTTCTTCGCCAGCGCGGCTTTGTCGTGGTTGGGGTATTTTTCGATCAGCTCCTTGTACAGCTTCACGGCCTGCTCGGGACGCTCGAGCACCTCGAAGCAGCGGGCGGCCTCGTACGTGGCGCTGGCCTGCCACTCGGGGTAGCTGTAGCCGTAAATCACCTGATAAAACGTCTTGATCGCCTCGGCGTGCTCCTTCTTGTCGAACTGAAGCTCGCCGACCATGAACAGCGCCCGGGCGGCCACCTCGCGGTTGGTCTTGGCCACGACCGTCTGGTAGAGCTTCACGGCCTCGTCCGGCTTGCCGAGGTTTTGCTGGGCCGCGCCTTGCTCGTAGAGAATCTCGGGCAGGTACTCGCTCTCCGGAAACCGCGCGACGGCGTCGGCCAGGAGCTTCAGGCTCGCGTCCCACTGGCCCAACTGCGCGGCCGCCTGGCCGGCGTGCAGCAGGCCGAGCACCTTGAAGTCCTTGCCCGTGGGCTCCTTGACTGATTCGTACGCGGCCAGCGCTTCGGCGTGCTTGCCCTGGCGGCGGAAGCACTCGCCCTGCATGAAGGCGGCGTCCTCGGCCAGCTTGCCTTCGGGGAACGTCCGGCGCAGGAAGGCGAACGTCTCCTGGGCTTCGTTGAACTTGTCCTGATTGAAGTAGGACCAGCCCAGCTTGTAGCTGGCCTTCTCCTTCAGGCCCGAGTCGGACGCCTTCTGGCCCACGTCATAATAGGCCGCGGCGGCTTCGGCGAATTTCTTCTCGTCGTATTGACCTTCGGCCACGAGATACAGGCTTTCGGCGGCCAAGGGGCTGTCCGGATGCTCCTTGGCCAATTGCGCGAACCGCCGCAGGGCCTCCGGCTGGTTGCCCGACGACTTCAGCGCCCAGGCCAGCTCGTAGAGCGTCTTGTCCGATCCGCCGTACTTCGGATCGTCCTGGATCATCGCCTCGAAGGTCTTGACCGCCTCGGCGTGCTGCTTGAGCCCCACCTGGCACAGCCCCAGGACGTACCGGGCGTCGGACCGCTCGCGCGGCGTGGGGTCGGCGGCCAGCAGGGTTTGCAGGTCCTCGATTGCCGGGGCGAACTTGCCTTGCTGTTGCCGGGCGGTGCCCCGGGCGAAACGCGCGCGTGGGATCAGCTTGTTGTCGGGAAACTCGGCCACGAGCCGATCGAGCGTCTTCTCCGCGCCGGCGGGGTCGCCCTGCTGGAGCTTCGCCCAGCCAAGGCCGTAAAGCGCGTGCGTTGCCAACGGGCTTGTGGGCCATTTCGCCAGGACCGTTTCGTACTGGGCCGCGGCGGTCTTCATGTCGCCCTGGGCGTAGGCGAACTCGCCCAACCAGTAGTTCGCCTGGTCCGCCAGCCGGCTTTCGGGAAACTCGGCCAGGAGCCGCCGGGCCGTCTGGGCGGCCTTTTGCGGATCTCCGCCGCGGTAATAAGCGTTGGCCAGAAGCAAAAGCGCGTCGTCCGCCTGACGCCATTTCGGATCGGCCGCCAGCGAGGACGATAGCGACGCAATGGCCGCGCCGTGCTGGCCCAGCTCCTCCTGGCTCGCGCCGACGAGGTAGTGCGCCTCGGCCAGGGCTGGCTTGGCGTGGATCTCGCCCAGTGCGCCCTCGAGGGCCGCGACCACCTCGGCGTGCTTCTTTTGAAGATGGAGCGCCAAGCCGCGGCGGACCTTCCACGACTCCGCGTCGCGATGGCCGGCGTGCTTGTCGAGCAACTGGCCAAAGAGCCGCTCGGCCTCGGCATGGTCGCCGGAAAGCAGATGCGCCTCGGCGGCGATGGCCGTGACGTCCGGCCGCAGCGGGCTGTCGGCGTATTTCTTCAGGTACTTTTCGGCCAGGCCCAGCGCCCGGGCGTGCTCGCCTTGTCCCAGCGCGGCGAAGCCGGCCATGTACAGCGCGGAATCGGCGGCCGGGTCGTCCGGGTACTTCTCGGCCAACGAGGCGTACTGGTCAATCGACTCCGCCCGGCGGTCCGGAAGTTCGTACAGCGCGTCGGCCCGATCCAAGAGCAACTCGACCGCGAAGGGATCTTTCTCGGCCGCTTCGGCGGCGGGCAGGGCGTTTTCGACCGCGGCGAGGGCTTCGGCGGATTTGCCCTCCTTGAGCAGGCTGCGGGCAGTCCAGTGCGCGGCTTCCGGCACGAGAGCGCCGCCCGCGGCGAGGACTTTTTCGAGCACCCCGCGGGCGTCGGCCCATTGGCCGGCCAGGTAGTAACACTTGCCGGCGGCCAACTCGGCCTCGGCGATGCGTTTGGACTCGGGGAACTTCACGGCGACCGCGGCGTAAAGCGCGGCCGCCTCGGGATATTTCTTCAACTGGGCCAGCGACGCCGCCTGGCGGAGCAGGGCGTGGTCGGCCAGGGCAAAACCCTTGCTCTGGGCGGCGTAAGCAAACCACTCGGCCGCCGCCTCGTATTGCTTGAGCCCAAAGAGCGTCTCCCCGCGGCGCATGCCGACCTCGACGATGAGGTCGTGCTTGGGGAACTTCTCGCGGAACGCGTCGTAGGCGGCGCCGGCCTTCTCGAACTCGCCCAGCTCCTCCCGGACGGTGCCCAAGGCGTACAGGGCGTCGGCCATAAGCTCGTCGTTGGGATACTCCTTGACGAGCCGCTCGTACCAGCCGGCGGCTTCCTTCTTTTTGCCC
This sequence comes from Pirellulales bacterium, assembly GCA_016931995.1. Taxonomy (GTDB): domain Bacteria; phylum Planctomycetota; class Planctomycetia; order Pirellulales; family Thermoguttaceae; genus JAFGDS01. The sequence goes on from JAFGDS010000028.1 coordinate 47,541, forward strand.
TGCGCGTAGTCGCATTCGCCGCGGTAGTAGATCGCCTCGGCCAGATGTTTGCTCTTCGGATACTTCGCGATGAGCGTGTCGAACGAGGCCGTGGCGTCCGCGTAGCGCTCGGCTTGGCCGGCTTTGGCCGCGTTAAACCGCGCCACGCCGAGGTAGAGATAAGCCGCGTCCAAGAGGTCGAACTTGGGTTGCTTCTCGACCAACGAACCGAGCGTCGCGATGGCCTGGTCCAGCCGGTTGGCCTGGAGGCAGCAGATGCCCAGGTTCAAGGAGGCCTGGGGAGCGAAGCCGTGATCGGGGAACTGTTGGAGGAAATCGTTCCAGGCGTCGGCGGCCAGCTCGAATTGATCGCCGCGTTGCAGCGCGGCGGCCGCGCGGTAGGCGCGATTGCCGGCCTCGGTCGCGTCCTGAGCCGGCGCCCCGCGCCCAACCAACACGAGCGCGAGCGCGGCGGCCCAGGCCGCCCGCGGGGCCCAACGGGAGAGCTTCATGTTGTGACCTCGACTTCGTCTGTTCCGGCGGTCGGGTCCTCGCGTCGCCGCGGGGGCGTCCAACCTCCCAGTCATGGTACCAGACGCGCAACCCACATTCCATTTATTGTAGACAGACGCTGCCGGACCGCCAGGAAGCTCCCCCCAGCGTATTAACTGGCCAGTCCAACAGGGTGGGTCGCGGACATCCCGTGCCTGATGAGTCTTCGCGGACTACCCCCTTGGTGTATTCCCGCGGGGCGGAGAGTTTTGTGTGCCACTGGCTTTGCCAGTGCCAGGCCGTCCGGTGTGCCACGACACTGGCAGAGCCAGAGTGGCACACGCACGCCGGCATGTCCACGGCAAGCGTGGACATGGCACCCCGAGCTACCCCGTCAGCCGGGCCATGGCTTCGACGAGGGACTTCACGGCGGCGACGCTGTGGTCGAACGCGGCCCGTTCCTGGGCGTCCAGTTCGACCTCGACGATCCGCTCGACGCCGCCGGCGCCCAGCACCACGGGCACGCCGACGTAGTAGCCGCCCACGCCGTACTCCCGGTCGCAGTAGGCGGCGCAGGGCACCAGCCGCTTCTTGTCGCGGACAATCGCCTCGACCATTTGGGCCGTCGCCGCGGCCGGAGCGTAGTAGGCGCTGCCGGTCTTCAGCAGGCCGACAATCTCCGCGCCGCCCTGCCGGGTCCGCTCAATAATCCGGTTGAGTTGCGAGCGCGAGAGAAGCTGCGTGACCGGGATGCCGCCGACCGCCGCGCACCGGGCCAAGGGCACCATCGTGTCGCCGTGGCCGCCCAGGAGCATGGCCGACACGTCCTCGACGCTCACGCCCAGCTCCGCGGCCAGAAACGCGCGGAAGCGGGCCGTATCCAACACGCCGGCCTGGCCCATTACGCGCTGGGGCGGAAAACCCGTCACCTGGAGCATCCGCTGCGCCATGGCGTCCAGCGGATTGCTCACGACGAGGACCGTCGCCGCGGGGCTGTCGCGTTTGACGTTTTGGGCCACGATCGTGACGATGCGGGCGTTGGTGCTCAAGAGGTCGTCGCGGCTCATGCCCGGCTTGCGCGGCACGCCCGCCGTGACCACGACCACGTCGCTGTCGGCCGTGTCCTCGTACCGCGTTGTGCCGGTGATGCGGCAATCGAACCCGGCGATCGGCGCCGATTGGGCCAGATCGAGGGCCTTGCCTTCCGGCATGGAACCGGTCTGGGGCACGTCCAAGAGGACGATATCGCCCAACTCGGCCGCCGCGCACCAATGCGCGGTCGTCGCGCCCACGTTGCCGGCGCCAATGATGGTAATTTTGGCTCGTCGCATGGCAGATCCCTTGGTATGTCTGGATGATGATCGCAAGGCATTCGCGTCAACAGACGGCCGTGTGCCACTGGCTCTGCCAGTGTGTCAATAGTCTAACCGGACAGGCACTGGCAGAGCCAGTGGCACTCTACGCGACGGGTCCTCGTCCGTGTAGAAATCGGCAGTCAAACCGCCCGTCCCTCGCCCCTCATTTCCCGGCCCCTCTCCCGCTTGCGCAACATTATGCAGCTGCTAGCAGTGGGGAAACGAAAGAGTTCCCGGCCCATATAATTGCCTTGTAAGTCTTTACAAGGAGGCAAG
>JAFGDS010000005.1 GCA_016931995.1 Pirellulales bacterium
AATCGCGGGTAAGGGCCATGGGACACCGGACTCATGCCTTGAAAATCCCCGGGCGAAGCCCGGCGTATTCTCGAGCCGGATGAGCCTCAATTAAGAGCCTATCCGAGAACCCTCGCCCAGACCGCGCGTCATCCTGAGCGCAGCGAAGGATCTCGTTGGCGTCAAAGGAGTTCAGATCCTTCGCTTCGCTCGGGATGACGCGCGGCGCGCGGCAGTACCCGCGAACAGCATGGAGGACTAGTCGTCGCCGTTGCGCCCTTCGAGAGCCTTGATCTTCTCGACGCGCCGCTGGTGCCGCCCGCCCTCGAACTCGGTCGCAAGCCAGATCTCGATCAGGCGGTCGGCCAAACGCTCGCCGAGCACGTCGCCGGAGAGGCAAAGGACGTTTAGATCGTTGTTGCGACGGCTCAGTTCGGCGGTAACGTAGTCGTGGCAGGGGGCGGCACGGACGCCGGGAAACTTATTGGCGACAATGGCCATGCCAATGCCCGTGCCGCAAATGAGAATTCCCCGCTCCACCTCGCCGCGACTGACCTGGCCGGCCACGCTGGCGGCGACGTCGGGGTAGTCGACGCTTTGCTGGCCGTTGGAGCCGACGTCGATCACCTCCTGGCCGAGATTCCGCAACAGCTCGGCGATCTTCGAACGCATCTGGGCGCCGCGATGATCGCTTCCGATCGCAATCCGCATCGTACCGCCTCTCCTGCCAGTTGCCCCGAGGACACAAGGCCCGTTGCTCCGGCTCGCGCCGTCGGACGATCGCCCGAGGGCCCAGTCGGGACAGGATCTCTTAAACCTTTACTTTACCCGCCGGCGAGCCCCATGCAAGGGGGGGGCGTGCGACGTTTCTTGGCAAAGGTCGTCGCCAGCTTATCACACAAGCGGCCGCAAGAAACTTGGTTCCGATCAATTCAGGCGGGGTGACGCGCCCTTGTCACCGGGGGTCGTAGAATCCCCGGCGGACGGCCGCCCCGCCCGCCCCGCGAATACGTCGTGCTTTCTTCCGCGGGAGGGGTGGGGATCGGGCAGGCGGCTGGGTGTCGGGTCCGCTGGACGCGGACCGCCGGGTTGGCAGGATGACGCTTCGAGTCGGCAACACGCCCGGTACCGATCATGTGTCTGGCAACGACGTTGGCGGAAACCCCGCCGCGGGCGCCGGTCGGGGGGGCTGGCCCTTCGCCAGCGGTGGACTACTACCCGGGCGAGCGATCGGCCATCATCCTGGCTGCCCGGCGGCTCTTCGGCCGGGAGTTGTCCTCGGAACAATGGGCCAATCTGGCCGGCGCTCCGGACGGCGGCGAGGTGGAGATCGGGGCATACCGCGAGGGGCTCTACCTCGAGCTGCGCGACCCGGCGACGCAGGGTTACCACGGCGCGTGGCGGGTGTCGCGTCGCGCCGGCGTGGTCGTGTTGTATCTCGACGCATTGTGCGTTCATTGGCCTCGGCGTCGCGGGCAGGGGCTGGGGTTGCGGATCTTCGCGCGGCAGGTTCGGGCGGCGACCGACTTGGGGGTCGGTTGGATCCGCACGCTCGCAGGTCGGCGCAAGGACGAGAACGGATACTACACGTGGCCCCGGTTCGGCTTCGATAGCCCCCTACCGGGTCACGTGCGCCGCGGACTCCCCGCCGCCTGCCAATTCGCCCGGTGCGTCTTGGACGTCATGGCAACCCAAACCGGCAGAGTCTGGTGGCGCGAGCGGGGCGTGTCACTGCCCCTGGCATTCGACCTCGCGCCGGCAAGCCGCTGCCAACTCGCGCTGGCGCGATACGTGCTGCAACGCGCCGACGCGACGTCCGCGCCTACGTGGACATGGGAACCAGCGACACGGGAAGCACCCTCGCACGCGTGAGAACGTGTTTTGAAATTGGGCGCCACTGCTGGACAAGCCAGCAGTGGCGCCCCCAAAGCGGCCGCAACGCATTTCCAAACACGTTCTGAGGGCGTCTAGGGCCGTCAGCCCAACAATCCGGCCAGCCGGTCGATCTCCGCCTTGGTCCGCTTCTCGGTCACGGCCACCAGCAGGCAGTCGGCCAGATCGGGATACCACCGACCCAGCGGGATGCCGGCAAGGATGCCCTCGGCCGTGGCCTGCTGGAGGATCGCGTCCACTTGGCCGTCGGCCACGCGGAGCGCGAACTCGTGGAAGAAGGGCGCCGAGAACGCCGTCGCGGTGGAGCCGGTCGCGCCGAACCGCTCGGCGGCGTAGTGAGCCTTTTTTGCGCACAACTCGGCCACCTGCCGCATTCCCCGTGGACCCATTGCCGCCAGATACACGGCCGCGCGCAGGGCAAACAACCCTTGGTTCGTGCAGATGTTGCTCGTGGCCTTTTCGCGGCGGATGTGCTGTTCGCGGGTTTGCAGGGTGAGCACCCAGCATTGCTTGCCGCGGCGGTCGGTCGTCTGGCCGACCAGCCGGCCGGGCATCCTCCGGACAAACGGCTCGCGGCAGGCGAGGATGCCCAGGTACGGCCCGCCAAAGGCCATGGGACTCCCCAACGATTGGCCCTCGGCCACGACGATGTCCGCCCCGTATTCACCCGGCCGCGCCAGCACGCCCAGGCTGATCGGATTGACCACCACGACGAACAGCGCTCCGGCTTTGTGCGCCGCCTCGGCCAGTGCGCGGACGTCCTCGAGGCAGCCGAAGAAGTTCGGATGCTGGATGAGCACGCAGGCGGTCTGGTCGTCGAGAGATGTATCGAGCGTTTCCGGCGCAATGACGCCCTCCGGCGCGTCGAGCGTCACGAGTTCCGTGCCGAGATTCGTCAGGTACGTGGCGAGCGTTTGGCGGTATTCGGGGTGAACGCCGGCGGTCGTGACCACGCGGCCCGATCGCCGCGTGGCGCTGGTGGCCATCAAAACGGCCTCGACGGCGGCGGTGGCGCCGTCATACATGCTGGCGTTGGAGACGTCCATGCCGGTCAGTTGCGTGATGAGCGTCTGGTACTCGAAGATGGCCTGGAGCGTGCCCTGGCTGGCTTCAGCCTGATAGGGCGTGTAGGCGGTGTAGAACTCGCCGCGGCCGGCGACCGCGTCGACCACGGCCGGGATGAAGTGGTCGTAGCTGCCGCCGCCGAGAAAGCAGACGTTGCGGCCGACCGGCGCGCTGCGCCTCCCCAGTTCGCTCATGTGGGCGGACAGTTCAAGCTCGCCAAGCGCCGAGGGCAAGTCGAGTTCGCGCCCGAGCCGCAGTTCCTTCGGCACCATGGCGAACAACTCATCGAGCGAGCCGACGCCAATCGCCTCGAGCATCGCCTGCTGATCCTGGGGCGTGTTGGGCACGTAGGGCATGGCCTAGCCTTCCTCCGCGCAGTGCTTCTCGTAGATGGGGTGGTTCATCAAGCCGGCCAGGCCCGACTCGTCGGTCACGCGGATCTTCACCAGCCATCCGGCCGCGTACGGGTCGGCCGCAAGACCTTCGAGGTTGTCGGCCAGGGCCTCGTTTGCCTCGACGACTTCGCCGTCCACCGGGCTGACCAGGTCGCTGACCGCCTTGACCGACTCGATCTCGCCGAACGGCTCGCCGGCGCGGACCTGCCGGCCCAGCTCGGGCAACCCGAGGAAAACGAGATCCGTGAGGGCCTCCAGGGCGAATGTCGACAGTCCGACGGTGGCGATCTTCTCGCCCGCGGCGCCAGGCCGCACGTGAACCCACTCGTGGGTCTTGGCGTAGAGCAGTTCTTTCGGGTCCACTAATCGGTTCCTTTCTTCTTTTTGCGGCTGTAGAAGGGGAGGTCGACCACGCGGGCGGGCTCGGCGTGGCCGCGGACGTCGAGCGTCACCTCGCGGCCCGGCTCGGCCAACGCCAGCGGCACGTAGCCCATCGCGATGGGCCGGCGGAGCGTCGGCGAGAAGCTGCCGCTGGTGACGTGGCCAACGGTTTGGCCGTCGACCAGGATGGGCGTGCCCTCGCGGGGGACGCGCCCGCCGGAGGGTTCCAGGCCGACGCGCGTCCGCGCGAGCGGGCTTTTCTGGATCTCGACGAGTCGGTCGCGGCCCGGGTAATTGTAGCCGACCAGGTGGCATGCGAAGCCGAGCCCGGCCTCGAACGGGTTGATCTCTTCGGAAAGCTCGTGGCCGTAAAGCGGCATTCCCGCTTCGAGCCGCAACGTGTCTCGGCAGCCCAGGCCGGTGGGCAGGGCCCCCAGCGGTCCTCCCAGTTCGATCAGGGCCTCCCACACGGCCGGGGCCACGGTGGCCCCGACGCTTAACTCGAAGCCGTCCTCGCCCGTGTAGCCCGTGCGACTGATGATCCCACCTTGCCGCTTCGCGCGGGGATGCAGGATCTGCACCTGCTCGCCGCGGTAATACTTCATCGTGGCCAGATCGGCGTTGACCAAGGGCTGCAGCAGCTCGACGCTCTTGGGGCCCTGGATGGCGAACATGGCCCAAAGCCGGGTCACGTCGGTGAAAATGATCTCGTGGCCGGGTCGCTGGGCCCGCTCGGGCGGAAGGCGGTCGGCAATCCAACGGACGATCTTGTCCCGATTGCTCGCATTGACCACCAGAACGTAGTACGGCTGCCCGTGGGAATTGTGGAAATAGCCCACCAGCACGTCGTCGAGGATGCCGCCCGCGTCGTTGGTCACCAGCGAATAGCGGATCTGCCCGAGGGCCATGTCGGCCACGCGGCGGGTGAGCGTTTCGGCGAGAAAGACGGCCGCGCCGGGCCCCTCGAAGCGGAGCCGGCCCATGTGGGAGATGTCGGTGACGCCGACAGCCGATCGGGTTGCGTTGTGCTCTTCGATGATGGACGAGTACTGGATGGGCATGGCCCAGCCGGCGAAGCCGACTATCCGCCCGCCACGGGACACGTGCCAGTCAAATAGAGGGGTTTTTGCCAAATCCGTGGTCATGTTCCGTCTCGAATGCGCCGCAGCGTCGGGGGAGTGGGGCAGAGAAAAGAACCATTGTAGCCGTCCGGCGCTCGTTGGCCAGGGGCGGGCACCTCCATCAAGATTGCCCTAACCGTCAAAGCTTCGCGCCAAATCCCCCGGGTGAAGTAGCCCCGGGCTTTCCGGTTGTTCGGATTGTGCGGATGGCGCCGGTCGTTCCGCTCGATAACGACTTGTAGGATTTTGCCGCTTTTGCCGGCCGTCCGTGAAAACGCATCCAAACGCAGGTGAGGGGGGAAGGCGCATGAGATCGCTTTTGTTCGTGGCGTCCGTTGCGTTGGCGTTCCTTGCGGCGCGCCCGTCGATCGCCGCCCAGCCGGCCGTCGACATCATCGTGGAACCGGAGTCGGTCATTGCCCCGAGCCCGCAAGGCGAGAGTGACGCGGGGGAAAGCCCCTTTTCCGCGGGCGCGACCGGCGGGACAATCGCTCCAGAGCGCGAGGCCGTCCCCACGTCGCATGGCGCGGGCGTCGTCCAGGTTGACTGGATCGTGTCGGAGCCTGGCCGGCTGCCCCCTGCCCCGACGCCCGCGTCGGTTATCGCGAGGAGCGCCTTGGCCGCCGACCCGGCCTATGGCGTCGCGGACGAACTGGCGGAAAGCCCGTTCGTGGAAGAGGAATCCGCGGCGCCGCCCGACGTGGTGGACGAGGCGCGCGGCGCGTGCGATCTGGAGGCCGCGGCACGTCCGGCGGTCTCCGGTCGCAGGCGCCTCCTCTTTGGCCGAACATCCGGTTGTCGTTGCCAGGGCGCGTCGTGCCGCGGCGCCTCGCGTTATGAAGGTTCGTGCGACGTGGACCCCTGCTGCTCGGCGTCGTGTTGGGCCGCGCCGGACGAAGGGCCCCGCCGGTTCTTCACGCCGGAGGCGTTCCAACGCCGCGACATCACGCTGGGCGGCTGGATCGAGCAGGGCATCAGCGTTGTCGGCAACAGTCCGGCCGATGGGTACAACGGGCCCGTCCCGTTCAACGATCGCGACGGCGAATACCAGATGAACCAGCTCTACTTCTTCCTGGAACGCAAGGTGGACACCGGCGGATGCGGTTGGGACCTGGGCGGACGGATCGACTTCCTCTACGGCACCGACGCCCGCTTCGTCGAATGCGCCGAGGGGCTGGAGGCCAACTGGGATCAACGCGAACGCTTCTACCACGCCGCGTTGCCACAGTTCTGCCTCGACGTCGGTTGGAACGACTGGACCGTGCGGATGGGCCACTTCTACACCATCATGGGCTACGAAGTCCTGCCCGCCCCCGACAACTTCTTCTACTCCCACGCCTACACGATGCAGTACGGCGAGCCGTTTACGCATACGGGCATGTTGGCCACGCGCCGTCTGTCCGATCGCGTGTCGCTCACCGGCGGATTCCACCGAGGCTGGGATCGATTCGACGACACGGACGGCGCGGACCACCTCAGTTTTCTAGGCGGCGCGAACTGGACCAGTCGCGACGGCCGCCGGGAACTCGCCTTCACCATCACCTCCGGCGAGCAGGGGCCCGACAACAGCACCGTGATGTACAGCCTTGTCGGCAAGGTGCGCGCCGGCTCGCGCCTGCGATACGTCATCCAGCACGACTACGGCCAGAGCACCGGCAATCCCAACGGCCCGCGCATGGCCGAATGGTTCGGGATCAATCAGTACGTTCTGTTCGACCTTTCGAAAACGTGGTCTCTCGGAACGCGGATCGAGTGGTTCCGCGACAAACAGGGCGTTCGCGTGCGCGGGGTGGGCGACGGCAACCTGGCCGTGGGACCCTACGCCGGCGACTTCTACGAAATATCGCTGGGGCTCAACTGGAAGCCGCGCCGAAACCTCACCGTGCGGCCCGAGGTCCGCTGGGACTGGTTCCACGGCCCGGCCGGGCCGGGCGGTCTGCCATACGACGCGGGCGACCGCGACCGGCAGTTCGTCTTCGGCTGCGACATGATCGTGCAGTTCTAGGAACGCGTTTGGAGAGGGGCGCCGCGGGCTTGTCCAGCAGTGCTCCGCCCAGAGGATCCGCTTCACTCTGCTGGACAAGCTAGCAGCGGCACGTTTGCTCCCTCCTGCTCCCGACCATCCCGATTCTCCGTCATCCCGAGCGAAGCGAAGGATCGATCTCGCCGCGAGATCCTTCGCTTCGCTCGGGATGACGTGCCGCGACGCTCGGGATGATGCTCTTTGGGGGACGCCCAACCCGCAGGGTTTTCGCAATTGGCACGCCTTTCCAAGAAGCTGTGCCGAGATTGTCCAGATTGCCAGTTCTACGGTTTTTTCCATCAATCGGGTTTGGAGGGCGTTCCGATAGGATCACAAACCGGCCGGCGATTGCGCCGCGCGGGCTTGCGTTGGCCTGCACGCTGGAGGCCGCCGGTCCGCGCCGGCGAAGGCGCTTCCCGTTTGCCTGAATTGTGGAGAGTTGCCATGAGGACCATCCGAATCGCTTTGATAGCCCTTTCCCTCGCGGGGATAACAGGCAGCGCGATGGCCCAATGGTCGGAGCCGAACCTGCGGCAGCCGGCGTCCTACCAGCAGCCGGCTTACGAGCAATCCATGTACCAACGTTCCGTCCACCAGCAGACGGCCTATCAACCCCCGATCCAGCAACCCGGTTTCGCTCCGTCGCCGCAACAGCCGACAGGCCTCCGGGCGGCCAGCTTCATGACCAACGCGGCGCCGACCACGTGCCTCGATTCCTCGTGCGCGGCGCAGGACGTGGGATGCGTGCCCGGCTGTGGGCGGCATCGCTGTTGTGGCTTCAAGGTGGGCGGCTGGCTCGAGGGCGGCATCAGCGCCGCGGCCAACAGCCCGGTCGATCGCTACAACGGCGTGGTGACCTTCAACGACCGCGACGGCGAAGCCCAGATGAACCAGATGTGGCTCTTCCTCGATCGCGAGGCGAACACGGGCGGATACGGCTGGGCCTGGGGCGGCCGCGTCGATTTTTTCTACGGCACCGACGCCCGATTCACCCAGGCCGTCGATGGGCTGGAGGCCAACTGGGATCAGCAAGAGCGGTTTTACCAGTGCGCCTTGCCCCAGTTCTACTTCGACGTCGCCCTGAACAACCTGACCATCCGCACGGGCCACTTCTTCACGCCGCTGGGCTATGAAGTCGTGCCGGCCACCGGCAACTTCTTCTACTCCCATTCCTACACGCACCAATACGCCGAGCCGTTTACCCATACCGGCATCGTGGGCATCTACAAGTTCTCCGACCAGTGGAAGCTCACCACCGGCGTGCATCGCGGCATCGACCAGTTCGACGACACGGACGGACGCAACTCGCTCAACTGGCTCGGCCACCTGGCCTGGACCAGCCGCGACGAACGGCTGGGCCTCGCGCTGGGGATCAACGCCAGCGAGCAAAACAGTACGCCTCCCCTGGCCGGACTCGGCGCATCGGGCAACTACGACGCGAACGTGTTCGATTACGCCCTGGTGGGCACCGTCAAGCTGACCGACCGGCTCACCTGGATCGTCCAGCACGACTGGTTCCAACGGACCTACTTGAACTATGGAGGGCACAACGTCGCGATCGACGGATACGGTCTGAACCAGTACTGGCTCTACACGATCAGCGACCGCTGGTCGGCCGGCATGAGACTGGAATGGTTCCGCGATCACGACGGGGTCCTGGTTCGCGGCCTGGGGCGCGGCAACGCGGCCGCCGGGGGCGGATTCGCCGGCAACTTCTACGAAATCACCCTCGGCCTGAACTGGAAACCCTCGTCGCGGGTTCTGGTCCGGCCGGAAATCCGTTGGGACTGGTTCGACGCCTCGCGCGCCGGCGTGCCCCAGCCGTACGACGCCGGCGACAGCAACGACCAATTTATGTTCGGCTGCGACTTCATTTTGACGTGGTAGCGCCACACTCGGAGGATCTCAATGTACAAAACCATGACGGTTCTTGGATTGTTGTTGGCCGTAACGCTTTCGGCGTCGCTGGCGCAGGGCGACGCCGGCCCGCGGTTGCGTCAGCCTTTCGCTGCCCAAACCACGTCATTTGAGAACGAATCGCTCACCGCGATGGCCGACCCGGCGTCCGATTCGCCCAGCGACGTCGTCGTTTCCCCGCCCGCCGAGACCTCGCCCGGCCACGCGGCAACCGAAGACTTCAGCCCGCGCCGGTGTAACCGCCGCTGCGGGCACGGCTGCGGCTGCGGGTGTTGCCTGGGCGAGCCGTGGACGCTGCCTCAGCCGTGCGGGCTCCAGCGGCTGGGCATCCGGATGGGCGGCTGGATCGAACAAGGCTTCACGGCCAACGCCGAGGACCCCAAGGATCGTTTCAACGGGCCCGTGGGTCTCAACACCCGCAGCGCCGACTACCAGATGAACCAGCTTTGGTTCTGGCTCGACCGGCCCACCGACGGCCACCGATACGGCTGGGACGTTGGCGGCCACGTCGACCTGGTCTACGGCACGGACTGGCCCTACGGACTCGGCCACAACCTTGAAAATCACATCAACGGCATGGATCAGTTCTACGGCATGGTTCTGCCGCAGGCCTACGGCGAGGTGGCCGTGAGCAACCTCAAGGTCCGCGGCGGCCGGTTCGCCGGACTGCTCTCGTACGAACAGGTGCCTTCGGTGGGCAACTTCTTCTATTCCCACTCCTACACCATGTGCTACACCGAGCCGCAGTTGGTCACCGGCGTCATGGCCGATTACCAGATCGCCGACGCGGTCTCCGTCCAGGGCGGCTTCCACCAGGGCTGGTTCATGTGGGAAGACATCAACAAGTACAAGGACTTCATGGGCGGCGTCCGTTGGACCAGCCGCGATGGACAAACGAAGCTCTCGTACCATCTGACCAACGGCCGCCAGGACGGACTGGGTGGTTGGGCCACCAAGAACTGGTACGCCCATAGCATTGTGTTCCAGCGGCGGATCTCGCGCAGAACGCAGTACGTCCTGCAGCACAACCTGGGCTATGCCGACGACCTCTACCTGCCCGGCCAGCCCGCCGCCGACGCCGAGTGGTACACGATCAACCAGTATTTGTTCTACCAGATCAACCCGCGATGGAAGGCCGGCCTTCGTTTCGAGTGGATGCGCGACGACGACGGCGTCCGCGTGGCGGGCCCGGCCGCAAACCCGATGTATCCCCAACTGCGGACGTGGGACGGCTGGGGCTACGCGGGCGACTTCTACGAACTGACCGCCGGCCTCAATTGGCGGCCCAACGCCAACTGGGTCATCCGACCCGAAGTCCGCTGGGACTGGTACCACGGCCTGCGGAATCCCGTCAACCACTCGCGGCCGTTCGACGACGGCAACAGCGACGACCAGCTCACGTTCGCCGTGGACGCCATCGTGACGTTCTAGCGTTCGGCGGTGAAGCGGTAATTGAGCTTGCGCACGCCGCCGATCTCCTGGGCGCGGATCCAGAGGGTCTTGCCCAGAAGCTGCTCGCCGTTGGGAAGATGATAGATCCGCACGCGGTTTCCTCGGGGCAGGTCGAGGACGCGGGTTTCTTGCCTGGGGTAGCCCGGCGCCGAAAGCTGACAACGGAAGCTCACGCGCTCGTCCGTCGCGTTGACGAAGTTCTGAACCACCTCGAGCTGGCCGAGGTGGTTCAGCGACGTGGCGGACTCGATCCAGACGCCGCCCAGCCCCACCTCGATCTGACGGTATACGCTGAAGTGGTAGAGCTGGTCGGCCTGCACCTCGAAATCCGCCCGGAACTCGTGGACGCCGTTGTTCGCGTCGTAGGGTAGCAGAATCTCGAACGGCACGCGGACCGACTCGCCGGCCGCCAGCCGGAAGGAGATCCGCCGCGGCGTGACGTTCCAGATATCGGGCACGACGAGATCGACCTGGCCTCCCGCGCCCCGCGGGAAGTGGTTGCGGATTTCGATCGCGTTTTGATGCTGCCGGCCAAAAATGCTCGGAATCCGGCTCTTTTCCAAGGCGAAGTCCATCCGCCATTGCGCCACGGCCTTGTTGAGCCCCGTCACGAAAGACGGCGCCTTCCCCACGGGGACCACCTGCTGCCGTCCGTCGGTCGCGGGCGCGGTCGTCCGTCCCCAGACGTCGACTTGCCGCACGTTGTCGCCCAGATAGAGAGTCTCCTTGCAGGGTCGATCGTTCCAGACGACCATCACGGCGTCGTCGTGGCGCGCGAAGATCTCGTTGGAGCTTCCGTTGGGCATCACGATGCTGCCCAGGTGGCGGCTGCCGCCCAAAAGCATGGCCGCCGTCCGCCAAACGAGCAGCATCTCGCTGGGCGTGCCGTCGTCGTTCAGCAGGCCGCGGTGCGCGTGGAACGGATCGGACGAGAAGACGGCGTCCGCGCCGTCGATCTTCGCGGCCATCATCCGCCGCACCAGGTCCGTCGCCCGCACGTCCACCGAATACGACCGATCGTCCAACGGCTCCAGAACAACCCACCGGCGCATCCGCTCCTGGCCCAGCGTCCCATCCGGCGGGTCGTTCGGCCGCGAGGCGATCAGATAGGTGGACAGCTCTTCGTGCGTCAGCGGCGGTTGGCTGGACAGGGCCAAGAAACGCAGCGACGTCTGGTTCGCGTCCGTCGGCGGCATCGCGTCGATCCAGTTCCACGCCACGCCCAAATTCACGTCCTCGCCGACGCGGTCCAGGGTCGCCTTGATCTGGGCAAGCTTCTCGCCGAGCTTCAAACACCCGACGAAGCTCGTGTCCGCGTCCCGCCCCAGTTGCCACCACTGCACCCGCGTCGAAAGCCGCGTGAGCACGGGCTCGATGGATGGGTACCAGGCTTCCGGGTTGGCCGTGAAAATGTCCGCGGCCTCCAACAGTCGCGACCGTCCGAAGCGGGCGCGGATTTCGGGTGGAGGCTGGTCCAACACGCCGATCATCTCGATCCCCTCCGTGGCCAGACGCTCGCTGAATTGAATCAAGTCTTCAATCTCGGCTTCGGTCGTCTCCTTGCCGTACCAGAGCGGGTATTTCACCCAATGGATGCCCACGTGCCCCAGCAATCGCCCCAACGTCGGCAGCGACAATGGGCCGGCGCCCCGGGGCAGGCTCCAACCGAACTCGCCACCCAATGGGCTGGGCCACGGCTCGATGATCGCAAAATGGATGACCCGCACGCAGGTCGATCCGTCCTTGCTCCCCAGCAGCTCCGCGCGAACGCGGTAGAAACCCGGCTCCTTCAACGGCGGCTTCCACGTCACCTGCCCCGATTGGCCGCTCGGGTCGTCCGTGAACCGATCCAGCGACCACTCGGCGCCGCCGGCCACGCGCCGCACGGCGAGCGGCCGCTCGCTCCGGGCCAGCACGTCGCCGTGGACGCCTTCCAGTTGGAACGAGACGAGGGGCCTTTGCTGTGGAAAACCCGACGCGCGACACTGAATCTCCACCTCGCCCGGCTTCGTGAAGATGTTGTGCGCAAGCGCCGTGGATAGATTCATCCTCGGCAGACGGCCCAGCCATATGTCGTTGAACACCGCGGCGCCGGTCAGGTCGCCGCGCGTCCGCGGCTCCAAATGAAGACCGATGACCGCCGTGCGCACGCCCTCCTCCGGCGGCTCCACGGGACCCAAACGATACTTCGTCCACCGCTCGACCGTGCAAACGGCCGGCGTCGTGAAACGCGCAAGCGCCTTGTTCTTCTCGTCAAGAAACGTCAGCGAAAAGAAAGCCCGGTCATGTTTGAGACCCTCCGTTTTCATCTGCCCCTCGAGGACGTACGCGTAAAGCGCCGTCACGTCGATCGGCGGACTATAGGCGACCGCCCCCCCGCCGTCCAACTCGATCCGGAGGCACCGATTTCCCACGGGCGACGGCTCGTCGCTCATCAAGATCTCGACGTAGTGGGGGAATCCTGGCCCCTGACGCCGCGTCCAGTGGTCCGGCCAACCATCGAAATTCACGTCCCACGCCTGGCCGAAATCGCATTCGAAGACCGGTTTGGCGCCGGGATAACGGGCGTCCAAGGGCGCGCTCGGCCCCGCCGTCAGAATCCCCAAGGTCAGAATTGCGGCTATCGTCGCCATGCGTGCCCCCGAGGGACTATCGCCCCCGCAGGTGTCCTGGTTTTCGCCCCTTCCGCACTTTATCCTATGGGAAGGGTATCACACGTTCGGTCCAGGCGATGCCCGCCACGAAGCCAGTACCCGTTTTCCACAAACCTTGCGTTGTCGTACTAAACCGGCGTCGCGACGCGGGCGGATGGATGGGGGCCGCGACCACGCTCTTGCCAGCACGTGCCGTGTTTCCGCAACAACCCACAGACTCGATACCATCGATTCCTCCGCGCCGATGGAGGCGATCGCGCCGGGCGGCCCAGGGTCTCCTACTCGGGCTCGTCGTGCTGCTGGTGACGGAGACCTGGCTGGTTGACGGGATTGCCCCGCCCTTGGACGTCTCGGGTGGGTCGATGGCCGAAACGATCCTCGGCCCCCACCGGGTGATCGTTTGCCGCGACTGTGGGCGCCGCTTCCGCTGCGACACCCGAGACGCTCACCCCGGGCGGCCTGCCACGTGTCCCAACTGCGGCTTCGGCCGCAATCCCGCGGCCGATGCGCGGGAGTTGCCCGGCGATCGGATCCTGATGGATCGCGCGACGTGGCGGGTGTTCCCCCCGACGCGCTGGGAAGTGGCTGCCTTCCGCGACCCCCGCGCGCCCGGACGAATCGCGGTCAAGCGGATCGTCGGTCTGCCGGGTGAGTCGGTCGAGATCCGCCGCGGCGACGTATTCATCGACGGGCGGATCCAGCGCAAGCCGCTGGCGCGCCAGCGGGCCATGGCCGTGTTGGTCCACGACGCGGATCATCCCTCGCGAGCCCCCGACGCGCCGGAGTCGCGCTGGCGGCCCGAACCGGCCGACGTGCCCTGGGGCTCGGCCGGCGGGCGATTCGCCCATCCCGCGCGGCCCGATGCCAAGCGGGTCGATTGGCTCGTTTACCATCACGCCATCCGACTTGGCGATTGCTTTTCGGCAGGGCCCGTCACGGACGACGATACGTATAACCTGGCGCGACCGCGACGCGCGGAGGAGGTCTCCACGGTGACCGACCTGCTGTTGGGCTTCGAGGTGCGGCGCCACTACGGCCGCGGCAGGCTTCTGGTCCGCGCCACCGACGGCGGCGAGGTTTTCGAGGTGGGCATCGACCCCGGCCGAGAGCGGTTCGAGGTCCTCCGCGGCGGACGCCCCATCCCGGTGGCCGAAGGGTCGCTGCCGGGACTTGGGCCGACGTTCCTGGTCGAGGTCTCTCTGTTTGACGCGGCGTTGACCTTGGCGATCGACGGGCGGGAGGTGGCCTCCGTGGCCTACGAACCCAACCCCAAGCGCCGGCCCGACGACCGGCCCTGGGCCCTCGGCGCGAAGGAGTTGGGCGTGGAGCTGGGGTCGGTTCGGGTGTATCGGGACGTGTATTACACCCACCCCCTCGGGCCGCTCGCCCGCTGGGCGGTGGACCGCCCCGTGGCACTCGGCCCGGACGAATTCTTCGTCTTGGGCGACAACAGCCCGATCTCCGAAGACAGCCGCACCTGGCCCGACGGACCTGGCCTAGACGCTAAGTTCCTGATTGGCAAGCCCTTAGCGGTCCATATTCCATCCGACGAGGCGCGGCTGGGTCCCTGGCACATCCGCGTTCCGGCGGTCGGACGGATCCGGTATATTCGCTGACTTGGCCGGAACGCCGGTACAATACGCTTTGGCGGCCGGCGCCACGATCTCCCCTCGGTCCACTTGCGGGAGGGGGCTGAGCGTGAGGGGTTTTGGATCGATAACACGTAAGGGGTATTCACCACTTCGCACCGCCCTCACCCTAACCCTCTCCCGGAGGGAGAGGGGACGGTGAAGGAAATCCTTCATGGCCAAAAAGAAACGCGACCGAAAGCCCGCTCCCGTCCCCCCCGCCGACGACCGGCAGCGCCAGGGCAAAGCCGTGTCTCCGGCGCCGACCCCCACCCCCGGCGCCCGGGCCCAGGCGATCACCCGCGAGCTGGTCGAGATGATCGTCACGGCGTTCGTCCTGGCGTTTCTGTTTCGCACGTTCGAGGCCGAGGCGTTTGTGATTCCCACTGGGTCGATGGCCACGACGCTGATGGGCCGGCACAAGGACGTGGAGTGCCCGATGTGCCACTATCCCTACCAAGTCAGCGCTAGCGAGGAGGTCAACAGCGAAACGGGAGCCCCCGCCCGCGACGAGGATGGATACCCCATCAAGGTGACCGACGGCACGTGCCCGATGTGTCACTACGAAATGCGGCTCGCCCAAGAGGACTCGTACAACGGCGACCGCATTCTCGTCAACAAGTTTGCCTATCAATTTTCCGATCCCGAGCGGTTTGACGTGGCCGTGTTCCATTGTCCAGACGAGGCGCGGACGAACTACGTCAAGCGGATCACGGGCTTGCCCGGCGAGACGATTCGGATTCGCAACGGCGACCTTTTCGTGAGGAAGGACGGCCAGAGCGGATTCGAAATCGCCCGAAAGCCACCGGGCAAGTTTCTGGCGATGCTCCGCACCGTGTACGACAACGACCGCGTGCTGCCCGAAAAGCTCCTGGCGCGCGGGTGGCCGGCCCGATGGCAGGCCGCCGACTCGACCGGCGGGTGGCGAGTCTCCGAGGATCACCGGTCGTTCGCCGCGGACGGCAAGCAGCCGGGCGAGGCGTGGCTCCGCTACCACCACTACCTGCCCAATCCGGGCATTTGGAAACGCCTGGAGCGGGGCGAGCCCTTGACGGCCGACGTATTGCCCAAACCACGTCTGGTGGCCGACGATTGCCAGTACAACTCGACCGTCACCATTGCGGTCCATCGGAAAAAGGAGGAGTTCAAGGCGGATCAAAAGGCGCAGTGGGAGCAGCAGCGCCGGATGGGATTCCGCGCGCCCGCCGCGTCCGACAGCGTTTTCCCGCGGGACTGGGAAGACAACGGCCTGGGCTTGCACTGGGTCGGCGATCTGGCCGTGGCCTGTACGCTCGCCGTCCGCGGAGAGTCCGGCTCGGTCCTCTTCGAGCTGGTCGAGGGCGTGCGCACGATGCGATGCCGGCTCGACGCGGCCACCGGCCAGGCGACGCTCTCGATCTCCGGTCCCGAGGGGCTCGCGTGGACCGGGCAAACCCGCATCCGAGGGCCGGGCGAGTACGAGATTCTCTTCGCCAACGTGGACGACGAGCTGCGTCTGTCGGTCGATGGACGTTGGATCACGTTCGACAGGCCAACGGCCCACCCGCCGTTGGGAAACGATTCGCCCACCGACGCGGATCTCTCGCCGGTGGGCATCGCCTCGGTCGGGGCGGACGTCGAAGTCCACCACCTCCGCATCCTGCGCGATACGTACTACATCGCCGACAAGGACAACCACGGCCCCGTGTCGGATTTCGAGGATCCGACGTTGTTGTACCGAGACGACCTGCCCGCGACGATCGCCGGCGTCATGTCCTCGCCGAAAACGTACGCCCGGGCCAAGCGGCGGCACGTTGATTTTACCCTCGAGAAGGACCAGTTCCTCGCCCTGGGCGACAACAGCGCCCGGAGTAAGGACAGCCGGCTTTGGGCGGGCGTGCATTACGTCGACCGGGAACTCTTGATCGGCCAGGCCCTGTGCATCTACTGGCCCCATTCGTGGGACGAGATCCGCCTGGGCGACTGGAAGATCCCATTCCCCTTCTTCCCCAATTTTGCGAAGATGGGGTTCGTGCGGTAGGACGGCAACTTGTAGGGTAAGCGTTCGCAGGCCGGGGACTGGTGCATTTTCGGCCACTTGGCCTACCACTTGCGGACGACACGCAAGCCGAAAAGATGCACCTGTCCCCTTTGGTGGCGCACCCCCGGCCCCTTTCCCGCTTTCCGGGAGAGGGGAGAAGAATTCGACAAACACGGACGTGCCGCGATGCCCATGCTGGAAGTGACAGGGTTGGTCAAGGTCTACGGCGCCCGCCGGGTGGTCGATGGCGTCGATTTCGTCGTCGAGCGGGGCGAGATCGTCGGCCTTTTGGGCCCCAACGGCGCCGGCAAGACGACCAGCTTCCGCATGACCTGCGGCATGATCGAGCCCAACGCCGGCCGCGTCGTCCTGGGCGGCAAGGACGTCACCAACTGGCCCATGTATCGCCGGGCGCTCGAGGGCCACATGGGCTATCTCGCCCAGGAGTCGAGCGTCTTCCGCAAGCTCTCGGTCGAAAAGAACCTGCTGGGCGTCATGGAGATGCTCGGCCGGCACGACCGCAAGGCCCGGCGACGCCGCTGCGACGAGCTCCTGGAGCAATTCGACATCACGCGGCTCCGCAAGAGCCTGGCCATGTCCCTGTCCGGCGGCGAGCGGCGCCGGCTCGAGATCGCCCGGGCGCTGGTGTCCGATCCCGAGATCATCTTGCTGGACGAGCCCTTCACGGGCATCGACCCGGTGACCATCGCCAGCATCCAGCGGATCATCCGCCGGTTGCGGAGCGAGGGCATCGCCATTCTCGTCACGGACCATCAGGTTCGCGAGACGCTCGAAATCACCAACCGCAGCTACGTGATCCGCGCCGGCAAGGTGCTCTGCCACGGCACGCCGGAACAAGTGCTGGCCAATCCCGAGGCGCGGAAATACTACTTCGGCGAGGACATGGAGATTGGCCGGTCCGTCCCCCGTCCCCACCGCCCCGAAGACCACCAGGCCGCCCCGCCCGCCCGCGTCATCCGCCGCGTGTGACGCGCCATGGGGACCATCCCTATTTTCGCGCACGGGGACTGTCCCGATTTTCGCGCAGCGAAAAGGGGACTGTTCCCTTTGGCCCTGCCATCCGACTGCGGGATGCGCGCAGCCAAGATGCGACCCAGGTGCGGCTTCGCCGCCGGATTTTCCAAGGCATGGCTCGGGTGTCCAACGGCGAGAAGAAAGAGCGGCCCCGAGTCGCATAGGCGCTAGCCCGCCTGATGTGCCAATGGCACACGCTTGACGCAAACACCATTGGACACCCGAGCCATGCCTCAAAAATCCCGGGCCGAAGGCCCGCCCATTCTTGAGCCAGACAAATGCTACTCGTTGCGCCGACGAGATCTTTCGCTGCGCTCAGGATGACGGCTGGGTACCATGGCCACGCTTGCTTAGCCATGTATCGTGTTTCTCGGGAGAACATGCCCACGGCGAGCGTGGGCATGGCGCCCCCAAACCCTACATCTATCCGTGAAGCACTCTTGGCTGGCGTGCGGCCAAGACGACGTACCGCAGCACGAGCCCGACGAGAATGAGCCCCGCCCCCGCCACGGTCCACCAAGCCGGGGTCTCACCCCAAACGAGGAACACCCAAAGGGGCAGCACCACGGGCTCGACGAGGCCAATGCCGGCGGCCTCTTGGCTCGTGATCGCCCGCAGACCGTGCAGCATCAAGAGATACGGCAGGGCCATCTGGATCACCCCGAATCCGACCAGCACGAGCAGTTGCCAGGCCGACGGCCACACGCCCAGCCAAACGACACACGGGGCCAACGCGGTGGCGGACGCGAGATGGCACGCGGCCACGAGCCAGAACGGGTTTTCCCCACGGAGCCGGCGCAAGCACACGATCACGCCGGCGTAGCTCACCCCGGCGACGAGCCCGCACAACACTCCGGCCGTGCTTCCCGCCTGGCCCGAAGTGAGCTCGAAGCCCAGGATGAGCCCCACGCCCGCCGCGCCGAACGCCAGCGGCACGAGATCCCGCCGGGCGACCGGCTCGCGGACGACCAGCGTGGACAAGACGAACACCCACCACGGCGCCGTCGCCTGAAGCCAGGTCGTGTTGGCCGCGGTCGATAGCGACATGGCCGACAGGAACGTGACGTTCATCACGACGAAGCAGACGCCCAGCGGAACGAGACCCGCTCGCCACCGCACGCCGCGCACGGCGGGCAGGAGCACCATCGCGGCGAATCCCGCCCGCCAGAACGCCAAGAGCAGCCCCCGTTGCGCCTCCGGCCAATCCGCGAAGAGCGGCGCCTTGGCGAACAGTCCGCTGGAGCTCCACAACAGCGCCGCCCCGACGACGCACAGGCGGCCGACGACCACGCGCTTGCGGGACGGGGAGTTCGGAGAATCAGGCGACAGCATTGCCACGGGGTATGATTTTCCAGAGAACATTTCAGGATCGCAATGGTCGCCGGAGCGTCTCAGAACGTGTTTGGAAATTGAGGAAGCCGCCCCAGCACGTCCCGGAGGCGAGGACGCCCCGTCGTTAGCCCCAACGGGGCGCAACAACACACTCCGCCCGTCGAGGAGCCGCATGCGGCGCCCAATTTCAAAACACGGTCTCAGGCGTTTATGACCTGGGCTTCCCTTTCGTCGCCGACCCGCGACGCGTCCCTCGGCTCCCAGATGCCTTTTCAACTAGCGTTCCCTCGATAGTGCCCACCCGTTTTGCCAGATCTCCCACCGCTGATGTCAACCGTTGAATCTCCAAGTCAATAATCTCGGCGGCTGACATCAGCGCCGTATTCATGACACTCAGCGGAGTCGCCCAAGAGACACCCAATCCTGCGCTGCAATCCTCGATTAGATGTCCGTCATGTTGTAGTCTCCGAATCTCGACTTGACGAAAGTCCGGCGGACGACGTTGACCGTCACCGCGAACTTCGCTCCAACAACGCAATATCAATGGAATCAAACCCAAGAGCGAAGCGATTGAGCCAGCAATCTAAAGAATCTCAAGGCCAGTTTCGTGCTCAACAACAATTACTTTCGTTTTTGACTGTTCGACAAGATAGCCGTTCCCCTGGAAGTTCCCTTGCACATCTTGTGATTGGATGCCTGCCTCCCGCTCCAATTCGCGCAGAAGGACATGGTAATCATGATAGCCACCTACGTTCTCCCTAATCTTGAGCGACACCAACTGCTCGGGCGCGACACCCAAGTGGGTGGCGGCGTCTGCGAACTTCGTTTTGAATACATTCTCCCGATCGTTTATTTCACTTGCTCCCGCTCACTGTGTACTCATTCGAATTCACCAACAAATGAAGGTTCATTCGACGGAAGGGCGCGCAGCCACGAGTCGTGACGCCGGTGCGGCTTTCGACGCGGGATTTTTTTAGGCATGGCTCCGGTGTCCAATGGGTGCGCCAAGAGGCCGAGCAATCCGCTTCCCGTCACAAGTTCCATTGGACACCGGAGTTATGCCTGCGAAAATCCCGGGGGTCCGGGGGCAGCGCCCCCGCGCACTCTTGTATCGGATGAACCCAAATGAATATACCCTCTCATCCCCCCGCGACGAGCCGTTTGGCGATCTCGGCCACGTGGCGGCCTTGGAATCGGGCGATGGCCAGCTCGTTTTCGCTGGGCAGACGCGAGCCGTCGGCGTCGGCCAGGGTGGTCGCGCCGTAGGGCGAACCGCCGGTGATCTCGGTCATATTCACAAGATCCTTGCACGAGTACGGCACGCCGACCACGATCATGCCGTGGTGCAGGAGCGTGGTGTGGATGTTCGAGATCGTCGTCTCTTGTCCGCCGTGCTGCGACGCGGTCGAGACAAACACGCTGCCCACCTTGCCGATCAACCCGCCGGCCAGCCAAAGCTTGGTTGTTTGGTCCCACATCCGCGCCATCGCCGCGGCCATGTTGCCGAACCGCGTCGGCGTGCCGAACAGGATGGCGTCGGCCTCGGCCAGTTGCTCCGGCTGGATCACCGGCACGTGCGCGAACTGCTTCTGGGCCACATCCGCGCCCCGTTTCTTGAGTTCCTCGTCGGAGGCTATTTCCGCGACTCGCCAGAGCCGCACGTCGGCGCCGACGACTTGACTTGCTCCCTCGGCCACGGCCTCGGCCAGCCGCCACACGTGGCCGTACATGCTATAGAAAACGACGTAGACCTTCATGGTTCAATCCTCCTTCGGAGAATCATGCCCTTCCTCCCCTCTCCCGCTCTCGGGAGAGGGGTCGGGGGTGAGGGATTCCACGCACCGGGGACTGTCTCGATTCCCACCTTCATCGCGTTCATTCTGTCCATTTCCCTCGTTTCGTCGAGCAACCATCACCTTCCACCGCTTCGACTCGTACGTCTCCAATTTCCCCCTCGGCGCCCGCAAGACCAGCGCGGCCGCGCCGGGCGTCCGGTCGACCAGCGCCAACCCCTTTTCCGGCCCGAGCACGCTCACGGCCGAGGCCAGGGCGTCGGCTGTCGTCGCGTCCGAGGCAATCACCGTGACGTTGCTGTGGTCGGTTAGCCCCACGCCCGTGCGGGGATCGACCAGATGGGAATAACGCTTACCGTTGATTTCGACGGACTGCCAGGTGTCGCCCGAGGTGGCGATGGCGCGGTGGGCCAGGACCACGTAGTGCTGGGGCGGTCCGTTGGCTTCGAGCCGGATGACGCCGATCCGCCAGCCGGGCTTGTCCGGCGGCGCAGCGCCCAGGCCGATGTCGCCGCCCGCGTCGATCAGGGCTCGATCGACCCCCACGGCGGCCATTGCCTTGAGGGCCTCGTCCACGGCGTAGCCCTTGGCGATCCCGCCGAGGTCCAGCCGCATCCCCGGCGCGGCCAACCGCACGGCCCGACGCTTCTCGTCCAGTTCGATCAGCTCCCAGCCGACGGCACGACGGGCGGCGGCCAGTTGGACGGGTTTGGGGAGCTCGTGCTGACGCCTTGCCCGTCGCCAGAGCCGCACGACGGGTCCCACCGTGACGTCGAACGCCCCGTCCGACTGCCGCGAGAACTCCCGCGAGGCGGCCAACACCCGCCAGAGGTCCTCACCGACCGGGTGGAACTGGCCATCACCCGAGAGGTCCCCGAGCTTGCGCAACTCGCTCTGGGCGTCATAATCGCTCATGATGGCGTTAAGCTGGCGAAACCTGGAAAAAGCGGTTTCGGCGGCCCTGTTTGCAGTCGCCTCGTCGGGAGCATAAAATAGGAGCCGCACGGGGACGGCCATCTCCAGACCGGTCCGCTCAAAGCGGGTTGGCTGTGGCCCGTCCGCCGAGGCAGACGCCGCCGTCCCCAAAACCACCCACACGATTGCCAGCTTGGCCATGGCCGGTTGGTCCCTCCCGACGGGTCCGCGAATTGCCGAAGCGGGGATTCGCATACATTCTAACGCACACAGGTAGGAAACGAGGTCTCTTGAATGCCTAGCGTACATGTTCCACGGCGCGTGCTGCAAGTTGTGTGGCCCCTGGTGGGGTTGGCGGCGGTTGGACTGTGCGTGGTTCCGGTCTTCTCCGCGCCGCGCGCGGACGAGGCGAAGACGGACGCCGCGAAGCCGATGGACCCAACGGCCGAGCCCACGGTGAATTGGCTGCCCAAGGCCCGACCGGTGGCCGATGCCGACGCCCAAACCGAGAAGGAGATGAAACCCTACACGGAAGAGATCCCCGGGACGGACGCGAAGTTCGACATGGTGCCGATCCCCGGCGGGCAGTTCGTGATGGGGAGCCCCAAGGACGAGGAGGGCCGCAACGACGACGAGGGCCCGCGGCACAAAGTGGCCGTCGAGCCCTTCTGGATGGGCAAGTGCGAGGTGACCTGGGACGAGTACGAGCAGTGGAGCATGGGCCTGGACGTGGCGCGGCGCAAGGCGCGGAAGATCGAACCGGACGCCTACGACAACCTGGCCGACGCGGTCGCCCGGCCCACCATGCCCTACAGCGACATGACCTTCGGCATGGGCAAGGAGGGCTTTCCGGCCATCTGCATGACGCAGCTCTCGGCCAAGATGTACTGCAAGTGGCTCAGCGCCAAGACCGGCCGGTACTACCGATTGCCCACCGAGGCCGAATGGGAATACGCATGCCGGGCGGGCACCACGACGGCCTACTCGTTCGGCGACGACGTGGACCAGCTCGACGACTACGCCTGGTATTTCGACAACAGCGACGACCGCTATCAGAAGGTCGGCAAGAAAAAGCCCAATCCCTGGGGTCTGTACGACATGCACGGCAACGTGTGCGAGTGGGTGCTCGATCAGTACGTGCCGGATCTCTACGGCAAGTCGAAGGTGGAGATCGTGAAGAACCCCCTGGCCGTGCCCAAGACGCTCGATCCGCGCTGCGTCCGCGGCGGCTCGTGGGACGACGATCCCGAGGCCCTGCGCAGCGCCGCCCGGCGCGGCTCGACCAAGGACTGGAAGATGCAGGATCCGCAGATCCCGCAGAGCATCTGGTATCTGACGGACGCGGTGTTTCTGGGCTTCCGCGTGGTCCGGCCGCTGACCGTGCCCGACGCCGAGAAAGCCAAGCTCTACGAACCCGAGTACGACATGGTCAAGGAGTACAAGGAAGCCCACGCGGGCAAGCAATAGACGACCTTCCCAGGAGACCCAACATGAAGGGCGCCATGGCCACGCTTGCGTGGCCATGCGCTTGCCACGGTGTCCGAATCGTTGACGAACATGCCCACGACAAGCGTGGGCATGGCACCCGGCCCTCCCCGCCCCGTTCCCTCTTTCCGGAGACCTCGATGATGAACAAGCCAGGCTATCCCACGCGGCGCGATTTCCTCAAGACGTCCTCGGCGGTTCTGGCCGGCGCGACGCTGGCCGGCCAGCTCGGTCTCGCGCGCGGCGCGCACGCGGCCGAAGGCGACGCGGCTCTCAAGGTGGCCCTGATCGGCTGCGGCGGGCGGGGTAACGGGGCCGCGCACGACTGTCTGGGCAGTTGCCCCAACACGAAGCTCGTGGCCGTGGCCGACGCCTTCGCCGACAACGCCCAGAATTCGGCCAAGGGGCTCAAGGAAGCGTTCGGCGATCGCGTGGATCTGCCGTCGGAGCGCGTCTTCTCCGGCTTCGACGCCTACCAGAAGGCCATCGACTGCGGCGTGGACATGGTTCTCCTGGCCACTCCGCCGGGCTTCCGGCCGATCCACTACAAGGCCGCCATCGAGGCCGGCAAGCACGTCTTCATGGAGAAGCCTTGCTGCGTCGACGCGCCCGGCTTCCGCTCGCTCATGGACACGAACAAGCTGGCCGACGAGAAGAGCCTGAAGGTGGGCGTCGGCCTGCAACGCCACCACCAGCAGTCCTACATCGAGACCCTCAAGCGGATCCAGGACGGCGCGATCGGCGACATCGGGTTCTTCCGCGTCTACTGGAACGGCGGCGGCCTTTGGAATAACCGGCGCCAGCCCAACCAGACCGAAATGGAATACCAGATGCGCAACTGGTACTACTTCGTCTGGCTCTGCGGCGACCACATCTGCGAGCAACACGTCCACAACATGGACATCGCCAACTGGGTCAAGGGCGCCCACCCCGTCGAAGCCAACGGCATGGGCGGCCGCGAGGTCCGCAAGTTCGGACCCGACGGCGACTTCGGCCAGATTTACGACCATCACGTCGTCGAGTTCACCTACGCCGACGGCACGAAGATGTTTAGCCAGTGCCGGCACATCAACAACGCCTGGTCCGAGGTCCGCGAGTTCGCCCACGGCACGAAGGGCCTGGCCGACTGCTCCGGCCGGATCGAGGGCGAAAACAAGTGGCGTTTCCGCAAGGAAGGCTCCAATCCCTACACCCAAGAACACGTCGACCTGATGGACGCCATCCTCAACAACAAGAAGTACAACGAGGGCTACCACGGCGCGACCAGCAGCATGACGGCCGTGCTGGGGCGCATGGCGACGTACTCCGGCAAGATCGTCAAGTGGGACGACGCCGTGGCCAAGGGTCCCGACGAAATGCCCAAGACGTACGCTTGGGACGCCAATCCGCCGGTCCTGCCCGACGAAAAGGGCTCCTACGAGCACGCGGTGCCCGTGCCCGGCATCTACCAGCCGTATTGACCCCCCTTGGAGTACGGCGGTTTGCCGCCGCTTTTCTCCACGCTTGATTGTCCGGCGAGGCGGCGTGTCCACGTTCGCGTGGACATGCCGCCTTTCGCGTTCTTTGCCGCCCCGGCGATACGTCTTCCTTCCCGGCCCTTGCCACCGTGGCCCTTGGGTAATAAAAAGTAATAAGCAAACCGCGAAAGGCACGACGACCATGACCGAACGCAAAAAGGAAGAAATCGTCACCTTCAAGGTGGACCAGACGCTTTGGGACGCCCTGCGGGGCATCCCCAACCGGTCGCAATTCATCCGCTCGGCCTTGCGGATCGCGCTGGACAGCGTGTGCCCCTTGTGCCAGGGAACCGGTACTCTGACGCCGGACCAACGAAAGCACTGGCAACGGTTTGCCGAGCGCCACGCGCTGCGGAAATGCGACCAATGTCGCGCCGTTCACCTTGTTTGCGCGGCCGACGTGGCCAAGGAGACGTGAGATGGATGCCCTGCATGGTTCCCTCTCCCAAAGGCTGAGGGGAGAGACGCGATTCCGCGCCGTGGCGCGCTGCGCTTTCGTTGTGTTTGCTTGGCTGCTTCCGATCGCCGCCACGGCGGCCGAGTCCATCCGGGCCATGGCGAGCATTCCACCGGTGGCGACGATCGTCCAGCGGATCGGCGGTGAACACGTCGCGGTGGAATCGCTTGTCGAGACCAGCCAGGACCCCCACACGTTCGAGCCGGCGCCGCGCAAGGTCGCCGCGATGGCGAAAGCGCACTTCTTTTTTACCGTCGGGTTTCCCTTCGAGGCCCAACTGCTCGGGCGCGTCGAGAAGGACCTGCGCGAGACAACCATCGTCGACGCCACCCGGGGGTTCGCCCGGTACAAGAACCCCCATCACGAGCATGCCCCCGGCCACGACTGCGGCGCGGACGACCCCCACGTCTGGCTTTCGCCCGAGGCTCTTTCCATCATGGCGACGAACGTGGCCGACGTGCTGCAAAAGGCCGACCCCGAGCACCGCGCGGTTTTCGAGGAGAACCTCAAAACGCTTCGCCAGGAAATTAATGCATTGGATGCTCGGCTTGCCGCGCGACTCAAGCCTTGGCGAGGGCGGACCATCTACGTCTATCATCCCGCTCTGGGCTACTTTTGCGCCCAATACGGACTCGCGCAAAAGGCCGTCGAGATCGGCGGTCGAGGACCTGCTCCGCGGCAGCTTCGCGTGTTGATCCAGCAGGCCCGGTCGGAAGGCGTCAAGGTGATCTTCGTCCAGAAGCAATTCGACAGCCGCGCCGCCGAGACCGTGGCTCGTGCAATCGGCGGCCGCGTGGTCCCGATGGATCCGTTGGACGCCGACGTGGTGAGCCAGCTCGACGCGCTTTCGGTAGCCATTGACGGGGCCATGCGGGAGTGATCCATGCAGCGATCTGACGAGTTCCGGACCGAGGCGATGAGCCTGCCACCCGCGGTCGAGCTGCGGGACGTGCGCTTCACCTACCCCGGCCAGTCGGCGCCGACGGTCGAGGACGTTTCGTTTCGCGTCGCGCGGGGCGAGTCGGTCTCGATGATCGGCCCCAACGGCGGCGGCAAGACGACACTGTTACGGCTGATGCTGGGCCTTCTGCACCCCACCGCCGGCGAGGTTCGCGTGCTGGGCGAACGGCCCGAGCGGGCCCGGCTCCGCATCGGCTACATGCCCCAGTACACCCGGCACGATCTTCAGTTCCCGGTGAACGTGATGGACGTCGCGTTGATGGGTCGGCTGGGCGCCGGCGGGACCGCGCGGTGGCTGGGGTGGTACGGCCGGGCCGACCGTCGCGCGGTTGCCGAGGCCCTGGACCGCGTCGCGATGGGCCCCTTGGCGCGGCGGCCGTACGCGGCCCTTTCCGGCGGGCAGCGCCAACGCGTGCTCATCGCCCGGGCGCTGTGCGCCCGGCCGGACGTGCTCCTTCTGGACGAGCCCACGGCCAACGTGGACGCCGTGGTCGAGACCCAACTGCTCGACGTCCTGCGCGAACTCGCCCGGAGCATGACCATCGTCATGGTCTCGCACGATCTCGGCTTTGTCAGCGACATGGCCCAGCGGGTGCTGTGCGTCAACCGCCGTGTCGTGGCCCATCCCACCAGCCGCCTGACGGGCGAGTCCATCCAGGAAGTGTACCAGCGGAGTCTGTGCCTCGTCCACCACGCCGAGCGCGTTGCCCAGGAGCCCGAGCAACCATGAGCGAGTTCCTCGATGCCCTGGCCGAATTCTCGTTTCTGCGCTACGCGCTTGTGTCGGGCCTCTTGGCCAGCGTGGCCTTCGGGATCATCGGCACGTACGTCGTCACGCGGCGGATCAGCTATCTGGCCGGGGCCATCTCGCACAGCGTATTGGGCGGGATCGGCGCCGGCGTGTACTGCCAGGAGGTCCACGGCTGGACGTGGTTCGACCCGATGCTTGGCGCCGTGATCGCCGCGCTGGTCTCGGCGCTGGCGATCGGATTGGTGAGTCTCTACGCGGCCGAGCGCGAAGACACGGTGATCGGCGCGATCTGGGCGATCGGGATGGCCGTGGGTATTCTCTTCTTCTTCAGCCCGCGGATTCCCGGCTACGTCGATCCGATGAGCTACCTGTTCGGCAACATCCTGCTCTTGTCGCGCGGGGATCTGTGGCTCGTGGCGGGGCTGGATCTCGTCGTGGTCGCGCTGGCCGTGGTGTTCCACAACAAGTTTCTGGCCGTCTCGTTCGACGAGGAGTTCGCCCGGCTGCGGGGTATTCGCGCCCGGGCGTACTACCTGCTGCTGTTGTGCCTCACGGCCCTGACCGTGGTGCTGCTGATCCGCGTGGTGGGGATCGTCATGGTGATCGCCCTCTTGACGCTGCCGGCGGCCGTGGCCGGCCAGTTTGCCCGGCGGCTCTGGCAGATGATGGTTCTGGCCGTCCTGTTCTCGATGCTCTTCATGGTGGCCGGGCTGGGCACGAGCTATGCGCACGACCTGCCGACCGGCCCAACGATCATCCTCATCGCCGGCGTCGTCTACCTCGTCACCGCCGCCGGCGGCCGCGCCCTGCGTTGGGCCCGAGCCCTCGCCTTCGGCCCGCGACGGTAGGGTCGCGCCGTGTGCCGCTGGCTTCGCCAGTGCGGAGTGATCCGAGATTGCATGGAAATCGGAAGGGCCATGCGGCGGTTGTCCCGAAAAACACATGCCCACGACAAGCGTGGGCATGGCACCCCAGCCACCCAGCGATTGAGGACTCGCCGCGCCAGGACTCTCACGCCTCGAAGCTGTCCACCTCGGCGTAGGCGTTGATGAGGGCCTTTTCGCCGTCGGCGCCACCGCCGGCGACGCCGTGCTCCATGCCGACGATGCCTTGGTAGCCCTTGGCGTGCAGGTGCTTGAAGACGTTCTTGAAGTTGATTTCCCCGGTGGTCGGCTCGTTGCGGCCGGGATTGTCGCCCACCTGGAAGTAGGCGATCTCGGACCAGGCCCGATCGAGGTTCGGAATGAGATTTCCCTCGCTGATCTGCTGATGATAGAGATCGTCGAGGATCTTGCACGAGGGGCTGCCGACCGCCTTGCAGATCAGATACGCCTGCGGGATTTCCGAAAGGAACAGGCCCGGGTGATCGGACCAGTGGTTCAGCGGCTCGAGCACCATGACCAGGCCCGAGGGCTCGCAGATCGCGGCGCATCGCTTCAGGAGTTCGACGACGTTGGCCGTTTGGTAATCTTTTTGCAGGTGGATGTCGAACGCGCCGGGCACGACGGTGCACCACTTGGCGCGGACGCGTTTGGCCACCTCGACGGCGGCGCGCATATCGGCGAGCACTTTGTCGGCCATGCCCGAATCACCCGAGGCGAACGTGGGCCGCCCGAAGTCGCCCGTGGCGACGAACACACCCATCTCCATGTCCAGCCGCTCCATCGTCGCGGCGATCTTCTTCTGCAACTCGACGGGCCGGCCGGCCATGCCGTTGTCTTCCAGGGCCGTGAAACCGACGTCGGCCATGAACTTCAGCTCGTCGATCGGGTCGTCGCCGGCCAGGTTGCGAAACATGCCGAAGTGGGGCGCGTACTTCAATTTGAATTGATGCTTGGCGGGCTTGGCGTCGGTGGTTTGACCGGAGGCGAGCGCGGCCGCGGCCGTGGCGGCCAGACCCGTGGCAAGAAAATCGCGACGGTGCATCATGGCGGGACTCCCGTAAGGTGAGGGGTGTTTTGGTGAAAATGGTATCGTGTCGGTGGTCGCCGGCGCGACCCCCACAGCATAGCCGAACCCCGCCGGCGACGAAAAGCCCCGCCTTGACCCGCGGCGGGAGACTGATACGCTTGTCGTGGGGGTGGCTGTGCCACGGGGCAAATTGGGACGGACGAATCGCGGAACATGCGATAGCCCTGGGGCGACCCTACACTTCCCTACACGCTTTCACGTCGAACACGATCCCGCGCCATGCCCCACGCCGACTACACCGCCGCCGATTTTGCCCGAAACCCCCTCATGTTCTACTACGAGGTCACGCTGGCCTGCGACCTCGTCTGCAAGCACTGCCGCGCGTCGGCCCAGGAAGGCGCCGATCCGGACGAACTCGTCACCGAGCAGGCGATGTCGCTGGTGGACCAGGTCGCCACGTTTCCCCGCCGGCCGATGCTCGTGTTCACCGGCGGCGACCCGCTGAAACGGGCGGACCTGTGCGATCTCGCGCGCCGCGCCGTGTCCGTCGGACTCGAGGTGGCCCTGACGCCCTCGGCCACGCCGCTGGCCAAGGCCGAGGCGTTTGCCCAGGTCCGCGAGGCCGGCGTCCGCCGGCTGGGCATCAGCCTCGACGGCGCGGACGCGGCGACGCACGATGCCTTTCGCGGCTGGGAAGGCAGCTTCGCGCGGACGATGCGGATGCTCGCCGACGCCCGCGAGCTGGGCTTGGCCGTCCAGGTGAACACGACGATCACGCGGCGCAACTTCCACCAGATCGACGCCATCGCCGAGCTGTTGGCCGAGCAGGGCATCGCCATGTGGGCGGCGTTCTTCCTCGTGCCGGTGGGACGCGGCGTGGAAGAACAGCGGATCGCGCCCGAGCAATATGAAGAGGCCTTCGAGCGGCTCTGGCATCATTCGCGGACGAAACCGTACGCCGTCAAGACAACCGAAGCCCCGCACTACCGCCGTTTTGTGCTCGAGCGCGGCGGCGACCCGCTGGCCGGGCCGGGCGACGCATCGGGCAGGCCCGCGGCACATCGCGCCCCGTTGGGCGTGACCGACGGCAAGGGCGTGATGTTCGTCAACCACCGGGGCGAGATCTACCCCGCCGGATTTCTGCCTCTACTCTGTGGTCGTTTCCCGCACGATTCCGTCGTGGACGTCTACCAGAGCCATCCCACGTTTCGCGCGCTACGGGACCCCGACCGGTTCCAGGGCAACTGCGGGGCGTGCGAGTATCGCCACGTCTGCGGCGGCAGTCGCGCCCGGGCGTACGCCGTGACCGGCGACCCCCTGGCCAGCGAGCCCGACTGCGTCTACGTGCCCAAAAGCCGTAGGCAATGACAAGACGTCGGGCGGGCTGAACGTATGATGGGTCGAGCGCGGCGAGCCCCACCAATCAGATGCCCCGTGTGCCACTGGCTCCGCCAGTGCAGAATCGGGCATTTCCCGCGCACTGGCGGAGCCAGTGGCACACCCAACGTCCAACCTGCCATCGCCCTGCCCCGCGCCCTCTCCCAACGGGAGAGGGGAGACACGAGGCTCACTCCTCGCCGTCCCAATGGGTCCAGCGGCGGCGGAAGGCCAGACGCCACGACCCGCCGGCGAAGCTCAGGCCGAGCACCGACCAGATCAAGAGCGAGGCCGGCTCGGGCACTTCGCCCGTCGGCGTGCGAAGCGGGATCGTCTCGTAGATCACGTCGTTGGCGCAACTGACCGTGAAGCCGATCGTGAGGCTGTCGAGATACAACGAGGCGAACGTGCCGTTGGTGAAGTCGAAGATGCTCTGGCCGGCGTTGTCGTCCGTCCCGTCGAACGACTCGTGCGTGAACGCGTACGGGTCCTGCCAGCCGGAGAAATAGATCGTGCCCACGTCGTGGGCGTTACCCAGGGCGAGCTGGGCATCGAGCCAATCCTGGTCGATCGCCCAGGGGTGATAACCCCGCACGCTGCCGGGCCAATTCCCGCCCGATCGGGTCTTGGAATAGGCGGCCAACATGTACTGCCCGCTGTTGGCCAGGGGAATGTCCGTGTCGAACTTGTACACGGTCCACTGCCCGGCGGCCAGAACGCCACCGACGGCCTGGTACGGGTGGCACGGCGACGGAACCGGAGCCACGGGCGAGCGAACGATGTAGTCCCAACCCGGCACGTCGTCCGTGTCGAGCATCAAGTCGCCGGGCCGCAAGTGCTTCCAAAGATTCGTGTACAGATTGCCCCGTTCATAATTGAACAGAACGGACAAGAGCTGGTTGTTCGCCTCGTTGACCTCAACCACCCCGGCGGCGCTGTTGAGGAAGATCGGCACGCCGTTCTCGTCCTGGCTCATCCCGGAGTAGCCGGGCCAGTTGACGGACGTATCTCCGAACTGATAACCCGCCACGGCCCCCGACGCCGCCAGGGCCGCAATCGCCAAACTCAGAACGAGTATCCCGCTTCGCATCATTGTTGTTCCCGTCAATCGAGGTCCGAAGTCCATGGGGGGCATAGACATACCGTTCTCCCCTCTCCCTTATGTTTGCCTTTGGGTTCCCCCTCCTGACACAAAAACGATTCGGATTGCATGCTTTCGGAGACCACGGGCACGCAATAGGCCCCTCAATGGGGGCGCAACATGCACCTCGTTGGGATCCAGGCGGAACGCAAGTCCTTCCGCGCCAACGAGATCCTTCGCTGCGCTCAGGATCACCCAAGGAAGGAGAAGCCAGGAGGATGACGGGCTGTATGGGGTATGGACAGGCTAACCGATGAAATACCCCGAAGGACGGGGTAATCGCGTTCCGTCTGCGGAGTCGCGACGGACCATGGCTGTCCAGCTACTTTGTTTGGGTGGTCTGTGCGCGTTTTCGTGCTTTCCGTCTTTCACCGCGAGGTGTGCATCCCCGGCGGCATCTCGAGCGTCTTGCTCTGGAGGCCGGCCTTGGCCAACACGAAGTAGAGCACCAGGCCCACCACGAAGGCCGCCATGGGCGGGCAGGGGTTGTAGGCAGCCATGCCGGGGATCAGATTCGCGCCGACCACGAAGCCCGCCGCCCACGAGATCCACCCGGCCAGGTTGAAGCCCGCCCGGGGACCGGGCCATTTCCGTCCGGCCAGCAGGTAATCGGCCATCATCGCCCCACAGATTGGCCCGAACGACGCCCCGATGATGCCAAACACCGCCTTTGCGTCGCCCGCCTTGGCCGACACCACCAACCCAATCGACGCCAACGTGCCGATCCCGCAGGAGATGAACGGATGCACCTTCGGCAGGGTCGTCTTGAAGCTGTTGGCGGCGATGAACGACGAGAAGCACGCCGGCGGAAACGCGGCCACGGCCAAGAGGATCGTGAAGACCTTGGCCGTGCCGGCGCCCACTAAGTCGGGCATGAGATCAATGGGATTCAACACGGCCAAGTTCGCGGCCTTCCCGCTGCCCAGGGCGCCGGCCGTGATGAGCAGGGCCAGGACACCGGTGAAGATCGTCGCGCCGGCGATGCCGACCAAGCCGCCCAGTTGCACGTCCTTCGCGTCGCGGTTGTTCATGCCGAAGTCCGTGCCCGCCGCGCCCGCGGTGGCGAAGAAGCCAACGATGTAGCTGCAAAGCAACGCGATGACCGAGAACGTGTCTAACGTCTCTGTCGCCTTGAAGACTTTACCGTCTTTGTTGACCAACTCGGCGAGGGCACCAGCATCAACAACTGCCTGATTGTCGAACTGGCCGACGCCGCCGATCGTGGTGACCAGCAGGATGATGAGGATCACGAGAGGAATGAGCGGCAGGAACGTGGCCACTGCAGCCACGTAGCGGACGCCCTTGAGCCCGACCACGGCGGCCACAACGGCCCAGGCGACACCGATGGCCATGTGCAACGTTCCGTTGACCGGCTGACCAAAGGTGCTCGCGAGGAGCTTGGCCGAGAAGTAGGCGTTCACCCCGAGCCAGCCGAACTGGAGCACGCCCATCAGAAAGCCGGGCATGAGCAGCCCGCCATGGACGCCGTAGGTGGACGTGCCCACCACGTAAAGCGGCAGACCGGTCTTCATGCCGAGCATGCCAGGCACAAGATAGAAGAGGAAATGGCAAATGAGCGCGGCCAACACAACAGCGACGACGGCGGGCAACAAGCCCTGCGCCAACGTCCCACCCCGGAACGCGCTGTATCCCGAGCCCTCAAGCAGGATCTGACCGACGGGAATCTCATGCCAGAACACGAACCAGAGCATGATCCCGGCGTAGGTCTGGGCGGTGCTGCGGAACCACGCGATGCGGTTGGCCTGCGGCACGCTTTGGGCCGAGGCGACGTAATCCGGCAAGTTCGACGCCATGGGATTTCTCCTGAAAACCTTGTTTTGATGGGGAACAGCTCCGCAAACCCGTCCACAACCGGAACCCGCCCGGTCATGCTGAGCGATGCGAAGCATCTCGTTGGCGGCCGGCGAGATCCTTCGCTGCGCTCAGGATGACGGGGTTGGACGCGAGAGTCTCAAGATGACGGGGTTGGACACGCGGGTTTTGGGACACGCTCCAAGCCCGAAATATACCCCGCTGGGGCCATGGGAGTAAACCATCCCGTCGTCCAGAAGCTGGGGGCATAAGAGCCGCGCGACAAAACTTCCCTCAATACCCCATCTTCGCGCGGTGGCAATGACTTCCCTTGACCCTCGAGGCTAGTCCGAAGTACCATATCTCGCCCTCTTTGCCGACCGAGCCGGGCGGAGGTCAACCCGGCAAGATGCGAGGGCGCCACTGCTGGCTCGTCCAGCAGTGAATGGGGCACTGCTGGACGAGCCAGCAGTGGCGCCCCTGGGGCACAACCAGCGTGATGGACCGCGCGAAGGCAATCGACCATGAAGGCCACCGGACGGCTTCTTCTGCTCCTCTTGTGCGCGGCGCTGGCGCTGCGCGCCGGCGCGGCCGTTTGGTGGCAGCACCGGCTCGGCGAGGGTTTTGCCTTCGGCGACAGCGAGAGCTACTGGTCGCTCGCGCGATCCCTGGCCGCGGGCCAACCGTATCGATACGGGGCGGCCGACAGCGAGGTCTTTCGCGCGCCGGGCTACCCGACGATTCTTGCCGGGGTGTTTCTCATCGGCGGCGACCATCCTCCGGTTCTCTGGGGACGACTGGTCGGGGCCCTGTGCGGCACGGCGGCCGTGGGAGCAGTGTGGTGGTTGGGACGGACGCTCTTTCATCCCGAGGCGGGTTGGTTGGCCGGCGCGATCACCGCCGCGTATCCCGGGGCCATCGCCACGAGCGTGCTCGTCCTGAGCGAGGCGGCCTTCTGCCCCGTGATGCTTCTGCAATTGGCCTTGTGGATACAGGCGTGGCGAGCCCAAACGACCCGGGCGGCGGCCGGTTGGGCCATTGCGGCGGGTCTGGCCGCCGGCGCGGCCACGCTCATCCGGCCGAGCTGGCTCCTGTTTGTGCCCTTCGCGGCCGCGATCGGCGTCGTGGTTGGGCCCGACCGACGGCGCCACCTCGCCTTGGCCGGAGCGATGCTGGTTGTGCTGGTTGCGGTAATGACACCGTGGGTGCTGCGCAACCAGCGGGCCGTGGGTCGCCCCGTGCTGACCACGACGCAATTGGGCGCGAGTCTTTACGACGGGCTGAATCCCGAGGCGGACGGGTCGAGCCGGATGGATTTCGAGCGGCGTTTCATCGAGGAGGAACGGGTCGCGCCGAGCGCCGCCGACGAGCCGCTCGAGTGCCGCCTGGACCGGCGGATGCGCGCGGCCGCGCTCGACTGGGCGGCGTTGCATCCGACCGAAGTCGCCCGGCTGGCCGGCGTGAAATTCCTTCGGATGTGGAACGTTTGGCCCAACGAGCCGAGCCTGTCGGCGTGGCCGGTCCGCGCGGCGGTGGCCGGGACGTATCTGCCGGTGCTGGTGTTGGGCGCGGTTGGCGCCGTGGGAATGATCCGGCGGGGTTGGCCTTTTGTGTTGTGTTGGCTGCCCGCGGCATACCTGACGCTGGTGCACGTGGTGTTCGTCAGTTCAATCCGGTATCGCCAGCCGGCCATGCTCGGGCTGATCGTGCTGGCGGCCGGCGCGGCGACGGGGTTGGGAAAGAGGAATGAGGCAGGAAGCGTGCCAAGGCAGGCATGAGATCTTGGATGAAACGGGTAACACATTGAGTGCCACTGGCTTTGCCAGTGCCTTTCCGGGATATCCGGACTCGCGCACTGGCGGAGCCAGTGGCACGCGGTGGCGCACGGAGATCGGTGGTGCGGAATGACCGGATAGGCAACGTCCCCTCACCCCCGGCCCCTCTCCCGCAAGCGGGAGAGGGGAGGAAACGCGGAAAGGAACATCCTCATCGTTAGCGCGCTAGTCCGTTTTTGTTGGTTCCTCGTCAAGTGGGGACTGCTGCCCGGCGCGATCGCCACGATCGTTGCGTTGCCGTACGTCTACCGCGAGGTGGACGAGGGCATCCGCGCGCGGATCGCCGCCGAGATCGGCTGGCACTACAAGGATCTTCGCGTTCTCGTCCGCTCGGCCGCGAGGGTGGAGGGGCGGGGGATCGAGATCCGAGGGTTGTCGATCGTCGAGCCCGGCGTGGAGGATCCCCGCGAGGCCATGGTCCATCTCGAAGAGGTCTTCCTTTGTTGCACGACAGACCTGGCCGACCTCTTGACGGAGGAAGTCGCGGTCGGGCGGATCGCCATCCGCCGGCCGACGTTGCGGCTGATTCGCCGACCGGACGGAACGTGGAACGCCCAGGGGCTGTTGCCCCTTCCCAAGCTGGGCCGCCGGGCGCCCGAGGTGACGATCGAAAACGGGACCATCGAGCTGTTGGACCCGACGCGCGACCCACCCGCGCGGTACGTGCTGCGCGACGCGAACCTGACTATTGCGCCGGCCGAGGGCGCGGCGGGCGCCTCGGGTGCGCGCACGATCCGCGGCACGCTCACGGGCGACCATCTGCACCATATCGAGTTCGAGGGCACAATCGATCCGGAGCGCGGGACGTGGCAGATCGCGGGGTTGATCGAGGACCTGGCCATCTCGCCCGACTTGTGCGATGCGCTGCCGGCGCCCGTGGCGGCGGCCGCGGCCGATTTCCGGGGTTTGCGCGGGCGCGCCGAGGCGACGTTTCGCCTGAGCAACGCGCCGGCGCCGGGCGAACCATGCCGCTTCGCCGTAACCGCCAGCCTGACGCAAGGACGCGTCGACGACCCGCGACTACCCTACCCGCTGACCGGTATTCTGGCCACGATCCACGCCAACAACGACGGCTTCGCGATCCGCAACCTCTCGGCGCAGGGCGGCGAGGGATCGCTTTGGCTCGACGGCCGCCGGGCGGGCTACGCGCCCGATGCGCCCTGGGCGCTCGAGGCCGAGCTGCGCCGGCTCGAACTGAACCCACAACTGCTCGAAGTCTTGCCCGAGAAACTGCAAACGCTGTGGAGGAAATATTGGCCCAGCGGGCTGATCGACGCCCACCTGAAGCTGGCTTCCGACGGGCAGCATCTTCGGCCCGAGGCGACGGAGATCGTGGTCCGCTGCCTGGACGTGGCCTTCACGTACCACAAGTTTCCCTACCGCGTGGAGCGAGCGCAAGGGACGCTCGTGCTGAAAAACGACGAGGTCGCGGTCGACGATCTCCTGGCGTACACGGGGGACCGGCCGATCCGGATGTCCGCGCGCGTGCGGCAGCTGTTTTCCGGACCGTCCGGCTGGTTCGAGGCCCGGGGCGAGGCCATTCCGATCGATCAGAAGGCGCTCGACGCGCTGCAACCGGACAGCCGGCGGGTGGTCGATTCGCTCCGTCCGCGCGGCACGTGCGACGCGTGGCTCCGGGTCGAGCAACCCCGGCCCGGCGTCCCGCCCACGCAGCACTACGTGCTCACCCTCAACGGCTGCTCCATCTGCTTTGACGGTTTCCCCTATCCGCTGGAAAACGTCCACGGGCGGCTCGAGCGATTTCCCGACCGGAGCTGGGCGTTCACTAATCTGGTCGGCGCGAACGACGCGGGTCGGATCACGTGCGAGGGCAACATGGTCGAATCGGCCGAGGGTAAGGTGCTCACCCTCGCGTTCACGGGAACGAACGTCCGGCTGGAGGAGGAGCTGCGCGACGCCCTGCGCCCCGCCATGCGCCAGGTGTGGAACGATCTGAAACCCCGCGGCGCGGTCAACCTCGACGCGGAGCTTCAGTGGCTCGTGGATCGGAAGAAGCTTAATCTCACGGTGAGCGCCGTTCCGCAAACCGAGAACTCGTCCATCGAACCCAAGGCCTTCCCCTACCGGCTGGAGAAGCTCCACGGAAAACTGGTCTACCGCGACGGCCACGTTTCGGTGGACCGATTCCAGGCGGAGCACGGCCAAGTGACCGTCTCGTGCAACGGCTCGTGCGACTTCCTGCCCGATGGAAGCTGGCACGTTCGCCTCGGCGACGTCGCCGTCGACCACCTGCGGCTGGACCGCGAGTTGATCCAGGCGCTGCCGGCGCGGCTTCGCAAGGGCCTCGTGCGGCTCGATCCGCGAGGACCCGCCGATCTACACCGCGGCACGTTCGACTTCTGGCACTCCGGGCGATCGGGCGAGCCCGTGCGCGCCGCGTGGGACCTCGCCATCGGCTTCCAGCAGGTCTCGGTCGAGTGCGGCGTGCTCCTGGAGAACATGTACGGCGACCTGACGCTCACCGGCGGGTTTGACGGGCAGCGATTCCAGTCGCGCGGCGAGCTGAACGTCGAATCGCTCACGTTCAAGGGATTTCAATTCACGCAGGTCATGGGGCCATTCTGGATCGACGACGGTCGGGTGCTGTTCGGGTCCTGGGTGGACCGGCCGGAGGGCGGCGTCGTCAAACCAGGCGCGACTGACGCCCCGGCGCCGCGGTCCGTCACGGCCCGGCTCTTCGACGGAACCATCGAGGGCGACGCCTGGATTGCCCTGGAACAGGTCCCCCGTTATGCGCTCACCGCGCGGTTGGCGCAGGCCGACTTGAGCCTCTTCGCAAAGGAAACCCTGGCCGGACAACAGGACCTGCGAGGGCGAGTTGGCGCGGAGGTCGAGCTGCGCGGCCAGGGCGCGACGGTCCACGGGCTGGGCGGACGTGGCCGCGTCTGGCTCCGCGAGGCCGACGTCTATCAACTGCCGGTGATGGTCGCCCTGCTCAAGATCCTCAGTATCCGCGAGCCGGACCGGTCGGCCTTCAGCAGCGCGGACATTCGATTCGGCATCAGCGGGCCGCACGTGTATCTCCGCCCCATCAATTTCAACGGCGACGCGATCAGCCTGCTGGGCCAAGGGCAAATGGATTTCGACACGAACATCGACCTGGCGTTTCACGCCGTGGTGGGCCGCGACGCCTTCCGACTGCCCATCGTCAGCCCCTTGATGGGCGAAGCCAGCCGTCAGACGATGACGATCAAAATCACCGGATCGCTCCACAATCCCCAGACAAGCCGGCAGGTTCTGCCCGGCGTCAAGGAAGCCCTGGCGCGCTTGCAGGCCGACCTGCAGCCGCACCCCATGGGGCAACCTCCGACCAGCGACCAGGGGCTGCCGCTCCTGCGACGATAACGCGGGCTACACTTGAGAGGGAGGCCATCGACCGAAACCAGCCCGGGGACTGTTCTCCTGTCGCCCGGCGCAAGGGAGGTGTCTGATGAGCGTGGGACCTCTAGGAGGTCTAGGCGCGGCCGGCGCGCCTTTGGCCCAAACGAGCGGCTCGGAGGTGGAGCGGGCGCGGCAGGACGCCGCCGCGCAGCAACGCCAGATACAAACCGGCCAGAAGGCCGACGCGGCCGCCGGCATCGGCGAGACCGACGGCCAGGACCACGAGACCGAAGAGCGCGACGCCGACGGCCGGCGACCGTGGGAGATACCCGCGGGCGAGACGAACCAATCCGACGACGCGTCCGCCGCGCCGGACGCTCGCCGAGGCAAAGACGCCTCCGGCCAACGCGGCAATCTTTTGGACCTGAGCGGGTGACAAGTCGCGTCATCCTGGACGGAACCGTCATCCCGAACGAAGCGAAGGATCTCGCGCGGTAATCCCCCTGCGAAGCCGCAAGCGGCATGTGCCACTGGCTTCGCCAGTGTGTGCGTCGCGGCATCGTGGGGCACTGGCAGAGCCAGTGGCACTCGGCGTGTGCCGCTAGGTCACGCCGGGGCGGTCGAGCGCGGTTGGCCGGCCGCTGTCGTGACCGCCTCGACGACCTGGAAGAGTTCGTCGGGCCGAATCGGCTTGCAAATGTATCCGTCCATCCCCACCGCGAGACACCGGTCCTGGAATCCCTTGAGCACGTGCGCCGTCATGGCCACGATGGGCGTGCGCGACGGCGCGTCCCGCTCCATCTCGCGGATCGCGATGGTCGCGGCCAGGCCGTCCATTTCGGGCATTTCGACGTCCATGAGGAGGAGGTCGTATTGCCTCGCGCGGAACGCCTCGACGGCCTGCCGGCCGTTATCGACGGTCTCGACCGCGTGTCCGCGGAGTTGAAGCAGCCCGGCGGCGACCTCCTGATTGACGGGACTGTCGTCCGCCACGAGCACGCGCAACGAGCGGGGCGCGGGGCCCGACGCGCCGGGCCCCGCGCCGGTCGAGGTCTCGCGGGTTTCGATCGCGGCCGCGGCGGCGGCGATAAGTTCCGCGGCCTTGACGGGCTTGGCGAGGCAACGCGAGATGCCCATGCGACGGCAACGTTCGGCCGCCTCGATTTGCCCAGGCGGGAGCAATACCACCAGCGGAAGCCTCCGCGAGGCGGCGTCGTGGATCTGTTCGGCCAGGTCCAAACCCCGCGGGTTGGCGGCGGCCACGTCGATCAGGGCCAACGTTGGCGGCTCGGCGACGAACGACGGCGACGCGAGCGCGGCCAAGGCGGCCGCGGCGTCATCGACGTCGTGAACCGACATGCCGGACGTGGAGAGAATCTCGGCAAGGGCGCGCCGCGCATTGCGATTCTCGCTCACCAGCAGGGCGTTGCCCGATAGACGCGGCGTCGACGCCCCCGCCTCCTCGCACCGTTCGCGATCCAGCGGCACGACGAATTGGAAGGCGCTGCCTTTCTCGGGTTGGCTTTCCACCCAGATTTTTCCGCCCATCAGGGCGACCAGTTGCGCCGAGATGGCCAGACCAAGGCCGGTGCCGCCGAATCGCCGCGTCATCGAGCTGTCGCTCTGGCGGAACGCCTCGAAGATGCACTGTTGTTTGTCTTCCGGGATGCCGATGCCCGTGTCGCGCACGGCGAATCGCACGCGCGCCTGGGTCTCGGTGCTCGATTCCAACCACACGTTGACGAAGACCTCGCCCTGGGGGGTGAACTTGACGGCGTTGCCGACCAGATTGACGAGAACCTGGCGGAGCCGGTTGGCGTCGGCAACGAGTTGTTCGGGCACGTCCGGCGCGATGCGGCAGAGGAGCTCGATCCCTTTTTGGGCCGCCGGAACGGCCAGGAGGCGCAGGGCGCCCATGACGACCTCGGGCAACGAGAACGCGACGCTTTCGAGTTCCATCCTTCCCGCTTCGATCTTGGAGAAATCCAGCGTGTCGTTCAGAATTGCCAAGAGCGCGTCGGCGGAGTCCCGCGCGATGGTGATGTAGTCGCGCTGCTGGTCGGTCAACGACGTGTTCAGCACCAGGCCGGTCATCCCCAGGATCCCGTTCATGGGCGTGCGGATTTCGTGGCTCATGGTGGCCAGGAAGCGGCTTTTCGCCTGGTTGGCGGCCTCGGCGGCCTGTTTGGCGACGCGGAGCTCCTCCTGGGCGGCGCGGAGCTCGTTGGCGGTGCGTTCGAGTTCGCGCGCGCGGGCTTCCGCCGCCGCGGTCCGGTTGGCGACGCGTTTCTCGAGCGTTTGGTTCAATTGCTGCAATTCGGCGAAGCCCTCGGCGTTTTCCAAAGCCGCGCCGGCGATCGTGGCGATGAAGTCGGCCAGGCGCTCCTCGTCGGGGCCGAAAAGGCCGTGCACGTGCTCGTGGGTGACGTAGAGGCAAGCCACGGCGCGGCCGCGGACGAGCAGCGGCACGCACAAGGCGGACCGTTTCGCGGAGGAGGCGGCCCGGTCGCTCGTGTTCGCGCATACGTCCTCGACCGAAGCCACGGCCTGCCCTTTATCGAGCGCGCGGCGGAGAATCGCGTCCTCGAAATCACCGTCCTTGCCGTCATCCAGGGGCGCGAACTGATACGCGTCGCCCGATTGGGTCACGCCGACCACCCGGCACGTCTCGCCGCGCAGCAATCGTTGGGCGGCGTCGCGGACTTGGTCAAAGACGGCGTCGGGCAACAAGGCGGAGGCGATTTTCCGGCCGGCATCGAGCACCGTCTCGAAGCGGTCCGCCAAGGAGAGCGTGATGGACGGGCCTACCCCCGGCGCGCGGTGGGAGGCGCCGTCGCTTGCGGCGGTCGCCTCGCGCAGGCGGCGTTGGGCGGCGCGGATCCGCTCTTCCGAACGCGGCCAACCAAGCTCGCGCCCGAGCTGGCCGCACGCCAGAAGCGTTTGGGCGAACTCGTGCCGCGCGCCATGGCGCCGCGCCACAACGAGGCTCACCCGCAGCAAACGACGCAGCCGGCGCGTCTTGCCGCGCAGCGCGCGGATCAGGGCGAGCTCGCGCAGCGCGTGGGGCAGATCGTTTTGGAGACGTTGGGCAACGCGGACGGCCCGGCGTGCCACCCGCTCGGCGCGACGCAGCAATCGGGCGCGTCGAGCGGGCAAGACGTCCGACAGCGCCTCGGCCTGACGCCGCAGCGCCGTGGCGAGCCACGGCAAGCTCGGCGCGACGTAGGCGCTCACCAATCCGAGGCGGCGCCCCACCTTCTGCGCGCGTTGAAAGACCGCCACGGCCTGCTCGTGTTGCCCGGCCGCGGAAAGCTGCACGCCCTGGGCAACAAGGACCTGCACGACGCCTTGGGCGTCGGGTCGCGCGCGATCGAGCTCCCGGCGAAGCGCGTCCTCTGGGACCCTGCCGCCCGATGCCAGCGACCAGATATCCAGGCTGATCCCGGAAGCCTGCTCGTCGCCGAGCTCCAGGCCGGACAGATGCATGCGGCGGGCTTCCGCCACGGCGGCCTGCATGTCGCCCAGCCGGTACAGCGCGGCCGCGATCTGATATTGGGCAATGTGCATCTCCCAGTAGTCGCCCATGCGTCCCAGCAACCGGACCGCTTCGCGGCATTTCGCGATGCACTGCTCGAATTGCGAGGCGGCGTACAGCGCGACCCCCCAGAAGCTCAACGATTGACCCTGCCCCCAAAGATCGTCCAGCGCGCGGCGGATTTCGAGCGACTTTTGGGCGTAGGCCACGCCGCGCCCGTACCAACCCACCAAGGTCAACGCCACGGCGTGTTCGGAGTACACTTGCGCCATCTCCACGGTTGGCGCGAATTGTTCGGC
Source organism: Pirellulales bacterium (assembly GCA_016931995.1). Classification (GTDB taxonomy): domain Bacteria; phylum Planctomycetota; class Planctomycetia; order Pirellulales; family Thermoguttaceae; genus JAFGDS01. The sequence continues at coordinate 42,026 of JAFGDS010000005.1, forward strand.
CAGGTTCATTCCGTGCAGATGCACCCAAAAGTTTCTCGCCCGGCCCCGCGTATAGAAGTAGCAGTAGGCCAATCGACTGAGCAGCCGGAGCCCCAGCCGTTCCGCCTCCGAGGGCCGGCGCCGCCAGCCGACGAACACGCGGGGAAGCAACGTGTGGAGCAGTTGGACGAAGATTTCCCAGGGCAAGAGCAGCGTCAGGGCGAGAGAGACGGGCGCGGCCGATATTCCCACCAGACGCAACGCGGTCTCAAACGCCCTGTTCGCGCTTTCCATGTCGCCCTGTTTGAAGTCCAACTCGCCGAGTTTGCCCGTGATCTGGGCTCGCGCGAGTTTGCCCTCGGCCAGGCCCTCCGCTTCCTGGAGGACGTGCTTCGCCTCCGCGTACTGGCCGCGCAGCATCAGCACTTCGCCCAATCCCTCGCGGATGGCGTATCGCGTGGCGTTGTCCGTGGCGGCTTCCCCGCGCCGCGCGATGCGGTATTGCTGTTCGGCCACTTCCAGGGCGTGCCGCGACCGCGCCTGCTCCGCGGCCGCCAGCGCGTACGGAAGCGCCCTGGCGCTTTCGCCGGCGGCGTCGAAGTGGTAAGCCAGCTCGAATATGCGGTGCCGCGCGTGTTGCGCAAGATGGCGCGCGACGCGGGCGTGCAGCATGCGCTGCCGCTCCGCCGACATCCGCTCGAGCAGCGCGGCGCGAATCCTGTCATGCACGAACGCGCACTCGCTTGCGCCCGAGCGCATCCAGATGAAGTGTCGCTGGCTGGCTTCCTCCAGCGCGGCCGTCGCCTGTTCCGGGGAAAGCCCCTCGATCTGGGCGGCAAGGTGGAGATCGAACTCCTTGCCCAACACGGCGCCCACCGTCAACAGTTCGATGGTGGCCTGCGGCAACAGCTCGACCCGGCGAGCGAGGAACGCCGCCGCTTGGCTGGACGACTGGAGATTCGCCAGGGCCAACGGCTCGATCCGCCAGCCGTCGGCTGCGGCCTGCAACACGCCGGACTCCACCATCCCTCGCAAGAGAGCCGACGCCATGAACGGGCTGCCCTCGGATAGCCGGCCGATCACCTCCTCGGCCTCGGCGGGCAACGGGCCCGCCATCGATTCCAGGAGCCACCGCGTTTCGTCGGCGCCCAGTGGAGCGAGCCGCACGTGCACCGTGGGACGCGTCTTCCGCAGCGCGTGGTCCGCCGGGACCTCCTCGGTGCGGAAGGAGGCCAGCAACAGCACGCGGGAAGCCGGTCGCGACGCTCCTCCGCGAATCCGGCTCCAGTGCCCAATGAGTTTGACCGACATCTCGTCGGCCCACTGGCAGTCGTCCAAGGCGACGAGGACCGGCCGCGGTCCCGAGCCCAAGGCGTCCAGAAACGCCGACAGCGCTTGCACGCTTCGCGCCTCGCCGAAGACTTCCGGACCCAACGTGCCCGAGGTTTCCCAACCAAACGCGTTTGCCAGATCCGGCAGGGCGGCGCACACGGCGTCCAGGTGTTCGCCCAACAGCGATCGGAGCGTCTCGGGCGCCGTGGGGTCGGCGATGGCGGCCGCGATCAGATCGTCGACAATTCCCTCGAAAACCTGGAACGGCCGCGCGCCGATCTGCGCCAACGCGTGACCGCGTAGAATCCACATCCCGGCCTGGATGCCCCGGGTCGCCAACTCCGTCAGGAGCCGCGTCTTTCCTCCGCCGGAAAGAGCCTCGACGAACACCGTGGCGAAACCGCCCGCGACCACGCGGCCGATCTGTTCGTCAAGCCGCGCCAACTCGAGCCGGCGGCCGACCAGGGCGGGCTCGGTCAACGTCAGGCGACGGTCGTGCAGCCCCACCACCACGGGCGATGGTTCCGCCCCGTCCCGCGCCGCCGCGGCAATGTCCTCGAGATCCGCCAGAACCGCGCCCGCCGTTTGATAGCGGTCGCGAGGGTCCTTGTGCAGAAGCCGCCGAAGCAGCTCATCCAACGCCCTGGGGACGTCCAGCCCCATGGCTCGGAGCTCGGGAACGCGAGACGTCATTTGCCGAACGAGCACTCTTCCCACGGTGTCGCCGCCAAACGGCGGACTGCCCGCCAGGCACTCGAACAACACGATGCCCGCCGAATACAAATCCGACGCGGCGCCGACCTCGCAATCCAACGCGCCGGCGCGTTCGGGCGACTGGTACAAGGCGGCTTCGATGGATTCCTCGCCGGTCCATTGGCTGCTGTTGGGGCAGCACCCGAAATTGAAGCCCGTCAACACGGCGGCGCCAAGGGGCGACGCCTCGTCGACGACGACGTTCGTCGGCCGGACGTCGCCGTGGAGCGCGCCTTCGGCGTGAACGTCGGCAAGCGCCGCGAACAAGCGGCAGCCAACCGTCAACGCGTCCGTCAAGTCGAGCGGCCCGCGGAGCAATCGCCGCGCCAGCGTGATCCCCGGCACGTGCGCCCGCACGACGTAGAACCGATTCGCCTCGCGCGCGAACGCCAGTACGGGCGCGAGCCACGGTCCGTGCAGTTTTTGCAGGATCGCCGCCCCGCGTTCCAGAGGGAGCGATTCCTCCTCCGAGGCGCCGGCCAACGTGACGAGTTCGACGACAACCTGCTCCCCGGTGACGAGGTCCGCGGCCAACAGCGTTTCGCCGGCCCGCGTCCTCTGGAGCGTCTTGACAACCTGATACCTGTTGCCCAGGCGCGTCGCGCCGGCGGGCAACAAGGACGGCGGCTCGGCCGGCCTCGCGGGCGTGTTGGATAAATCAGTGTGCTCCATACCTGAAAGCGTAGCCCCTGGCGGGGTATTCCCGCGGCCACGTGCCAAAAAAGGGGGCTGCGCCGGACCGCCCCGCACGGGGTGGAGCCGCGCCGAATGTGACGATTGTATGGAGCGCCCGCGTCTGCGTCGGTCCGAACGACGCGCCGAAACGGCGATCGCTGCCGGAATCATCTCGGCGCCGGAGGGATCGTGGCCGCTTGCACGCGCCGCGGACGGTGGCTAGATTATTGGGCGAGTCCCCCCACATCGTCCCGCCTTCACAAGGAGCCCGCCATGCGATGCTCGCCTCTGGTCATTCTTCTGGCCTCAATCTGCATGTCCGACAGCGCCTCGGCTGAAGAGAGTCTTGTTCTTGCCGAACAGGGCAAGTCCGTCTACGCGATCGTGCTTCCCGACGAGCCAACCCTGTCGGAGAAGACGGCCGCCGCCGAACTTCAATCCCATCTGGAGAAGGCAACCGGCGCAAAGCTCGAGGTTTTATCCGAGGGTCAAGCCCCCGCCGAGCGGCCGGCGATCCTCGTCGGCGCGACCCAGCGGCTTGCGCGACTCTTGCCCGACGTGGACCTGGCCAAGCTCGGTTACGACGGCATCGTGCTCAAGACGGTCGGCAACGACGTGATCTTGGCCGGTCAAGGCAAGCGAGGCACGCTCTATGCCGTGTACACGTTCCTGGAGGACGTGGTAGGCTGCCGCTGGTGGACCTCGACGGAGTCGTTCATTCCCACGCGACCGACCCTTGCGATCGCAAGACTCGATCGCGTCTACGCGCCGAAGCTGCGGATCCGCGAGGCATTCTACCGCGACGCCTTCGACGGCGTCTTTGCCGCGAGGATGAAGTGCAATGGGCACAGCGACGCCGTGCCGGAGGAGTACGGCGGGCACGAGCACTTCGCCGGGTTCGTGCACACGTTCTTCCCCCTGCTGCCGCCGGACAAGTACTTCGCCGAGCACCCCGATTGGTACAGCGAGATTGACGGCAAACGCGTCCACCGCTACGCGCAGCTATGCCTGACCAACGACGCGATGCGCGAGGAGCTGACCAGAAACGCCCTGGCCCGTCTCCGGTCGGACCCGACCGCCAGCGTGATCTCCATCAGCCAGAACGACTGGCACGGGCGCTGCCAATGCGCGAAGTGCAAGGCCGTCGAGGAGGTAGAGGGTTCGCCCTCCGGTCCACTTCTGCGGTTTGTCAACGCGGTGGCCGAGGGCATCGAGAAGGAGTTTCCCGACGTGCTGGTAGAGACGCTGGCCTATCAATACACGCGGACGCCGCCGCGGCTCGTGCGTCCCCGGCGCAACGTCGTCGTGCGGCTCTGCTCGATCGAGTGCTCGTTTGTCCAGCCGCTGGCCGACGGTCCGCAAAATGCCCCGTTTCGCGCGGATCTGGAAGGCTGGAGCAAGGTGGCGCCGAAGCTGTACGTCTGGGACTACGTGACGAACTTCTCGAACTACATTCTGCCGCACCCCAATCCGCCGGTGCTCGCGCCCAACATCCGCACGTTCGTCGATCACAACGTGATCGCCCTGTTCGAGCAGGGCGACGCGGGCAGCACGGTTGGCGACTTCGTGCGGCTCCGGGCGTGGCTCATCGCGCACCTGATGTGGGATCCCTCGCGGGACGACAAGGCGCTGGTCAAGGAGTTTCTCGAAGGCTACTATGGCCCCGCCGCGCCGCATCTGGCTGCCTATCTTGACGTGATCCAAGAGGCGGGCAAGCGGTCCGGCGCGTACGTGCGGTGCTTCATGCCCGACACGTCCGCCTGGCTCGCGCTGGACGACCTGAACGCCGCGGCGCGCCACTTCCAAAAGGCCGAAGCCGCCGTGGCCGACAATCCCGAGCTGGCCCGGCGGGTCCGACGCGAACGGCTCCCGCTCGATCACGCCTGGCTGCAACGCCACAAGGAACTGAAACAGGCCGCCCAAGCCGCCGGCAAGGAATTCCTCGGGCCGGCCGACCCCGTGGCCGCGTGCGAGGAGTTTATCCGCCTGGCCAACGAGCACCAGGTCGGCCAGTGCCGCGAGGGCGTCCCCTTCTCGGCCTACGAAGAGCAACTTCGCCAAAAGGCCCGCGAGGCGGCGACGTCGCCTTGACAATGGCGCGTCCCCCATCGGCGTCAGTGGCCCCGAGTGACGAGGCCGGGGAACACCTCGCGAATACGGGGGGTAATTCTCGGGCCTTCTGGTTCCCCAGTTGCAGGCGGGTTCATCTCATCTATAATGATGGGAAGTTGGCTCCAGTCCGATGGGGATGATCGTCCCGGGAGATCGCGGGGCCGGGCAACGACACCGCTCCTTGGCTGAGGAGAATCGCAAGGGGAGGTGTTTTCTCCAGGCGTATCGTCGAGTGGGAGCTCGGTTTTGCGCAAGGCGGCCGGTCGGGAGGCTGCGTGGTGACCCAGCAACGTCTTGACAATGGCGACGCGCCGTCGCCCGCCCAATCGCAACGGATAGGGCGAATCGCCGAGCGGTTCGAGGCGGCGTGGAAAGCGGGTCGGCGGCCGAGTATCGAGGAGCATCTTCGCGACGCGGCGGCGGACGACTACGTCCCGCTGCTGGCGCGGCTTCTGGCGGTCGACGTCGCGCAGCGCCGAGGCCACGACGATCGGCCGACGGCGGAAGACTACCGGGCTCGGTTCGCGACGCACGAGGAACTGATCGAAGCCGCCTTGCGCCTTGCGGCCGTCCCTTTCGAGAAATCGGAGGAGTCGACCTATCCGGGAACCCGCTCGCTCGAGCGGCGCGCTTCGGGCGACTTGTCGGCGACGGTGCCGTTCTCGTCGAAGTCGCCTCCGGCTTCGCCTCCGGCTTCGCCTCCGGCGGCCATGCCGTCCCGGCTCGGCCGCTATTCCGTGCGAGGGCAGTTGGGCGAGGGCGGATTCGGCGCCGTCTATCTCGCCCAGGACGACGAGCTTCAGCGCCTGGTGGCCATCAAGGTGCCGCACGCCGATCGATTCCGGTCGAGTTCGGACGTGGACGCGTTCCTGGAGGAGGCCCGCACGGTGGCCAAGCTGAGTCACCCCGCGATCGTGCCGGTGCACGACTTCGGGCGCGAGGAGGACGGGACGTGTTTCGTCGTGATGCGGTACGTCGAGGGGCGATCGTTGGCCAACCTGATCCGATCGGAGCGGATTGGGCCGGCGCAGGCGGCAAGGTTGATAATTCCCATCGCCGAAGCGCTGCACTACGCCCATCAGCAAGGCATCGTTCATCGCGACGTCAAGCCGGGCAACATCCTTATCGACGCGGCGGGCAGGGCGCTCGTGGCGGACTTCGGCCTGGCTCTTTCCGAGGAAGATTTCGGCAAGGGGAAACACTCGGTCGGAACTCCCGCGTACATGAGCCCGGAGCAGGCTCGCGGCGAGGGGCACCTGGTGGATGGGCGGTCGGACATTTTCAGCCTTGGGGTGGTCCTGTACGAGTTGCTCACCGGCGTCCGTCCGTTCCGCGGCGGCAGCATGCAAGAGACTCTGGATCGCGTTCGCTCGCTCGAGGTCCGTCCTCCAAGACAGTACGACGACACCATCCCGAGGGAGTTGGAACGGATCTGTCTGAAGGCGTTGTGCAAGCGCGCGTCGGATCGCTACAACACGGCGGGAGACATGGCCCAGGACCTTCGCCAATGGACCGTCGAGGCGGAGACCGCGCCGGCGCGGACCTCGTCGGTCGAGGCGGCGGCGCCGGCCCCCCGGCTGGCCCAGGTGGTTCCCAAGGGTTTGCGATCGTTTGACGAAAACGACGCCGACTTCTTCCTTCGGCTCTTGCCGGGGCCGTACGACCGGGACGGCCTGCCGGCGACGATCCGTTTCTGGAAAGCGGCGGTCGAGCAGACCGATCCCGACAAGACGTTTCGCGTGGGCATGCTTTACGGCCCCAGCGGTTGCGGCAAGTCGTCGCTGGTGCGGGCTGGCCTGCTGCCCTTGTTGGCCGACCACGTCGTGGTCCTGTACGTCGAGGCGACGCGCGACGACACGGAGATGCGGCTTGCGCGCGGTCTGGCGAAACGGTTTCCGGGTTTCGCGGACGGCCAGAGCCTGGTCGACGGGCTGACGAGGTTGCGGCGCGGAGAGGGAATCCCGCCGGGCAAGAAGCTGCTAATTGTATTGGATCAGTTCGAGCAGTGGCTCCACACGCGCAACGACTACGCGGAGCAACCGCTGGTGCGGGCCTTGCGGCAATGCGACGGGGGCCGGATCCAATGCATCGCGACCGTCCGCGACGATTTCTGGATGGCCGCCACGCGGTTCATGCACGACCTGGAAATCCCCCTGCTCGAATCCCACAACAGCGCGGCGGTCGATCTGTTCAACGTGCCCCACGCCCAAAAGGTGCTCGCGGACTTCGGACGCGCGTTCGGGCAACTGCCGCCCGAGCCGATGCCGCTCTCCAAGGACCAGTCGCAGTTCATCGCGAACGCCGTCGACGGCCTCGCGCAGGACGACCGCGTCATCTCCGTCCGGCTGAGCCTGTTTGCCGAGATGGTCAAGGGCAAATCCTGGACCCCCGCCACGCTCAAGGAGCTCGGCGGCGCCGAGGGGATCGGCCTGAAGTTTCTCGAGGAGACCTTCAACGCCACCCATGCGCCGCTCGAGCAACGCCTGCACCAGAAGGCCATCCGCGCCGTGCTCGCCGCGTTGCTGCCCGAGCCGGGAAGCGATTTGAAAGGCGCGATGCGGTCGCGACACGACCTGATGCAGGCCGCGGGCTACGCGGATCGGCCAGCGGATTTCGACGCCGTGGTGCGGATCCTGGATGAGCTTCATCTCGTGACGCCCACGGACCCGAAGCAGCTCTCCCTGGACGATTCGGTGTCGCGGGACGAGCCAGCCGCGGACGAGACGTATTATCAGCTCACGCACGACTACCTGGTGCCGTCGCTTTTTGAATGGCTCAACCAAAAACGCCGCGAAACCCGCCGGGGGCGCGCCGAATTGCTGCTGGAGGAGCGCACCCAGCAGTGGACGCAGTCGCGGCACGATCGGCTGTTGCCGTCGCTACGGGAGTCGCTGCTCGCGGCGATCTTCACGCGCCGCCGCGGGCGGACGCCCGCGCAGCGGAAGACGCTCCGCCGCGCGTTTCTCGTCCACGGGCGGAGGCTACGACATATCCAGATACTCCAGATAGGCTTTCTGCACTTCCAGCGCGACCAACTGGTATGCCAGCTTCCGTTCGTAAGACGCCCGGGCCTGATCGCACTGCGCCTGCCGCTGTCGCGCGCCGCGGCGCCCCCCCGTGAAGATCGGGATCCCCAGGTTCACGCCCACCGACCATTCCTGTCGGTCGTTCGGATTCAGGTAGCCGCCGTCGTCGTCGATGGTCGCCATCCGGCCGAACAGACTCAAATCCGGAAAATAGTCCGCCCTGGCCAGCTTGCGCTCCAGGTCGGCAATCTGAACGCCGATCCGCGCCTTGGCCAGCTCCGGACGTTGGACCATGGCCTCGCCGAGGATGGCGGGCAATTCCACGTCCCGCCGGTGGGCGACCAGCCGGCCGTCGGCGATGTCAAACTCCGTTGCCGCGTCCATTCCCATTGCCTGCCGCAGGGCTTCGTGGGCCAGCACGGCGGCCTGCCGCGCGCCGACCCGCTCGCTCTCGGCCATGTACCGGATGGCCTGCACCCGATGCAGGTCGACGGTCGTGACGTACCGATCGCCCTGGTCCAGCAGGGCGCGGATTAGGCGTTCGATCGCGCTCAATTGGCCGACCGCGTCGTCCATGACCAACGTCAGCTCCCGCGCCAGTTGCACGCCGAGGTACGCCTGCGTCACGTCGAAGGCCGTCTGCTGCTTCGATTTCGCAACGTCGGCGCTGGCGGCCCGAACGCCCAGCTGCGCCTGCCGGTAGCGGCCGTCGATCTTGCCGCCGGTCCACAACGGCTGGACCATCATCAACTCCGTCGAGAGGCTGTTCTCGCCCAGCAGGCCGACGCGGAACTTGTCGGGCAGCGCGTCCAGCGCCGCCTGCTTCACCACGCTGAAAGGCGGAACGTTGGGGTTGTCCAGCGCGGCGGCCGCCGCGGCGCTGCCCGCCTGGCGGGCAATGCCAAAATACGCCGCCGCGTCGGAGAAGACGTCTCCCACCTCGCCGGTGAACGGGCTGGGAAAGTCAACCGACCGCGGCTGGTCCAGATGGGCGTACCGAGCCCCGAATCCGATCTGAGGGAGGTAATACGATCTCGCGACGTCGCGCTGCCCAGCCGCCGCCCCCAATGCCGAGGACCGCGCGCGGATGGCAGGCTGATTGCGAAGCGCCACGTCGATGCACTCGTCGAGCGTGAAGGTATACGTCGGCGGGCCGGCCGGTACCGGCGCCGGCGGCATCTGCGCCGAAAGCCGTTGCGGCGCCGCCAGTATGCAGAGGAAGACGACAGGCACAACGACCGCATCCTGCCGAACGCGCCGCGGACGAGGCGATGGGAACATCGTCGGTGAACCCCTTTCGTTTCGGTGTGAGGCAACCCATGCCTACTACCCCAACGCTCACTATCGGCCGTTACAATGCGGACAATCAGGATTCGCCACACAATCGTTTAACTTCGCGCTGCTTCTCCAGTTTATCTCGTCTTTGGACGAAGGTGGCGTCGAAGGTGGGCGTCGGCGGCACGAGGTTCTTGCCGGAACCGATCACTTGGCCGCGAGCCGATCGGGAAGGAACTGGTGATCGGCGTTGAACAACCGGCGGTAGCCCAGCAGGACGACGCCCGCCGTGCCGAGGGTGCTCGCGGCCGCGATGAAGAACATGATGGCCACCTGGTAGCGGACGGCCATGTTCGGGTCGACGCCCGAGAGGAGCTGGCCGGTCATCATGCCGGGCAGGCTCACGATGCCCATCACGGTCATTGCGTTGATCGTCGGGATGAGGCCCGTGCGGATGGACTGCTGGACGATCTCGCGGGCGGCCTCCCAGCGCGTCGCGCCCAGGGCCAGCAGGGTTTCGATCTCGGTTCGCCGTTGGGCCATTTCGCCGCAGAACCGGTTCAGCCCGAGCGACACGCCGTTGAGCGTGTTGTGCAGGATCATGCCGAGCATGGGGATGGCGTATTGGGCGCGGTACCACGGGTCGGGGCGCACCACGGCCGCCAGCGCCACGCCGGTCACCAGCCAGGAGCACGCCCAAATGGCCACCACGCTGTCCAGCCCCATGCCTGGATAGCGCCGCTCGCCGCGGCCCATGGCCACGACGCCGGCGATCACGGTCATGGCCATGGCCAGGCTGAAGATGACGTACCACGCCCTGTCTGGCGCAAAGACCCACTTCAACACCATGCCGATCAGGAGCAATTGCACGACGCACCGCAGCGACGCCCACAAGAGCCGGCCGTGGAGCCCCAGACGTAGCACGATGGACAGCAAGGCGCTGGCGACGATCAGCGTCGTGGCCACGCCTAGTTGCCCAAGCGACAGTTCGATCAGATCGCCGTTCATGTTTCGTCTCCCGCCGAGAGCCGGCCCGCGCACATCCGCCATGGCGCGATACCCAGCCGCTCGACCTGGGCGGCGTCGTGGCTCACCCAAACGATCGCCCTGCCGTCGGGCGCCGCGGCGATCCAATCCACGAGCCACCGCTCGACCGCTTGGGCGGTTGCCGGGTCCAAAGCGGACGTCGGTTCGTCCAGGAGCAACACCGTCGGATCGAGCGCCGCGGTCCGCACCAGCGCCGCTATCTGGGCCTCTCCGCCGGAGAGATCGCCCGTCTTTTTGTCCAGAAACCCAGTGTCCCGACCCAACGTCTGGAACATCGCCTCCGCGCGGTTGGTGTCGAACCGCTGCCCTCGCCGCAGCGCAATCGCGTACGGCCGGGCCAGCGCCTCGCGGACCGTCTGGCCCAACAGCGCCGGCCGCTGGTGGAGGTAAGCGACCTGGCTACGGAAGCCGGGCACGCGGTCGCGCCGGGCGGGCTCGCCGCGCAGACGGACCTCGCCGGCGTCCACTGGGTCCAACATCGCCATCGCCCGCAACAGCAGCGTCTTGCCCGAGCCCGACGGACCCGACACGCCGATGATCCGCCCGGCCGGCACCGCCAACGAGACGTGGTCCACAAGCCACGCCTCCGCCCGCGGCGCGCGCCGCGCGATCCCCACGGCTTCCAGAAGCGGCATGATGTTTTCTCTCTTCAACGCACGATAGGGTGGCACGGCCTTCGCTGCGTTCAGGCCGTGCCACCGAAACCGCTCCCCTTGACCCCGTTTCGCCCGAAAAAAACCTCGTTTTCGGTCCGTCCGTTCCTTGGTATAATAAGAGAATCGGCTTCTCGGGTACAGAGAGTGGGCCCGCCATGAGGACTTTTCTGATTGCGATTGTTTTGGCCGTCGTCGGCGGATTGGGCACGGTGGGCGTGCTCAAAATCCGCGACTTCTGGCGCGAGCGGCACAAGCCCACGTTCCACGAGGCCAAGGTCGCCCGCGGCGAGATCGTGGCCGTCGTGAACTCCACCGGCACGGTGCAGCCGGTGATCAAGGTGCCCGTGGGGACATTCGTCTCGGGACCGATCAAAGAACTCTTGGCTGATTTCAACGATCACGTCAAGGAAAAGCAGTTGATGGCCCAGATCGACCCGCGGATCTACAAGGCCGCGGTTGCCCGCGACGAGGCTTCGCTGGCCACGGCCCGGGCGGAGCTCGCGCGGGTGACGGCGCTGCGTCAGCAGGCGATCAACGACGAGCGCCGGGCCGAGCAGCTCCGCAAGATCAATCCGGACTACCTGGCCGAGTCGGCCATGGACCAATACCGCTTTGCCCGGCAATCGTACGACGCGCAGCTCGATGTGGCCCACGCGGCGATCAAGCAGGCCGAGGCCATGCTGGAGAACTCGGAGGCCAACCTCGAATACACGAACATCCGCTCGCCGGTGGACGGGATCGTCATTGCCCGGAGGATCGACGAAGGCCAGACGTTGGCCGCGCAGTTTGCCACGCCGGAGCTGTTCATCGTCGCGCCCAGGATGGAGGAGGAGATGTACGTGTACGCCTCGGTGGACGAGGCCGACATCGGCATGATCCGCGAGGCGCAGCGTCAAGACGCCCCGGTCGAGTTCACCGTCGACACCTGTCCGGAGGACCTTTTCAAGGGACGCATCGCGCAGGTCAGGATGGACCCCACCGTGCTGGAGAACGTCGTGACCTACCCCGTCGTCGTCACAACGCCGAATCCTGACCTGAAGTTGATGCCCGGCATGACGGCGAGCATCTCGTTTCGCGTGGGCCAGAAGTCCAACGTGTTAAAAATTCCCAACGCGGCGCTGCGATTTTACCCCAAGCCCGAGTTCGTCCATCCCGACGACAAGGACATCCTCGAAGGCGCCTCGGACGACGAGAAGGTGGCGGATAACGAAGAAGAAGGTCAAGACGAAGACGCGAAGAACCGCCGCTCCGCCTCGCAGAAGGCCGACGCCGGCCGCAAACGCCACCAGCGACACGTCTGGGTCCTCGAAGACAACTTGCTAAGGGCCGTGCCCGTCACTATCGGCCTGAGCGACAACGAATACACCGAACTCGTCAAGGGCGACCTGAAGGAAGGCCAGGCCCTCGTGACGAGGGTGGAAGAACCGTAGAACCATGCACCTCCTCATCACCCTCCGAATCGCCCTGCGGGCTTTGCGTAAGAACAAGCTCCGCGCCACGCTGACGATCCTCGGCGTCGTCATCGGCATCGCCGCGGTGACGGCCATGGTTTCCATCGGCCAAAGCGCCAGCGATCTGGTCCAAGGACAGTTCGAGGCCCTGGGCACCAACGTGATCGTGATCTTCTCCAGCGGTCACCGCCGCGGACCGGTCCAGCAGGGCCAGGGCGCCATGCCCAAGCTCACCGCCAGCGACAGCGAGGCCATCGCCACCGAGTGCCCCGCCGTGCTGGCCGCCTCGCCCATCGTGGGTTTTGGCGGGCAAGTGGTCTACGGCAATTCCAACTGGCGGCCACGCGAGATGGTCGGCGTTGGGATCGACTACCTCACCGTGCGCAACTGGTCGCTCCGGCACGGCGGCTTCTTCACCGACCGCGACATCACGTCGGCCGCCAAGGTTTGCGTCATCGGCCGGACGATCGTCGCCAAGCTCTTCCAGACGACCAATCCACTGGGCGAAACCATCCGCATCCGCAACATCCCCTTCCGCATCATCGGCATCCTCGAAACCAAGGGCGCCAACCTGGTCGGCGAGGATCAAGACAACGTCATCATGATGCCGCACACCACGGTGGCCAAGCGGTTGCGGCACACGTCGTTCGAGGCGGTCGACGTCATCCTCGTCTCCGCCCGGGCGAACGACCGCATGTCGGAGGCGGAAAACGAGATCCGCCAGCTTCTGTTCGAGCGGCACAACATCCCGCCGGGCGAGCCCGCCGACTTCGAAGTGAAGAACACGACCGAGATCGCCAAGGTGCTCGACATCATCACCGGCACCATGACCCTCTTGCTCTCGTCCATCGCCGGCATCTCGCTCGTGGTCGGCGGCGTGGGCATTATGAACATCATGCTCGTCTCGGTGACCGAGCGCACCCGCGAGATCGGCGTCCGCATGGCCGTCGGCGCCCGCGGGGGCGACATCCTCCGGCAGTTCCTCATCGAGTCGGTGCTCCTGGCGATGATCGGCGGATTGATGGGCTTCGCGCTGGGCGTGGGCCTGTCCGTCGGACTGACGGCCATCATCAACACCTTCATGAACTCCGTGAAATGGCCCACCGTTATCTCGATACCCGCCGCCGTGCTGGCGATCGTCTTCTCCAGCGCGGTGGGCATCGTTTTCGGATTCTACCCCGCTTGGCGCGCCTCGAAGCTCGACCCGATCGAGGCGTTGCGATACGAGTAGTCATCCTGAGCGAAGCGGAGGATCTCCGTCGCGTCGAAGGACCTTCCAGATCCTTCGCTTCGCTCAGGATGACGAGGAAACGGCCTTTTGCCCAGAGCATCAGCGATTGTCCTTCCACACAACACCCATCTTGTTAATCCTGTCAATCCTGTCCAATTGAATATGCCCCTAATCGAGCTCTCTGACGTCTGGAAAGTCTACGACCTCGGCGAGGTCCAGGTCGAGGCTCTGCGCGGCGTGTCGGTGTCGATCGAGCGGGGCGAGTACGTGGCGCTGATGGGCCCCTCCGGCTCGGGCAAGTCCACGCTGATGAACACGCTGGGCTGTCTCGACCGACCCAGCCGCGGAAGCTATCTGCTCGACGGCGAGGAGGTCTGCGACATGTCGCTGGCCGCCCGGGCGAGGCTGCGCAACCGGCGGATCGGCTTCGTCTTCCAGAACTTCAACCTTTTGGCCCGCACCAGCGCGCTGGAAAACGTCGAGTTGCCGCTGCTGTATTCCCGGGGCGTCTCCGCCCGGCAACGCCGCCGTCGCGCGGCCGAGATGCTCGAGAAGGTCGGGCTGGGCGATCGGATGGACCATCATCCCGGCCAGCTCTCCGGTGGCCAGCAGCAGCGCGTGGCCATCGCTCGGGCTCTCGTGAACGCCCCCTCCATCCTCATGGCCGACGAGCCCACCGGAAACCTCGATTCCCAGACCAGCCGCGAGGTAATCCAGATCCTTCGCGAGCTGAACACCCAGGCCGCCATCACGATCATCCTGGTAACCCACGACCAAGCCATCGGCCGCCACGCCCGGCGGACGCTCGTCCTGCGCGACGGGACGATCGTCGAGGACACGGCGGACTTCGCCCGGGCGCTGGCCGCGCTGCATGCCGAGGGCGATGGGGACGGGGAAGCCCACGTGGTGCCGCCACCCCACCTGCCGGTCGGGCAGGTGCAACAGCCGCGTTGACTTTAACGGTTGCGGGGATTCCGCGGACCGTATCGGTCGAAACGGCCGGTCGAGGCGGCGCGTGCCGTTTCTGCCGTTTGTAGGGCACTTTTCCAGGTCCGATCGTGCCGAATACACCAGTATGACTGGTTGTAACCGCGCGCTGGGTCGTATCGTATTGTGGGGTTGGCTGGCCCTTGCGGCCGCGCTGGCCGCGCCGGCGGCCGAGCCCTGGCACGTCATCCTGCCCGAGCAGCGGAACATGGAGATCCGCGATCCCGCGCGGATCACGCCCGTGCGCCTGCCGCCACTACCCACTCCGCCGACCGTCTCCGAACTCCAGCCGCCGGACGCCGCGGCCGTGTGGAACCTCTCGCTGGACGAAGCCATCCGGATCGGCCTGGCCAATTCCGAGGTGATCCGCGTGTTGGGCGGCTCGAGCGGCCGGACGATCTACGACCCGGCGGTCACGAACACGCAGATCGACCAGGCCCGGGGCACGTTCGACCCCAACCTGGAACTCGACAACAACTTCTACCGCGGCGAGACGCCCAGCGAGGCGCTCGACCCGACCGACCCTTCGGGCGTGCGGATCGGCGGGATTGGCACGAACGACTATGCGATGCGGATGGGCATGTCGAAGCGAGGGCCCACCGGCGCCACGGCCGGCGTCCACGTCAACGCCAACCCGCGGCAATACAACGTGCCTGGCTTCCCGCTTAATCCGCGCTCGCCCTCGTCGGTCGACTTGAGCCTGACGCAGCCGCTCTTGCGGGGCGGCGGCTGGGCGGCTAACCTCGCGCCGATCGAGATCGCCCGGATCGACACCGAGCGGTCGTTTTTCCAGATGAAGGACGCCGTGCAGGAGATGGTCCGCGGCGTGATCCAGGGCTACTGGGCCCTGGTGGCCGCGAGGACGGACGTTTGGGCCCGTCAACAACAAGTCAAACAAACCACCGAAGCTTTGAAGTACGCCCAAGCGCGGCTTCAGACGGGCTCGGCCAACCTGCAGGACGTGGCCCAGGCCAGCTCGGCCTTGGCCGACTTCCGCGCGGCCTTGATCACGGCCGAGGCGACCGTGCTGGTGCGCGAGGCGGCTTTGCGCAACATCCTCGGGCTGCCTCCGTCGGTGCCGTCGCGGATCGTGCCTGTTAGTCCGCCCTCGGCCGAGCGACTCGACGTAAGCTGGCCGTCGATCCTGGAGGTGGCTTCCGTGCGGCGACCCGATCTGGTCGAGCTGAAGCTCGTTCTGGAAGCCGACGAGCAGCGCCATCTGCTGCGACGCAATGAGGCCCTGCCGCGGGTGGACGCCGTGGCGCTGTACCGCTGGAACGGACTGGAGGGCCGCACGCCCGACCGCGAACTGATCGCGACCCGACCGGGCGAGTTCACCGAATGGCAGTTGGGCGTGAATTTCTCCGTGCCGCTGGGCTTGCGGGCGCCGCGGGCGGCGCTGCGTCAGCAGGAGCTGGTCATCCGGCGGGATCGGGCCAACATCGATCAGGGACTGCATAACGCCGCGCACCGGCTGGCCGACAACTACCGCAACCTTGCCCAATACTACGATCAGTATCGGGCGTACCAGGAGAGCCGCGCCGCGTCGCAGGTGAACCTGGACATGCAGACGGCCGTGTACTCGGTCGGCCAGGCCCGCCAAGGCGAACAGGCCATCTTCCTCAACGTGCTTCAGGCGATCACCTCCTGGGGCAACGCGGTCAGCGCCGAGGCCCAGGCCCTCACGGCGTACAACACGGAGCTGGCCAATCTGGAGCGCGAGTCGGGCATCATTCTCGAGGCGCACGGCGTCCGGTTCGTCGAGGAGCGCTACGCCTCGATCGGTCCGTTGGGTCGCCTGTTCGCCGAGCGGTGCTACCCTCGCGACTTCCACCCCTGTCCCAACGCACCGCGCTATTCCGACTCGGGCCAGCCGGCCGAGAACGCGTTCAATCTGCAAGACCCTCTCGAGCCGATGCGGCAACCTCGGCAGGGCGGCGCAAGCCCTCCGCCGCAGGGCAGTCTCCCGCCGGCGCGAAGCGACATCGAGCTTCGCGTGCCCGAGCGGGTTCCTCCGCCCGCGCCGCTGCCCACGACGGAGCCGCCGGGGCGGTAGGGCAGCGGGTTCAGACTTCTCTCTGCTTTACGGGAATCCCGGCAGAATCCTGAGCGAATGGATTTGTTGGCATCTGTTCGTCGTCTGGTCGCGTGGGTGGCGCGCCGGGCGGTGCCGGAAAGAATGGGTTCTGTGGAATCGATTCGCGCCGCGGCAACCTCGCCCAGTCAAGTTGTATGTGGATCTTGGCCTCAGGCTCTTGGAACACCGTGATCGGCCCGAGATCCAGCCGATAGGCGAATTGGCGGATATCTTGAACGCCGCTGACGACAAACTCCCACGTGTCGAAATCCGATCGGCTCGATGTTCCAATGACGCCGGTTGACCCGACCGCGCGAAAGATGTGATCGAGAATCGGATCACAATCGCTCTCGTACAGTATGCCCTCGACGGACACGGACACGCGTCCGGGACCTTTTCCGCTGTCGTTCATTGCCGCGAAGCGTTTGTCGCGATTCGCGGGTGGCTCGGGCGGTGGAGGCGCGCTCCAGCCGTAGGGAATCCACGACGTAAAGCTTGGGGGAGGCGTTGAGGGAGGCTCCTTGCGGTTTTTTTCGGCAAAAGGAGCGAGAACGTCCACGCCGATCGCCGCGCGTACGTCGTCTGCTTGTGCGAGAAGACGCCTTTGAAGGTCGTCCGAACGAATCCGAAAGACCCCCTGGTTCAGCGTTAAAATCAAGCACCCCTCGTCCAAAACGTCCGTTGTGTACACCAGGACAAAATCGCAGCCGCGACCGCTAATTTTTTTCATGGGTATGCCCCAAAACGCGACGGCTCCCCACGAGCGGACGTCGCGCGCGGCGGATGCCTGCTCGGGCGAATTCTGTGCGAACGCCTCTATTGCGTCCCAATTTGGCGGCGGTCCCTTGTATGTCTCAAGGTATTGATGGAAGATCTCTCCGAGAGTGTAGAGGGGTTTATATTGCTTCCGATAATGCTCCCGCGATTGCTCGATCCTCGGCGCGAGTGATTCCCGGTAGCCGTCGGCCAGCGAGGCCAAATCGTGGCACAGCTCCGGTCCGTCGGGCGCGTCCGGCAGCCAAGCGGCGACCCCGCGCATCCGCTCCGCGAATTCCGCAGTGGCCTGGTCCAGCGTCCGGCCATCGGGCAATCGCGCGGATGCGGCATCGGGCATGTGGTCCACCGTCTTGAGCATGCTCGAATACATCCTCGCGACCTCTGACCGCACCGATTCCAGAGCGTTCTCGTCCCGGGCCGATTCGAGCCGCGCGGGCATCTGGGTCAACTGCACGGAAAGGTCGTCTCGCATCTCCTCCGGTGTTCGCGAGTCGGGCCGGACCGCGAACACCAGACCCAGGAGCATCAGGGCTCCCACCGCCGCACCCGCGGCCACAGAGAGATTGTGCCGACAGGAGAAGACAACCCCTCCTGTTCCGACCAGGACACACAACACGGCAACGGCCGTACTCGCCGGGCCAATAAGACCAACGAGCGGAAAGAGAATCAGCAAGATCACGCCGACGGTCGCGACGGCTATTCCACCTCCAAGGAACACCCCGTCATTGCCGTGCGTCTTCCGACCCCGGCGGTTCTTGCGACGGGGCGCGAGCGCGGGCCCGGCCGCCGTGAAGTCAAACCCCAAACCGTCGCTTCCGGCAGATGCGTCAGCCGCGGTTTCGCTAAATGGGATCTCGCTCGCCACAAGTGGCGTGGAGACATTGTTTTGCCCTGGGCGTTGTGTTGCTTCAAAGACGTGATTACAGCGTTTGCATCGAACCTTGCGACCCATCAACTCCTGACGAAGGGAATAGGACTGTTGACAATTCGGGCATTCGATTGACAGGTTCATGGCGACATTGACCAAGGGACAATGTTGTTGACGATCAAGCGTTCACACCGACATCGCTTTGGGCAGAATGTCCATGTTATCAAACTCGAATCGGATCGTATCAGCCCCGCCTCTCGCCGTCAATCCACGCTGCCGGCACGGCAAGGCAACGACGGCGACAAATTGCCGAAAAGGGGTTTCACCACCGAGACACGGGCGGCAGGGAGGAGGCATGACGAGAGAAACGGACGAGACGAAGGCACCGCAGATGAATGCGGATCGACGCAGATGAGACGAAGGCAAAGGACGAGGAGCCAAGGTTGAGTCCGTCATTCCGAGTCCCGAGCCCCATCCGTGGTTCCCTCCAGTTCATCTCCTCCGTGGCACGCGGCCTGAGTCGGCGGGCTAGGGCGTCGGCATTTGCGGCATGGGGATCTGGGGCATTTGCATCTGGGGCATGTTCTTCATCATGTCGCCCATCGCGCCGGTGGCCTTCTTCATCATGGCCTCGGTGAGGCGGCGGCTGGCCTTCTCGACTTGATCCTTGTACTTCTCGATCAGGGCCTTCTTCTCGGCGTCGGAAAGCTTCAGGGCGTCGAGGGCTTCGCCGGTCTTGGCCAGCTCGTCGGTGAGTTTCTTGATTTCCGCCTCCGACGCGCCGGCTTCGATCGCGTCGGCGGTCTTGTTCATGCCGGCGATCTGCTTCTCCAGCAGCGACTCCGCCCGACTGCCGCAGCCGACCACCGCCGCGAGAGTCAACAACGCAAGGCCCAGACACGTCCGTTTCATGGTTTTCTCCTTTCGAGAGGGATGTTCCGCGCATTGTACGACCGATCCGCTGGAAAGGCTATTCGCCCGGCCGGGAAAAATCTTGGGGCCCCGACACGCGGCCTACCGCGCGGGGACTGGCGGGTTCCAGGGCGCGTCGGGCGGAGGGAGGGGGGGCAGGCGGTCGAGGAGGAAGCCGATATCGGCGCCGTCGGCGGCGGTGCCGCGGGCCCAGTTTTCCACCGAATCGCTCAGGACGTAGTCGGAGGGCATCTGGTCGCTGGTGGGCCGGCCGGCCTCGGGCAGGCGGCGGAAGTCCACGCGTTCCCAACGCGAATAGCCCTCGTGTTCCGGCGCCCAGCGGGTTTGCCACGTCTCGAACTCGACGGTCTGACGCGGCTCGGCGCTCTCGACGTCCTCGAACGTCCAGAAGACGAAGAAGCCGTGATAAAGGTTGCGGTCCCCGCTCCAATGAAACGACACTTCGTCGCGCAGGGCGTCGCGCCGGCCCGTCTGCTCGATGAGCGAGGCGTCGGGCTGGGCGATCACGATGGTGTCGGCGCAGTCGACATAAAGGGGCAATTGGTAGCGGGCCTGGCGGCTGCCGTCCAAGCGGCACAATCCGCGCGCGACCGCGGCCGTGAGGTGCTTGAGGCTCAACTGGATGGTCTCGCCGGACGGCGGCGTTTGGTCGCCCCCGCGAGCCCAAAGGAGCCGTTCGCCGGTGGAGAGCAACCCGTTGGTCCAGGTCAGATGCACCGGCTGAAGCGGATCCGTATCGACCACGACGGCATCACCCCGGACAATGCAGTCGACCAGGTCGATCCTGGCGGCCGGGCCGGCCGTTGCCGCGGCAGCCAGCCCGGCGACGGCGCCGCCCGCCGGGGCGCGAACGCGGAGAAAAGACGTTTGCCGCGGGTAGGCGTCGCGGATGGTGAGCGAGCACTTTTCCAGGTGCAGCGACTCGCCCCGGCCGAGTTCCAGCAACGTCCAATGGTCGGCGGGCACGCCGCGAGGGATATCCAGCTCGAAGGCGACGTTGACCAGGCTCAGCTCGCTGCCCGTCAACGCGAGCATCGCGCGCGGGCACTTCACCGGATCCGGTTCGTCGGGCTGAAACACGACCACGGGGCGAAACCCTTGGGCGCCGCGGATGGTCAGCTTGGCGTTGGGGAGGGTCGTCGGTTTTTCGACGCGGTGGCCGCTGTAGCGGAGTTCGACGACGTCGCCTGGCGCGGCCGCGCCGAGCGCCGCGGCCAGACTCGGGAAGTGGCGACTTCCTCCGCGGGGAGCGCCCACAATGAGCACGCCGGTGGACGGGCCCGTCGGCGCCGCCTCGTCCGGCAGCGGCGCCGGGGGCAGCGCCAACGCCGACATCGCCGAGCCCAACGCGTCGGCATCGAGCGGCATGGGCCACACCGAGTCGTAGTCCAACGGCGAGAGAAGGCTGGATTGGCTTGGGCTGTTGCCGCCGACCGCGCCGGGCAAATCGCCAGGCGAGATGGCCGCGGGCGGCGTTGCCGGGCTCGGAGGATCGACCGCCGGGGCTGCCCCGTTGGCCGTCCCCTTTGGCGGCTCCGCGACGGCCGGGTTGGGCACGGCCGGCGCCGCGGGCTGCGCGACGGTCGAGTCGCCAGGCGGCTTCACGGACTTCGCCGGCTCGGCGTCGGCCGCGCGATGCGCGGCCGGCTGCTTTGCCGGCGCGGCCAGCGCCGCGGGCTGCTCGCCTGGCGGCGCGGGCGCGGACCAAAGGAAATCCAAAAGCAGGACGATGCCCAGCAGGGCCGCCACGGACGCCATCCACGGAAGGTGCGGCTGGAGGAAGGACGCGCGCGGGCGCGCCGGCGCCGTCCAGACGTATCGGGCGGGGCCCACCTGGCGGAGCCCCAACTGGCTGGCCAGGTTTTGAAGCCGCTCGACGAGCTCCCCTGGCGTTTGGAAGCGGTCGGCCGGATTTTTAGCCAGCATTTTCTGAAGGATCGGGATCACCTCGACCGGCAGTTCGGGTCGGAGACGCCGCACGTCAGGCGGCTCGTCCCCTTGATGCTGGAGCAGCTTTTGCAGCACCGTCCCTTCCGGAAACGGCGGCTGGCCGACCAGCATGTAGAAGAACGTGCAGCCCAGCGAGTAGATATCGCTACGGACGTCGGCGCCGCGGGGATCCCGCGCCTGCTCGGGCGAAATGTAGTCGAACGTGCCCAGCGTCACCCCGCTGGCCGTCAGATCGCTGCTTCCGTTGTTCTCGTCGCGGACCCGCGCCAAACCCAGGTCGATCACCTTGGCGCGGCCGTCTTTCGTGACGAGGACGTTCGACGGCTTGATGTCGCGATGAACGACGTTGCGGCTGGCGGCATGGGCCAGCGCGTCGGCCACCTGGAGCGTGTAGACGATCGCCTCGCCCAACGGCAAGGGGCCGCGTTGCTCGACCAGCTTCCGGATGGTTGTCCCCTCGACAAACTCGAAGACGAGGTACGAGAGCCCGTTGTCCTCGCCCATGCCGTATACCCGGGCGAAGCTCTCGTGGTCCAGCCGGGCGGCGGAGCGGGCTTCGTTGCGGAATCGCTGGAGCGTTTCGGCGTCGGCGGTTTGTTCCCACGCAAGGACCTTCAGCGCCACGATCCGCGAAAGCTGCGGATCCAAGGCGCGGTACACGTGGCCCATCCCCCCGCCACCGACGTACTCCACCACCTCATAGGGGCCCAGCCGCTCGCCCGGAGAAAACGGCCCGCGCTCGGCCTCGATGTCGAGGCATCCGGGGGGCGCGACGGGCGGCCGGTTCGAGATGATCGTTTCCTGGTCGTCGCGGAGCGGGAAGTGCCCATCCAGCCCCAGACTGGCCGAATCCGAGCCGGTGCCGCCCTGCGCGGGGAGCGACGGCTCGTCACCAGGTCGATCGCTGGAGAGTATCTCGCTCATGGACTCCTGGCTGCCTCCGCGCCGCGCGGGCGCGGCGGAACCCATTTCTCCGTCCCGCTGCCGTCGATCAAAAACGACGTACCCACCGGGCCGGCTTCCCATGGGCTCGGGGTACCGGGCGAACGCCCAACAAAAAGAGTATCCTCCCTGGCGCTCCCGGCTCGGAGTCAGGAGCTTATCTATGATTATACTGCCGTTGGTCACGGCCTTCAATCCACGACATATCCCCCAGAAGAGTTGATTTTAGCCTGGCACTCGCTTTGCCGACCCGAGGGACTACTCTACAATGGGAGGGCAAGCTGCCGGTTCGGCGCACCACCGGGCGGACAAGGCGCTTGCCGAGTCGCCGGAGTGCCACTGGCTTTGCCAGTGCCGTGTGGCACATGGGTTCATGCACGGGCAGAGCCCGTGGCACACGGCGAAGGGGACAATCCCATTTTACCGACGCGAGAATGAGGACGGACCCCGTCCCCGAGCAGCATGTTCTGCCGTTGTCGTCGCTTTCGCAAGGAGTCTTGGCCATGATGTCGCGCATTGATCGTCGCGGTTTCCTGCGGACCACCGGCGCGGTGGCCGCGGGTTTGAGCTTCGCCGCGCCGTGGGGGTTTTCGGCTCGGGCCGACGAGACGCCCCGCGGTGGCCTTCCCCATGCCGAGAAGCTTGGCTGGCGGCTGGGCTGCCAGGCGTACACGTTCAACCGGTTCACCTTTTGGGAGGCCGTCGAGAAAGTCAAGACGCTGGGCCTGCGCTACATCGAGGCCTATCCCGGCCAGCGGCTCGATTCCGACCGGCTCGACGTGCAAATGGGTCCGGACTTGTCCGCCGATGCCCGCGCCGAGGTCAAAAAGCGCCTGGCCGACGCCGGGGTGACGCTGGTCAACTACGGCGTCTGCGGCCTTTCCAAGGATGAGGCCGACGCCCGCAAGACGTTCGAGTTCGCCAAGGACATGGGCATCGAAACGATCGTTTCCGAGCCACCGCAAGACGCCTTCGACGTGTTGGAGAAGCTTTGCGACGAGTTCGAGATCAACCTTGCGCTGCACAATCACCCGTCGCCGTCGATCTATTGGGACTACAAGACCGTGCTCGAGGCGTGCGAGGGGCGTAGCAAGCGGATCGGCGCGTGCGCCGACACGGGCCATTGGATGCGCTCCGGCATCCAGCCGCTGGAGGCCATCAAGGCCCTGGAAGGACGTATCATCTCCTTCCACCTGAAGGACCTCAACGAATTCAACCGCCGCGACGCGCACGACGTCCCCTGGGGCACCGGCAAGGCCCGCATGAGGGCGATCCTCGCCGAGCTGCATCGGCAGAAGTTCCAGGGCGTTTTCTCCGTCGAATACGAGCACAACTGGCTCGATTCCGTGCCCGAGATCGCCCATTGCGCGGGCTTCCTCGACGGCGTCGCGGCGCAACTCCTCATGGGCTCGCGGACTTCGTGAGATCGGATCCGTAGTTTTCTGGATAGGAGCTTCTTCCAGAACCGCGCCACTTCCGTCATGCTGAGCGAAGCGAAGCATCTCAATGCGGGGCAGCATCACGGAGATCCTTCGCTGCGCTCGGGATGACGTGGCGAGACGACGCAGGTTCCGGAATGGTTTTTTGGGGAAGACGGCGCGAGGACGGCCGCCGTGCGTGGCCGCTCGGACGCCGGTGGTGGCTCGGATGGCCGCATTGGACGGGTTGGATGATCCAACGTCGCTGGCCCTGCTACTGGCCGGAATGGCCGTGCTTGCATGGGTCCTGTTGCGGCGGTCGC
Source organism: Pirellulales bacterium (assembly GCA_016931995.1). Taxonomy (GTDB): domain Bacteria; phylum Planctomycetota; class Planctomycetia; order Pirellulales; family Thermoguttaceae; genus JAFGDS01. The sequence continues at coordinate 65,838 of JAFGDS010000005.1, forward strand.
ACCGGTACTTCGGCGGCCGGAGGCTGCGCCCGCAATGGGTGACGACGCCCCGGCCGCGGTCCCCCGGCGAGGCCGGCCATCACCTGACCGCGCCCACCGAGATGATCCAGTGGGAGGTCGAGATGCACAAGACCGCCCGCGATCTCATGGCGACGCTCGACAACAAAATGAGCGCCCTGGAAGCCCTCATCCAGGACGCCGACCGCGCGGCGGCGCGGCTCGAAGCCGCGCGTCGGGGCGAGCCGGCGGCCCCTTTGCGCCCGGCCGATGCCTGTCGCGAAGCCGTACACGTTCTGGCCGATTACGGTTTTTCGCCGGGCGACATCGCCAGCCGGCTGGGCGTGGATCGCGAGGGCGTCGAACGACTCTTGGCCCGGCGGGAGGAAACGCCTTGAACCAGCACGACTTCTTCACCACGCTCGCGCGCCTGTTGAACTCCGGCCAGTCGCGCAGCGTCGTCCTCTGCGGCAACGTGTACGACCTGTTCTTCAACGGGACGGAGTACGTGCCGCTCATCCCGTTTTTGTGCCAGAAGGCCAGCGCCCCGGGCATTCTTCAGCTTGTCTACGAGCTCAACGGCCCCATCCGCATCGCCGACGAACGGGACCGCCGGACGCTGCAGGACGCCTGGGTCTCGTGGAAGGCGGGCATGGACCTCGGGTCGCTGGCCGTCCAGGACATGACCAAGAACAAGTCGGAATTGGACCGGCTGCGGCGCGATTTCGACCAACACCTGCAGGACGCCATCGGCAACCCCACGCTCGCCCTGGAGTTCCTCCGCCAACTGACGATCTGCTCCCGCGCGGCGCTGCGGGGAGACCTCTTGATCATGATCGAGGCGGCCGACATGCTGCTGCCGTCGGGCACGGGCGACCTGGCCACGCTCAACGACGCGCAACTGCGGCGCATCAGCATTGTGCAGGACTGGTTTGGCGATCCGGCGTTTCTGCACGGCCGCGACTCGGTCTGCCTGATCGCCGAATCGCGGCACATGATCCATCCGCGGATCGCCAAGATGCCGCAGGTGCTCTCGGTCGAGATCCCCGCTCCCTCGCAGGCGACGCGGCTGCACTTCATCGAGGTCTTTTGCGCCGCGGCCACGGCCAAGCCGGCCACGTGGTCCACGCCGGACAAGCTGGCCGAGTTCACCGCGGGACTGTCGCTGCACGCGGTCCGGCAGCTTCTGGCCGGGGCGGCCTACGCGGGCGAGCCGCTCAGTCCCTCTGGCGTGATCGACAAGGTCGAGGCCTACGTGCAGGCGCAATTGGGCGAGGACGTCGTCGAGTTCAAACGGCCCGAACACCGCCTGGACGACGTGGTGGGCTTCGCCCGGCTCAAGCAATTCCTCCGCGAGGAACTCATCCCGCGGTTCCAGGCCAAGGGCAAGCGGAGTCTTTCCGGGGCGGGCGTTGCCGGGTCGATCGGCTCGGGCAAGACCTTCATCTTCGAGGCCATGGCCGCGGAGTTGGACCTGCCCGTGCTGGTATTGAAGAACATCCGCAGCCAATGGTACGGGCAGACCGACGTGATCTTCGAGCGGCTCCGGCGGGTGCTCGAGGCGCTGGACAAGGTCGTGCTGTTTGTGGACGAAGCCGACACGCAGTTCGGCGGCGTGGGCGAGACGGCGCACGAGACGGAGCGGCGTCTGACGGGCAAGATCCAAGCGATGATGAGCGATCCGCGGCTGCGGGGGCGCGTCGTGTGGCTGCTCATGACCGCGCGGATCCACTTGCTCTCGCCCGACATCCGCCGGCCGGGCCGCGTCGGTGACCTGATTATCCCCGTGCTCGACCCCGAGGGCGACGACCGCCGGGCGTTTATCCGCTGGGTGCTCGAGGCGGTCGGCGGCGAGGCGACGGACAAGGACCTCGCGGCGCTGGACGCCTTGACCGAGGGCTATTCAGCGGCGGCGTTCGCGTCGCTCCGCTCGGACCTCGAGGCCGCCCGGGGCGACTCGACCGATCCCTTGGCGATGGACGCGATTCGGCGGATCGTGGCCGATCACATACCCCCGGCCATTGGCCCGACGCGGCGCTACCAGGAGCTTCAAGCCCTGGTGAACTGCACCCGCCGTTCGCTCCTGCCCGGCAGCGACGTGAAGGATTTCAACGTCCAAGAAGCCCGCCAGGGCTGGGCCAAGGAGATCCGGACGCTGGAGTCGCTGGGGATTGGGTAGACTTTCGTGTTTTCGTGAGAAACACGCCAACCACGGCGGCCAGCAAGCGGGGCTCGACGAACCGGGGAGGTTGGATCGTTGCCCCCGCCAGGAAGATCGGTTTCCGGTAATGGGATCATGAAAGCACGAAAGGACGAAGTCGCGAATTCGTAAGGAGAGAACAGCGGAATCGCACTCACGCAGCGAAATTCACCCTAAAGAGGGGGCAATCTGCTTTGTTGCGGAAGCACTCGCTGCGACTCATAATCAAGGTGTCATATTCTACGGCACCGTGGATGTTCGGATTTACCAAACCGAGGTTGCCGTCCGAGGGGATGATGAAGTTCGAGCTCGAGAAAAGAACCAAAGGCTTGCGGCTGCAGGATGACGAGCTGTTGGAGGACCTGCGTCGGTGCGCTAAAGCCATTGGTGGAGACACAATTGAAACCAGTGAATACGACAAGATCGGGAAAGCTCATTCATGCACTTTTCGACGTAGATTCGGATCGTGGCGCAGCGCGTTAGAAAGAGCCGGTCTGCAGCCAGGAATATGGAGAGTCGGAATCACGGATGAGGCGCTTTTCGAGAACATCAGGTCACTATGGATGAGCCTTGGACGCCAACCCCGGAGGTCTGAGCTTGGTTTGCTTGGCTCTCAGTTCTCCGGCAAACCGTACGCTAAACGATTTGGCTCGTGGTCAAAAGCACTGAAGGAATTCGTGGCATGGGTCAACTCGGACTCCCCGGAGGAGCCGCAGCAAGACGACACCGAAGCGAACCAGCCTGTACCGGGCTCATTGGTTCACGCAGGACCGCCGAAGCGCCGTACTCGGAGGGAACCGTCTGACCGTCAGAGGTTCCGAGTCCTCGTAAGGGACGGGTTTCGTTGCAGGGCTTGCGGTGCGAGTCCATTGACGCAGGTTGGCGGCGAACTCCACGTAAACCATGTCTTGCCTTGGTCAAAGGGCGGTGAAACGACCGATGACAATCTCCAGACAAAGTGCGAGCGATGCAATTTGGGCAAGAGCAACGCGTTCAATGTCTAACACCGGTCAAGAACGATGATCCCGGACTTCCGTGACGACGGCTACTTGCCGGAAGGACTTCACTTGGCGACCGAAGCGGAGACTACATTCCGCTTCGGCTCTGGCACGCCGCGCCGTCGTCGGCTGATTCTGAGGCTTCGGCGCTGGCTTGAATTGTCGCGACTGACCCACGCACGCAGGTTTTTGGTTGACGGGAGCTTCGTTACGGCCAAGCAGGAGCCGGGCGACATTGATGCGGTCGTGCTTCTTGCGGGCGACTTCGAGCAGCAGATCGCTGACGGATTGGACGCCGCGTTGGAACTCGAAGAAATGCTCTTGACGCGTCGGCCTGAAGAGATCTTCGCGGCGGAAGACACGCGAGACTGGAACGATTGGGTAGAATTCTTCAGCAGAACGCGTGAAGCGGACGGGAGACGCAAAGGGCTCTTGGAGGTTCATTTATGATCACAAACGCAGTCGAGTATGAAAGGGCCGAGGAGGAGCTTCGAAACCTGGAAAGGCGTCTGGAGGATCTCCAAAAGTCAAGTCCGATTGGCTCCAAGGGATTCACCAAAGCGGGGATTCACAAGATGATTGCTCGCATTCACGAGGAACTAGCCGTCTTCGAGGGGAGTGAAGAGGCACGCCGGCCCCAGTCTAGCTGATTATCCGGCCGCCGTCGTTCGCCGAGTCAGTGCCGGCGCCGAAACTGCTCCAGTGCCGCTGTGTCGTAAACCCGGCTCGACCGGCGCCGGAGGCTCTCTCTCGCATTCGTGTCAAAACACGAAAGAGAGGGCTGAGCGAGCTGTAGCCTGTCTGTCGATCCGTATGAGATGTGGCGCACGGCTGGCCAAGGGAGGCGTAGGTCAGGCTGTGCCTGACAACCGGACTGGATTGCGAAGGCGCAAGCGGCTTCTCGGCCGTCCGGTGGTGAAGCAAAGGCGGCGACAGGTCGCCGTGCTCCGAAGAGATTTGTCAGGCGGAGCCTGACCTACAAGAGACGGTAACCATGCCCAACGCCGAGCCGACCATGGACATCCGCCTGCTGGAGGGCGCGGCGCTCGGCGAGGCCATGACGCGGCTGGATGCGTTCGCGGCGGCGCGCGAGGCGTCACCGAGCCGTTCGGTCCGGTGGCTCGGGGCGCTCGGCGAGGGGCTCGGGCATCGGGTGTTCTGCGTCGAGGCCGCGCGGGGTGGGCAGACGGCTGGTATTTTGCCCTTGGTGTTCGTGCGAAGCCTGCTTTTTGGCCGGTTTTTGGTCAGCTTGCCGTATCTGAACGTCGGCGGCGCGATCGCCGACGAGGAATCCGTGGCCGTGGCGATGGTGGATCGGGCGGTCGCCCTGGCCGACGAACTGGACGTGAAACGCCTCGAACTTCGCCACGAAGTCGCGATCGCGCATCCCGCGCTGGGCCACACGCTCGACACGAAGGTGCACATGCGGCTGGATCTGCCCGGCTCGTCCGAGGCGCTTTGGGAGTCGTTCGACCCGAAGGTTCGCAATCAGATCCGCAAGGGGGAAAAGCACGATTTCGAGGTCGTCTGGGGCCGAGAGCCGCTTCTGGACGATTTCTACGACGTGTTCGCCCAGAACATGCGCGACCTGGGCACGCCGGTGTTTGGCTGGCGGCTGTTCGAACGGATTCTTGCGCACTTTCCCGACGAGGCGGAGCTGTGCGTGCTGCGGCGCGAGGGCCGGGCCGCGGCCGGGGCGATCCTCGTGCACGGGCCGGGCATGACCGAGGTGCCCAGCGCCAGCTCGCTCCGCGCGGCCAGCGCGACCAACGCGAACATGCTCATGTACTGGCATCTGCTCGGCCGGACGATCGAGCGGGGCCGGCCGGTGTTCGATTTCGGACGCAGCACGGTCGGCAGCGGCACGTACCGGTTCAAGAAGCAGTGGGGCGCCCGGCCGCACCCGGCCGTGTGGCAGTACCACGTCCGCGCCGGTTCGGTCGACGCCTTGCGGCTGGAGAGCGGGAAGTTCGACCTGGCCGTGCAGGTGTGGCGCCGATTGCCGGTCTGGCTCACCCGCCGGCTCGGGCCGCGGATCGTGCGGGGGATTCCGTGACGCTAGTGCCGTGAGTCCCCTTTTTTCGCTCAGGATGACGCTGGCGGCTTACAGCTCTAGTTCGCGGGCCCAGACGCGGTTGTCCCGGTACCATTGGACCGAGCGACGGAGTCCTTCTTCCAGGGGCACTTCGGGCGACCAGCCCAGGCTGGCCCGGGCCTTGCCGACGTCCGCCCAGGTGATGGCCACGTCGGCCGGATGGGCAGGCCGGTACTCGATCCGGACCTCCTTGCCCAGCAGACGGCCGATCTCGTCGATGACGAACGACAAGAGGGCGGGCCGATCACCGCCGAGATTGATGACCTCGTAGCCCATCGGGGCCAACGCCGCGACGGTGCCCCGGGCGATGTCGTCGACGTAGGTGAAGTCGCGTTGCTGCGAACCGTCGCCGAAAACGACGATGGGCTCGTCCTCGGCAATCCAGCGGATGAAGCGGAAGACGCTCATGTCGGGTCGGCCGGCGGGGCCATACACCGTGAAATACCGCACCACCGAAACGTCCAATCCATGGAGATGGTGGAACGTGTACGCGAGCGTTTCGGCCGCCTTCTTCGAGGCGGCATACGGCGACAGCGGTCGATTCGTGTCGGCGTCCTCGCGGTAGGGCACCGGATTGTGCCGACCGTAAAGGCTGGACGTGGAGGCCAAAAGGAACTTGGGCACGCCGAACCGCCGGCACAACTCCAGCAGGTTGAGCGTGCCGTCGCAGTTGGCCTGGTAGTAGACGTAAGGATTCTCGACCGAAGCGCGGACCCCGGCGCGAGCCGCCAAGTTGACGACGGCCACGAAGGGCGGTCCGTCCTCGCCGGACGCGCGCGCCTCGTCCTCGAACCATCCGGCCAGCGCCCGATGATCGGCGATATCGAGCTGGCGGAACGAAAAGCCCGGCATCGCCTGGAGCTGCGCGAGCCGCCACGCCTTGAGCCGGGGGTCGTAGGCGTCGTTGAGGTTGTCGAGTCCCACGACGCGGTGTCCCGCGTCGAGCAAACGCCGAGCCACCTGCGAGGCGATGAAGCCCGCGCAGCCGGTCACCAGGTAACGTTCCATGACGATTCGCCTTCTTTCCCAGGGAGTGCTGGCCAACGACACGCGGCAGCGTCAGGAGCCGCGGAGGAATGGGGGACGGGCGGGGCGCCAGACGCGGGCGAGGACGGCCCGCGATTCCCGGCGCGACCCAACCGCAGCAATGGGGGGTATTCCACCGGTTCGTTGCGATTTGTGTTTGTGGCCCAGCCGGACACATGGACCTGCGCGGCCCCCCCTTCTGGGGCCTGGCGCATATTAACTATAGGTGCCATTCGGCATAATTCTCGCCATTTTCCAGAAAGTCGCATCTTGTCAAGGGCCTTGAATGGGGTAAACTGCCGGAGTCTCGTTTGCGGGCCGATCGAGCCCCTGTCAGGCAGAAACGGAATCTGGTTGTCTCATTGCGGTTTGGCGTCCCTCGACGGGGAAGGATTCGTCCCGGGGGCGGCCAATCATGGAACCATGAGAAGACGGCACTTGCGCACGTGGTTTCCCATGCGGGGCATTGTCGCGGGCCGCGGTCAGGTCGGCCCGCCGTAGCTACGGAGTACGTCGATGGCGGAAGTCATCCGACTGCACATCGTACACCGCAACCGGTTGTTTAGGGAGTGCATGGCCGCGGTTTTAAGCGGCATGGATCGGTACGAGGTGTGGGAGGCGGATCACACCGAGCCGGAGTTGGAGTCGCGTCTGGCGACGCATTGTCCCGACGCGCTTCTCGTCGACTCCCAACTGCCCGAGTGTCCGGTCGGTTTGATTCGGCACGTGCAGCGGCAGGCGCCGCGGACGAAGATCGTGCTGCTGGTGCACGCGGCCGCCCACGAGAATCTGATGGAGTGCATCGAGGCGGGCGTGCATGGGTGCGTGCTCGAGAACGGGTCGCTGGGCGAGCTGTGCGGCGCGGTCGAGCGCGTGATGGCCGGCGAGACGTTCTGTTCGCCGGCGCTGGTGCAAACGCTCTTTGAGCGTCTTTCGCACGGCGCGCAGCGCGGCAGGTGGCAAACGAACGCGAAGTCCGTGGGCCTGACGCAGCGCGAGCTGGAAATCGTCTACCTCATCTCGCAGCGGCTGAGCAACAAGCAGATCGCCCGCCGCCTGGCGGTGTCGCTCTACACGATCAAAAACCACGTGCATAACATCATCGAGAAGCTTCAAGTTCCCGATCGCTTCGCCGCCGTGGAATTTGCCCAGCGGCAGCGCTGGCTTCTTCAGCCGCGCGAGGCCGGCGCCGCCGGGCGGGCGGAATAGGCGCGCGGCCAGAACGATTGCGACCCCGCCCGTCTCGTCGCGCGCATCGGGCATTCCCCGCGTCGGGGCGCCATGGCGCGCGCCCTCTTCTGGCGATGACGCTGCCGTGCCGCGGCGGCCCCGCTTTGGCGAGGGACCGCCCCCTCGTCGCCCTCCGATTCCGCCGTTTCCGGCGTGGGAACTGGTTCTAGGGAACTAGCCGTCGCGTAGTTCCGATCTAGAGAGAACGTAGTTCCCTTCATGGGTCGTTTTTGAATCCCTCGATCCATTGTTTGCCTGGGGCGGATCCGCGAAGACATGCGTATCCGGTTCGGACGCGGTCGACCGCACGTGGAAACGAGGAGGAATGTATCGTGGACGACATTCAAGTGGTGTTGGCCGTGGACTCCCCGATGCTGCGCGAAGCGCTGCGCGAGATGATCGGCCGGGAGCCGACGCTGGCGGTCGCCGGCGATGCGGTCGATCCGGTCGACTTGCTGGTGACGGTCCGGCGAACCGAGGCGCAGGTGGTCATTCTCACGTGGCCGGAGACCGAGGTGGCGCCAAGCGTGTGCTCGCACCTGCTGCTGGAATTCCCGGAGCTTTTGGTGATCGGGATTTCGGCGACGTCGGATCGCGTGGTGGCGTGCCGACAGACGATTACAGTATCGGAGTTGCCCGTGGCGGGATTGCGGGATCTCCTATCGGAAATCTGCCATACGGCCATCGGCGCCGAGGAGATCCACGCATGATCGCTGTTCCGTCCGGTGTCCGCGTCGTGGTCCAGAGCGCCTCGCCTTGGTTTGGCGAGACACTGGCCGCGCGGCTGCGAGACGATCCCCGAATCGCGGGGGCTCGGTCCGTGGCCACCACGGAGCAATGGCTCGACGGTCGCAAGCCCGGGACCCAGGAAGTCCTCCTTGTGGACGCGGGCGACGATCCGGCCGAGGCCCGCGCGGTCTGTGAAGCGGCCGCCGCCGTGGCCGGAGTCCACGTCGTGGCCATGGGAGTGGGAGAGGACGACCCCCGCGCGCTCGGGCTCATCGAGGCGGGCGCGCTGGGGCTGGTCGCGCCCGAGGCGTCGTTCGCTCACGTGGCCGACGTCGTCGCGGAGGCCGGCCAAGGCCGCCCATCCTGTTCGCCGCGGACGCTCGCCCGCGTGCTCGATCAGATCCAACGCCGCGACGGCCAAACCAGCATCGAGGATCCGCCCGAACCGCTCACCGATCGGCAGGCGGAGATTGCCGAGTGGGTGGCCGCGGGCGCAACCAACAAACAGATCGCTCGGCGTTTGAACCTACGCCCGGCGACGGTGAGGAACCACGTCCGCGAGGTCCTGCGCAAAGGGGGCCTCGCGCGGCGGCGGGAAGTCGCCTCGCGGCTGCCGTTTTGGAGGACCAACGGAGAAGAAGGCGTTGGACTGGGGACTTGCGTCGCGTGGAGGTCGTGAAGACTCCATCAGGAGGCCGCGGGAGGCCGGTACTCATACTGGAAGGAGAATCCCATGAGTACGCTACTGGCGGATGCTGCGCGGAAGTCGTTGCTTCCCATCATGCCCACGGGGCCACGGCACGGCGGGAAGTCGTCGCTTCCCCTCATGCCGGTCCGCCCGGGGTGTGATCGGCCGACTCCTTGGCGCCAGACGAAACCGGCGGGGGAGCGCCTTTCGCCGATCCTCCGCGTCGAAGGATCGGAGGGGGAGAAAGAGGTCCTGTTGAAGATCGCCCACGAGCGGCGGGAGCTTTTCGGGGCATTTGGCCTGGTGTACGAATCGTACATGCGGGCGGGGTTGACCCGTCCCAATCCGTGTTGCATGCGGTTGACGCCCTACCACATGCTGTCGACCACCGAGGTCTTCGTCGCGATGAGCGGCGGCCGCGTGATCTGTACCATGAGCCTCGTCGGCGACGGCGACCTGGGTCTTCCCATCGAGCAGGTCTACGCCCACGAGGTCTACTGGCGGCGGCTTCGGGGCGGACGGCTGGGCGAGGTGTCGTGCCTGGCCGATCGACCCGAGGACGCGGGCTTCTCCTGCCGGATCCCGATCGAGCTGATGCGGCTGTTGGGTCAGTGCGCCAAGCGCCGCGGCATGGACGAACTGCTCATCGCGGTCCATCCCCGGCACGTCAAATTCTACGAGCGGTGCGCGGCCTTCCGCGTGATCGGCGAGGAAAGGAGCTACTCCTCGGTGTGCAACAAGCCGGCGGTCGCGTTGGCGCTCGATTTGCACAACTCGGCCGTCACCCACCCGAAGCTCTACCAGAAGTTCTTCGGCGTGTCCTTTCCCGACGACGCGCTGCGTTATCGTCCCGTTTCCGAGCAACTGCTGGCGGAGATGGGCGACATTGCCAAGGTGGCGGGCGTCACCATTCCGCGGTATTACGAGGAAATGGCCCTGATTCCCGCGTAGCGCGCCGCGCAAGACCGGGTTCACGCCGCCGGAGCCGTGCCATGTGGTCCATCGCCCTGAGAACGCTGATCGCCGACCGCGGAAAGCTGCTGACCGCGCTGGTGGGCGTCATCTTTTCGGTCGTTCTGGTGAACGTCCAGGGAGGGTTGTTCTTCGGACTGATCCGCAAGGCGAGCCTTTTGGTGGAACACGGCGAGGCGGACGTCTGGGTGGGGCACCGCAACATGCACAACGTCGATTTCCCGCGCGACGTCCCGCGGCGATGGATCCACCGCGTCCGCGCGGTGCCCGGCGTGCGACGCGCCGAGGCCTATCTCGTCGGATTCGCCGACATGACGCTTCCCAGCGGCGGATTCGAGGGCGTCGTGGTTGTGGGGGTCGATCGGGCAAGTCTGCTGGGCGGCGCGTGGAACGTGGCCCAGGGACGCCCCGAGGACGTCCTGGAAAACGACGCGATCGTTCTCGATGAGTGCGAAAACGAGAAGCTCGAATATCCGCGAATCGGCGACGTCCGCGAGCTGAACCACCGTCGCGCCCGTGTCGTGGCCAAGACCAACGGCGTGATGGGCTTCCTCGTGGCGCCGTACGTGTTCACCACGTATGAACGAGCCGGCCAATACCTCCGGATGCCGCCCGATCGCAGCTCCTACTTCCTCGTCCAGCTCGAGCCCGGCGCCGACGCCGAGGCCGTCTGCGCCGACATCCGGCGGCAAATCCCCGAGCTGGACGCCTTCCCGAAGCGGGAATACGGCTGGATCTCGGTCAGCTTCTGGATGACCCGCACCGGCCTGGGCATCAGCTTCGGGGCGGCCACGCTGTTGGGTCTTCTGGTCGGCATGATCATGGTGGCCCAAACGCTCTACGCCCTCGTGCTCGACCGGCTCGGCGAATTCGGCACGCTCAAGGCCATGGGCGCACGCGAACGCCACGTATACACGATCCTGCTGGTGCAAGCCTCGATCATGGCCCTGGCGGGCTCGATCGCGGGATTGGCGCTGGTATCGGGCATCCAGCGGTTCTACAGCACGCCCCAAGCGCCGATCGTCGTCCCCTGGTGGCTGTCGGCGGGAAGCTGCTTATTGGTGCTGGTGATTTGCCTCGTTTCGTCCCTTTTACCCTACCAGCGGGTTCGCAAGCTCGACCCAATGATGGTTCTGCAATCATGATCGTTCCCCGCTCTCTCAAGATCGATTCGGCCCACGCGGCGGTTCGCATCGAAGGCGTGGCGAAAGCCTATCGCCGCGGCGCGAGCTCGACGGCGGTGCTCGATCAGGTGAGCCTATCGATCGACCGGGGCGAGTGCGCCTTCCTTGTTGGCCCCTCCGGAAGCGGCAAGACGACGCTGCTGTCGATCCTCGGCTGTATCCTCACGGCCGACCGCGGAACGGTCCGCATCTTCGGCCAGGAGACGACCGCGATGAATCCGGCCCGCCGCGCCGCCTTGCGGCTGGCGGAGATCGGGTTCGTCTTCCAACGGTTTCACCTCATTCGCGGGCTATCGGCGTCGGCCAACGTCGCCGTTCCGCTCGCGCTGCGGGGCGTCGCGCCCAAGGTTGCCCGCCGCCGCGCCGTCGAACTGCTCGAGGAAGTAGGTCTGGGTGACAAGATCGACGCGCACCCCAACAACCTGAGCGCGGGCCAGTGCCAGCGCGTGGCCTTGGCCCGGGCGCTGGCCGGCGAACCGCGGCTCATCCTCGCCGACGAGCCCACCGCCTCGCTCGACGCCGCCAACGGCGCCGACGTGATGGCCCTCCTCCAGAAGCTGGCCAAGAAGGACGGGCGCACGGTGATCGTCGTCACCCACGACGCCCGGATCTTCTCGTTCGCCGACCGCATCTTCCGCGTCGACAGCGGCCGCGCGACCGAAGACGCCTCGCCTTACGACCAATGTTCCCTCGCCAAAGCAGGGTAGGATTCCATGATGAAATGCCTGTATTTGACCGTCGGGGTGGCCCTGATCGGCGCGATGGGGTTCGCGATCGACCGTCAGTCGCGCCCCGTCGCCCAACGCCCCGAGCGCCCCGAGCGCCCCTTCACCATCTGCGCGTTGGGCCGGATTGAAGGCGCCACGCCGGAGATCGAGCTGCGCACGCGCTTGGCCGGCCGGATCGCCCGCGTCCACGTCGTCGAAGGCCAGTTTGTCGAAAAGGGCGACGTGCTCCTCGAGCTGGAGGACGCGGAATTGCGGCAAGAGGCGGCCCTAGCCGCCGCCGAGGTCCGGCTGGCCGAGGCCCAGCTTCAACGACGGGTCAACGGGGCGCGAAAACAGGAGCGCGACGAGGCCGCGGCTCTCTTCCATGCGCAGAAGGCCAGGCTCGAACGCGCCGAGCTGACCTGGAACCGGACCCAGGAGCTGCGCCGCACGAACGCCGTCTCGGCGCAGCAGGCCGACGACCAGCGGACGTTCGCGGCGACCGTGCGCGCGGAACTCGAGGCTGCCCGGGCCCGGCTCGAGTTGATCGAGGCGCCCGCCCGGCCCGATGACATTCTCATCGACCAGGCGGGCATCGACGCCGCCAAGGCGCGGCTGGCGCTGGCCAAGGTGCAACTCGAGCGGGCGCGCCTCGTGGCCCCCACAAGCGGCCGAATCCTGGAAGTGGTGGTCGAGCCCGGAGAATTGACGGGGCCGGACGCGCCCGAGCCGGCCGTGGTCATGGTGGACACGAGCCGCTACCGGGTCCGCGCGTTTGTCGACGAACTCGATGCGCCGCGGATCCAGCTCGGCATGACCGTCCGAATCACGGCCGATGGGCTTCCCGCGGATGCCATCAGCGGCCGCGTGACGCAGGCCAGCCCCCGCATGGGCCGAAAGCAGCTCTGGAGCGACGACCCGGCCGAACGCTGCGACACGAAGACGCGCGAGGTCTGGATCGATCTGGACCGGGGCGAGGACCTCGTGGTGGGTCTTCGGGTGGACGTGGCGATCGACCCGACCCTCGTGACGCCCGCCCCCACCGGTCCCCGCGTGCCCGAACGCCTGCCCGATCCCGACGCCCCGGCCGGTTCGCTGGCCGCCGCGGAGGGGCGGCAAGCGGTCGCGCCCTAGCGAATTTTCCAGGGCAATCGACTCCGGCGTTCGTCATTGCGAAACCGCAAGCGACTCACCGGCACGCGTGGCCGTGGCACCTGCCGAGACGGCATGGTATCCTGGATGCCATGTCCCTTTTTGAAGCCAGTGAAGACGCCCATCGGCGATCGGCGCAGCCGCTTGCGGCGCGGATGCGGCCGGCTCGGCTCGCCGAGTTTGTCGGTCAGGAGCATTTCCTCGGGCCCGGCAAGTTGCTCACGCGGCTCCTGGCGGCCGATCGGCTCGGGTCGGTCATCTTCTACGGTCCGCCCGGCACGGGCAAGACGACGCTCGCGCGGCTGTTGGCCACGGAGAGCCGGAGCCGGTTCCGGCAGCTCAGTGCCGTGACCAGTGGCGTAAAGGATCTCCGCGAGATCCTGGTCGACGCCCGCGACGAGCTTTCGGCCAGCGGCGGCAAGACGCTCCTGTTCATCGACGAAATCCACCGCTTCAACAAGGCCCAGCAGGACGTCCTCCTGCCCGACGTGGAGGAGGGCGTGGCCATTCTCGTCGGAGCAACCACGGAAAACCCGTTCTTCACGATCAACAGCGCCCTGGTGAGCCGGTCGCGGGTGTTCCAGTTCGAGCCGCTTTCGGTCGAGCACGTCAAGACGCTGATTGCCCGGGCGCTTGCCGACCGCGAGCGGGGGCTGGGCCGGTACGACGTCCGGATGCGCCCCGACGCGCTCGATTTCCTGGCCGAAACGAGCGACGGTGACGCCCGCCGAGCGCTGTCGGCCCTGGAGATTGGCGTGTTGTCGAGCCAAGACTCGCCCATCGAGTTCACCCGGCAGTTGGCCGAGGAGTCGGTCCAGCGCAAGGCGATTCAATACGACCGGTTGGGCGACGTGCATTACGACGCGATCAGCGCGCTCATCAAGAGCATCCGCGGCAGCGATCCGGACGCGGCGCTCTATTGGCTTGCGCGGATGCTCGAAGGGGGGGAGGACGTCCGCTTCCTCGCCCGGCGACTGGTGATTCTCGCCAGCGAGGACGTCGGCAATGCCGATCCGGCCGCGTTGGGGCTGGCCGTGGCCACCGCGCACGCGTGCGAGCTGGTGGGCTTGCCCGAGTGCCAGTTGAACTTGGCCCAGGCCGTGACGTACCTGGCCTGCGCGCCCAAGTCGAATGCGGCGACCGTGGGCATCTACGAGGCCCGACACGACGTGAGCGAGGGCCGGCTGCTGCCCGTGCCGGTGCATCTGCGCGATCGAAACTACGCCGGCGCGAAACGGCTGGGCCACGGCGAAGGCTACCAATATGCGCACGACCGTCCGGAGGGCATTGCCGAGCAGGACTACCTTGGGGTGGATCGGACGTACTACCGCCCGGTGGACCGCGGTTTCGAGCAAGAACTGGGCCAACGTTTGGAGAAGATCCGCGAGAAGCTGCGCAAATCGCGCAAGACGCGGTAGTTACGCGTCGTGCTCAGAGTCCGCCCCGGAACCCTTGCCCGATCCGCCCGGCATCCTGAGCGCAGCGAAGGATCTCGTTGACATTAAAAGGGTTCAGATGCTTCGCTTCGCTCAGCATGATGACGTGAGTCAGGTTTCGGGATAGCCGCTTGGCGACATCGGATCGACTTCGCCGCATTGGCGTAGCGTTGGATGGGCGATTGGCGTATGATCCTGTGCCGCGTGGGCTGTCAGCCCCGCAGAAGGAAGACGAGCAGAGCCACGACGCCGATCGCTCCGAGGACGATCCACCAGACGGGCCGGCCCGACCAGGCGCTCGTCTCGGCCGCGATGTAGTGGCCGCACACGGGGCACGCGGGCGCGTCGGCGAAGACGTCGGCGCCGCACGCTGGACAGGGCGTCGTATCCGAGAGATCGTCGTCCTCGTCCGGGTCGGGATATTCCCGCTCGTCGAGTTCGTCGTCGGACCGCTCGCGCCAGTCGTCGATCATCGTCACCACCTCGTCAAGGAGGACGAGCATGAATGCGTTCAAGGTTCTCGTCACGGCGTGCGTGCTCTTGGTCATTGTGTACGCCGCCTACGTGGTGATCAACCGTGGGCAGGACAACGGCGACGGCCCGCCGGGCGTGAATTTCGACTGGAACGCGCAACTGAACATCACTCCGGGCACGAGCGAGCCGGGGGCGCTGACGTTCGCGGGTCCGGCCCCCGATGCCCCGGCGGCCCCGCCGTTTTCGCCCGCAAGCCCCGCCGGCCTGGGCGATCCGGCGTTTGCGGGCGTACCCGTCGCGGGGGGCTTGCCCGAGGCAGGCGGGCCGATGCCCGTCGTGCCCACTTCGGCATCGATGGGGCTGGCAGGTCCGACGGCCGTGACCGACTCGCCGCGCGTGCTTGCCCCGCCTCCGCCTTCGATGACCACGCCGGGCCTCGACGCGCCTGCCGCCGCGCCCCAGTCGATCGCGGGATTGGACGCTCCGGTTGGTGGGCCGGAGGACTTCAACGCGTTCATGCGCCAGGCGGACGACGCGCTGCGGCAGAACCGTTTGGCCGACGCCCACCGGATGCTCAGCCAACGCTACCAGATGCCCGGCCAGAGTCCGACGCAGATCCGGCAGTTGGAGGGCCTATTGGATCAGCTTGCCGGCACGGTGATCTACTCGCGCGAACACATGGTCGAGCCGCCGCACCTAGTGGCGCCGACCGACACGCTTCAGTCCGTCGCCGACCGCTACAACGTCCCGGCGGGCCTGCTGGCCAAGATTAACGGGCTCGACCCGGCCGCGCCGCTGCGGCCGGGACAAGAGCTCAAAGTGATCCGCGGCCCGTTTGCCGCCATCGTCGACCTCAATCGCTGCGCGCTGACGCTCTTCACCGTCGATGGACGCTACGCCGGTCGGTTCGCCATCGGCGCCGGCCCGGAGTCGGCCGGACAGGACGGCACGTTCATGGTCACCGACAAGACCGACATCTCCGCCCTGGGACCCGGCGTCAGTCCGGTCTACGGCACCCGCTGGATCGGCCTGGGCGAACGCCTCGGACTGCACGGCACCAACGCCCCGCAGGACGTCGGACGAACGATGAACCAAGGCTGCATCGCCCTGGGCCAGCGCGACATCGAGGACCTCTACGACATCCTCTCGATCGGCTCGCGGGTCGTCATCCGCCGCTAGGAACGTGTTTGGAAATGCGTTACGCCCGCGAGGAATGCGTCATCCTGAGCGCAGCGAAGGATCTCGTTCGCACCACGAGGCGGCTCAATGTTTCTGTCGGCTTGGCGTGATCGCCCGCGTGTCCACGCACGCGGCGACTTGACACCCCCCCGGATTTCTGGTACAACAAGGGCAGTTCGACGGTCCGCTTCGTGGGCACCGACGCCGATCGGCTTGGATGGGGGCGCCAAGGCGAATCGGTTGGGACGTGGGCGTCTCGGGGAGTGTCACTATGGGTGGGCGGCGTCGCGGCGGTTTCACGCTGATTGAGCTTCTGGTCGTCATCGCGATCATCGGCGTGCTGATGGCGTTGATTCTGCCGGCCGTGTCCGCCTCGCGCGAGGCCGCGCGGCGGACGCAGTGTTCGAACCATCTCAGGCAGCTTGGCGCCGGCTGGCTGTTGCACCACAGCACCTTTGGGCGCTTCCCCTCCGGCGGTTGGGGATGGCTCTGGGTTGGCGAACCGGAACGGGGCACCGATGGCGCGCAGCCCGGCGGCTGGGGCTTCAACGTCCTGCCGTTCGTCGAGCGGAAATCTCTTCGGACGATGGGCCAAGACACGATCGGCGCGGATCGCGACAAGGCGCTGGCCGCGCGGTGCGGCACGCCCATCCCCCTGTTTGTCTGCCCCAGCCGCCGGGCCGCGGCGGCCTACCCCGATTACCATACGGACTACCGCACGGCCGACCGCGCCGGGTTTCCGATCAGTTTGTCCGCGCGATCGGACTACGCGGCCAACACGGGCGACCAGCCCTTCGTTCAGTATTCCAGCGGGCCGGAGACGATCGAGGAAGGCGACCTTAGAACCTACGAATGGAGCGACGCGAGCTACCTTACCGGCGTGTGCTTCCAGCGGAGCGAATTGACGCTGGGCGACGTGGCCGACGGCGCGAGCCAGACGTACATGTTGGGCGAGAAGTACCTGAATCCGGACCACCATGAGACCGGCTTCGACCCGGCCGACAACGAGAGTCTTTACGTGGGCTACGACAACGACCTGCATCGAAGCGCGTTTGCCCCGCCACGGCTGGATCAACCTGGCCTCACGTCAACGCTTCTCTTTGGCAGCCCGCATCCCACGGTCTGCCAGTTCGTGTTCTGCGACGGTTCGGTCCGCCCGATTCCCTTTTCGATCAGCGAGTCGGTGCATCGGCGTTTGGCCAACCGCGCGGACAGACAGGCCGCTGGCCCGGACGAAACCCCGTATTGACCGCCGCGGCCATGCGCGCCTATCTCGAGCTGATCCGCCTGCCGAACCTCTTCACGGCGATGGCCGACGTGCTTTTGGGCTACTTTGCCGTGGCGACGATCGAGCGCGCCGGCGATGGGGGCGTGCTCGCGCTGCTTGTGGCGGCTTCGAGCCTGTTGTACGCGGCGGGTGTCGTGCTCAACGACGTGTTCGACCTGGCGGTGGATCGCGCGGAGCGGCCCGAGCGGCCGCTGCCCTCCGGGCGGATCGGCGGCGGCACGGCGGCGCGGCTGGGCTGGGGACTTCTGGCTGCGGGCATAATCGCCGGCGGGACCGCGGCCGCGCTGGCCGCGTCCCCGCGGACCGCGCTGGTCGCGATCGGCCTGGCCGCGTCGATCGTGGCCTACGACGCCGCGTTGAAACGGACGCCGGCGGGCCCCGTCGCCATGGGCGCCTGCCGGGCGCTCAACGTGCTGCTGGGAATGAGCGTGGGCGCCGGGCCGTGGACGGCGGCCGAGGGGCTCATCGCCGCCGGAGTCGGCGCCTACGTCGCCGGCCTGACGTGGTTTGCCCGGCAAGAGGCCGGGCGGAGCCGCCGCGTCCATCTGATCGGGGGTCTCCTCGTCATGCTGGCGGGAATCGGGCTCTTGGCGTGGCTGCCCGCCTGGCGCAAACTGGGCGGACGGGCGGACACGTGGCAGACGCTGATGGTGGCCCTGGGTCTGCTGGTGGCCTGGCGCTTGTGCCGCGCGATTGCCGATCCGTCGGCCCGACGGGTGCAAACCGCGGTCCAACAGAGTATCCTATCGTTGGTCGTGCTCGACGCGGCGGTGTGCCTGGCCGTGGCCGGCGGGGGGCCGGCGCTAGCCGTATTGGCGCTACTGGCGCCAGCCGTGGCGGCGGGCTATTGGATACGCTCGACGTAGCCTGCCGCGGTGAATCACGTTTGCGAAGCCACAAGCGGCTTGTCCGGCTCGGACGTCGCAACGGTCGTTCCGTTGCTCATCCCGATCCTCCCATCTCCAATCCCGAATCCCGAATCCCGAATCCCGAATCCCGAATCCCGAATCCCGAATCCC
>JAFGDS010000029.1 GCA_016931995.1 Pirellulales bacterium
GATGCGGCCTTCGCTGCCGGATTGGCCGGTGGCCACGGCGGCGACGACGATGCTTTGGGCGTCGATCATCTTGCCCATCACGCCGCCCGTGCTGTTCGAGGCGACGATCAGCACGGGATTGAGGTTCAGGTCGAGCGTGCGGTTGAGCTGTTCGGTGGTGATCCGCTGCAAGCTGCCGAACAGGGCGTTGGACGACGTGTCGGAGCCGGTCAGCGCGACGCCGAGCCAGCCCAACAGGGGCGCGAAGAACGGGTAGAGCCAGCCCGAATGGGTGAAGGCGAGGCCCAGCGTCGCGTCCATGCCGCTGAACTTGGTCAACAGGGCCAGGGCCAACATGCAGGCGATCGTGGCCAACGCCCAACGCACGCGGTAGAGCGTCCGCAGGAACTCGGCGACGAATCCGCCCAGACCGATCCGCAGCCAGAACGCCGAGACCACCGCCGCCAGGAAGATGCTCGTGCCCGTCGAGGAGAGCCAGTTGAAGTCATAGGTCGCCTTCTCGGGCAGTTCGGCGCGGTCGGCGCCTTCGGGCACCGGCACGACGGGCGCGGCGCGGTAGACGCGGTTGTGGAGGCGCGGGACTTCGAACGTGAGCTTGGTCCGTCCCTGTAGCGCGCGGAAGGGCCGCCACAAAGCGGGCACGCTTGCCGGCGGGTCGCCGGGCGCGACGTGTTGCCCTGCGCCGGCTGCCGTTTGGACGTCGCCGTCCAGGAGGAGCTTGCTGGTGGGGCAGCCCCAGACGAAGACCATCACGGACAGCACCGCCCAGGGCGTCCAGGCGTAGGCGACCTGCCGGGCAGTGAGGGGACGAGCCGTGCCGTCGCTCGCCGACGTGGCGTCCGATGGTTCTTCTTCCTTTTCCTCCGGAAACCGCCAGATCTCCTTGGGCTGCCAGAAGCGGAGGAACAACGTCAGGATCACCAGCGCGCCCACCCCGCCCAGCACGTCAACCAACGTGGGCCCGTGCCAGTTGGACATGATGAATTGGATGGTCGCGAAGCTGCCTCCGCAGACGACGATCGCCGGCCAGCAGCCCTTCACGCCCTTCCAGCCCGACATCACGGCCACGAGCCACGCGGGCACGATGAGCGAGAACAGCGGCAACTGCCGACCGGCCATCTGGCTCAGGGCCATCTCATCCAGCCCGGAGAACTTGGCCAGCGTGATGATCGGCGTGCCCAACGCCCCGAACGCCACGGGCGACGTGTTGGCGATGAGCGTCAGTCCCGCGGCGTAAAGCGGCGAGAAGCCAATGCCGATCAAGAGGGCGGCGGAGATGGCCACGGGCGTGCCGAAGCCCGCCGCGCCCTCGAGAAACGTACCGAAACAGAAAGCAATCAAGAGGGCCTGGATTCTCCGATCGGGCGAGATGGCCGTCACCGAGCGCTTGACGATGTCGAACTGCCCCGAGCGGACGGTGAGCTGATACAGCAGCACGGCGTTGAAGACGATCCACCCAATGGGGAACAGGCCGAAGCACGCCCCGTTGGCGGCGGCGGCCACGGCGGCGTCGCCCGGCATCCCGAAGCCGAAGACGCTTGCCGCAAGCGCCGCCGCGAGCGAGACCGCGGCGGATCGCGGCGCGGAGACGCCCAGGGCGAGCAAGCCCAGCAGAAGCACGATGGGCATCGCGGCCACGAGCGAGGAGATCCACGCCGAGCCGAACGGGTCGTAGATTTGGGTCCAGTCCATTGTGTGGTGACTTCCCAGTCTTCCCCGAAGGCAGCCGCTGCGCTGCGGGCCCCATTATTCGCCAATCGGCGGCGCGTGTAAAGAGCGGCGAAGGCGGGGCGGGAACAGCCCTGGGACGGCCGGCGCGAGCGTCCCGGGCCTTCGGCCCCACGATAGCGAAGCTATCGCGGCCACCCGCGGTCAACATGCCCACGCAAGCGTGGGCATGGCACCCCGGTTTTCAATTGTGACGCGCCACTAACCCTCCATCACGATCTTGACGCCCAGGAGTTGGCAGAGGTCGCGGACGCTCGGCACGTGGTTGCCGTAGAACACGACGCGGTGCAACTGGGTCATCATGCCTTCGCCGTCGAGGATGCCGCTGCCCCAGTTGGCCAACATCGCCCGGGCGTCGGCCACTTGGGCGGTGCACTGGGTGCGGCAGCCGCGGTCGTCGAAATCGGGGATCTCGACGATCTTCTGGGCCGAGAGGAGCATCGTGTCGAGATTGACCAGCTTGGCGCAGGTGATCTCCTGGCCCAGGCGAAGCTCGACCTCGACGGCCGCCCCGCTGTTGTCGTCGCGATGGGTGCGGATGGAGAACGGGTGGCGCGGGCCGCCGGGGCCGTCCATCCGCGTCGGGGCCACGCAGTGCGCGTGGATCATGGCATTCTTGGAGACGTCGAACAACGGGTCGGTGATGAAGCCCGGCTTGGCGAAGGCGTAACCGAAAAGGAGCATCGTCAAGGTCGAATCGACGTCGCCCTCGCACGCCCCCACGAGGCCCAGGTCGTTGAGCTTGCTGAACGCGAGGCAGGCGTTGCACGGATTGCCCATGCAAAGGGTGCTCGTGACCGCCTGGGCCCGGTTCTCGACCATCAGACGCTTCAGCGCCAGGTACAGCCGGGCGGAGTTGACGATCTCCTCGCGCGACGGCTCGACGATCTTTTTGGCCGGCTTGAGCCAGTACTGCTCGGCCTCGGATTGGGCCTCCTTGGGATCGACGGCGTTGTAGGCGGCCAGTTGTTGCTCGATCGAGACGGGAACGATCTCGACGCCGAGCTTCTGGCGGATCTTCTCGGCGGATCGGGCCGGGGCCGTGCCTTGGGCCGATCCAATGAGGAGGATCCGCGACTGACGCATCCGGGCGGGCACGCGCAAGAGGGCGGCCAGGCGATCCAGGTCGGCGTAGTCCCGCGTGGCGGCGAGGATCACCCGCTTGCCGGCCTTCTGCCACTGCGGCACGTACATCCAGTCGTGACCGCTAAATGGCTGCGAGAAGATCGCGGTGGGCAGGCCCGACTCCATGAGCTTCAGGAACGGCCCACCGTCGCCGAAGGCCAGGTGGACGATCAGGAGAGCGTCGGCCCCGGCCAGCTTGGGCACGAGCGCGGCGGCGGCCTTTTCGTCGCTGGGGATCAGCTCGCCGCCGACGAACTGGACGTCGCCCAGCCGGCCGGCCAGCCCGTCGAAGTGCTTTTGGAACTTCTCGACTTCGGCCTTGGCATCGAACTCCGGCTTGGGCCACGCCCCGCCGAGCCCCACGTAGACCACGTGGATCTTGACCGTTGGCAGCGCGGGCCATCCGGCCTCTTCCGCGGCATGGAGCGGCCGCAGGGCCACCCCGCCCGCCAACAGCATCCCGCCCGCCACCGCGGCGCCTTCCAGGAATTCGCGACGATTGATCGACGACATGGTGTTGGGCTCCTTGGGAATGGGGATGTGCTCACGCCCCGTTCGACGCCAGAACGTCGCTGGAGGCAAGGACAACCAAGCCTGATTGTAGTTCTCCCGGTCCGCAACGGTCAACTTGGGCCGGCCGGCGGCGGATTCCCAGACGACGGGACCTTCGGGGCGAGTTCCTTGAATCCGGGGCATTTCGCACTGACGAAGGCAGTGGCACCCGGCATCACGGCCACGAGCGAGGAGATCCACGCCGAGCCGAACGGGTAGTAGATTTGGGTCCAGTCCATCGTCCGATATTTCCGTAGAGTGCGTGCTCGCACGCGACAATTCCCGTGAGGCAACCATTTTGGCGCGTGCGAGCACGCACCCTACAAGACTGAATTTCAAAACGCGTTCGAGGAGATCGTCACCGTTTGTCCGCATGGTCCTTCCAGAATGTGACGTACCGGTCGTGCTTCTTGAGATTCTCGGGGTCGAAGACGGCCGCGCGGAGCTCCTCGCGCTGTTTGTGTAGGGCCTCGACGTCCTTGGCCTGGTCGGGGCGAAAGACGGGCGAGGCCTTGTCGTAGACGATCGTGGCGCCGCGGGCGCCGTCCTCGTGGAACTGCGAAAGCCCGATCACCCGCTCGGCCACGTACAACGCCTCGTTCAGTTCGTGCGTCACCAGCAGGATCGTATGGGGCGGCTGGCCACCGGCCTGCCGTGCCAGGCGGTTTTCCTCGGCCAGCGACAGGATCATGAGCTGCAGTTCCTCGCGAGTCGCTTCGTCCAACGCGCCGAAGGGCTCGTCCAGAAGCAGGATCTTCGGCCGCATGACGAGCGCCTGGGCGATGGCCACGCGCTGCCGCATGCCGCCAGACATCTCGCTGGGGTACCGGTCCGCCGCCCGCTCCAGACCAACCTTTTCCAACAGGGCCGTGGCCTCGGCCAGGTGCCGCCGGCGGAGCCGCCGCCACGCCGGGAACCGAAACAGGCGAAAGGCCGGATTCGTCTCGTCCAGCATCGGCCCAAAGGCGACGTTCTTCCGCGCGGTGAGGAAGTCGTACAGGGCGTAGTCCTGGTAGACGATCCCGACGTGGCGGGTGGGCCCGTCGATCCGGATGCCGTCGGCCAGGATGACGCCCTCGCGGGGCGGATGCGTGCCGAGGATCGCCCTAAGAAGCGTCGATTTTCCGCAGCCGCTCGGCCCAACCATCGCGACGATCTGGCCCGCGGCGACCTGGAGATTCACGTCCCACAGGACGCGATTCGCGCCGAACCAGTGCGAGACTTTTTGGACGTCGAGGGCGTGCATGGACGGATCGATTTCCGTTGCGAAGCCGCAAGCGGCTTGAAAGGGTGGTTTATTGTCCGAACCAAGGGCAGCACTTTCTTCGCACGTACGACAGCGCGCCGTCCATGGCGAAGCCGGTCGCGGCGAGGATGACCAGATACGTGTACACAACGTTCATGTTCAATAGCCGGCTCTGGATCCGCAGCCGGTAGCCGAAGCCGACGTCGGACACGGCCCACTCGGCGGCGATGAGAAACACCATGGCCGGACCGACCTGGAGCCGGACGTTTTCGAGGATCCGCGGGAGGATCTGGCGGAAGACGACGTTCCAGATCGCCTCGAAGTGGGACGCGCCGAGCGTGTAGGCCTTGCAGATGGCGTGGTCGCTGACGTCCTTCTTGGCCGCCTGGTGGATCGCCTGCGCGAGCGTGGGGAAGATGCCCAGCGAGATCATCGCCACGTACATCTTCATCTCCGTTCCGACCAGGACGAAGTAGACGGCCAGCATGGCGGTGGGCGGGATCTTGGCCAGCAGACTCAACGGCGGGTGGAAAAACGCCTCGGCCGCGGCGAAGCAGCCCATGGCCATGCCGACCAACGTGGCCAGCGCCACCCCGCAGACGAGACCGGCCAGCAGCCGGCCGTACGTGGCCCTCGCGTCCTCGATGATCCACACGTGGCCCGCGGCGTCGGCGTGGACGAGCCGCCCCCAGCCCTGGACGAACTGGCGCAGGCCCGGCACGGTCGTGTCCTTCGGGTTGGCGCGATGCTGCCGGTGCGACAGCCAGCCGTAGGCGACCAGAAGTAGGCACACCGAGGCAATCCCCAATATCACCCGCGTTCGCAGTTGGATGGGTTCACGGATCATGCGATTAGGGAAACCTTCTTAACGTCACGCATCCGCTCGACGCGTCATCCTGAGCATTCTATCCGTCATCCTGAGCGCAGCGAAGGATCTCGTCAGCGTCGGATGATCCGAGACGCTTCGCTCGGCATGACGGGGATTCCAGGGTTCTCTCAACAGACCCTATTGTGCTAACGATTCACTTCCACGTCCATGTCCAGCGTCATCGGCTCCAGCCGCGGCAAGAGCAGGTGGATGACCGCCACGGCAATCAGGTAATTCGAGCCGGCAATGACGAACGGAATCAGGTATTCCCGCCGGCCGTAGAAATGTTCCGTCCAGTCGAGCACCGCGCCGATGAGCGTCGAAAACCCGACCATGGCGATGCACGAGGCCGTGCCTCCCAGTCCGACGACGGAGCCGACCGCCTTGCGGGGAACCGTGTCGGAGACGATCGTGTACAGGTTGGCCGAGAAACCCTGGTGCGCGGCCGCGGCTAGTCCGATCAATACAACCGCCACCCACATGTTGTCCACCCAGACCACGGAGATGACTGGTACGACGCACAACGCACAAACGAGAAAGGCCACCTTGCGGGCGACGTTGACGCTCGCGCCCCGGCGGATGAGCCAGGACGAGAGTCCCCCGCCGCCGATGCTGCCCATGTCCGCCATGAGATAGATTACCACGAGCGGCCCCAACATGTCACTCAATCCAATTCCATGGCGGTCTTTGAGGAAGAGGGTCGTCCAGAACAAGTAGAACCACCACACGGGCCCCACCAACGAGCAGCCCAACACGTGCGCCCAGGTCTGGCGGTATCGGAGAAGACTAATCCAGGAGACCTTGGCAGGCGGGTCGGCCGGGTCGCTACGGATGTGTTCCAGCTCGGCCGGCGAGACCCGGGGATGCTCTTCGGGCCGCCGGTACATGAAGAACCAGAGCGCGAGCCAGAGGAAGCCGAGCGCGCCGGTCACGTAGAACGCCACGGGCCAACCCCACCCGAGCTTCTCGACGATCAGCGGCACGGCGCAGGCGGCCAGGAGCACGCCCATGTTGCTGCCGGAGTTGAAAATTCCGGTCGACAGCGCTCGCTCCCGCTTGGGATGCCAAAGGCTCACGGTCCGGACGGCGCCGGGGAAGTTGCCGCCTTCAGCCAGTCCGAGGGCGAATCGAGCGGCGATGAATCCGGCCATGGAGAGCGTCGCCGGTGTCAAGGCGCCCAGAAACGTGCCGGCGAACGTGGCGGTCATCCACGGCAAGCCCGAGTAGACCAGCGGCTGGACCAGGCCGTGGGCCATGGCCGCGAGGCTCCACACGAACACGACCAGCAGGAATCCCCGCCGCTCGCCGATTCGGTCCATGAGCCAGCCGGCTGTCATGTAGCTGATGCCGTACGCGATGGAGAAGGCGCCAATAATGTAGCTGTAATGCGTGGCCGTCCATCCGAACTCGTCTTCGAGCGTCGGCGCGAGGATGCCGATGACCTGCCGGTCCACGTAGTTGATCGTCGTGGCCAGAAACAGCAATCCGCAAACGACCCAGCGATAGTGGGTTCGCCGGCCCTCGGGCATGCGCGAAATGTCGCTTCCGCCGGGGATTTCGGTATCGTTTGTCGGGGGCATGGGTGGTCGAGCGCTCGTGGAGTGGGGGGGTGCCGGCGTGAAACCCGGATTGTAGCCCATGCCCCTCCCGACTTCCAGGCGTCCCTGTATTGGGTGGCACGCCCTGAGCGATGCGAAGGGCGTGGCGCCCAGGGCCAAAGGGGACCGTCCCCTTTTCGCTGACACAAGAATGGGGACAGTCCCCGGGCCGGTCACTTTCCCGGTAGGGTCTCGAGCGACTCCCATCGCGCGTACGCCTCGGCCAGCTCGGTTTCGAGCGACTTGAGCCGGGCCGTGGTCTGGGCAATCTCGTCGCGGCCCTTGCGGTAGAACTCCGGGTCGGCCACCGCCGCGTGCAGCCGCGCCAGCTCCGCCTCGAGTTCTTCGATCCGCCCGGGCAGGGCCGCGAGTTCCTGCTTCTCGCGATAGGAAAGCCGCCGGCCGGCGGCTGGATCGGGCCGGGCGGGCTTCGGCTTCGTCGGACGCGCCGGCGCGGGCAGCTTCCGCTGCGCAAGCCAGTCGTCGTACCCGCCGGCGTATTCCTTTACTTGCCCCCCGCCTTCCAGGACCAATGTGTTGGTGACCACGTTGTTGATGAACTCCCGGTCGTGGCTCACCAGGAGAAGCGTTCCCTTGAAGTCCAGCAGACGCTCTTCGAGCAACTCCAGGGTCTCGATGTCCAGGTCGTTCGTGGGCTCGTCCATCACCAACAAATTGAACGGCCGCGTGAAGAGCCGAGCCAGAAGCAGCCGGTTGTGCTCGCCGCCGGAGAGAAACTTGGCGGGCCGCCGGGCTTGCTCGGGCGTGAAGAGAAAATCCTGAAGGTAGCCGGCGATGTGCCGCCGCCGCCCGTCGATCACCAGCATGTCCGTGCATGGCGAAACGTTGTCGATGACCGATTTCTCCGGATCGAGCTGCTCCTGAAGCTGGTCGAAGTAGGCGATTTCCAGGTTGACGCCGTGGCGAAGCGTGCCTTGCTGGGGAGTCAGTCGGCCCAGGAGCAGCCGCAAGAGCGTGGTTTTCCCCGATCCGTTGGGACCCAGGATGCCTACCCGGTCGCCGCGGAGGATCGTGGTCGAAAGCCCGTCCACGATCGGTTCGGCGCCGTACCCGAACGAGAGCCCCTTGGCCTCGATCACGAGCCGGCCCGATCGCTCGGCCTGCTGGACCTGCATCCTGGCGTCGCCGGGCCGATCGCGGCGCTGGGCACGAAGCTCGCGCATGCGTTTGAGGGCCCGCACGCGGCCTTCGTTGCGGGTGCGCCGGGCCTCGATTCCCCGGCGGATCCAGGCTTCCTCCCGCGCCAGCCGTTTGTCGAACAGGGCCTCTTGCTTGGCCTCGGCCTCCAGCGCGGCGGCCTTGCGCGCCAGATACGTGGGATAGTCGCACGTCCAACTGTCCAACTTGCCCCGGTCCAAGTCGATGATCCGCCGGGCGAGCCGCCCGAGGAGCATCCGGTCGTGCGTGACGAAAAGCAGCGTCCCGTCGTGGCGGAGCAGGAATTCCTCGAGCCACTCGACCGAGGCGACGTCCAGGTGGTTCGTGGGCTCGTCGAGCAGCAAGAGGTCGGGCTGGCCGGCCAGGGCTCGGGCCAGGAGCACCCGGCGCTTCCAGCCGGCCGAGAGCGACGCGACGGGGGCCTCGGGGTCGAGCCCCATCCGCGACAGGACCTCGTCCACCATCCGGTGCGCGGCCCAGCCGCTGGTGGTTTCCAATTCGTGTTCGAGCCGGACCAGCTCGGCGTGGGCTTGGGCCGATGGCTCGCCGGCCACGCGGTGGCTGGCGGCGTGGTATTCCGCAAGAAGCTCCCCCCGCCGGCCAAGTCCCGCGGCGACCTGGTCGTACACGGAGCCGTCCAGATAAGTAGGCACCTCCTGGCTCAGAAGGGCTGTCTTGAGACCCTGCTGCCGGGCGACCTCGCCCTCGTCGGGCTCGACGAGCCCCTCGATGAGCCGCAGCAGCGTGGTCTTGCCCGTTCCGTTGCGACCCAGCAGGCCCACGCGCTCGCCCGGCTCGATCTGCAAATCGACCTGGTCGAGCACCGGCGGGCCGCCGAAGCCGATGGATACGCCGCGTAAGACGATCAAAGCCATGGGGGGATTGGGTATTGGGGGCCGATGAGCCGCTTGCGGCTTCGCAATGCCGAACGCCACGCCCGCCCCCATTCTCCCTCCCGGGCGGCGTTTCGGGAAGGTCACGTGGCGGAGGGTTTGTAGAATCGGCCGGCAAGCTCGGGTTCGTAGTCCGGCTGTCCGCCCAGGGCGGCGATTGCCTTCATCAGGCGCTTGGTGAGATCTTCGAGCACGGCGCGGTCGTCCTCGCGCCCGCGGTACTCAGCCAGGTCGATCGGCTTGCCCACCGTGACCCGCACCCGGGCGGGCATCCGAAGGCACCCCAGGGCCGTGCCGTCGTAGGGCGCGCCGCGGATGAAGCAGGGGATGACCGGCACCCCGGCCCGCAGCGCAATCAGCGCCACGCCGGGCCGGCCCGGCCGCAGCAGCCGGCCCGTGTCGTTGATCCGCCCTTCGGGAAACAAACCGACCAGCTCGCCTTGCTGGGCGCAGCGGATGATCTGTTTCGTGGCCGCCGTGTCGATCCCCGCGCGATTCGTCGGGATCGGGCCGAACGGCCGCAGGAACTTGCCCATGAAGCGATGTTCGCAATACTCCCGGGCGACCATCCACCGCATGACGCGGTCGACGCCCAGGGCAATGAAGGCCGGATCGAACGAGCACGTGTGGTTGCTGATGATGACGGCCCCGCGGCCCGGCGCGATGGGCAACCGCCCGCTGATCTCCGTCCGCCAGAGCAGCCGGCAGATCAACGCGCTGGTGGTCAGGATGGCCGTCTGGACCGGCGTGTAGGGCGAACGGCGGAAGAACCGCGCCGTCCACGCCGCCATTGCCAGTCCCAGCGCGGCCAGGATCGCAACGGCAAGGATCTTCGTTCCCAGGGCGGAGAGCATGGTGGCTGGTTGGCGTCGGGTGGTCGCAAAGGATGTGTTGCGCGGGGCGGCGTGGATTTTCCCCTCGCCCGCTTGCGGGAGAGGGGCCGGGGGTGAGGGGATCTGTCCGCAAGGTAACTCTGTAATATAATAGCAGACGTTTCCCCGACCGCGGCGCCTGCTCCGACATCCCCGCCCAGGACCCCGCCATGCTCGTCGGCGTGCTCAGCGACACCCACGGCGACGTCCACGCCGCGCGGCCGGCCGTCCGCCTGTTCGCCAGCCTGGGCGTCGCCCGCCTGCTGCACTGCGGCGACGTCGGTTCGGCCGAGATCCTGCGGATGCTCGCCCCATGGCCCACCCATTTTGTCTTGGGCAACGTGGATCGCCAAGCCATGCTGAACGAGGCCATCGCGCAGGCGGGACACACGTGCCACGGGCGTTTCGGATCGATCGAGTGGGAAGGCCGCCGGATCGCCCTCTTGCACGGCGACGACGCGAAACGGCTCGACGAAACCATCCGGTCCGGGAAGTGGGATCTCGTTTGCCACGGCCACACCCACGCCGCGGCCCTGCGCCAATGTGGACCCACCACCGTGC
The DNA here is from genome assembly GCA_016931995.1 of Pirellulales bacterium. Lineage (GTDB taxonomy): Bacteria > Planctomycetota > Planctomycetia > Pirellulales > Thermoguttaceae > JAFGDS01. The sequence continues at coordinate 10,623 of JAFGDS010000029.1, forward strand.
TCAACCCCGGCGCGATCGCGAGAACGGACCAGAGTTCGATCGCGCTGGTCGAACTGCCGTCGCTGCGCGTCACGCCGATCGCGCTGTGAAGACGCGCTGCGCGTGTGCCACTGGCTTTGCCAGTGCGTGAATGCGGGTGTTGTTCGGCACTGGCAAAACCAGTGGCACTCGACGCGCGTACCAGTGACACGCTCCTTCGACCTACCCCGCCAGGCGCGTGATCTGGTCCGTCGAATCGTAAGCGCCGCTCCGGTCCGCGCGATAGCGGTATTGCATCAGATAGGCGTCCTCGGGCGTGTCCTCGTAGAAGTTGCGCAATACCGAGATCGCGCGGAACCCGCAGGCCCGGAAGAATAGCTGCGCGGCAAGATTCGTCTCGCGAACCTCGAGCACGATCCTCGTGCGTCGCTGGGAGGACAGCTTGCCGATGAGCTTGGTGATCATCTGGCCGCCGACGCCTTGACGCCGAAGCCGAGGCGCCACGGCGAAGTTCAACACGTGCAGACGAGTCTTGCTCAATTCGTACACCATGAAGCCGGCGATCCCCACGTCCTGCTCGGCCACCATGCCGATGCAATTCCGCTGGCGAAGGCAACGAATGAAGTCCTCCTCCAGCCACGGAAACTCGAAGCTCGCGGCTTCAATGTCCAACACCTCGGGCATGTCGCGCCGGATCATCCAGCGGATATGCGCCCGGGTTTGCTCCCTCTGGTTGGAACTCATCCTGACGGCCTCCTTCCTTGTCGGCCCGTCGCGCGTCCATCCCAGACACGCGCGCCACACGAAATCGCTCCCGTGGTCGCGGCTGCCGCGGCTTCCAGCGCCCGAGTGCGCCGCGTCGATCCGCGTCCACGCGGACTGCCGCGGCAAGTGGGCACCAGGGTAACAAAAGGCGCCGAAATCTCCAATACGACATCCAAACGCCGTCGCCACGTCCCGCGACCCAAGGACAACCACCCCGCCGCGACGATCCCCAAGGCGCCGCGCGCCGCGGACCACCACTTCTTGACGCCCAACCCAGCCCCAAGTACACTGATCGCTCGAGGCGGCAAGGCCACGCCACATTTCCGTGGGCAACTTTGCCCCCCCGCGCGGGAGTAACTCAGTGGTAGAGTGCTAGCTTCCCAAGCTGGACGTCGCGGGTTCGAATCCCGTCTCCCGCTCTCGAAAACCCAAAC
>JAFGDS010000030.1 GCA_016931995.1 Pirellulales bacterium
AGAATCCGTTGCCGGCCGACGCGTGGCGCGTCTATCCCAGCACGGAACACATGGCCAACTTCTTCGATTGCGTGGCAAGCCGCAAGCCGTGGGGAATCGACGCGTAAACCCCACAAGCACCTCCGCGAACATCGGCGCAACTACAAACCATGACTCATAAGGCACTTGCAGAAGTTCACGTGCCATTCGTGTCAGGAACCGTTATTCGTCCAATACCCCTCCTCCCCCGTGACCGGCCGGTTGAGGAAGATCGTGTAGATGAACGCCGTGTAGCCCAACACCAGCGGCATGCCGACCAGCGCGATGACGAGCATCACCCAGAGCGTCGGCGGCGTGGACGAGGCGTTGTGGATCGTGAGGCTGTGGGCGAGATCCACGCGCGAGGGCACGAGCCGCGGGTAGAGGCCCACGCCCATCAGACCGACCATCGAGGCGATCATCGCCGCCGAGGCCAAGAGCGTCCACACCGCGCGGCCCGCGCGATTGGCCAACGGCACGGCCACCGTCGACGCCAAGAGCGCCGGCAAGAGCAGCCAGAACCACGCGCTGGCGAGGATGCCGTCCAGGAGAAACGGCGCGGTAAACAGAGTGGCGGACGTCGCGGCGACGTACAACACGACGGTGGCCATCCACAGGCCGGGGATCCATCGCCGCATCCGCTCGCGTAGGGCCCCCACGGTCCGCACGGCCAGGAACGCGGCCCCGTGCATGGTGAAAAGGACGAGGGTCAAGACGCCCACGAGCAGCGCGTAGGGATTCAGCAGGGACAGGAAGGGCGCCTTGACGGGTCCGGTCCCGTCCAGAGGCAGCCCGCGCAGGACGTTGCCCACGGCAACGCCGAACAAGAGCGCGGCCGCGAGGCTGCCCAGGCCGAACGCGATATCCCACGCCCTGCGCCAGCCGGGCCGGTCCACCTGCCCGCGGAATTCCAACGACACGGCTCGAAAGATGAGCGCCACGAGAACGAGCATCATGGCCAGGTAGAAGCCGCTGAAGACCTCGGCGTAGACGATCGGAAACGCGGCGAACAGGGCCCCGCCGGCCGTGATCAGCCAGACTTCGTTTCCGTCCCACACCGGCCCGATGGCCGCCATATGGACGCGCCGCTCCCGTTCGTCGCGGGCCGCCAAATGCAGCACGCCCACCCCCAGATCAAACCCGTCCAACATGGCGTAGCCGGCCAGGAGCACGCCGATCAATAAAAACCAGGCGGTATTCAGGTCCATGGGTCAACTCGGTTCGGGAGAAAGGAACTCACCACGGAGACGCGGAGGCACGGAGAAAGAAAAAGGGGAAGAAACCACGGATGAACACGGATGAACACGGATGGGAAAAATGAGGCAAGGGAACCGCAGATGAACGCGGATGGACGCAGATGAGGTGGGGGCTGGGGGGATTGGGGATTTCGGGATTCCGGAATTTCAGTAGTCCCAGGTTTGCATTCACGAGTCATCCTGAGAGGAGCGCAGGATCTCGGCGGCCATGGAGATTCTTCGGTCCGCGCAGAATGACCATGTCGGGTTTCGGAAATACTTGGGACTACTGGATTTGGGGTGTCGGCCTGTCGGACCGCGGACCCCGAACTCCATTGGTGTTCATTCGCGTGCATTCGCGGTTGCCTTCCGTTCCTCAATGCCCGTTTGGTGAGCCACTCGCCGGGAAACCTCGTTTGATCTTCTTGACAACCAGGAATACGTACAGCGCGCCGAGCAGGAGGTAGATCGCGCTGAACAAGATGATCGAGAAGAGCACCTCGCCGCCGGCGACGTTCGCCGAGAGGGCTTGGTCGGTTCGCAGGACGCGGTAGACCACCCAGGGCTGACGGCCAACCTCGGCGGTGATCCATCCCAACTGGCAGGCGATCAGCGGTAGCGGGATGGCCAGCACCAGCGCCCAGAGAAACCAGCGAGCCCGTCGAAGCCGACCCAGCAGGGCCAAGAGCACGCCCAAGCCGGTCATTGCGATGAACAGCGTGCCCAGCCCCACCATCGCGTGGAACGACAGGAACGTCAGCGCGAACGGCGGCGTCGGACGTCCCGCGGCCCGCAGGTCTTCCATGCCCGGCACGAAGGCGTCGGCGTCGCCGTGGGCCAACACGCTCAAGAGGCCCGGCAGGCCGACGGCGTATTCCAACCGGGGCGGATTGTCCCGCGGCAAGCCGACGACGACGAGCGGAGCATTTTCCGTGCCGTGGACGAGCCCTTCGATCGTGGCGAGTTTTTCCGGCTGGGTCCGGGCGACTTGCCGGGCGTGCCAATCGCCTGTGGGAAAGAGCGATGCCAACGAGAAGATCAAGCCCGCCACCAGCGCCAGCCGCAGCGTTCGCGCCGCGGCCCGATTCTCCGGGTTCTTCAACATCATCCACGCGACCACGCCGGCCATGAAAAACGCCCCGCACGTCCACGACGCGACCATCGTGTGCAGGAACCGCGGCAGGGTCGAGGGATTGAACACGGCCTCGGTGAAGCTGGTGAGTTCGGCGCGGCCGTTGCGCAGCGCGTATCCGGCGGGCGTCTGCTGCCAGGAGTTGGCCACGAGGATCCAGAAGGCCGACAGCGTCGCGCCCAGGGCGACCATCAAAATCGAGAACCAGTGCACGCCCGGCGACACCCGGCCGCGACCGAAGAGGTACAGCCCCAGGAACGTCGATTCCAGGAAGAACGCGAAGACGGCCTCGGCGGCCAGCGGGGCGCCGAAGACGTCGCCGACGAACTTCGAGTATTCCGCCCAGTTCGTGCCGAACTGGAACTCCATGACGATGCCGGTGGCCACGCCCACGGCGAACGTGAGCCCCAGGAGCTTGCCGAAGAACGCCCCGGCCCGGGCGTAGTCCTCGTCGCCGCGTCGCCAGCCCAGCCACTCCAGCCACACGATCAGATACGCCAGCCCGATCGACAGCGGCGGGAAGAGGAAATGGAAGCCCACGGTCAGGGCGAACTGAATCCGCGAGAGCAACAGCGGGTCGAGTTCCATCGGTCAGTCCTTAAAGTTCACCATAGAGGCACGGAGACGAAGAGAAGAACGAAACCACAGATGAACAAAGATGAACACAGATAAACACAGATAATGGAGTTGGCGAAGGGAGCAAACCGCGAATGAACGCGAATGGACGCAAATGGGGGTTCGGTGGTCGGGAGGACGGCCTCTTCAATCCCCAGCCCCCAGTCCCTCGTCCCCACCACATCTGCGTCCATCCGCGTTCATCCGCGGTTCTGTTACCTCTATTTCCTCCCATCCGTGTTCATCTGTGGTTTCCTTCCCTTCTCTCCGTGCCTCCGTGTCTCTGTGGTGATTTCCCGTTTTCCTCCCTTCCTATCCAAACGCCACGTCGAGGATCATCATCACGGTGAATCCGCCGAGGGTGCCCAGTGTGGCGAAGTCGCTGTAGCCGTTGGTTTGGGATTCGGGTATGAGTTCCTCGATCACCACGAAGATCATCGCTCCCGCGGCAAAAGCCAAGGCGTAGGGCAAAAGCGGCGTCGCCCAGAGGACGAGCCACGCGCCCAAGACGCCGGCGGCCGGCTCGACCATGCCCGAGGCCTGGCCGTACATGAAAGCCTTGAACCGGCTCATCCCCTCGCGCCGCAGGGGCACGGACACGGCCAACCCCTCGGGGAAGTTTTGCAGGCCGATGCCGATGGCCAGGGCGATGCCGCCCAGGAGCAATTGCGACGTCTCGACCGGCCCGGTGGCGTGGGCCACCGCCCCGAACGCCACGCCGACGGCGAGCCCCTCGGGAATGTTATGCAACGTGATGGCCAGGACCAGGAGCACGCTTCGCTGCCACGAGGTGTGGATGCCTTCGGCCTGCGACGTATCCAGCCCGGCGTGCAGGTGCGGCAGGATCTTGTCGATCACGTACAGCGCCAGTCCACCGGCCAAAAACCCGACCGCGGCGGGCATCCACGTCCCGTTGGACATTTCGATTGCCGGGGCCAAGAGCGACCAGAAGCTGGCGGCGATCATCACGCCGGCCGACATGCCCAAGAGGCCGTCCAGCGCCCACTGGCTGAATCGCTTGGTGACGAAGACGCAGGCCGCCCCCGTGGCGGTGACGAACCACGTGAACAAGGTGGCCAACAGGGCGAGCCAAACGACGTTTTTCCCCTGGCAAAAGTCGAGCAAGGCTTCTCGCATGGTCTTCTCGCAATAGCGGGGGCACGCGCGGTTGGGCGCCTGGGCGATCCGCCCAGCCAGGTTGTTCTACCGGCAGCTTCGCCCTGCCACAAGAGGCTTCGACGCCATGGGCGTTCGGCCGTCGAGGCAATCGCTCTCGATCGGCTCCGAGGGCCCCGTTTCTGCGGGCAAAAATGGGAGGACAACTTTTATTTTGGCAAGCGAGGCAAGAGGGGTGGATGTCGGCCCGCGCCCGCCAGGTGCCCACGGTACGCACATCTCGGGGCTCGGCCATGTCGCGGGCAATGCCACTCAAGCAACCCCGGACCGCGCGGAGCCGAACGCGGGCGATCTCTACGGCGCGAGCACGATCTTGCCCGCCAGCGTGCCGGCGCCGTGAAGGGTGTTTTCCTCTTGAAGGCGATGGGCGGCGGTCGTCTCGGCCAGGGGCATCCGCCGGGCGATGTTCGCGCGGAGTCGGCCCTCGGCCAACCACCGGTTGATGTCCTCGGCACATTTCCGCTGTGCCTCGGGCGGGGCATTGAACATGGCCATGCCTAGGAGTGAGGCGTCCTTCACGTAGAATGGCCCGACCGGAAACACCGGCCGGGCGTCTCGGCCAGCCATGAGCACCACGCGGCCGCGCGGGGCCAGGCGGCCCACGATCCGGTCGAAGTCCGGCGCGCGAAGCGTCTCGGACCAGACGTTGATGCCCTCGGGCGCGAACTCGCGGATGGCCGCGTCCACGTCGTCGCGCCGGTAGTTCACCGCGAGGTCCGCCCCAAGCTGTCGGCACGTCTGGGCCTTCTCGTCCGAGCCGGCGGTCGTGGCAACGCGAGCCCCCACGGCCTTGGCCATTTGGATGACGCAGGCGCCGACACCACCACTACCGCCGTGGACGAAGACCGACTCGCCCGGCGCGAGCCGTGCCCGGCTAAAAAGCCCCAGATGGGCCGTGATGCCCACCAGGGCCACGGCGGCGGCCTGTTCGTCCTCGATTCCGTCGGGTGTCGGATACAACCACGTTTCGTCGACCACGGCGAACTCGGCGAACGTGCCTTGGCGGCCCAGCAAGCCCTGGTTGCTGCCCCAGACGCGCTGTCCGACGGCCAGCCGCGTCGAGCCCGGCCCGACCTCCTCGACCGTGCCGGCAAGATCGCACCCCAGGATATACGGCATCGGCAGGTTCATCGCGACCGTGCCCGCGCGAAGGTAGGTATCGATCGGATTGACCGACACGGCCCCGACGCGGACCAGGACCTGGCCCTGGCCGAGCGAAGGTGTGGGCAGTTCGCCGAACCGGATGCACTCCGGCGGGCCGGTGTGTTCGATGAAGGCGGCTTTCATGCGGGATCTCTGCTAGGAAACCTGAGTACCACTGGCAATGCCAGTGCGACGTGTGCCACGGGCTCTGCCACTGCGGAATTCACGGCATCCCACGGCACTGGCAAAGCCAGTGGCACTCCTTTTCGAGACTCGTTCGGAGGTTCAACTCGTCATCATAACCCTACGGACGGCTGGTCTACCGGGCAAGCCCGCTGGCTTGACACCGCCGGGGGGCTTCGATAGCCTGGGGACTGCGTCCTGCCCACTCCATTCCCCAAAACCTTCCTGGGAGTAGCATCATGTTTGCGAAGCGACTCTTGCCGTGTCTGGGTCTTGTCGCGGTTCTCGCGGGCTTGGCCGCGCCAGCGACCGCCGAGATTAAGCTGCCCGCCGTGTTGGGCGACAACATGGTCCTGCAGCGTGACGTGCCCGTCCCGATCTGGGGTTGGGCCGAGCCGGGCGAAGACATTACCGTCCAGTTTGCCGGCCAGACCGCCAAAACCAAGGCCGGCGAGGACGGCCGCTGGCAGGTCAAGCTCGAACCGCTCGCCGTCGGCGAGCCGGCGGAACTAATCATCACCGGCAGCGCGAGCGGCAAGCGGACGCTGACCAACGTGCTGGTGGGCGAGGTCTGGGTGTGCTCGGGCCAGTCGAACATGGAGATGTCCCTTCGGGCTGTCGCCAACGGCGAGGCCGAAGTGGCCGAGGCCAAACACCCGCGGATCCGCCTCTTCATGGTCGAAAACGTCGTGGCCGACAAGCCGGCGTCGGACTGCAAGGGAACCTGGGCCGAATGCGCGCCGGCCACGGTGGGCAACTTCTCGGCGGTCGGTTACTTCTTTGGACGAGATTTGTTGACGAAGCTGGACGTGCCGGTCGGGCTGATCGACAGCACGTGGGGCGGCACGCCGGCCGAGTCGTGGACCAGCCGCGAGGCCCTCGAAGCCAAGCCGGCGCTTGCGCCGCTGTTGAAGCGATGGGACGACGCCGTGGCCGCCGACGCCAACGCGGCCGTCTCGCCCCATCGTCCGGCCGGTCTGTACAACGGCATGATCGCGCCACTTCTGCCCTATGCCCTTCGCGGCGCGATTTGGTATCAGGGCGAGTCCAATGTTGGTCGGGCGCATCAGTATCGGACGCTCTTCCCGACGATGATCGAGGATTGGCGCAGCCGCTGGGGCCAGCCGGAAATGCCATTCGGCTTCGTGCAGATCGCGCCGTTCGATTATGGTTCCCGCGGCGCGGAGGCGGCCGCCTGCGCCGAACTGTGGGAGGCGCAGCTCATGACCGTGAAGAACGTACCGGCGGTGGGCATGGCCGTGACGATGGACATCGGCGAGCTCAAGGACATCCATCCCCGCAACAAGCAGGACGTCGGCAAGCGTCTGGCTCTCTGGGCTCTGGCCACCATCCACGGCCAGAGCGATCTGGTCCATTCCGGCCCGATCTACAAGTCGATGAAGGTCGAGGGTGATGCGATTCGGCTTTCGTTCGACCACGCCGGCGGCGGCCTAGCCACGCTCGACGGCAAAGCGCCTTCGGAATTCACGATCGCCGGCGCGGACGAGGTCTTCCATCCGGCCGAGGCGAAGATCGACGGCGACACGCTCGTCGTTCGCGGTGGCGAGGTGAAAGAGCCGGTGGCCGTGCGTTTCGCCTGGCATCATTCGGCGCAGCCGAACCTCATCAACAAGGAGCGTCTGCCGGCCTCGCCGTTCCGCACCGACTCGTGGAAGGGCGTCACCGAGGGACGCGACTGACCGTTGGCTTGGCCGAGCGAGCTTTCCCTGCCCCCGTCCGCGAGAACACGGACGGGGGACAGAGGACTCTCCGCGCTTTCCCACCATGCACTGCTGGGCAAGCCAGCAGTGGCGCCCGGCGCTTTCCCGCCATGCCTGCTGGGCAAGCCAGCAGTGGCGCCCGGCGCTTTCCCGCCATGCCTGCTGGGCAAGCCAGCAGTGGCGCCCGGCGACGGCGGGGGGGCGCTTTTCGTATTCCGACGGGCAAACCGGCAATTTGCGTCAGTCGAGGACGGCAAGCTTGGCGCGGCGGGCTGGACGAAACAAGAATAACGGCCAACCTCGCTCCCGCCCCCTGAAGGAACCCCGACACAGGAGATCGCCCATGTCTTTCCGGATCCGCAAGCGCGTCCTTTGGCTGGTTACCGCCATCGCCGCCGGAATGGCCGCGTCACCGGCGTCTTTGCGGGCCGCCGAGCCCACGGCATGGGAGGCGGCCTTCCGCGGCCCGCCGGAAGCCGCGCGGCCCTGGGTCTACTGGTTCTGGCTCAACGAGAACATCACCCGCGAGGGCATCACGGCGGACCTCGAGGCCATGGCTCGCGCCGGCATCGGCGGCGTGCTCATCATGGAGGTGGACCAAGGCGCGCCGCAGGGCAACGTGCCCTTTGGCGGGCCGGAGTGGCGCGAGCTGTTCAAGCACGTCTGCGCCGAGGCGGCGCGGCTCGGGCTGGAAGTGAACATGAACAACGACGCGGGCTGGTGCGGCAGCGGCGGCCCGTGGATCACGCCCGAGTTGTCCATGCAACGAGTCGTCTGGACCGAGACCGAAGTCGCCGGGCCGCGGCAACTGGACCAGGTCCTGCCGGCGGCGCCCGCCGTGGAGAATTACTATCGCGACATCGCCGTGATGGCGTTTCCCACGCCGTCGGGTGACGCGCGCGTGGCCGGGCTGCCGCTAAAGTCGGCGATGGCCTCGGACTCCGTCTCCATGCCCGCCCCGGCCGACTGGCCCGCGGCGGCGGACGACGCGGTGGTTGCCCGCGACCGGATCGTGAATCTCTCCGCCAAGATGGACGCCGAGGGACGGCTCGCGTGGGACGTGCCGGAGGGCAAGTGGACGATCCTGCGGATCGGGCACACCTCGACCGGCCGGAAGAACCATCCGGCCCCGGCCTCGGGCTGCGGCCTGGAGTGCGACAAGCTCAGCAAGGAGGCCGCCGAGGCGCATTTTGCCGGCCTGATGGGCAAACTCGTCGCCGACGTCGGCCCGCTGGCCGGCAAGACGCTCGTGGCCACGCACATCGACAGTTGGGAGGTCGGCTCGCAAAACTGGACGCCCAAGTTCCGCGAGGAATTCATGCGGCTCCGCGGGTATGACCCCTTGCCCTTGCTTCCCGTCATGACCGGCTTCGTCGTCGATAGCCCCGAGGTCTCCGAGCGGTTTCTGTGGGACGTGCGGCAGACGGTCTCCGATCTTTTGGTGGCGAACTACGCCGGGCATTACCGCACGATGGCGCACCGGCACGGGCTGAAGCTCACCATCGAAGCCTACGGCGCCCCGGTCGACGAACTGGCCTATGGTGGTTGCGCCGACGAGCCGATGGGTGAGTTCTGGTCGTGGTGGTTCCCAGGCTCCGGGTTCGAGATTTCCTTCAGTTGCACCGCGATGACCTCGGCCGCCCACGTGTACGGCAATCCGATCATCGGCGCCGAGGCCTTCACCGCATGCGACACCGAGCGCTGGTTGGGCCACCCGGGCGGGATCAAGGCCCTGGGCGATTGGGCCTTCTGCGAGGGCATCAACCGGTTCGTGTTCCACCGCTACGCGATGCAACCCTGGCTCCACGTGAAACCGGGCATGTCCATGGGGCCCTGGGGCCTGCACTACGAACGGACCCAAACGTGGTGGGAGTCATCCAAGGCGTGGCACGAGTATCTCGCGCGGTGTCAATACCTGTTGCGCGAAGGGCTCTTCGTGGCCGACGTGTGCTATCTCGGTCCGGAGGGCTCGCCGCAGTCGCTGGGCATGCAAGATCGCTTCCTCGTCAGGCCCCGTACCGAGCTGGCGCCCCGCGATCGGAACCGTTATAGCCACGACATCTGCCCGCCGGACGCGCTCCTGACGCGGATGTCGGTGAAGGACGGCCGACTCGTGCTGCCCGACGGGATGAGCTACCGCCTGCTCGTGCTGCCGGCGGCCGAGACGATGACGCCGAAGCTGCTGGGCAAGGTCAAGGAGCTGGTCGAGGCGGGCGCGACGGTCGCGGGCCCGCGACCCGTCAAATCGCCCAGTCTCGCCGACTACCCGGCTTGCGACCGCGAGGTTGCCCGGCTGGCCAACGAACTATTTGGCGCGGACGCGCCCGAGGAGCTCGCCGGCCGCCGCGTCGGCAAGGGCTGGGTGTACTCGTGCAAGGCGTTCCAGCGCGAGGCGGACCGGGCGCGAACACCCGAGGCCTCGCTCGGCGCGGCCCGCTGGATCTGGTATCCGGAGGGCAACCCCGTCGCGGGCGTGGCGCCCGGCGCGTGCCACTTCCGCCGCGTCGTCGCGATCGACGCCCAGAGCCCCGTCAAGGCAGCCAAGCTCGTCATGACCGCCGACAACGCCTTCACTTGCTGGATCAACGGTCGCGAGGCCGGCCGAGGCGACGACCACGGGCGGGTCTACGAAACGGACGTTTCGGAACTGCTCAAGCCGGGCGACAATCTCATGGCCGTGCTGGCCACCAACGGCGGCCAAGGCCCCAACCCCGCCGGTCTGATCGGCTCGCTGGTGGTTGAATACGCCGACGGCCGCACGCAGACCTTTGGCACCGACGGCACGTGGCAATCGGCCAAGACCGTCGCGGACGACTGGACCACCGACGCCGCCTCGGGCAACGGCTGGGCCGCAGCCAAAGTGTTGGGCCCCTTCGGCATGGCGCCCTGGCGAGGGCCCAGCCAGCGCGATCTCCAACTTTTCCTGGAAGAGGATCTCGTCGAGGCCGTGCTGGCGAAGCTCGACGTGGCGCCGGACTTCGATTTCCAGGCCCAAAGCGGCGCGCGGAGCCTCCGCTACATCCACCGCAAGGCCGACGGCGCGGACGTGTACTTCGTGGCCAATAAGCTCGCCCGGCCGGAGAGCGCCGTCTGCGCGTTCCGCGTGCAAGGCCGGCGGCCGGAGATCTGGCGGCCGGACACCGGCCAGATCGAGCGCCCGGCCGTGTACGACGAAGCGGACGGCGTGACCCGCGTGCCGATCGTGTTCGAGCCGGCCGGGTCCGTGTTCGTCGTTTTCCGCGCCGCCCCCGCGGCGCCGTCGGCGCGGATCGCGTCCGTCGCCATCGAGGGCAAAACGCTTCTGGCGACGGCCTGGGATCCGGACTTCCAGTTGGCCGCCGACGGCACGCCCCGGCCCGTCGAGGATCCCGGCGTGACGCTGGTCGCCGACGCGGCCGGCCGCCTCGCCATCCGGGCGGAGCGGTCCGGAACGTACGACGTCACGTTCGCCGACGGTTCGGCGGGTCAGATCCACGTGGACGCCGTGCCCTCGCCGATCGAGATCGACGGCGCCTGGAACGTCAAGTTCGCCTCGGGGCTCGGCGCGCCCGAGCGGGTTGTGTTCGACAAGCTCGTCTCGTGGAGCGAACGCCCGGAGGAAGGCGTCAAGCATTTCTCCGGCACGGCCGAGTACGCCAAGACGTTCATCCTCGACGCCGAGAAGCTCCGGCGGGACCGCCGATGGACGCTCGACCTGGGCAAGGTCGAGGTGATGGCCGAGGTGACGCTCAACGGCAAGAACCTGGGCGTCCTTTGGAAAACGCCCTACCGCGTGGACGTGACCGACGCCCTGGCCGAGGGCGAGAACGTGCTCAAGGTAAAAGTGGTCAACCTCTGGATCAACCGGATGATCGGCGACGAGTCGCTGCCGGACGACAGCGACCGCAATCCCGACGGCACGCTGAAGAGTTGGCCCAAATGGGTTCTGGAGGGCAAGCCCAGCCCCACGGGCCGGAACACGTTCACCTCCTGGCGGCTGTGGCGCAAGGGCGAACCCCTGCAGCCCTCCGGCCTGATGGGTCCCGTGCGGCTCGTGCCCACGGCGGAAAGCGTGGGCCGTTAACTTCTGGTCCGATCGCGGCTCTTTTGGGGACCTCGCCATCGCCGATGCCCGGATGGCCTCGCGTCTGCGCGGATATTCCGGCGCGTGCCCGCGTCGGCAAGACGTTACCTGGCGTGCATCGTCGGAAGAAATTGCCTCTTCGGAAAAAGGGGACTATTTTGCCGCGAATGAGTGATTTCTGGCGGCACGACAACCGATAGAAGGGGGTGCAGTCGGGCTCATGCCCCCACTCGATGGGATGTCGGCACTCGGCAAGTGGGCAGTCGTTGCTTTATCGAGATCGGAGGTTGAGATGTCCGGTATTGGAGGTGTGGGAAGCAACGGCAGTGCCAGTAGTTATATCAATGAGCTAGCGGCGCTCCGCATTCAGTCGCAAGAGACAGAACGCCGAGCGGAGATGGAAGCTCAGCTTGACCAGGCCCTTGCCTCGGCCGGGGTGAGCGAAGACACCCGCAAGGCCATCGAGGCCGATCTCGCCGCGGCCTTCGAGACGCAGATGGCGTCCGGGTCGTTCCCGCCGGACCCCGAGGAGATGAAGGCGACAATCGACGGCATCTTCGAGAAGTACGGCCTTAACGCCGAGGACTTCATGCGTCCGCCGGCGCCACCGGCCGGCTACGGCATGGGCGGGCCGCCGATGGGCGGGCCGCCGATGGGCGGTGGCGAGACCGCATCGACCGACAGCACGGAGGACGACCTGCTCCAGCAGTTGCTCGACTACCTCGAGAAGTTGAACGCCAACTCCCAGGGCGAAGACACGAGCACGCAAGCTGCCACCATGTCGCAGAAGATACTTGACGCCCTGTTCGGCTTCGACCAAGAAGCGTAACGGGCCCGAAAAGGCGTGGGACGCGCGCTAGCGCGATCTGGTCGTTCTCGCATCGGTTGTCGCTGATTGCGCGCAGGCACGCATCCGCATGCCGAAGCCCCGAGTCCCATCGCGTCGCCGCCAGCGGCGGGCTCCGCACGTCCACGGTAAGCGTCGACACGGCGCCTACCTAGCCGAAGAACTGCCCAAACAGGTCCGCCTCCGGCCAATCGCGGATCGTGCCAACCGTTTCGCGCACGAGCGGGTCGACCAGCGCGGCGAATTGGCGGCCGCGGTCGTCGTCGTCGCTGTTGAAGAGGGTGACCCAGTTCGTGCCGTTCGACTCGCACACCAGGTTGGTGGACGACCCGGCCAAGAGGCCGCCGTGCCACTTCGAGTACCGGCCGGGCGAGCGGACGTCCGGGCGAACGTTCCAGCCGCAGGCGTAGTAGGTCGCCCGGGGTTGCCGCGCAGGCTGCGCCGCAACACTGGGCTAACCTATGGAAGCCCTTCGGGCTCTATGGACAACCTTGCCCCACGGGGAAGGAGAATCCGAATGCCCCACCACCCAACATTCGAATCTTATGACGCAGCCACGACGTGGTTAACGGCGTAGAGTGGCACTGGCTTTGCCAGTGATGGCATTACGTTGATTGTCTTTGTACTGGCAGAGCCAGTGGCACACGAACTTTGCGAGTGGGTACCACTGCCGTCCAAGCCGCCGGTCCTACCGCCGCCAGATGAGCATCGCGCCGAGTGTATCCGGCTCGGCGATCGGCACGAACGAGACGCAGCCGTCGCCGGCCTCGGTCTGGTCGACGCCGCGGCAGGCGACATAGGCCAGCCACCAGCCTAGGCACGCCTGCGACAGGTAGTGCGAGTCGTCGTTCACCCGCGACCACGCCGGCAGGGCCGAGAGGATGTAGAGCCCTGCTCGGGGCAGCGCGCGGTCGCACATCCGCGCGGCCGTGATGAAGGGCACCGCGCCGATGAAGGCGTGGCCGCTCACCGCGTTGTTGTCCTCGAACGGCCGCCACATCGACTCGTGGCTGGTCTCGCCCGGCCGCGATCCGCCCAGGCCGTACTGCATGAAAAGCATTGGGGGAACGCCAACGAGGTAGCCGCGGGTGGTCCTCATGCCGAACTCGCCCACCGTGCCGTAGACCGGCACGTCCTCGAGCATCTTGCCCGCCAAGCCCAAGCCCGCCCACGCGGGGATGAAGATCTCGCCCTCGCCAAACGTCTTCCAGAACGACGAAAAACGGTTCGTGTCGCGGGAGCGGACGTCGTCTTGATACCAGTCGCGGAAGTCGTGGTCGAGCGACGTGTTGGCCAAGAGGCTCGCGCCCGCCACGGAATAAAGCAGGTCGCACGCCACGGGCCAGGTGTAGAAATTGCGGTAATCGCCGCGGACGTCGCGGCAGGTCTCCCGCCAGAGGTTGGCCCCGCGGACCGAGAGCCGTTCGGAGAAGCTCGACCCGCGCGACGGCGCGCCGAATCCGCCCGGATTCAACCCAAAGGGCTCCTGACGCGCCGTCTCATCCGCCAACCCGCCACACGCGGCCGGGGCGCCGGGCGCGGAGTTCCAAAAAACGCCGGCCGGCACCACGCCCGACACGCCGGGCAGTCGAACCATCGCCGGCCCGGGGCGGGTCGGAATCGGCTCGGCGGCGAAAGTGGGACCGGGGCCTATCTCGCGCGTTGGCCCCGGCGGTTCGTCCCGCGTCCACGACGGCTCGCGCACGACCGGCGGTGGCTCGCTGGCGGCCAGCGCCTTCGGCGCGGACCGCGCGGCGGGGGCGAAAACCCATCGCGGGCCGCAGCCGACCGCGACGGTCAAGGCGAGAATCATCGCCGCGGCGGCGGTCGTTCGCAGGGCGCGCACCGGTAGTCGATCCCCCCTCGACCCGGCGGTTCGGCGCGGATCCACCTCGGCGCGCACCTGGGGCGCGGATGTGAACTCCGACCGGCGCGGCGGGCAGAACCGGCGGCTGGGCGTGCCGGTTGCGGGCTGCTGGCCGCGCCGAGAGAACCTGGGTCGGTGTGGTTAGTGGCCCGCCAGAAGCCATCCGCGGCGGGCTGATACAGTTCATCGGATCGACACGACAGCTACATGAACTACGCCCCCTACCCCAGGAACAACCGGAACAACCCGCAAACCTTAGCAGGTGTTTCGCACTGGCATTGACACGATGCGACCGTACCCTACAATCGGGGGTCGCTTAGGTAGCCGACGGCAAAATGTCATTCCCGCAGTAGAATGCGGTTCGGCGAGGGAATATCCGCGACTCCACGTGACTCAACAGGTGTAGACTGCGTGCGGCCGCTATCGCCGTTTGCCTCATCTTGCCAATCCTGTCCATTTCCACAGAACCTTCGGGAGCCAGAGGAGTCCCGTCCCATGTCCTCCGTCGATGAGCGAACCAAGACGCCCGTTCGAGGGATCGAGCTGGCGGCCCTGTTGGCGCTGGTGGTGGTCTGCGACCTGACGATCTACCGCGGGCAGGGTTTCGCGGGCTACGGGGCGCTTTTCGTCGCGGCGCCGATCCTTCTGGCCCTGGGCATCTACCGGCCGCGTTTGGGGCGAGACGTTTGGATCACCGGCGCGCTCGTGGCCGTGTTGTCGGCGAAGCTCGTCTGGTGCGGCTCGTGGCTGGCGGTCGCGGCGGGCTTCGTGCTGATCGCCGGTCTGGCCGCGGCCCTGGCCGGGCAGCGGCCCTACGTGCTCACCGTGGCGGTGTTCGCCTCGCAGACCGTCTACGCCGGCTGCGATGGGTTGAATCAATATGGGCGGCGGATGGCCGCGCTGGGCGCGGGGCGGACCGGGGCCAGGTGGCTCAATGTCGCCTTGCCCCTGGCCGCCCTGCTCGTCTTTGGCATGATCTTCGTCGTGGCCAACCCGAACGTACTCGAGGTGGTTTCCGCGCGGATCGCGGCAATGCTGGCCGACCTGCGCGAGTGGCTCCTACACTTCTCGACGCTCGAAGTGGTCTTCTGGATCGCCGTGGCGTGGATCGGCATGGGCCTTCTGCGTCCGATCGTCCGGGACTGGGCCGTCCGCGCCGAGGTGCTCGGCGACGAGCCGGACGCGCTGTCCGAGGCGCCGCTTTTCGCCCCGCTGCGGAACACGCTGGCCACCGTGATCGTCCTGTTCGCGGTCTATCTCGTGTTCGAGTTCTGGACTCTCTGGTTCCACGAATTCCCCGAGGGCTTTTACTATTCCGGCTACGCCCACGAGGGCGCGGCGTGGCTCACGTTCGCGCTGGCCCTGGCCACGGCAATTCTCTCGCTCACGTTCAGCGGCCGCACGCTCCGCGATCCGCGCCTTGGGCAGCTTCGCCGGCTGGCGTGGACCTGGTCCGCGCAGAACTTCCTCTTGGCCGCTGCGGTGTACAACCGCCTGGGCATCTACGTCGGCTTCAACGGGATGACGCGGATGCGGATCGTCGGCTTCTTGGGCATCACGGCCGTGGTGGTGGGCTTCGCCCTGGTGCTCTGGAAGATCGCCCGCAGTCAGAGCTTCGCCCTGTTGATCCACCGCCACCTGTGGACGGTCGCCCTGGCGGTGTACGTCTACGCGATCCTTCCGGTGGACCCGATCGTGGTGAACTACAACGTTGGGCGGATCCTCGCGGGCGATCTGAAGCCGTCCGTGCAGATCACCGAGCACCCGATCACGGCCGACGGCGTGGTGTATCTCACGCCGCTTCTGGACTGCCCGGACGAGAAAATCCGCGAGGGTGTCCGCGCGCTCCTGTCCATCCGCCAAGAGGAGGCCGAGCAGACGGTCGAGCGGAGCGCCTCACTCGGCTGGACGGCCTTTCAACTCTCCGACCGCTGGGCCCTAAACCATCTCCGCGCCGGCGGCGCCGAGTGGAACACCTTCCCCACCCCCGAAGCCCGCCGGGAGGCGTATGACGCGTTCAAGGCGTACGCGTATCGGTGGTATTAAGTAGCGGCGTAATGGCGCGAAAAGGTGGAGCAAACAACTGTAGGGTGGGTCGAGCGCAGCGAGCCCCACCAACCAAATACGTCGGAATCGGTGGGGCTCGCTGCGCTCGACCCACCCTACGTCTCCGCGCCCGCCGTCAACCCCTGGTAACCGCCTTGAACCGCTTCATCAAATCGCGGGTGATCGGTCCCGGCGCGCCGGGGCCGATGGCGCGGCTGTCGACTTTCACCACGGGGACCACTTCGGCGGCCGTGCCGGTCAGGAAGCATTCGTCGGCGATGTAGACGTCGTGCTTCGTGAGCGGGACCTCGCGGACGTCGATGCCGGCCTCGCGGGCAAGGTCGATGACCACCTGGCGGGTGATCCCTTCGAGGATGCCGGCCTCGTTGGGCGGCGTGGAGAGCCGGCCGCCGCGGATGAGGAAGATGTTGTCGCCCGTGCACTCGGCCACCTCGCCCTTGTGGTTGAGCATCAAGGCCTCGATGCACCCGGCCTGCAAGCCCTCGATCTTCGCCAGGATGTTGTTCAGATAGTTGAGCGACTTCACCCGCGGGCTCAGCGCGGCCGGATGGTTGCGGACGGTGCTGACCGTGATGATCTCCAGGCCCTTCTCGTACAGCTCGTCGGGATAGAGCGCGATGTGGTCGGTGATGATGATCACCTGTGGATGGCTGCACCGGTTCGGGTCGAGCCCCAGCGTGCCCGCGCCGCGGGTGACCACGACGCGGATGTAGCCGTCCTGGATGCCGTTGGCGCGGAGCGTGTCGCGGATGGCCTGGGCGAGGTCGGCCTTGGTCATGGGGATCGTGAGCCAGATCGCCTTGGCCGAGTCCCAAAGCCGGTCCAGGTGCTCGTCGAGCCGGAAGACCTCGCCGCCGTAGCTGCGGATGCCCTCGAATACCCCGTCGCCGTAAAGCAGCCCATGATCGTAGACGCTCACCCGGGCCTCGTCCTTGTCGAACAGCGTTCCGTTGATGAAGACCTTCAGCGCCATGGGCGTTCCGTGGGTTGGAGTCGGGGGTGGGAAGAAGACGCTACTTCATTCTAGGCTTTGGCCGGGAAGGAGGTAGAGGGAGGACCGGCGTGCCGCAGAGACAGTCCCCTATCCCTCCGGGAGAGGGGACTGCCTGGGCTGACGGATGCCTGTGGCACAGCCGCCCTCGGCTGTGCAAAGTGCCGCCCCGGGGCCGTCACGCACTGCGGGAGTGTCATTCTGAGCGCAGCGAAGAATCTCCGATGCACTGCGACTGACTATGGGGAGAGGATGCTCTCGCTCTCGTGGCACGGGAGATCCATCGTTTCGCTCAGGATGACGATGGCGGGCCGCTGGGGATGACGACCACCGGCTTCCCAGGCAGACGCCCGCGCCCGCCCCCGGTCGCGACGCCTTCTAGTCTCTGTTAGCATGGGGGGCATGACCGCGCCGACGACCCCCATGATGCAGCAGTATCAAGACGCCAAGAAGGCGTGCCCAGGGGCGCTCTTGCTGTTTCGCATGGGTGATTTCTATGAGATGTTTTACGATGATGCGAAGCTCGCCGCCAAGACGCTCGGGCTGGCACTGACCAGCCGCGACAAGGGCGACAACCCGATCCCCATGGCCGGGTTTCCCCACCATCAGCTCGACAGCTACCTGGCCAAGCTGATCGCGGCGGGCCATCGCGCGGCCGTGTGCGAACAGGTCGAGGACCCCAAGTTGGCCAAGGGCCTGGTCCGCCGCGAGGTGACCCGCGTCGTCACGCCCGGCACGGTGACCGACGAAGCCCTGCTCGACCCTCGACGGAGTAACTACCTGGCGGCGGTCGCCCCGGGCGCGTCGGACGACGGGCCGGTGGGCTTGGCCTGGGTCGAGCTCTCGACCGGCCGGTTCGTCGCGGCGGGGTTCGACGCCCGGGCGATTTCCGACCAACTCGCCCGGATCGCCCCGGCCGAGTGCCTTTTGGCCGAAGACGCGCCCGCCCTAGCCGGCTGGCTCGGCGAACAAAGCATGCTCACGCGGCGTCCGGGGTGGGCCTTTGGCCACGACGCGGCAGCGAAGGCGCTGGCCCAACACTTCGGCACGGCCACGCTCGAAGGATTCGGCTTCGACGATCGGCCCGAGGATGCCCAGGCGATTCGGGCGGCGGGCGCCGTGCTCGATTATTTGGTTGAGACCCAGCGGGGGTCGCTTGCGCACGTCGACCGGCTCGTGCCGTATCGCGTCTCCGGCACGATGGAGATCGACGAGGCCAGCCGGCGGAGCCTGGAACTCGTCCGCACGCTGCGCGACGGGCGCCGCGAGGGATCGCTCCTGGCCGTGCTCGATCGCTCCGTCACGGCGATGGGCTCGCGGATGATGGCCGACTGGCTGGCCAATCCGCTTGTGGAAATCGAGCCCATCGGCCAGCGGCTCGACGCGATCGAGGAGCTGGTTGCCGAGCCCTCGCTGACCGAGGCGATCCGGGCGATCCTGCGTCGCGTGTACGACGTCGAGCGGCTGCTGGCCCGCGTGTCTACCGGCCGCGCCAGCCCGCGCGATCTGCAATTCCTCGGCCGGACGTTGGGCAGTCTGCCGGAGCTAAAGGACCGGCTTGCCGGCCGGCAAAGCGCGCTTCTAGCCCGGCTTTGCGACCAGATCGACCCGTGCCAGCCGCTTTGCGAGAAGCTCGCCGCCGCGCTGGCCGACGAGTGTCCGCTGAACTGCCGCGACGGCGGGTTCATCCGCCCGGGCTACCACGAGGCCCTCGACGCCCTGCGCGAGCTGGCCACCGGCGGCAAGCAGTGGATCGCCCGCTACCAGGCGCGGGAGATCGAGCGGACCGGCATCGCCAGCCTCAAGGTCGGCTTCAACAAGGTGTTCGGTTACTACCTCGAGGTGACCAACACCCACGGCCACAAGGTTCCGCCCGAGTACATCCGCAAGCAGACGCTCAAGAACGCCGAGCGCTACATCACGCCGGAACTGAAGGAATACGAGGAGAAAGTGCTCACGGCGGACGAGCGCGCGAAAGAGCTCGAATACGAGTTGTTCGTGGGTCTGCGCGAGGCGGTGGCCGCCGAGCGGCGGACAATGCAGGCCACGGCGGCGGCGCTCGGGCAGCTCGACGTATTGGCGGGCCTGGCCGAGCTGGCCCGGCAACGCGGCTACTGCCGGCCCGAGGTGGTTGAAGCGCCGGTGCTGGCCATTGCCGACGGCCGCCACCCGGTGCTCGATATCCTCCAGCCCGAAGGCACGTTCGTGCCCAACGACGCGATGGCCTCGGACGAGGACGGGATGATTCTGCTGATCACCGGGCCGAACATGGCCGGCAAGAGCACGTACATCCGGCAGGTCGCGCTTTTGACGATCATGGCCCAGATGGGCAGCTTCGTGCCGGCCCGGCAGGCGCGGATCGGGCTGGCCGACCGCGTGTTCGCCCGCGTGGGCGCGAGCGACGAGCTCGCCCGGGGACAGAGCACCTTCATGGTCGAAATGACCGAGACCGCCCGGATTTTGAACAACGCGACGCGACGCAGCCTCGTTATTCTCGACGAAATCGGCCGGGGCACGAGCACGTACGACGGCATTTCGCTCGCCTGGGCGGTGATCGAGCATCTCGACGCCCATCAGGCGTGCCGCACCCTGTTTGCCACGCACTACCACGAGCTGACCGATCTGGCGCGGGTGCTCGCGCGGGTGAAGAACCTCAACGTGGCCGTGCGGGAATGGCGGGACGAAGTGGTCTTCCTGCACAAGATCGTCGAGGGCGCGGCCGATAAGAGCTACGGGATCCACGTCGCCCGGCTGGCCGGCGTGCCGCGCGAGGTGATCGAGCGGGCCAAAGAGATCCTCGCCACGTTGGAGGACGAGCACCTCGACTCGACGGGCCGCGCGAAGATCGCCCGACCCGCCGCGTCGAAATCCGCCGACGTCCAGCTCACCCTCTTCGCCCCCGCCGAGCACCCGCTTCTGGACGCGGTGCGCCGGCTGGACCTCGACGCGACCACGCCGCTGGACGCCCACCGGCACATCCAGCATTGGCAAGAGACGCTGGCCGCCGAGTCGAAGAAGCCGCGGGGGAAATAGGATTCGCCGCGCTGGGACGAAGGGAAAGGGGAGTTCACCACGGAGACACGGAGGCACGGAGAGGAGATACGACAACCTCCCCTCTCCCGCCTCGCGGGAGAGGGGTCGCACGGTGAGGGGACCTTCGCGCCCCACGAACCGTCGGGTCTCCGCCCGCGCGCCGTTCCCGCCACCCTTTCGCGCTTTCGTTCTTTCGCGCTTTCGTGATTCTCTGGGATCGACGGTGCCCAGCCGATCCACGCTTGCGGTGCTCGGCAACGGATTGTGCCGACGGGATCACGAGCGCACGAAAGGACGAAAGCACGAAAACGTGAAAGTCACGAAGGGTGGGGCGTATCCGCCCGAACTTGCATCGGTTCGTGGCGTCGCGCAGCGCGAGTCTCTCAAAACCGCGACAGGTCGGCGCCCAACAGGCCGACGCGATGGCCGTTCGTCTGGAGGATCTTGGTGGCCTTGCCGTTGATGCCGAGGAGCACCAACAGGCCCAGAAGCGGCACCAGGACGAGCAGGCCGAGGACGACGCCGACCACGACGTTGTAGACCTTCATGGAAAGCAGGACGATGAAGATGAACCCGGCAAGGGACACCATCAGAAAGCCCATGCCGGCCAGAAACTCCAAGAGCGGGGAGCCTAGCGACGCGGCGTTGAAGACGAGCGCCGCGTACGCAAGGAGCTGGAAGAGAATGCAGACGATGATTCCCTTCTGGTAGATGGCGACGCTTCGCACGTCCTCGCGTCGGCCGCTTCGCACGCCCATGGCCCGGGCGAACTCCGGCGGAGACTGAAAGGGATTTTCGCTCATGCTTGTCCTCGCGAATGAGAGGGACGTCTTGACGATGGGTGTGGCGGTGACAATCGCGCGAGAACTCACATCGTCGCGTCGCTCTTGCCTTGCTCTTCGACGACGAGATCAAGCCGATTCTGAGCATTCAATTGAACACGCTGCAACAGACCATCCTGACTCACCCAATAGCGTATGGCCTTGGGGCGGTTGTCCGGCTCATAGAGGAGGAAGAGCGTCCAAGGATTCTCGGACGCGGACGCCCGTTGATCCGGTCCGGCACATTCCAGGATCCGAGGCGTGGCCTTTACTTCTTGGAGCGTCACGCCGTCGCTGCGGCCCGCGTGGAGACGCACTTCCTTGGTGGATAGCAAGTGGGCGCGGGCGTGAACGCTCTCGCCTCGATATTCAATTCAATGAACCGGACGCCGTCCGGCAAGTACGTCCGCGTCACATTGACGAATTTGACCAGACCCTCCTTCGATTCGCACGTGAGCGTCATGCGGCCGACGGACTGCTCGCTCGACGGATCGCCACCGGGCTTGCAGTAGATCATGGAATACGTGCGCGTACCCCACGCGTTGAGCCCATCCACGTTCAGGTGTTGCTCGGCGAGCGGCGCTGCTGCCGGAGCGTCCGCGAAGCCCGCCCCAGGAAGACCGAGAAGAACAACGGCAAATGCGGCGCGCGCGTGTCTCATAACGAGGTCTCCGTCAGGTCAACGTGTCGTGGCTGGTTGCGAAGCCGCAAGCGGCTCCTTGGTCCCGCGGTAACGCGCCGCAACCCCAATCCCCAATCCCCAATCCCCAATCCCCAATCCCCAATCCCCAATCCCTCATCCCTTCCACCGAAACTTCACGCGTCCGCCGACGAGGACCACGTCGGCGCGGCCTTGGAGCTGCCAGCCGGCGAAGGGGGTGTTGCGGCTTTTCGAGCGGAATCGGGCGGGATCGACGGTCCAGCGGACCTCCGGGTCGATGATCGTCACGTCGGCGTCGGCGCCCACGGCCAGCGTGCCTTTGGGGATGCCGAGGATCCGGGCGGGGTTGATCGTCATCTTCGCCAGGGCGGTGGACCAATCGAGGTGGCCCGGCGCGATCAATCGCGTGATGACCAGGCCCAGCGCCGTCTCGAGCCCGACGATGCCGAACGGGGCGCGGTCGAGCTCCTGCATCTTCTTCTCGGGCGCGTGCGGGGCGTGGTCCGTGGCGATCACGTCGATCGTGCCGTCCTTCAGGCCGTCGATGCAGCCGGTGACGTGGCCCTGACCGCGCAGCGGCGGGTTCATTTTGAAGTTCGCGTCGAACGTGCGGAGGCACTCGTCGGTGAGCGTGAAGTGGTGCGGGGTCACCTCGGCCGTGACGCGCACACCTCGGGCCTTCGCCCGGCGTACGGCATCCACGCTGCCGCCGGTTGAAACGTGCATCATGTGCAGGCGTCCGCCGATCGCCTCGGCCAGGGCGATGTCGCGGGTGGTCATCACGTCTTCGGCGGCGGGCGGGATTCCGCCCAACCCCAGCACCAGCGCGGTCAGCCCGTCGTGCATCACGCCGCCCTGCGTGAGCTCGGGGATCTCGGCGTGGCTCAGCACGGGCTTGTCGAACATGAGGCAGTACTCGAGCGCGCGGCGCATGAGTTCGGGGTCGGACACGGGCGCGCCGTCGTCGCTGAAGGCCACGGCGCCGGCCTGGACCAACTGGCCGATCTCGGCCAGCTCCTTGCCCTGGCGATTCTGACTGACGCAGCCGATCACAAACACGTTGGCGTTGTCGGCCCGGGCGGTTTGGCCGCGAATGAACGCGACGGTGCCCTGGGTGTCGATGGGCGGGTCGGTGTTGGGCACGCAGGCGATGGAGGTGAACCCGCCGGCCAGCGCGGCGGCCGTGCCGGTGGCGATCGTCTCGTCCTCCTCGCGCCCCGGCTCGCGCAGATGCACGTGCATGTCGATGAGCCCCGGCGCGACGATCTTTCCCACCGCGTCGATCACCTCATCCGCCCGGCCCTTGTCGGCCGGAACGTCCAAGGCGGCGATCTTGCCGTCCTCGACGAGGAGGTTCATCACCCGATCGATCTTCTGGCTGGGATCGATGACGCGGCCGTTTTGGATAAGGATTCGAGGCATGGGCGTGTTGATTGAGGGGTTTCAGGTACGGAAACGCGCTGCGTGCTCTTTGAGAAAGTCCCAAGTGGATTGCGGCCATGGGTCGGGCTTAACGTCGGGCAGGCCCGCGGCCAGACGGCTCTGGCGAAGGGCCGCGGCGGCTTCACAAGCCAATTCCATCAACTGGCCCCGTTCGCGCATACTCAGCGACCGCAGCCGCGTCATGCCCGCGCGTTCTGCTTCGGCATGCGCCGCAATTTGAGCATCCTGCGCTCGGTTCGGCTCAGGAGCCATGTTAGGGCAATTCCGCAGTCATGGTCTTTGGGGCAACATGCGAAGGATCGAGACGTCTTTTGACACATACTCGCAATGCGACAATCGCGCGCGGGAACTATGCTCCGGCAACACTCGGTGCAGGTTTCACTCGTGGATTCTTGCCGTGCGACTTCTCCAACAAAAACAAGAATTCTCGATTCGGGATGCTCGCGTCACGAACCCAAGCATTGGTCCATTTCATGTGAGCCATGACGTTGCATTTGTAGTCCATCTCGACGACGTCGACAAGCGTGCCGTTTTTCTGGAGTACTTCGTTGAGTTCTTCGGCGGTGGCGCGTCCGCCGGAACTGTAAGACAGGACAATCCATTGTGCTCGGGTCTCTCGAATCAGTCGGTCGATCGCATCCAGAGCCAGGAAGCGTCCGGTAACCGCGTTTCTTCGGAATTCCTCGAATACAGATGAAGCAACGGTGTCCGCCGTGTCCTTTCGTCGCGCGGCTTTGCCAAACAATTCTGGTCGGTCGTTTAGTATGATCGTTGTCCACACGTGGTAGTACGAAGCGTATCTCACGCGAGAGGGAGGCATTTTCTCATTATTCGAACCGTAGGGCGGGTCGTAGTAGGCCAGATCGACGTCCAGATCGGCCAACGCGAAAACGTCCTTCCGCGTGACGCGGTGCGGTTGCGCGTTGACGAATACGCGAGGCACTTCGAGATGCAGTTGGCCGAAAGACCTCGGAGACCAATCCCGCAAGTAGGAGACGTAATGCCCAAGCGTGCTGTCCACGCGGTCCAACGCGAGAATGAGGCTGGTCAAGGCCACCGCCTTCTCGACGGGAGAAAGCGCCAGGCGGTCAATCTCCTCGCGGATGGCGTCGAGCTTGCGCGTATTGTGGATTTGCCACGGCTTCTTGAGGCCATCGTTCTGTCTGGCGCCGTCATCACTTGACCGGCCGCCATAATTCTCGGTGAACCAGCCATCCCGTGGCGCCACCCCGTTAAGATGCTCTATCAAGCCGGAATATGTGGTTCGCGTCCGACAATTCAGAAGATAGCACGTTCCGAAAACCTCAGACCACACGGCCGTGTCATTCGAGACAATTTGATATCCCTGCCTCGCCATCGCCTGAGAAACCCGAGTCGTCCCGGAAAAGCCGTCGAGAACGCTCTTCGCCCCCGTCTTCTTCGCCAGTCCGAGAATGTGAGGAAGGAGCTTCCGCTTGGAGCCGGCATACTTGATGCCCTCGGTTATGGGAGCATCGACGACGGAACCTTCGAACAACGACAACTGTTCGGTCATTTGGCAAGTCCAGCAAGCTTCTTCAGTCGAGACAGATCTTCCTTGATCTTCTCCAGCGCCGAGACGTGTCCCGCCTCGGTCGAGACGAGCGCATGGGAGAACAACTGTACGAGAACCTTGTTGTGCGAGTAGTCGATCCAACCGTTGGTGACGCTGTCGAAGTACTTCAATGCGTTTCTGGTGTGGGTCCAAAGGCCGCGCTGAAGCGCATTGGCGGCCGCGCCTCCATATCTGACTTCGCAGACATAGTCACCATCGGCATCGTAGAACCTGTACACGGGATGTTTTCGCCCCCGCCGGGTTGTCTCACGCACAATGCGGGCCGTCGCCTGACGAGCACGGGCACCATCGAACACGAGGATGTTACACCGTTGAGCACTCTCGTCATAAATGAGCGGGAGGATGTTCAACATCGTAAGGGCAGAAAAAGCAGAATCGTCGAGAATCCGTCCGATCTCGGTCCTGTTCACAATATTGTCGCTGGCTTCCTGCTCAAGCCGAGGGAACATTAAGCATGCTTTGTCCGTTGACAACTGAAGAGGTCCGTCCCCATAGGCTTTCAAACTGACGGGGAACTCGGCTTTTGTGATCTCGTTGATGATCGTGATGTCTTCTTCCTGGGACTTCGCTCGATAAAGATCCTTCCCAACGTGAATAGAGCGAAAGTCGTACATGTACTGATTGATGAACTCGGCAATCGCAATCTCCGCTAAGTCACCGTGCGTCTTGTTGCCGATCAAACGCATCGTGAAGATGTTGCTCAGCGTCGTGGTGATCAACATCGGCTGCTTGCTGGCCAGCAGCTTGAGCCGTTTTCGGAAGTCACGGTATGCTGATGCTGTGTCCATCTATCTCTCTATACCAGTCGCAGAGACTCTGTTCATACTGCGCAACGCTGTCCAACAAACTCATGCGGGATCGGTTGTCCCCCCCTCCCTCCCCAACAGCAGCCACAGCACCGCCATGCGGACGGCCAGGCCGTTGGTGACTTGTTCGAGGATGGCGGAGTGGGGGCCGTCGGCCACTTCGGGCGTGACCTCCACGCCGCGGTTGATCGGACCCGGGGCCAGGATCAGGATGTCGTCCTTCGCCCGGGCCAGCCGGTCGGCGTTCATCGCGTACAGGTGGGCGTACTCGCGGACCGAGGGGAACGGCCGGGTGGTCTGCCGCTCGAACTGGATCCGCAAGAGATTGAGCACGTCCACCCGCGGAACGATCTCGTCGAGACTATACGAATACTCCACGCCGATCTCCGCCCAGCGGGGCGAAACGAGCGTGGACGGGCCGCAGACGATCACGTGGGCGCCGAGCTTCTTGAGACCCCAGATGTTCGACCGAGCCGTGCGGCTGTGGGCGATGTCGCCCACCATGGCCACGGTCAGGCCCGCGAGCCGTCCGCGGCGCTGGCGGATGGTCAGGATATCGAGCAGCCCCTGCGTGGGATGTTCGTGGGGCCCATCGCCGGCGTTGATGACCGCCGCTTTGAGATTCTGCGCCAGCAATTGCGGCGTGCCCGGCGTGCGGTGGCGCACCACCACGGCGTCCACGCCCATCGCCTCGATGTTTTTGGCCGTGTCGATCACGGTCTCGCCCTTCGACAGGCTGCTGGTCGAGGCCGAGAAGTCCACCACGTCGGCCCCGAGCCGCCGGGCGGCCAGGGAGAAACTCGTCCGCGTGCGGGTGGAGTTTTCGAAGAAGAGGTTTACACACGTGCGACCCCCTAATACGGGGTGTTTTTTTTGACCGGCCGCCATCCGATCGCGGAACACCTGGGCGGTGTCCAGGATCGTGGTGATTTCCTCGGCCGTAAGTTCTTCCAGGCCAAGGAGATGATGCCGCGTCCAGCTATCTGGAACACGGCCGAGATCCAACCTGGGAGCGGACATCGATTCCAGCACCTCGTCGGGACAATTCGGACCGCCACAGCCGCCTTTGCGCAAACCGCCGGGCAGATTGTACGGCAAGACGCCCCCGAAGGGAACCATCGCGGCAGGTGGGCAGAGAATGCCGGTTGCCCAGAAGGGGACAGTCCCATTTTTGTGGCCTCCTGCCACAAAAATCGGGACAGTCCCCCGCCGTACACGCCGGGGCTTGACGGGCAGGCACGGGGCGGCGGAGACTAACCTATTCTTTCTAGGGTATTCGGTTCTGCAGGAGCCTTGCCCTCCCGGAAACCTCGTCGCGCGCTGGCTTGGATGCCCGGCGCACGACTCGTGGGCAGGGGCCGGCGTGGCTGGGGAGAATGGCCGATGGACGCGCCGCGGGCGGCGGATGTTTCGGCTCCGAGGCGGCGTCTGGGTAACCGGGCGCAATTGGCGATGGTCGCGTGCCTGGGCGTGGCCGTCAGCCTTGCGGTTTTCGTCGCCTTCCGGCGCGCGGAGCGCGAGAGTCTTCGCGAGCGTTTCCTTGCCCACGTCCTACCCCGCGTTGAAGCCGTCGAGCAGGCTTTCGACGATGGTGCCTGGACGCTTCACGTTCTCCAGGCGTTTTTCGACGGATCGGTGTCCGTTGATCGCGACGAGTTCGCGACTTTCGTGCGGCCGTTGTTGAGGGACAACCGCGTGGTGGTGGCGCTGGCATGGGCGCCGCGGATTTCCCACGACCGGCGCGCCGCCTTCGAGGCGGAAGCTCGCAAGGCCGGCATCGCGCAGTACCACGTCGTCGAGCGCCTGGGGGATGGGCGGATCGTCCCGGCGGCGCATCGCCGACGCTACGTCCCCATCAGTTATCTTCAACCGCGTGCGGGCAATCAAGCCTGTATGGGATTTGATCTGGCGTATCATCCGGCGAGCTCCGCCGTGGTCGAGCATCTCCACAAACGGCACCAGGTGGAGCTTACGCCTCCGGTGGCGTCGAGTGCCTTCGCCGGCGCGCCTACGGTCGTCTTGGCCTTGACGCCTGTGTTGGAACGGGAAAACGTCGAACCCGCGGACGCATTGGGATCGTCGGCCGTTCGCGGCTATTTGGTCGCGGCATTTGACGTCGATGCTCTGCTGCGAGAGGCGCTGAGGCTGCTTGAGCCGGTTGGCATCGACGTCCAGGTGAACGACGTGACGTCTCCCGACCGTCCGCACCGCGTCGGCGCGTTTCTCAGCCCCTTGCCAGTGCCAGAGGGTGAGCCTCGCCAACCAGACGGCACTTTGGGGCACACGGCTGTGGTCGCGGTCGGCGGTCGCAGGTTGCACGTCAAATGCACGGCGACTCAGGCGTTCATAAAGCACAACACGAAGCCCTATTCCTCGACCGTGCTCGGCGTCGGCCTGTTCGTAACGGCCCTGTCGACGCTTTACGTTCGCCACCATCTTGCCCGCACGACCATCGTCGAGGCGATCGTCCGGCGCCGCACGGCGGAGCTGACCGCGGAGGTGGCCGAGCGCAAGCGGGCCGAGGCGGAGCTGGCCCAGCACCGCGATCATCTCGAAGACCTGGTGATGGCGCGGACGGGCGAGCTTGCCCGGGCCAACAACGAGCTCCAACAAGAGATTGCCGAGCACAAGGAATCCGAGGAGCAGTTGCGCCACCTGCGGAATCTCTTGAGCAACATCATCAACTCGATGCCTTCGGTACTGGTGGGCGTGGACGCCCAGAGCCACGTGACCCAATGGAACCGCGAGGCCGAGCGGTTTACGGGCGTGGCAGCCGCGGATGCCCTGACGCGGCCGCTGGTTGACGTGTTTCCCCACATGGCCAACCACGTCGAGCAGATCCAACGGACCCTTGGCGGCAACCGCCAGCCGCAAAGCCCCGGACACGTGGTGTGGTCGGACAAGGACCAGATCCACCAGGGCGACCTGACCGTCTATCCGCTCGTGGACAACGGCGTCGCCGGCGCCGTGATCCGCCTGGACGACGTAACCGAGCGCGTCCGGATCGAGGAGCTGATGGTTCAATCGGAAAAGATGCTTTCGGTGGGCGGTCTGGCCGCCGGCATGGCCCACGAGATCAACAATCCGCTGGCCGGCATCCTGCAGAACGTCCAGGTGGTGATCGACCGGACGTCGGCCGATCTCCCGGCCAACCGCGAGGCGGCCGCCGCGTGCGGCACGACGCTGGAGACGGTGCGCGCCTACATGGAGCGGCGAGCCCTGACGCCGCTCTTGGAGGCCATTCGGACGTCGGGCCAGCGCGCGGCCCAGATCGTCGCCAACATGCTCAACTTCGCCCGAAAAAGCGACCGGGCGTTCTCGTCGCACGACCTGGGCGAGCTGCTCGATCAGACGATCGAACTGGCCGCCAGCGACTACGATCTGAAGAAGAAATACGACTTCCGCGGGATCGAGATTGTCCGCCAATACGATCCGGCGTTGCCTTCCGTGCCCTGCGAGAGAACGGAAATCCAGCAGGTTGTGCTCAACCTGCTGCGCAACGGCGCGTATGCGATGGCCGACGGGACGCGGGATGGCCAGCCACCTTGTTTTGTTGTGCGGACCAGCCGCGACGGC
This sequence comes from Pirellulales bacterium, assembly GCA_016931995.1. GTDB lineage: Bacteria > Planctomycetota > Planctomycetia > Pirellulales > Thermoguttaceae > JAFGDS01. The sequence goes on from JAFGDS010000030.1 coordinate 28,993, forward strand.
GACATGGCGCGGATCGAGATCGAGGATAACGGCCCCGGCATGTCCGACGACGTCCGCCGGCGCGCGTTCGAGCCTTTTTTCACAACCAAGGGCGTGGGCGAGGGGACTGGTTTGGGGCTCTCGGTGTCGTATTTCATCGTGACGGAGAATCACCACGGCTCGATGCACGTGGAATCGGCGCCCGGCGGTGGCGCGACGTTCGTCATCCGTCTGCCGCTTCGGGCGAGTCGGGGGCTGGCGGCGGTTGAGGCGGCTCCGTAGGCGGGTGCCATGGCCACGCTTGCGTGGCCATGGCACTGCGTTTCTCGGCAAGACATGCCCACGGCAAGCGTGGGCATGGCGCCCGAAACGCTACGCTTGTTCGGGACGTTCTCCGGCGGCCTCGGGCTGGCCCGCGTGTTCTCGCGGCCTTCTTCGCAGACGGCGCACGACCGATCGGACGGCGCGATAGCCGATCCAAAGGATCCGGCTGCCGACGCGTCGCGGGGCGACGACAACCCGCGCGATGGGGTAGGCGCCGGTGGCCCAGGACGCCAGCGCGTCGGTCGGCGGACCCTGGAAATCGACGGCCCGGACGGCCGGGTCGGCGTGGCACGAGCGGATGATGAACTCCCGCAGGAGGTGCCCCGGCCCATAGACGCGGTACGCCGGATCGTAGCCCACCTTGAACGAATGGTAGACGCCCTTGCCCATCCAACCCAGCTCGAAGGCGATGGTCTGGTCTCGGTACATAAGCCGGGCCAGGCGCAGGTCGCCCCAGGCAGCCAATTGGCGGGCTTGGCGGAGGTAGAACTCGAACATGCCGGGCGAGCGGAGGACGGATCCGCCCGCGGCGCCTTTCCAACCCCGATCCTCGAGCTCGAAGACGTCGCGAAGCGGCTTCTCCAGTTCCGTCTCGTCAAAGACGCCGTCAAACGAGAATTCCACGGCGCCCCGCTTCTCGAGGCTGCCAAGGTCGCGCCGGAGGTTCCGCCGGAGGTTCTTCGAGCGGGTTTGGAGATAGGATTCGTAGTCGCCGTCAGTCGCGACCACGCCGACCGTCCATCGATGATGCACGTCCACCGCCAGGCCGCGGCGTCGAAAGGCCGTCAAACAGGCCTGCCAGTGCGGCGTCTCGACCGGCGCCATATCGAGCCATGCCAGAGGCCAGGGCAGCCGGTTGATCCCCTCGACAAGGAGGTCTAGGGCCTCGTCGGACCCGGCGGCCGGGTCCAGCAGCAACTCGCCGTTGGGCGACCAGTAGTTCATCGTCAGACCGCCGACCGGCATCCACCGGAGTGCGCGCTGGCCCGCCAGCGGCAGCGCCGCCACCATCCGGCCATCCCGCTCCACGACCAATAACCGCAATCTCGTTCCGATCGAGAACCACTCGATCCAATGGGCGACGAGCGTCGCCCGCGCGGTCGGAATGGTCACGCCCGAACGGTTCCATAGATCGTCCCACTCGGCCGCGCGGCGGCGGAGCTGTTCGGTCGAGTCAAGCTGGGACAACGTCAATCGGGACATGGGCAAGTATGCGTCCGTCGTGTTCCGCCGGATATGCCGTTTTCTGCCGGGGGGAGCGTCTCGTCAAGGGGTACAGCCCGCAGAATCGCCCTAACCGGCCCCTTGCCGGGCGGACCACCGGCGATCCCACGGCCCGACGACCTATAGTGCAAAGGCAGGGCAGGTAGTGAGACGGGGCCGCCGCCCGCGACGCGGCACGGAGTATTCGAGACAGGTCCGAGGGGAGGCTCGACATGAAGGCGGCCGGAGTCACGCTTGCGTGCGGATTGGTCTTCGCAACGGTTCTCTCCGTCGCGTTCTTCTACGCCTATCAGCCGATGATCGACTCGCCCACTCCAAGAAAGGAGCTGCTCGTGTATGCCACGGTTTCGACAACCAAACCGGTGGGCGAGATTGCCCGCGTGATCGAGCAGCAAGAGAACTGCCGGATCATTGTCACCAAGGGGGGGACGGGCAACCTGCTTCGCGCAATCGAGGTGAATCAAGTCGGCGATCTGTTCCTGCCCGGCTCCGACTCGTACATCAAGTCGGCCATGGAGAAAGAGCTGGTTACCGAGGAGGTCTTCGTTGGCCACAACCAGGCCGTGATGATGGTGCGGAAGGGCAACCCAAAAAAGATCACGAACGATCTGGCAAACCTGGCCGATCCGCAATACTACGTCGTCATCGGCGATCCGGGCAGCGGGGCTATTGGCCGCGCGACAAAGGAGATACTGGAGAAGCGAGGTATTTTCGAGCAGGTGTCCCAAAACGCGCGGCAATGGACCACCGACTCCAAGGAACTCATCAAGGTGCTCAAGGACAAGGAAGCGGACCTGGTGGTGAACTGGCGCGCCACGGCGACCTGGCCGGAGAACGCTCCCTACGTCGACGTTTTGCCGATCGGGGATGAGTACGTTCCGAGGAAGCGGCTGGCGCTCGGGCTGTTGAAGTACTCTCGCCACCCGGACGTCGCGAGGAAATTCATGGAATACGCCGCCTCGGAGAAAGGCCAAGCCCTTTTCCGGCGGTACGGCCTCTGACTCGAACGCGGAATCGCACGATGGGCGTCAGCTTGGACCGCGAAAGCTTTCGTGAGCCGATCGTCAAGTGGGTTCTCCTGTTGGTGGCCCTCTTTTTCGGCGCCATCCTGCTGTTGTTGGCGAACTCGTCGGCCAACGAGAGCTACCTCCGCAGACACCAGGCCCTCGTCGATCAACAACGGTCCAAACGCGATCTCGGCATGGTCATCGAGAAAAACCTCATGTTGGTCGGCTACAACCTGCACGAAATGGCCGACGCCGCGGACGAGCGGGAAGTCTCGTTTCTTCAGGAGGACGTCCGAAAGGAGGTTACCCTCATCGAGCAGGCGATGGCCGTGCTTTCGCAAGGCGGGGAGCTCGAAACGCGGCTTCTGACCAACTTCGGCGACGTGGACGAGATTCGCGAACGGATCGCCTATTCCCGCCCCAGCGACGAGGGAATCACCATCGAGGTGATCGAGCTGGCGCCGCGGGTGGTGAATCTGCAGAACCAGGCCAAGGACTTGGCGCGGCTCGTGCGACAGCGACTCGCCGCCAAGTCCGACGGCGAGAGCCGCGAGGCCCGGGACGACGTGGATTTCCGCCTGAAGACCACGATGGCGTCGCTTCTGCGCGCGCGGGAAACCTCGAACAAAATCTACTACGACACAACCCGCCAACTCGGCGTGCTCGAAAGCGTGAAGCGGCGCGCCACCGAGCGCTTGCGCTGGGTCACGTTCCTGGCGACGACCGTGCTGACCGGGTTTCTCGTCACCGCCGGCGCCGTCACGCTCTGGCACGTCGCGCGGCTGTTGGCCACCCAACGCCAGGCCGAGGACGACCTGCTGCGAACCACGCGCACACTCCAAACCATCATCGAGTCCGTCCCGCTCGGAATCGTGATCGTGGGACGCGACAAACGGGTCCGGCGCGCGAATCAATCGGCGCTCCGCATGATGGCCTACGAATCGCTGGACGACATCGTGGGCAAGAGGTGTCACGCGACGCTCTGCCCCGCCGGGCGGCAAAGCTGCCCGATCCTGGACTTGCACCAGAGGATCGACACGTCCGAACGGATCCTCATCACCAACGACAAACGGCAGGTTCCGATTCTCAAGACCGTCATCCCGATCGTCATCGACGACGAGGAGGTCTTGCTCGAGGCCTTCCTCGACATCACGGAACGCAAACGCGCCGAACAGGAGCTCAAGGAGTACGCCGAGGCGCTGCGGCAATCCAATATCAAGGCCGAGACCGCCAACGCGGCAAAAAGCGAGTTCCTCGCCAATATGTCGCACGAGCTCCGGACGCCCTTGCACGGAATCCTCAGCTTCGCGTCGTTCGGATTGCGGAAGATCGAGACCGCCAAGCCGGAGTCGCTGCGGGACTATTTCAAGTCCATCCAACAGAGCGGCGAAGTGCTCTTGGCGCTCATCACCGACCTGCTGGATCTGGCGCGACTGGAGTCGGGCAAGAGCGTCTTGGAGCGAGAACGCTTCAACCTGGCGGACGTGATCGCCGGCGTCGTCGAAGAACTCCGGCTCGTGGCGACCGAACGCGATCTGGTGATCGACTTCCCGACGCCGGATTGCGACACGATTCTCGTGGCGGATTCCGCCAAGGTGGCGCAGGTGGTCCGAAACCTCTTGAGCAACGCCTTGAAGTTCTCGCCCGACGGCGGAACGATCCTCATCGAGGTCGCCCGACGCGACGCGCTCCTGACCGTCTCGGTCCAGGACCAAGGCGTCGGCATTCCCGAACAGGAGTTGGAGGCGGTTTTCGACAAGTTCATCCAATCGTCGAAAACCAAATCGGGGGCCGGGGGCACCGGCCTGGGATTGGCCATCTGCCGCGAAATCATCCACGCCCACCACGGGCGGATCTGGGCAGAGAACGGCCTCTTCGGCGGCGCCTGCTTCACGTTCGAGGTGCCCGTCCTCGCGACGGAGCCCGAGCCCACCCAAACCCCGGCCTTCCCGTCCAACCTCCTATCGGACCCCGCGATCCCGTCGGCCGATGCGTTGGTCGAAACCCCCGGGGCAAGCGAATGAAGCGGTCGGTTGTCGCATGGGCCGATCCGTCAGTCGCAATCTACCCTGTGGCACAGCCGCCCTCGGCCGTGCTGGGCAATTTGCACAGCCGAGGGCGGCTGTGCCACAGGGGGATCGTTACCTCATCCGTTCCATCAGGCGTGATGGAGCACCCATGCGATAGCCCTGCCTCGGGAGGCAGTCGAGCCAGGTCGGATTCACCCGAACACGTCCACGGCGCCGAGCCCCCCCGCCAAACGGGAATCTTGGCCTAGCACGCATGGGTGGTCGCCCTTACCAATACGCGATGGTTGGGCTACACTGGCCGCGATTGTCACGGCCTGGAGACCCGCAATGATCCCCGAACGGATTGACGCGCTTCGCCACGAGTACACGGACCGATACGTCGTTGTGGTCCCCAATGGTCCCAATCTGGCGCGATTCCACGACAAGGTGGGCCGGGTGGCAACAATCACCGCGGAAGGTCGCGCTCTCGTCCAGTTCGATGGCGCGGATCGCGCCCGCTACGATCTGGAACTGGACTTCCTGAAGGTCGTCGACCGGCCAATCCCGGCCCCAAAGGCGGAGCCAGGGCAACCCGAACGTGACGTTGGGGCAAAGAAGGCCGACTCCCAGACCGAAGATACCAAGGGGGATCTGTCCGCGTTGGAGCGCGCCCGGCTCGAACGCCCCCCCGAGCCCCGCGATCGCAACCCGTAGCACCCCATATCGGAGGTCGTGGCCATGGCCGTCGTCGAACCCGTTGTCGTGGAGGACCGGCCGAAGCGCGGGTGGTTCGGACGCAATTGGTGGTGGGTGCTCCTGCTTGGGCTTGTGGGCGTGGTCGTCGTGTGCGGCGGTCTCTGCACGGGCGTCTTCTTCGCTGGCTTGGCAACGGTCAAGGACAGTCCACCGTATCAAATGACGCTCGATCGCGTCCGCGCCGAGCCGCGGGTCGTCCAGCGGTTGGGCGAGCCGATCGAGGACGACTTCATGCCCACTCAGGCCGACGTGGACGAGAGGCCAAACGGAGGCACGGCCCGGTTGCGGTTCGGCGTCTCCGGCCCCAAGGGCGCGGCCGAGGTGTCCAGCGAGTCGCGGATGATCGGAGACACCTGGGGGCTGGTCCGCGTCGAGGTCACGTTTGAGGACGGCGAGCGGATCACCCTCGACACGTCCGCCGGCGGTGCTGAGGGTCTCGACGCCCCGCTTTGGAAACCGTGATCCTCGTTCTCCCCTCTCCCATTGGGAGAAGGATTCGGGGATGACGGCATCACGGGCGCGCCACCGCGCGGCGCGAGAAATGAGGCGGCTCGGCCAGAGCGTCGCGGGTCTCCGCCTGGTCGACCGACGCGTGGTAGTTTTCTATTCCATCGGCCTTCGCGATGACCACCACGCCCCGGTCGGTGACGGTGAAGCCTCGCTGTCGGTCCAACTCGTGGTCGTAGCCCACCTCGAAGCCGGCCGGAATGGACACGTCCTTGTCGATGATCGCCCTGCGGATCTTGGCGTGTCGGCCGATATCGACGCCGCCGAAGAGGATCGACTCGTCGACGCGGGCGTAGCTGTTGACGCGGACTTTCGTGCCCAGGATCGACCGCCGGACCTGGCCGCCGGAGACGATCGATCCGACGCACACGATGCTGTCCATGGCGTGGCCCCGACGGTCTTCGGCGGCAAAGACGAACTTGGCCGGCGGTAGGTTGGGCTGATAGGTCCTCAGCGGCCATTGGTCGTCGTAGATGTTCAATTGAGGGTCGACCGCCACCAGGTCCATGTTCGCCTCGTAGTAGGCGTCGAGCGTGCCCACGTCGCGCCAGTAGGCGCTTTCCTTGCGATTCTCGTCCAGAAACGGGTGGGCGAACACGCGGTGCGTCCGGATGATCGACGGGATCACGTCGGCCCCAAAGTCGTGCGAGCTGCCCGGCCGCGTGGCGTCCTGGCAAAGCTGCTCGAAAAGGAATCGCGTCGTGAAGACGTATATCCCCATCGAAGCGTAACAGTACCCGGGGTCGCCGGGAATCGGCTTCGGGTCGGCTGGCTTCTCCTCGAACCCCACCACGCGATCGTCCGCGTCGATCTCCATGACGCCGAAACGATACCGCGCCTCCGCGATCGGAACCCGCAAGGCGCCGATCGTGAGATCGGCGCGATGGTCGACGTGCGATTCGACCATCTTCCGGTAGTTCATCTTGTAAATGTGGTCGCCGGCCAGAATGACCGTGTGCCGCGTGTGCTCCTTCTCCATCGTGTAAATGTTCTGGTAGACCGCGTCGGCCGTGCCGCGATACCAGTGCTCGTCGATCCGTTGCTGCGGCGGCACCACGTCCGTGAATTCGCCCAGTTCGCGACAAAAGTAGTGCTGCCAGCCGAGTTGGATGTGGCGGGCGAGGCTGGCCGCCTTGTATTGGGTCAGAACCAGGATCTTCCGGATGCCGCTGTTGAGGCAGTTGGACATCGAAAAGTCAATGATCCGGTATGCCCCTCCAAAGGGTACCGCCGGCTTGGCTCGATCGCGCGTGAGCGGGTCCAATCGCACCCCTTTCCCGCCCGCCAAGACCACCGCCAACGCGTCCTTCATGGTTACCTCGCGGCCATCGAGAGTATCCCTTCCCATCCAACGCTCATTGTATCGGTTTCCTGGTCTTTGTCCAAAAAGAGGCGAGCCCCAAAAAGTCATGCATAAACGCCATAGGCTTCCTTGAATTCCTATCATGCGCATTCTTCGGCCCCGACAACCTAGTGCCGCCGCGGGACCGACCCCCGGCGGGGACGCGCGGTCGGCGCCTTCCGGGCATCCTTGCGAGCGGGTATGGATTGTTCCGAGGGAAACGGTTGCCGGGCCAAGAACGAAGCCGCGTACCCGCGAAGTCGAGGTATGGCCGTCATCGCGTGTCTGCCCTGCCCTTGGGGAGGGGGTGGGGTAGCGGCTTTCATGGGCCAAGACGCAAGAGACGTCTCTCGCGCCATCAACTTCGATCCTTCCCCTATCAAGAGGGGTGACGAAGCCGCGTTCGCGCCGTCCCGCCGCACGGTCGTCCGAGCCGTGTCGGACCCGCCGCTCCACCGCTTCCCCCCCAGCGCCACAGCGCCCGCACGCCGGCGAATCGGAGCGCGGACACGCCCCCGAGGCGGAGGCGCTCCGCGCCGGGCCGGAGTTTGCTTTAAGTCCAAACGAAACCTAGGCTTCAGTATCCGGAGCGGCTCGGTGCATCCCCCCTTGCGGGCCATGAGCGTGGGGTGGCGATGTCGCTGTACGGCTCTTTAAGACCTGTCTGCTTTTGCGCCTTTGCCGCGGTCGCCCAATGACTGAGCTCCAGGGTCCCCAACCACAACACGACCCTTCCTGGGCACCGGGCGATCCTTCCGTGCCGATCGGTCCATGGACTCCTCATCTGGACGCGCTGCTGCAGGAACTTGAAGACGTCACGGTCCGCGCAACCGCCGCGCCGGCGGTGGCGCCGGGGCTCGACAACCAGTTGCCCCAGGTTCGGCTCGGCGTCGCATCCAGCCTGTTCACGGCGCTGCATTGCAAGCATCCGCCGACGGCGGCGCACGTGCTGAGGGTGGCGTTGACCGCGTCGGGTTGGTGCGTCAAGCTCGGGCTTTCCGACGCCGAGCGGGACAGGGTCGAGGTGGCCGCGCTGTTGCACGACGTGGGCGTGATCGGCATCCCCGACCGGATTCTCCAGAAGCCCAATCCGCTGACGCCCGAGGAAGTGCTCATTATCGAGCAGACGCGTCAGATGAGCGTGGAGATTCTCCGCGGCGCGTGCGCGGAGCCGGCGATTCTCGAGATTATCCAGAACGTGCCCGCCCGCTTCGACGGCGCCAAACCCGGCTACACGCTCAGCCGCGAGGATATTCCGCTGGGCGCGCGGATGATCGCCATCGTCGAGTCGTTCGACGCGATGACCAGCGAGCGCGTATTCCGACCGGCCATGTCGCAGGAGGCGGCCGTGGCGGAGCTCTTCAAGTGCGCCGGCGCGCAGTTCGACCCCGAGCTGGTCCGCGCGTTTGTCGAGTTGCAGAAGTGCGACCAGAACGCCCTGCGCGAGGCCACGGCGAGCCGGTGGATTCAGAGTCTTGGCTCCGAGGCGGCCGACGCGTGTTGGCGGCGCGCGCCCAGACCGGCGCCGCAGGGCATCCCCGACGCCGAGTGCCTCTTCCGGATGCGGCTCCTGGACAACATGCACGACGCGGTGATCTTCGTCGACGCCGCGCTGGCCCTCACGTTTTGGAATCACGGAGCGGAACGGATGACGGGCATCTCGGCCCGGAGCGTGCTGGGACGCCAGTGGTCGGCCGATCTGTTGAACCTCCGCGACGAGCGCGGTCAGACGATTGGCGACGTCGAATGCCCCGTCGTTTGCACGATCCACTCCGGCGTGCAGTCCCTGCGTCGGCTGACGGTTCTGGGTCGAATCGGCAGGCCGGTTTCCGTGGACGCGCACGTCATCCCCGTTCTGGCCGAAGACGGCGTCGGCGTGGGCGCCGTCCTCCTGCTGCACGACGCCTCGTCGGAGATCTCGCTCGAGGAGCGCTGCCACAACCTGCACGAGCGCGCCACCAAGGACCCGCTCACGCACGTGGCCAATCGAGCCGAGTTCGACCGCGTCCACGAGATGTTCGTTGTCGCCCACCTCCAGCGGAAACGCCCCTGCAGCCTGATCATCTGCGACCTGGACTGGTTCAAGCAGGTGAACGACACGTACGGGCATCAGGCCGGCGACGACGTGATCAAGAGCCTGGCCGGCGTTCTGAAAAACTCCTGCCGCGCCGGAGATCTCGTGGCTCGCTACGGCGGCGAGGAATTCGTCATGCTCTACGCCGAATGCGACAACGCCACCGCCGCCGCGCGGGCGGAGCACATCCGCAAAACCTTCAGCGAGATCGCGCACGCCAGGATGGACGACCGCTCGGTCACCGCTAGTTTCGGCGTGACGGAGATCCAGCCGGGCGACACGGCCGAGACGATGCTCCGCCGGGCCGACCGCGCCCTCTTGCTGGCCAAATCGAAGGGCCGCAACACCGTGGTCCAACTGGGCACCGGATCGGTGGGCTCCGACCGGCTCGACGACGACGCCCCGTGGAACGTCCCGCCGCCGGCCGGCGAAATGCTCTTCGAGCAGCACCTGGTCACGTCCGTGCCCATGACCGTGGCCGTGGAAAAGCTCCGGGGTTTCGTGGCCGACCACCAGGCCGCCATCACGGAGATCAACCACAACAACCTTCAATTGGAAATCGACCATCAGGGCGCCCCTCCGCCGCGGCGCCGCGGCGACCGGCCGACGACGTTCGTGATCGGATTGCGATTCGAGGAAGAACACGCCGACCGAACGGCGGGCAACACGCCGCCCGGCGCGCCGACCTCGCGCGGGACCCCCCGCACGCGGATCCACTTCACCATCGCGCCGCGTTCCGACCGCGACCGGCGGCGCGGCGACATCCTCGATCAGGCCCGCGACATCCTCGTCAGCTTCCGGTCCTATTTGATGGCCAGCGAGGAAGGGGGCGGTCTTGGGGGCGAGGGGGACAAGGACAAGGCGGTCAGCAAACCGCCCTTGGACGCGTATCGCATCGGCCCCACCCGACGCGCCGCCGGCCGCCTTTGGAATCGAATCTGGAGGTTCTTCGTCCGGGGGTAACCATAGGCATGACGTATAGTTAAGTTGGGGGAAGTCGCGCCCCGCTGGACGCGACTCGGCAGGTGCAGAGGAACAGGGAGCGGGTCATGGCACGCATCGGCGCGTCGCTCTCGGGCATCGAACTCGTCTTGCTCAACCGGCTGAACGAAGCCAGCACGGCCGCCACGCTCAACAGCCTTCATTTGGCCACGGGCAAGCTGATCAACTACCCCCGCGACAATCCCACCAAGTTCATGCAGATCTCCGCGTTTCAGTCGCAGTTGAGCACGGTGGCCGCGACGATGGACAACGTCACCCAGGCCGCGAGCCTGTTCTCCCAAACGCAAACCACGATGTCGGCGATGGAGACGCTGCTGGGCAACGTCCGCACCGAGCTGTTAAAAGATGAGGCCCGCACCCTCACGCCCGCCGAACGGGCCGAGGCCCAGGCCAAGATCGACCAATACCTCGCGGACTTCGAGGCGCTGGTCGGCACGAGCATCGACGGGCGGCGTCCGTTGAACGGCTCGGCCAACTTCAATATCCAGGGGCGCAATTACAGCCAGGTGTCGAATCTGACGGTGTACTCCACCGCCGGCGACGGCCCCGTCGTCACCGCCGAGCCCGCCCGGCTGTTCTACGCCGGAACCGACCGGTACGCCGCCGCCAACGCGACCATCCGCGTGACCGGCGCCCAGGGTTACTCCGGCGAGATCATCATCACCACCGACGACACGCTGGAAGACGTCGCCGCTCTCATCAACGCCGAAAGCGACACGACCGGCGTGCTCGCGTCCGTCTCGGACAACACCCTGACGATGCAAAGCAGCACGAGCGGGTCCAGCGCCGAGGTGATCGTCGCGACGATCGCGGGCACGTTCACGACGACGGGCGGCGTCGCTCCCGGCGTGGCCTACGGCAAGAGCACGACCTACGGCGGCACGCCCGCCATCTCCGGCTACGTCACCCGCGCCGCCACCCAGGCCGAACTGGCCTACACCGGCTCGGGCAGCAACCCCGGCGCCAACGCCGCGATCACGATCACCGGCAATCTCGGCAGCACGACCATCGAGGTGCTCACGACCGAAACGATGACCCAAACGGCCGAGAAGATCAACAACGACAGCCACAAGACGGGCATCACCGCCGCCGTCTCGACCGTCGGGGCCAACGAAGTCATCACCTTCACCACCGTCGATTATGGCACGAACGCGACGATCGACATTGCGGTCGATTCGGGCACGTTCGCCGTGACCGGCGGACACGGCAACGGCTCGGCCAGCGGCGACGACGCGGCGGCCGTGATCAACGGATTCACCTATACCGGCGGCACGTCGGCCGCGCCCGCCGAACTGCGACACCGCGAGAAAACGGCCGAATTCGCCGATCCCGCGACCATCCAGGTGACGGGCAACCTCGGCACGTCCGGCAACATCGTGATCGGCGCCACCGACACGTTCCAAGACGTCGCCGATCTGATCAACGCCGAGACCGGCGCGACCGGCGTCCACGCCTACGTCGACGAGAACGACCTCGTCCTGCGGAGCGTGACCACCGGCGACGACGCCGAGGTGAGCATCGCCGTGATCGTTGGCCCGTTCACCACCGTCAGCGGCACAACCAGCGACACCGGCGAGGACGCCGTGACGGGAAACTCGAACGTGCGGGGCAACCGCTTCGCCGTCAGCAACGCGGGCTTCCGGTTCGACATCGAATTCGCGCCCGACTTCCTCTACGCCTTCGACTCGATGACCATCGACGGCGGCGGGCTCACGTTCGCGCTGTCCACCAGCCTCGCCCATCGCTCGACCATCGCCATTCCTGGGTTGCAGCCCGAACTGCTGGGCGGACTCAGCGGCAAGCTGAGCCAGATCGCCACCGGCGGGGCCTATTCGGGCCTGGACGGCAACACGTCGCGGGCGATCCGCATCCTCGACGAGGCCACCGCGCAATTCACCCGCGCGCAGGGCTCGGTCGACGGCTTCCATAACGCCCAGGTCACCAGCGCCTCGAATCTCCTGTCGGCCATGCAAGACGACATCGACGACGCGATCGACCAGACCGACGGCTTCAACGAGGAAGAAGAGCTGGTTCTCCTTGCCAAAAACGAGGCCCTGGTCCAGAACGCCATCGCCTCGCTGGCCATCCTTGGCCAGCAGCGCGCCAGCCTCGTCGATCTGCTCAAACAGATCGCCGGACTGCTTTGAGCCGTTTGTAAACTCTTCAAAGCCGGTCGAGCCCGGGACTATTTTGGGCTGCGCGGAAGATCGTTCGTAAGTCGTTGAGGCGAAAGCGATTGCCGCGTTTTTCCCAGGCGATCTGGCGCGATGCGCCGTTTTGGCACGCGCCGTGCTCATGTGTCATGGCATGAAGCCAAAGACCGTTTGACCCAGGGAGCCTCGGCCGATCGCGCCGGCCGGGGCTCCGCGGTCAACGATATCCATTCAACGCCACCGTGAATCTAAGGTTACCCTCGCTCCAACCGAGCGTTTCATCCCACCCACGGGATCACCAGTTTTTCACGGTCAAAGGGCCCGGTCGGCTGCCCGCACAGCCCACCGGGCCCTTCTGTTTCTACAACGACAGGATGTAGGCGATCAGATCGTCTAGTTCGGCGGGGGTGAGGGCCTCGGCGTGGCCGTGGCGACCGCCGAGACCATGCTGGGTGAGGGCGTCGCGGAGCGTCCGGGCGCGGCCGTCGTGGTAGTAGGGCGCGGTGCGGAAGGCTTCGATCAGCCCCGGCGTGTCGTAACGCCCGTCGGGATCGCCGCGGCCGGCCGTGCCCACGTCGTGCATCTTCATGTCGGTGAACAGCGGCGCGGGGTGACACGCCGCGCAGCCGGCCTTGCCCTCGAAGAGAACCTGGCCGCGGGCGGCCGCCTCGGCCATTCCCGGCGCGTTCGGATTTTTCTCCGGCTCGAGCGACTCGACGTACGCGAGCAGGTCGTCGACGTCTTTCGGTTCGGGTACCACGAGGTGACTGCCGATGACGCCGGTTCTCATGCACTCGCGGGGATCGGGCCGCGTCGCGCGGCGGTTGTGCGGGGGCGTTCGGTGCGAAAGCACGAGGCTGATCACGTCCTTGCCGTTGCCGATGCCGTCGCGCATGAAATCCCAGGGCAGACCATCCACGCGGCCGTCGTCCGGATGGCACGACGCGCAACCATGCCAGCTTTGGAAGCAGCGCCGGGCGTCGTGGAAGTAGATTTCGCCGCGCCGAGCGGCATCCGGCTCGACCTGCGGACCGATCGGCATCGTCCGTTCGAGCCGACCGCTGGCGGCGTCCAACTGGCCAATCGTCCCGCTGAAGTAGTTGGCCACGAAGACGCGCGATCCGTCGGGCGAGAGGGCCAGCCCTCGCGGGCCGTTTCCGCCGGTCGAAAACCGGCTGATGGCCCCGGCCAGGTATAGCGCCGTCAGGTCGTTTTCCAGCCGCGCGCGAGCGTTAAGATCCTTGCCGATTTGGGTCCAAATGTTGTCGCGCGTGCCGTCGCGCAGCGCGGCCAGCTCGGATGGAATCTTGCCAGCGAGCAGATCGTGAACGCGGCCCATCTCGATCCGCGAGACTTCGTGGACTCCAGAATGCGTGATCCACAGCCGCGCGCCGTCGGCCGAACAGGTTATGGCCCAAGGGTCGGCGGCTCCCGCCGTCAGATCGTCCAGCAGGAGCGTCACCGGTCGCGTCGCGGTCGCCACGTCGATGATGCTCAGGGCGTACGTGTGAACCCAGCCGCGCTCGAGTTGGGTTATCGGCAGGTTGAACCGCCCGAGGGCGTGGATGACGTAGGCCCAGCGGCCGTCGGGACTCGTGCACGCGCCGGCGACCATGGTCGAGCCAGGCGGCAGGGCCACGGTTGCCGCCGATTCCAAAGAGCCCAAGTCCAAGAGGCTCACCACCGCGCCGAGCGCCGGGTTGGTGCCCTCGCCATCCGGCAGAAGGTTGGCGACGATCGCCCGGGCGCCGTCGGGAGTGACGGCGACGGACGCCGGATCGCGCACCACGGGAATCTGCTTGATCTCGAGGCGTTGGGCCAGATCGACCACGGACACCGTGTGATTGCCCCGGTTGCACGTGAGCAAACGCTGGCCATCGGGCGTCAAGGCGACGTCGACCGGCCATGGACCAACCGCGATTCGCCCGGTCACGGCACGGGCGGCCGTGTCGATCACCGCCACGGCGTGCGCCGTCCGCTCGGCCACGAAAAGCGTCTTGCCGTCGGCCGAAAGGGCCAAGCCGCACGGCTGACCGGCCACGGCGATCTCGGCGGCGGGTTTGCCGGCGGCCGCGTCGAGCACGACCACCGCGCAGGCCGTCTTGTCGGAAACGAAAAGCACCTGTCCGTCGGGCGAAACGGCCACGTCCAAGGGCGACCGGTACACCGGCCGGGGCGCCGGCTCGATGGCGCCGACGGGCGTCGCCAGGACGATCGCAAGAAGCCCGATGGCGTGGCATGTTCGCATCAGACGTTTCTCCTCGGGCAAGTCGGCGGAGGGCACTTTGGGGTAGGCAAGGGGCAACGGCCGTGCCGGCGATCCCGCGCCACGGACAGTCCGAGTGGTTCCCGTGGAAAACGCGTTGGCGCCGGCATGGCGCGCGGGGAAAATGGGGCCCCGTTAATCTCCAGACTACGCGGGACACGCCCGCTTGTCCAGGATCAGTGGTTCCAAATCCGCCACCGCACGTCATCCTGAGCGCGGCGAAGGATCTCGGTGGCAAGGCAGATTCTTCGCTTCGCTCAGAATGACGGTATCGATTGCCTCCGAGATTTGGAGCTACTGAGGATCCCCAGGGGGCGCCCCCCCCTTCGGAGGCCAATGGAGCTATCTTGAGGTCGCGTTGCCCGGCCACCGTCGGCAAGAAAAAAACGTGGGCGCCGCACCCGCGCGATCGCGCGGGCGCGACGCCCCAAGCGCCATGCCCGTCGCCGAGGCGGGCTAGATGTCGTAATACATGCAAAACTCGAAGGGATGGGGGCGGAGCCGCATGGCGTCCACTTCGTTCTCCATCTTGTACCAGATCCACGTGTCGATCACGTCCGGCGTGAACACGTCGCCGCGGAGCAAGAATTCGTGATCCGCGCGAAGCGCCGCCAGCGCCGCTTCGAGCGACGGGGGCGTGGTCGGCACGTTGGCCAGCTCCTCCGGCGCGAGGTCGTAGATGTCCTTGTCCAGCGGCTCGCCCGGGTCGATCTTGTTCTGAATCCCGTCGAGCGCGGCCATGAGGATGGCGGAGAAGGACAGGTACGGATTGCAGCTTGGGTCGGGGCAGCGGAACTCGATGCGTTTGGTCTTCGGGTTGGCGCTGTACATCGGGATGCGGATGGCCGCCGAGCGATTCCGCTGCGAGTAGGCCAGATTCACGGGGGCCTCGTAGCCGGGTACGAGCCGCTTGTAGCTGTTGGTCGTGGGGCAACTGAACCCGAGGATCGCCGGGGCGTGCTTCAACAGCCCGCCAATGGCGTACAGCGCGGCGTCGCTCAGGCCCGCGTAGCCGCCGCCGGCGAAGATGGGCTCCTCGCCCTTCCAGATCGAGATGTGGGTGTGCATGCCCGACCCGTTGTCGCCGAAGAGCGGCTTGGGCATGAAGGTGACGGTCTTGTTGTGCCGGGCGGCGACGTTCTTGACGATGTACTTGAACATCATCATTTTGTCGGCCATCTCGACGAGCTTATCGAACTTCAGGTCGATCTCGGACTGGCCGCCCGTGCCCACCTCGTGGTGCTGGCACTCGACCTCGAGCCCGCAGTCGAGCATGGTCTGCATCATCTCGTTGCGGAGGTTCATCAACTGGTCGGCGGGCGGGACGGGGAAGTAGCCTTCCTTGTACCGCAGCTTGTAGCCGAGATTGGGCTTCTCGACGCGGCCGCGGTTCCACTGGCCTTCGATGCTGTCGATTTCGTAGAACCCGCCGTTGGGCTGCTGGTCGAACCGGATGTCGTCGAAGACGAAGAACTCGGCTTCTGGCCCGATGTAGCAGGCGTCGCCCACGCCCGTGCTCTTCAGGTAGTTGATGGCCTTTCGGGCGACGTTGCGCGGGTCGCGGGTGTAGTCCTCGCGGGTAATGGGGTCCTGGATGTTGCAGATCATCGAGAGGGTGGGCAGCTCGGTGAAGGGGTCGAGCGTGGCCGTTTCGGGCTGGGGCACGACGAGCATGTCGCTCTCGTTGATGGCCTTCCAGCCGCGGATGCTCGAACCGTCGAAGCCCAGGCCGTTCTCGAAGACGTCCTCGTCCAGCGCGGCGGCGGGGATCGTGAAGTGCTGCCAGAGGCCGGGGAAGTCCATGAAACGCATGTCGATTGCTTTGACGTCCTTCTCCCGACAGAGAGCCAATACCTTTTTGGGAGTCACCACCCCCTCCTTTCCAACAAGAGACTTCGTTTCACGGTCCCGCGGCCCGGCGCCGACGGGTCAGCTTTTTCCGCCGGCTGTTCGGACGGCGAAGAATGACTTCGTTTAAGCAAACATAATACCGGATTTGGCGTGCCTCAAGAGCGCGATCAACATAAGATATTGGCGAAAAAGCACTTAACGAGAAAAGCCGGTTTCCGCATTTCCACGGAGGGCCGGTTGCCGTTGCCTGCATAACGGGCAACGCACGACTATATTTCGGGCATGGCGGGGCATTTCCTTCACGAAAGGACGGCACTCGCGCCGAGCAAACCCCCCGATTGAACCAGAATCCGGCACTTGGAATCCGGGGTTTCGGCGAGGCGGGCTAGACCGCAAGGCGGCGGGCTTCCGAAAAGGAATAGGAGACATCGTCTCCCAGCGGGACGAGTGCGCCGCGAGAAGATATTGCATACAATGTAGACCACGCAAGCCGCCTGAGCATGTCCCTCGATTTGAATCAGTGGTTTCCCGGCGACGTCAGTTTTTTCGCGGGCCGCTCTCGCGAGGCCCAGCCCATGTTCGAGCGACCGCCCTCGCTGAAGTTCACGCACCCGCTGCCGTACGGGGCCATTTGCCACGACGACGGCGTGCAGTTCGTCGTGGTCAGCCGGTCGGCCCAGGCGATGCGGGTGTTGACGTACGACCGCGTCGACGGGCGCGAGCCGTCGGAGGTGATCGACTTCGATCCGTCGCTGAATCGTTGGGGCGACATCTGGAGCATCTTCGTGCCGGGGATGGGACCGGGGCAGTTGTACCACTTTCAGGCGGATGGACCGCACGCGCCGGAGCAAGGGCACCGCTTCGACCCGACCGCACGGCTGATCGACCCCTACGCCACGGCGCTGGCGGGCAACTTTCTCCCGTCGGACGACGGCATTGTCCGGCCGCCCAAATGCGTGGTGGTCGATAACGAATTCGACTGGCAAGGAGACCGGCACCTCCGGCGCGACCTGTCGGAGACGATCATCTACGAGCTGCACGTCCGGGGGTTCACGAAGGCGAAGTCCAGCGGCGTGCGTCATCCGGGCACGTACTTGGGGTTGATGGACAAGATCCCCTACCTTCAATCGTTGGGCGTGACGGCCGTCGAGCTCATGCCCGTCCACGAGTTTCCCGTCCTCGACTGTCTGGGCCAGAAGCCTGCCCGACCGAACTACTGGGGTTACGATCCGATCGCGTTTTTCTCGCCGCACCGGGGCTACGCGGCGGGCAGCGAGCCGGGCTGCCAGGTCCGCGAGTTCAAGGAGATGGTCCGCGCGCTGCATCAGGCCGGGATCGAGGTGATCCTCGACGTGGTGTTCAACCACACCGCCGAAGGGAACCACGAAGGCCCCGTGTTCGCGTTCAAAGGCCTGGAGAACCGCGTCTACTACATGCTCAACCCGGACGGGACGTACAAGAACTACTCTGGCTGCGGCAATACGCTCAACGGCAACCACCCGATCGTCCGCGAGCTGATCTTCCATTGCCTGCGCCATTGGGTGCACAACTATCACGTGGACGGTTTCCGCTTCGACCTGGCGTCGATCTTGAGCCGCGATCGGCAGGGGCATCTGGTGCCCAATCCACCCGTGGTCGAGTCGATCAGCGAGGATCCGCTGCTGGCCGACACGAAGATCATCGCCGAGGCGTGGGACGCGGCGGGGGCCTATCAGGTGGGCACGTTTGGCCAGCTTCGTTGGGCGGAGTGGAACGGCCGCTACCGCGACGACGTCCGCCGATTCTGGCGGGGCGATCCGCACCTGACCGGCGCGATGGCCACGCGCCTGGCCGGCTCCAGCGACCTGTATCAACCCGGCGGACGGCGGCCCTACCACAGCATCAACTTCATCACGTCGCACGACGGCTTCACGCTCAACGACCTGGTAAGCTACAACGAGAAGCACAACGAGGCCAACGGCGAGGACAACCGCGACGGCGACAACAACAACTTCAGCTACAATTACGGCGTCGAGGGTCCCACGCGGCGTCAAGCCGTGGAGCGCGTCCGCGTGCGGCAAATCAAGAACCTCATGGCCACGCTGTTGTTGAGCCAAGGGGCACCCATGTTGTGGGCGGGCGACGAATGCCGTCGGACGCAACGCGGCAACAACAACGCGTACTGCCAGGACAACGCCATCTCGTGGTTCGACTGGCAGTTGACCAAGCGTCACGAGGGGCTTCGGCGGTTCTGTCGGGAGCTGATCGCATTCCGCCGCGCGGAATTGACGATCCGGCAGACGAATTTCTTGAGCGGCCAGCCGCAGCGACCCGGCGGCCTGCCCGACGTGAGTTGGTACGGGCCCGACGGACGGCCCGTCGATTGGGATCGCGATGCCCCGTCGCTGGCATGCCTTTTGGCGGCGGCGCCCCGCGTGGAGAAGGCGACGCGACCGAACCACCACGTGCTGACTTTGTGTCACGCGGGGACGGAGCCGCGGCGATTCGCGCTGCCGCCCTTGGCCAGACGGATTGCGTGGCGGACGTTCATCGACACGGCGGCCGATCCGCCGCACGACGTCTTTCCCGATCTGGACGGTCCCAAGCCGCCGGACAACGGCGAGCTGCTGCTCGGGCCGCGGTCGTTGGCGTGCTTCGTCGCGCCGGACGTTTGGTAGCCGGCCGCGCAATGGCAAGTCTTGTCGGAAGCGCGGGTTGCGCCGACGGCATCGGGAGGCGGAAAGGCGAGGATGGCCGGATTCGGCGCTTGCCTTTTGCCGGAGGGACTGCTAGGATGAAGTCCGAGCTCTGGTGGTCCTCTGCCATGCTCGTGTTGTCGATGCGACATTTTTGGAGAGCCGATACGTTACCCATTGGGTGCCTGTGTTTTTCAGACCCCGGCCGCGTGTATAGCCTTGAACTGGCCGCTTAGGCAGCCGGACGGGGATCACACAAACCGGGTTCCGGGTCACCCCCTTCACGATCACGGGTTCTCGCACGTTGCGTCGCCACGGCATTGCGGTGGAGGGCCACCCTTTTTTCTTGAGGCCGTGGATGGCCGGGAGCCGTCGCGATGTCCCCCGCCGAGTTGCCCGACCCGCTTCGCGACCCGCGAGAACGGCTCGTTGCGCTCCTTCGCGGGTTGGGTAGTTGCGGCGTGGCGTTTTCGGGCGGGCTGGATAGCACGGTGCTGGCCAAGGCGGCCGTCGTGGCGCTGGGCGATCGCGCCGTCGCGCTGACGGCCGCGAGCCCTAGCATGCCGTCGGGCGAACTGGACGCGGCCGCCGCCGTCGCGCGGCGGATCGGCATCCGCCACGAGGTTCTCGAGACGGACGAACTGTCGGATCCGGACTACCGGGCGAACACGCCCGAGCGGTGCTACTTCTGCAAGTCGCGGATTCTCCGCGAGATCCGCGCGGCCGCCGCGCGGCTGGGCCTGGCCGCGGTCGTCGACGGAACCAATGCCGACGATCTGGCCGAGGATCGTCCCGGCCACCGCGCGGCGCAAGAACAGGACGTGCGCAGCCCGCTGGCCGAGTGCGGCTTGACGAAGGACAACCTGCGGGCGTTGGCGGCCGCGTGGGGGCTGCCGGTGTGGGATAAGCCGGCCTCGCCCTGCCTGAGCAGCCGGATCGCCTTCGGCGAGGAGATCACCGCGCCGCGGCTGGCGATGATCGACGAGGCGGAGGCGTTTCTGCGGCGGTACGGCTTCCGGCCGCTTCGGGTGCGGTATCACCGGGGCGATCTGGCCCGGATCGAAGTGCCGTCCGACGCGTTGGCGAGGCTGGCGGACGAAACCTTCCGGCGCGAGGTGGTGTCCGTGCTGAAGTCGCTGGGGTTTTGTTACGTCTCGCTCGATTTGGAAGGCTTCCGCAGCGGAAGCCTGAACGAGGGTCTTTGGCCCTCGGCGGCGCGATCAGGAAGTGATGGCGACCAGCAGCAGGAGCACGGCCAGAAAGACGCCGGCGCCGACGACGGCCCAAACCCACGTGGGCAGGTTTGACCTCTGGGCCCGCGGCGACGGCTGCGCGCGAAGCCGCTGGATGGCCGGGGAATCCTGTTCGGCCAGGAAGGCGGGGAGGCGTTCGTCCTCGATCGACGCCTCCATCGGATCGCGCAACGGTTTGAGCTTGGCGGCCTCCGCGGGAGGCGTCACCTCAATGGGCGAGCCGCGAAACGTGCCGCTGCTTGAATGCCGACTCTTGAGTGTCGAATGATCGCGGCTCGAAAGCGTCTCGCCCAGGCGTCGGGCCGATCCACCGGCCGACGAAGGGCCGCCCCCGCCGCCGGGGTACCCCGCGCGCTGTGGCCCCGCCGCGCCGGCAGGGCCCTGGCGAACCGCGGCCAGGCGCTCGGCGACCGTGGATTCCTGCGCCTTCTCGTAGCCGTGGACGACGAGCCATTTCGTCAGGATCCGCGCCACGTCGGCCGCGGACTGGAACCGAGCGGCCGGCTTCTTGGCCATCATTTTGGCCAGGATTCGCAAGAGGTCGATAGGCGCGTCGGCCCGCTCCTTGCGGACGTCGGGCGGCGGGTCCTTCTGATGCGACATGATCCGCTGCGGGAGCGTGCCGTCGGGATATGGCGGATGACCGGTCAACAGGTAGAACAACGAGCAGCCCAGGCTGTATATGTCGGCCCGGGCGTCCACGCCGTGCGAATCCAGGGCCTGCTCCGGCGCGAGGTAGTCGGCCGTCCCCAGCACGTTCTCGTCGTAGGCCACGGTGAGCGAGGCCTTGTCCTCGTCGGAAAACTTGGCCAGGCCCAGGTCGAGCAGCTTCACGGTGTTGTCGCGATCCACGAGCAGGTTGGCCGGCTTCACGTCGCGATGGATGAGACCCGCGGCGTGGGCGTGCGCCAGTCCAATGGCCGCCTGGCGGATGTAATCGGCCGCGACGTGATAGGGGAGCGGGCCGTTCCGCTTGACCAGCACCTGCAAGTCGCTTCCTTCGACATACTCCATTACGAGGTAGTGAAGATTGTCGTCGTTGTCCACGTCGTACGCCCGGACGATGTTTCGATCATCCAGGGCCGCGGCGGCCTGGGCCTCACGATGGAACCGTTCAAGGTACGAGCTGTCGTCGACGCGGGCCTTCGGCAGCACCTTGATCGCCACGCGGCGTTGCATCAACTGATGCTCGGCCAGATAGACGCTGCTCATTCCGCCCGTGCCCAGGTGATCCAGCAGCTTGTACTTGCCGAGGAAGAATCCCTTGTGCCGGCCTTCGAGCAGCTTGTCGGCTTGCCATTGCGTCAGCAGGCCCACATCGACCAGGTGGACCGCGACCCGGGCGGCGTTGGTGACCGGCTCGCCGCCGTTCTGTCGGTTCAGGTCCGCCATCGCCTGATCGAGCCGTTGGCGGTCAACCAACTGGCTCGCGACAACCAGGTCGAGGAAGGCGTCTACTCGGAGCTTGGCCATGTCGACTCCGCGCAGACGCAAACAAGAACGCCGACGCCCGACGGCGAGGCGGGTAGCCCGCCCGCGGCTGCGGGGCCGCAGTCTGTTCGCGCCGCAAAGGTGAAATCGACCAAAAGGGAAACGTGACGAGAGAGCCCGCCGACGCGAACTCCATCCCTTCTCTACATCTTCCACCCTACCACGGCCTCTGGGAAAATACCAGCCTTTTTGTCCGTAAAGCGTGGCAGCGTAATCACTTTGCCGTGTCGGGACAATCGACGACGAACACCTTTTCCGGACCACGACCGAGGACGCGATGTTTCGCGACGCAAGGTCCCTCAAGTCCTTTGATGCCAAGGAGATCCTTCGCTTCGCCTGGCGACGAGGCCCCAATCCGGTCGCCCTTTGGACCCGGGCGTCCGGCCACGGACGGGAATCGGTCACCTTCCCCCCGGCCGGGTGCATCGCGGCGAGCAGGAACCATTGGCGGAGGTCTCGCCGAACGGGTGTCTCCTCCGCGAGGGCGAGTGCGCCGTCAGGCAGACTCAGACGCCGGCGGTGCTTGCCGCCACGGGCCAAAGGCGTCCGATCTGGCGGCGGAGGGTCGTGGCCGCCTCGTCCAGGGCGAACTGCTGGTCGACGTGCCCCTGGAGAAACGCCACCTTGTTCATGCCGTAGACGTCGCTGGTGGGCTCGTCTTGCCCGAGCACGTAGCCGCCGACCTCGCGGATGCGTCGGCAGCCCTCGACGCCGTCGCGTCCCATGCCGGTCATGATGACCCCGAGACACCGACCGGGAAACACTTCGGCGGCGCAAGTCATCATCACGTCCACCGAGGGCTTGTGACCGCTGACGGGCGGCCCGTCACGCAGCGCGACCTTCACCTGGTCCCCGTGGCGGACAAGGTGCAGATGGATTCCACCTGGGGCAATGAGCGCGTGGTTGGGTAGAAGCGGGTCCCCTTCCGATGCCTCGCGGATGAACAGTTCGCTTTGCGCGTCGAGCCGCGCGGCCAGCGGCCGGGTGAATCGGGCGGGCATGTGCTGCACGACGACGATGGGGGGCATCGGCGGCCGCAACGCCTGAAACAGCGCGGCCAACGCCGGGGGACCGCCCGTCGAGATACCCACCACCACGCATTTGTCCACCCAGGGACGCGGACAATCCGTCGAGACGTGTTTCGCGGCCTTGGCGCGGGCGGCCGCGCGGCGTTGTTTTCGATCGCGGCGGATTCGGAGTATCCGGCGCACGTCCGCGCCCGACGCCGTGCGGATCTTCCGTATCAATTCGACGCCAAATGTCTCCGAAACCTCGGCATGGGACGTTGGCTTGGCCACGTAGTCGATGGCGCCGCGGTCGAGCGCCTCGAGCGTGATCTCGCAGCCCAGCCGAGTCAGGGCGCTGACCATGACGACGGGCACGGCCCGTTGGGCCAGCATGGCGTCCAACGCGGCCAAGCCGTCCATGTTGGGCATCTGGACGTCCAGCGTCACGACGTCGACGTCCTGTGTCTTGAGGATTTCGAGGGCCTCGCATCCGTCGCGGGCCGTGCCGGCCACCTCCATGCCGTCGGCGGCGCCGACGAAGTCGCGGATCATCTCGCGGATGACCGCCGAGTCGTCGACGACGAGGACGCGTATGGCGCGCTTGTCGGTGCTCATCCCGTTTCGCCGCATGAGGCCTGCCCACTTTTCCGCCGGCGCCAGTCCAATACTGAACCCTAGCACGCAGTCCCCCCCGGACGCCTACCCCCCCTGCCATCGCTTCCTTCCTCGACCCGCACAACCGGACCAATCGGACCGGCCGGCGTCCCGGCATTTGACAAGACGCCGTTCCGGACCGATCAACGGTATAGACGCTTGGTGGCGTGGGCGGGCAGGACATGACTCGCGGGGGTTCCCTCATGCGGATCCTTTGGAACGAAACCCTTCGGACGGGAATCCCCGATATCGACCGGCAGCACCAGGAGTTCTTCCGCCGGACGGGCGAATTCTACCAGCGCGCGGCCAAGCACCGCACGCGGGAGGAGATCGTCGAGATGCTCGACTTCCTGACGCGGTACGCCCACGAGCATTTCCGCGAAGAGGAACGCTGGATGGACCTCCACGGGTGTCCGGCCGCCGAGCAGAACCGCGTCGAGCACGAGGAGATCGTCGAGACCGTGGCCACACTGCGGGAAATGCTGCGGGAGGAAGGTTCCACCGAAGGCGTCGCGCACGTCATCGAGCAGAGGCTCCTCGATTGGCTGGCGGAACACATTGCCCGGGTAGATGCGCAACTGCGCGACTACGCGCCCCAGACATCCGTTCCGGCCGGGGAGGACGCGCCGGGGCCGGGCGGGTTTCACGCCGGGTAGTGGCCAGGGGTGGCCCCCTTGTCCTTCATGCTGTCGATTCAATCGACACGCCTGGTGATTTCTTCGACACGTCGAGCAGGATCCGCGGGCTAGTAATAGCGGTAACCTGTTGTCGGGTCAGGTCTTCCGAACGAACCAGCGCGCGTCGGTTTGTCGGCACTGCTTTTGCTCCCCTCGGTTGTGGGGCCGCACGCTTCGCGGCTCGGCGTGTGTCTTCACCGGGGTCGGAAACGAGGAGAGACCATGGGCTACTCCCCACCGTCGAGGATGGAACGGCGGCTGTCGCGTCGCGAGTTCAACGTGTTGGCGCCCGGCGCGATGGTCTCCGCCGCGTGGTTGTCGGCCGGAGCGTGGGGTCGGGCGGACGAGCCGGCGGCGACGGCCGGACCGGACCCGAAGGAGTACACCGCGACGGTGGATCGCGGCGTGCGGTTTTTAGTCGGGCGGCAGTTGGACGACGGGTCGCTCAGCGCCCAGCTCGGCATCGGGCCGACCGCCCTGGCGGCGCTGGCCCTGTTGCGGTTGGGCCGGTCGCCGAACGATCCGCGGGTGGCCCGGACGCTGGCGTTCATCATGGAGTACACCCAGGAGAGCGGCGGGATCCACGCCCCGGCCAGCCGGTTCTCGAACTACGAGACGTGCGTGGCCCTGGTCGCGCTGCGCGAGGCCAATCGCGACGGCCGATACGACGAGGTCATGAAGCAGGCCGACGCGTTTTTGCGCGACGGGATCATCGACGAGGCCGATGGGAAGGAGAAATCCGATCCGGCCTACGGCGGCGCTGGCTACGGGCGGGGCTCGCGGCCCGATCTTTCGAACACGGCGTATCTCGTCGACGCCCTCCGGGCCGCCGGCGCGGATCCCAAGGACGAGGCCCTCCAGAAAGCCCTCGCCTTTGTCTCCCGCTGCCAAAATCTCGAAGGTCCGCATAACACGACGCGTTTCGCCGCGAAGATCAACGACGGCGGATTCTACTACACGCCCATGGAGAGCCGGCAGGAGGGAACCCGCGAACTGCCCGGCGGAGGACTGCGCAGCTACGGCGCGATGACGTACTCGGGTCTGAAGAGCATGATCTACGCCGGCGTGGACCGCGACGATCCGCGGGTGAAGGCCGCCGTCGCGTGGATCCGCAAGCACTACGATCTGTCGAGCAATCCCGGCATGGGCACGGCGGGGCTGTACTACTACTACCACACGCTGGCCAAGGCCCTGGACGCGCTGGGCGAGGATCCGTTCGAGGACGCCCAGGGCGTGAAGCACGACTGGCGGCGCGAGCTGGTCGACGAGCTTGCCCGGCGGCAGCAGGCCGACGGGTCCTGGGTGAACGACAACGGCCAATGGATGGAGAGCGACCCCAACCTGGCCACGGCCTTCGCCCTCTTGGCCCTGTCGTACTGTAAACCGCGGACCTAGTGTATCGATTCACGCTGTTGGGGTCTTATTCGGTGAGTGCCACTGGCTCTGCCAGTGCGGGGTTCCACGGGATTTTTGGGGCTGGCACGGGGGAGAGATAGGATGGCGAGGCATCGGAAACGGACTTCTGCCGGGTTCACGCTGGTCGAGCTCTTGGTGGTCATCGCGATTATCGGCGTTTTGATCGCGCTTCTGCTGCCGGCGGTGCAGGCGGCGCGCGAGGCGGCGCGGCGGATGTCGTGCGCCAACAACATGCGGCAATTGGGCCTGGCCCTGCAGGGCTACGTGGCCGCGCACGACATCTTGCCGAATTCGGGCTGGCCGGACACCGCGCACGGCTACCCAACGGATTATTCGCCGCTGGCCAAGATGTTGCCGTATTGCGAACAGGAAAGCCTCCAGGACTTGATCGATTTCACCGTCTATCCCGGCGGCAAGTTCGGATTGGTTCCCGACCTGTACGACGTCGCCCGGATGGCCGTCCCCGTGTTCTTGTGCCCTAGCGACCCGGAGGAGCCGGTCCACGAGATAACGTCTGGCTCCGCGACCGTCCTATTCGCGGGCACGAACTACGCCTTTAGCGCGGGCAGCGGGACGGACGGGGTGACGAATCTGGCGGCCTCCACGCCCAACGACGGTCTCTCCTGGACCGGCGCCGAAGTGCGATTGAAGGACGTCGCGGACGGCACGAGCCACACCATCGCGCTGGCGGAGTCGTTGCGGGGGCCGGGCGGCAAGCTGGCGGCGACGGAGGAGACTCCGGACGTTCAGGTTTATCGCGCCACGCCGTGCTCCGTGGCCCTGGCGGAGGCGGCCGAGGCGGGCGGGCTCGAGGCGTTGCTGCCCAGCGTCACGGGCTGGGACGGCAACCGCCTGACCACGTGGCTGGAGAGTGGCATGCCCACCGGCCCATTGATGAACGGCCGTTTCACGCCCAACAGCCCCATCCCCGACCTGACAGTTGGCTCGGCGCGGCTTTGCGGCGCGCGAAGCCGTCATCCCGGCGGGACCAATGTGAACATGGTCGATGGGAGCGTCCGTTTCATCGAGGACACGGTCGACCCGGTCACGTGGCACGCGCTTTGGACCCGCGACGGCGGGGAACTCGCGCGGGAGTACTGAGAGCCTTGACTCAAATTGACGAAATGTAGCCTTGTGGGAGGCGACTCCCGTCGCCGATGGACCAAAGCCCCAGCTTCGATCGGCGACGGGAGTCGCCTCCCACAAGGCATCTCAAAGGATACTCATGAACACTTCACAACAATTGCCGCCGTTGGTGGTGGAGAATCTCTCGAAACGGTTTCGCCAGGGGACCGCGGTGATCGAGGCGTTGCGGGGCGCCTCGCTCGCGGTGCGGCGGGGCGAGTTCGTCGCGGTGATGGGCGCCAGCGGCTCCGGCAAGAGCACGCTGCTGCACGTCATGGCCGGGCTCACGCGGCCCGACGGCGGACGCGTGCTGGTCGGTGGACAGGACCTGTCCGCGATGCGCGACCACGAACTGACGCTCTTCCGCCGCCGCCACGTGGGGCTCGTATTCCAGGCTTTCAACTTGATTCCGACGCTAACCGCGCGGGACAACGTGCTCTTGCCGCTTCTGGCCGACGGGCGCGACGTAATGGCCGAGGGTGATTTGAATGCGCTTCTGGAACGTCTGGGGCTGGCCGGCCGCGCCGGACACCGACCCGACGCCCTGAGCGGCGGCGAGCAGCAGCGCGTGGCCATCGCGCGGGCGCTGGTATGCGATCCCTCGATCATCCTGGCCGACGAGCCGACCGGCAGCCTCGACTCGGTCACTGGCCAAGGCATCTGCCGGCTCCTGGAGGAGCTGTGCCGCGAGCAGGGGCGGACGATCGTCGTCGTGACGCACGAGCCGGCCGTGGCCGTTTGGGCGAGTCGGATCGTCGTCTTGAAGGACGGCCGGGTGCTCACCGAATTCCCCACCGAGCCGTCCCGCAACGTTCACGATCTGGCGGCGCGGTATCAGGACGTGGTAAGCACTTCGCCGGCGGAGGTGGAGCGGTGACAACGATCTCGATATTGACTCGGGTGCCATGCCCACGCTTGCCGTGGGCATGTGAATCATGTGAACGCCAAGTCCGGCATGGCCACGCAAGCGTGGCCATGGCACCCAGCGCCGCGCCGGCGGAGGTGCGGGAATGAGGATTGCCTCGAAGCTGGCGCTGGCGTACGCGTGGCGGCATCCGGGCCGGATGGCGCTCACGTCGTTGGCGATGATCGCCTCGGCGTGCATCGTGGTTTGGGTGGTCAGCGGCTACGACGCGCTGACCTCGCAATTCGGCGAACAGGCGACGGAGTACCTTGGGCGATACGACTTCTTCATCGTGCCCGAGGATCCGAACGACGCGTCGATCGACGCGGACCTGGTCGCGGCGTTGCGGGAAGATCCGGCCGTGGCGGAAGTCGCGCCGGTCGCGCAGGTCGAGACGCGGTTGGTCAATCTGAACGCCAAGCCGGGCGGTCCTCGTGGTCAACGCGGCCCCGGCGGACCGGGCAAGCCGCTTGCGGCTTCGCAAACCAAGGGCGCCGGCCCGGGCGGCCGGCGCGCGCCGGGGCGTCCGGGCTTCCCCATGTTTGGAGGCTCGCCGATGCTCGTGGGCACGGACGCCGAGAATCCGCCGCACCCGCTGGTCGAGGGCCGTTGGATCGACGTCGCGCACCCCGAGGCCCGCGGCGCCGTGATCGGCACGGGCACGGCCCAGCGGATGCAACTGAAGCTCGGCGACGAGGCGCTGGTGATCTTCGGCCCGAAGGAGTATCGCATCGTCGTGGCGGGCCTCATCGACGAAGGCCCGTCGCACATGGGCATGGGCCGCTCGATGCGCCCGCCGGCGGCGGAAACCCCGCGGACCGGCATCGAGGCCGGGCCGGCCTCGTCGGCAATTTATGTGCCGATGTCCCTGGCCCTGCACTTCACGCGGGGCCAGGCGAAGATCAACCTCGTCAACATCCGGTTGACGCCGGAGGCCAAGCGGCGGGCGGCCCGGTTCCGCGGCGACTGGGAATGGCGCGTCGCCAAGGCTCGGCCGGCCACTTCGATGCTCGGCGTCGAGGATATCCGCGCGGGCATCGAGGAAGGCATGATGGCCCGCCGCGCCCGACAAGAGGCCTGGGCCGCCACCGGGCTCTCGCTTTTGGCCGCGCTTTTCATCATCTTCACCACGCTGAGCATGGGTGTGACCGAGCGGGTACGGCAGTTCGCCGTGATGCGGGCCGTCGGGCTTTCGCGCGGGCAAGTGGCCCGGGTCATTGCCGTCGAAGGAGTAATTTTGGCGCTGATCGGCTGGGGCGGCGGGCTGGTGGCCGGTTGGGGGCTTTTGTCCGTGGTCAGCCGCTCCCGGACGGGCTTGTTCTCTAGCGGCGCGTCGCTGGGCGGCTGGTGCGTCCTGTTGACCGGCATAAGCGCCTTGGGCGGCGCGATGGCGGCCTCGATTCTTCCGGCGTGGCGCGCCACGCGCGTCGAGCCGCTCGAGGCCATGTCGCCACGCCGGACCGCG
Organism: Pirellulales bacterium; assembly: GCA_016931995.1. GTDB lineage: Bacteria > Planctomycetota > Planctomycetia > Pirellulales > Thermoguttaceae > JAFGDS01. The sequence continues at coordinate 58,154 of JAFGDS010000030.1, forward strand.
CGGCCCGGCCTGGCGTGGACGACGGCGTTGGGAATCTGCGGACTGGCCTTGATCGCCGTCAATCCGACGCTGGTTTACGTCGCGTCGGAATCCATGTCCGGCGACAGCGACAGGCTCTACGCCATCCATGCCGCCGTCGGCTGCACGAGCATGGCCGTGGGGTTTCTGCTCCTGACGCCGGCAACCATCTTGATCGCCGAAGCGGCGCTGGGGCCGCTAGTGGCTCGGCTCTTGGGGCTCGCGCCGCAACTGCTCCGCATGCAGCTCGGCGGCAACCTGTGGCGGACGCTCGGCACCACTGCGGCGCTGACCGTGGGCCTGGGGCTCTTCGTGGCCATGCAGATCTGGGGCTACTCGATGCTCGAGCCCTTCAAGCCGGGCGATTGGGTGCCCGACATGTTCGTGGCCATCCAAAGCGGCGGACTTCCCGAGTCGGAACTCGCCGCGATCCGCGCCCTTCCCGGCATTCGCGGCCGGCGGTGCATCCCGCTGGCCGTCGAGCAGCCGAAGCTGGCCGCGGACATCACGGGGAGCGAAGGCCACGAGTCGGTGATCCGGCAGAACAACGTGATCGTGGTCGGCCTCGATCCCCAGGTGGCCCTGGGCGGGACCGACCCGCTCTTGAAGGTCCGCTTCGTCGAAGGCGATCCGGAGGAAGCCATCGCCAAGTTGAAGCAAGGCCGCAACTGCATCGTGCCAGACCATTTCCTTCGGGCAACGAAGCTCTCGCTGGGCGATCGATTCTCGATGGCGCCGCCCAACGCGCCGTCGAAGCGGGTGGAATACACCATCGTCGGCGCGGTGTCGCTGCCCGGCTGGCACTGGATGACGAAGTTCTCGGGCCTCCGGCGACGCGAGGGCCGTTCGGCGGCGCTGGTGTTCGCGGATTACGACGCCGTCCGGCGCGATTTCGAGCTGAACCAGGTCAATTTCCTCTGGATGGACGTGGACGAGGCCTACGGCGCGAAGCACATGCCCGAGGCCCGCAAGGTGGCCGAGCGACTCCAGCAGGAGGCGGCCCAGCGTTCCTTCGGCGGTCCCGCGGGCGGTCCGCCGAGGATGGTGGTCAAGGAAACATTCGACGCCAGGCGGGCCGCCGTGCTTTTGGTGGGCGACGCCCTTCGGCCGATCGTCGAGCGCTACCTGGGCGAAGACCAACCGGTCAACGCGCAGGGGATATGGCCCGTGGGCGCGACGATGTTCGGCCAATCCGTGCGCGCAAGCACGCCGGCGCAGGTGGACGCCTTCATCACGGTACGGGCCAGCGGCATGATTTGGGCTTCGTGCTATCTGCCCCTGGTGACGCTCTTGGTCACTTCGCTCGGCGTGGTGAACACCGTCATGGCGTCGGTCCGCGCTCGGCGATGGGAGTTTGGCGTTCTCCGGTCGCAGGGCGTCACGCGGTCCGGCCTGGTCCGCATGATTCTGGCCGAAGGCCTTCTGATCGGACTGATCACTTGCCTGTTGAGTCTGGGGTTCGGCGTCTTTTCCGGCTGGTGCGGGACGGGCATCTCGCAATACGTCAGCTTCTTTGGCGGCCTGGCGCCGCCTCTGGTGATTCCGTGGGCGCAACTGTCGATTGGCTTCGGCACGACCATGGGATTGTGTCTACTGGCGGCCCTGTGGCCGGCCATTGTGACCGGCCTGACCGAGCCCTTGCGGCTCTTGCAGGCGGGAAGATCGGCGATGTGATGCGGTGCAAACACGTCCGACTTCTACGTGTCACGACGCTCTACCGGCGTTCCTACGTTTTCGAACCTGTTTCGTGTCATGTGGAGTCGCGCCTTATTCGGTACGCTGATACCCGTGCCGCAGTTCCTGAACGTGCAGTCTGTAACTGAGATGAGACCAGAAGCCGAATCCGAGGTCAATGGTGATTCAGCTTGTTGCACGTGGTCGCCGCGCGCCACCGAGAAGGAGCTAATCACGCGAATCGCACGGAAGCCACATGCTGTACAGTAGATCTCGCAGTCACGATTGTCAATGCTGCGTAGCTCCTCAAACACCTTCGCGCAACTCGTGCAGCGGTATTCATAGAGCGGCATCATTCCACCTATGCGTATACGTCCATGCCGACAATGTAGGGAGGGAGCCCTCCCGCGTGCTTTCTAAGGAATGCTGCCATATTCCTCTGATAGTTGGAGGACCCCGACTCAACCTGCATCCACTTTCGGACTCCGTGGATCACGTCCATGCAAAACTGAGAAAGATCCACATTCAACGCATCATTGAGGACATTGTTATGAAGGAAGCTGTTGCGTTCCGACGGAGCCAGGAACAGAATCCTCTGGTACCCAAGACCAGGGTCCTCCGCACGCCCTTGGTGAAGCGCAATACAACGGAACTTATAACACGTGGCACCTTTCAGATTCCCGCCGTACATCGGTGATACAAAATCATCAAACCATTTTGTGTACTTCGCGCCAGTCGCTCTTCCATTCGACGACGATATTGCACCACAGATATCTGGCAATGCTAGGCAACAAAACAGCGCTAAATAGAAACTGCCAGAGTCGCATGCGGCTTCAATTTGTTCGAGAAACTCGTCCATGGCCTACGTAGCGACATGGCCGCGATGAGATACCGGGGATGAATCAGCCAATCCGGGCCGCCTCATCCCCCATTTCCTGGTTTCTGGGACAACCTAAGTCTAACAGTAATGGGGGAAAAGGGCAATCTCCGGTCGATGGCCACGACTTACGACACCGTGACCTCCGCGCGTTGCCCAAATGCGCACGGTAAGCGTAGGTATGGCACCCTGCAATCGCAGCGGATGCTCCCCTCACCCCCACCCCCTCTCCCGCAGGCGGGAGAGGGGAGGTGTGGATGCCGGCGTTATTGCCCCACTACCTCGCGGACGAATTTCACCTGGGGCTTGCCGCCGGTGGCAGCGCCGGTGACGCGCTCGGGCAGATAGCGGACGAATTCGCGGCGGTTGTCGGGCAGGCGAAACCAGTCGCCCTTTTGTAGAATCGGACGCAACTCGGGAATGCCGCCGAACGACCGCGTGCCGGCCGCTTGGCACGGGAACCAGTGGCCGCGGCCCTCCTTGTCCTCGAGGTAAAACTCGGGGTAGCAGTGGCCGGGCACCCACACGGTTCGGGCCGGGATGTCCTTGGCGCGGAGAATCGCGATGAACAGCGACGTAAGCTCCTCGCAATCGCCCGTGCGATCCCTTAGCGCCGCGACGGCGGTTTTCAGGTCGCCGTTTTTGTATTCGATGTTGTCGCGGACCCAGTCGTAGACGGCCTCGACCTGCTTCCACGCCGTCTCTTCCTTGACGCCGATCTCGCGGGCCAGGGCGCGGATCTTGGGACTGCGCGATTCGATGTATGGGTTTGCGTTGAGGAACATCCGCACGTCGACGGGCAGCTTCTTCGGGTTGGGAAGGACGTACTCGCCGGTCTTATCCTCGTCGGGCGGAAGCTGGGCGTGGCGGGTGATCTCGAACGTGACCAGGGCATTGGCCGTCTGACCGTCGGGTAGACTGCCGATCCGGATCACCATGAGCTTCGGGTTGCCGGCCACGGTCTCGTAGCCGATCTTCGCGGCGGGCGAGACGTCCTCGTCGACGAGCGCGACCTTTTGCTCGGGCCACTCGACGGGCACCGGCACGTAGCCGACCATGCCGCGGCACGTTCCGCCGCTGGCGGTGACGATCATGCCGGCCTTCCAACGTTGGGTTTGCGATTCGCCGAGGGTCGCGCCGCCGGCGTCTCCTTCTTTGAATTGTGCCCAAACGGGGCTCGCCCACGCGGCCAGCCCTAAAACGACCCCGATCAAGGCGTGTCGCATCGGAAATTCCTTCCCACCTGTTGCAGAACCCGGATATGCCCGATACTTCCATTGTAGCCCAGTCCGGCCGGTCGTGCCCATTGGAGGGGACGAATTGGGGGGCAGAGTGCCACTGGCTTTGCCAGTAGCCCCCAAACCCGACGGTGCCACTGGCTCTGCCAGTGTCGTGCGGATCGGGCGGGCCCCGCACGGGCAGAGCCCGTGGCACACGGGGCGGGCGGCGACGGGAGTCGCCTCCTCCAGGCGTCGGTCCCATCGGATCGCGGGACGGTTGGCGTCGCGAGGCGACTCCCACACCAGCGGATCGAGCGGAGGTGGACCTTGGGCACGTGGGAGCTGTTGGGAATCGCCGTCGGGTTGGCGATGGACGCCTTTGCCGTGTCGGTCGCGGCGGGGGTGACGCTCTCCAACGTCACCCCGCGGCACACCTTCCGGCTGGCGTTTCACTTCGGCCTTTTCCAGTTCCTGATGCCCGTGCTGGGCTGGCTGGCCGGCGCGCGCCTGGCCGGGCAAATCCAGGCGTTCGACCATTGGGTCGCCTTTGGGCTCCTGGTCTTCGTGGGCTCGAAGATGATGCTCGGCGCACGCCGCGCCGAGGGCCAGGACGACCCGGCCGATCCGACGCGAGGGCTCATGCTGGTCACGCTCTCCGTGGCCACGAGCATCGACGCCTTGGCCGTGGGGCTTTCGATGGCGTTTTTGCGGATCTCCATCTGGATGCCCGCCGTGGTGATCGGGCTGGTCGCGGCCACGCTGAGCACCGTGGGGATCCAATTTGGCCGGCGGCTGGGATCGCGGGTGGGCCAGGCGGCCGAGCTGATCGGCGGCGGCGTGCTCCTGGCGATCGCCGTGCGAATTTTGCATGCGCACCTAGGCGCATGATCTCCCGCGTGGGGTAATCCCCCTGTATCGAGGGGTCATCGGTCGGTAGTCTTTTCCTGGCCATGGCCGGACCGGTCGCCATCGCCAGCTTTGGTGGATTCCTGGGATGCCACTTCCCGGGGGCCGAGCTAGATTCTTGAGGGGTCGGACCCGGCCAAAGACGGGTGCGGGACCTCCCGTCATCCCGCGAACGGGACCCGGCGCGAAGGCGACGGCATCCTGGGCGCGGCGAACACCAGGCAGATCGCCGCGAAAGATTCCGCCGGGGGCACACTCCGTTCGCGCAGGGTAAGAGGCCACGTCGGGGCAGTTCGCCTCGCGGAGGAAGATGGGATCCGGGGGCAGGCGCCATGTACGATCTGAACGTCTTTTCGATCACGGAGATGACGAACTGCTGCGCGGTGCTGCGCCGCCTGGGGAAGGAGGCGCAGTGCATGGAGGAGGCGGCGCGGCGGGTGGTGGACCATTTACAGGAAAGCCTGGTGGACGGGCCGGATGGGCCGCGGGCGATGGTCCTCACGCGGCTGTTCAAAACGCACCCCTACAACGATCTGGACGACGACCTGCGGGCGTCCGCCCGAGGCGTGCTGGGCGGGGCAGAACCGTCGCCGGATACGCCGTGCCTGACGCTTCTGGCCAGCCGGGGCCAGCGGCCCGAGTGGAATGGGCGGGAGCATTCGGCGGGCCACAAGGCGATCCCGCTTCCCAGCGCGGAATTGGTGCGGCAGTTCCCGATGGTGTCGAATCTGGTCCGCCAATTTGGCCTGGAGATCAATAGCGTTTTGCAGCCCGACCCGAGCTGCCTCGCCGACCTGGACAAGACGACGTACAACGTCTTCCACGTGCCGGAGGCGCTTGGCAGCCCGTTCATCCCGGCGCAGGACGACTTCGTGGTTCCGCTGGGTGTGCAATCGGTGATCGGGTTTGGCGGGGTGTTTCCCTCGGGGTGTCTCTTCGCGATCATCATGTTCTCCCGCGTGAGCGTTCCGCGGGAGACGGCGGATCTGTTCAAGCCGATGGCGCTGGCGGTGAAGGTGGCGCTTTTGCCCTTTGTCGGCGCGGTGTTCTGCCCAACGGTCTGCCAAGACGGATAGGATTGATTATGGCCGAGACGTACATTGAGCACGACGAGGTCGAGAACCTGCGCTGCCAGGTGGGCGCGCTCGAGGAACTGCTCGACGTCCACGAAGAGACGGTCCGGCAACAGACGGCCCGGCTGGAGGACCTCATCCGCTCGCGGACCTGGGAACTCACGCTCACGAACCAACTGCTGGAGAAGGAGATTGCCCAGCGCGATCGCGCGCAAAAGGCGCTTCGCGAGAGCCAGGAGCGATTCGAGCTGGCCATGCGGGGCGCCAACGACGGGCTCTGGGACTTCGACGTCGAGACGGGCAAGGCGTACTACTCGCCCCGTTGGAAGAGCATGTTGGGTTACCGAGACGATGAAATAGAGAACACCTTCGAGGGAGGAATTGCGTGCATCCACCCGGACGACCGCCCGTCCGTGCTCGAGGCGATCGAAGCGTACAAGGCAGGCAAGCGGGAGAAGTTCGAGGTCGAGTTCCGGATGCGGCACAAGGACGGCCATTTCGTCTCCGTGCTTTCCCGCGGCTTCGGCGTCCGCGATCTGACCGGTCGCGTGATCCGCATGGTTGGCACGCACGTCGATCTCACGCAGCGCAAGGCGGCGGCCGAGGCCCTGCGGGCTTCCGAGCGAAGCCACCGGGAAATCTTCAACACCGTTACGGACTCCATACTCGTTTTCGACTACCAGGCGGGGGTGGTGGCCGACGCCAATGAGTCGGTCTGCGAGTTGCTCGGCTGCACCCACGAGGAAGCCCTGCGCCTGCGGCTGGCCGATCTGTGCGTCGGAGAGCCGCCCTTTACCGAGGAGAATGCGCAGAAGGTGGTCCAGCAGGCGGTGGAGAACGGGTGGTTTCAACTGGAGTGGCTCTTGCGCACGAGGAGGGGGGAACCGCTTTGGGTGGACGTCATCCTCAAGCGGGCGAATATCGACGGACAGGACCGGGTGCTGATGGTGGGACGCGACATCCGGGAGCGAAAACGCGCCGAGGCGGAGCTTGCCCGCCATCGCGAACATCTCGAGGAATTGGTGCAGGAGCGCACGGCGGAGCTGGCCGCGGCCGACAAGGACCTCCGTTGGAAGACGGCGTTTCTGGAGGCGCTGAGCGAATCGTCGCTGGACGGGATTCTCGTCGTGGATCAAGACAACCGCAGACTGCTCACGACCCAACGGCTGGTCGACCTGTGGAACGTTCCGGCGGACATCCTGGCGGATCCGGACGACGCGGCATTGGTGAACTACGTGGTGGGCATGGCCCGCGACCCCGAGACGTTTCGCCAGCGCGTTGTTTACCTCTACGCACATCCAACGGAGGCGAGCCGCGACGTCGTCGAGTTCACCAACGGGGTGGTCATGGACCGGTATTCCACGCCCGTCCTTGGTCCAAACGGGGAGCACTATGGCCGGGTGTGGTTCTTCCGCGACATCACGGCGCAGAGGCAGGCGGAAGAGGAGCGGGAACGGCTCAACAAACAGCTCCTGGAGACCTCGCGGCGCATGGGCATGGCCGACGTGGCCACCGGCGTGCTGCACAACGTCGGCAACGTGCTCAATAGCGTCAACGTCTCCGGAACGCTCGTGACGGACAAGATCCGCAACTCGAAGCTGCCGCAGCTCGTCCGCGCCGTCGATCGCATGAAGGAACACGCCGACGACCTCGGCGCGTTCGTGACGGAGCATCCGCAGGGCAAACACGTGCTGCGATTCCTGGACGAGCTGGCCGCGCAGTTGACCCGCGAACGCGAGGGGGTTCAGGCGGAGCTGCAGTCGCTGATGAACAACGTGGACCACATCAAGCAGGTTGTCAGCATGCAGCAGTCGTACGCCAAGGCCGGCGGCGTGACCATCACGACGTCGGTGGACGAGTTGCTCGACGACGCGATCCAGATTCAGGCCGCGTCCTTCTCGCGTCACCACATCGAGGTCGTCCGCGAAACGCGCGGCGTGTCCGCGGTCCAAATCGACAAGCAGAAGACGCTGCAGATCCTCGTCAATCTGCTGGCCAACGCCAAGCACGCGCTGCGCGACGCGCGGCGCGAGGACAGACGCCTCACGGTCCGCGTCGAACCCGCGGGGGACGATCGGTTCCGCCTCGAGGTGGCCGACAACGGCGTGGGCATTGCCCCCGAGAACCTCACGCGCATCTTCACCCACGGATTCACGACGAAATCGGACGGCCACGGCTACGGCCTGCACAACAGCGCGCTGGCGGCCCAGGAGCTGGGCGGAACGCTGACCGCGTGGAGCGACGGGCTGGGCCGCGGCGCGACCTTCACTCTCGAACTTCCGCTCAAGCCCGCGGAGAATAAAAAATGACCCAAACGGGAATCGAACGCAATCGCCGCGTTCTCGTCATCGACGATCAGGAGTCGATCCACGAGGACTTCCGCAAGATCCTCGGCGCCGCGGGCACGGGCGGTCAGTCGCTCAGCGAGGCGGAGGCCGCCTTCTTTGGCGAGGCGTCCACCCGCAACGCGGCCTCCCTGGAGCCTTTCGAGCTGGGTTTCGCCCTGCAAGGGCAGGAAGGCTTGGAGATGGCCCGCCAGGCAAAGGCCCAAGGGCGGCCCTACGCCGTGGCCTTCGTGGACATGCGGATGCCGCCCGGCTGGAACGGCATCGAGACGATCGCCCGACTCTGGGAGGAATGCCCTGAACTCCAGGTGGTCATCTGCACGGCGTACTCCGACTATTCGTGGGAAGAGACGATCGAGCGGCTGGGGCAGACCGACCGGCTGTTGATCCTCAAGAAGCCGTTCGACAACATCGAAGCCCGGCAGTTGGCCGACGCGCTGACCGAAAAGTGGCACCTGGCGCGCCAGGCCGAACTCCGGCTCGAGGACCTCGCGAGGATGGTCGAGCGCCAGACGTCCGAAATCGAAGCGGCGCGGGATTCTCTTTTGGCAGTCAACCGGGAGTTGACGGCGGCCAAACAGAAGGCGGAGGACGCCAACCGATCGAAGAGCGAGTTTTTGGCCAACATGAGCCACGAAATCCGCACGCCCATGACGGCCATCCTCGGCTACGCGGACATCCTCCGCGACGAACGGCGGATCGCCGAAATCTCGCCTCTTTGCGCCAGCGCCATCGAGACAATCCGGCGGAACGGGCAGTATTTGCTGACGATCATCAACGACATCCTCGACCTGTCGAAGATCGAAGCCGGCAAGCTCGTCGTCGAGCGGATCACCTGCTCGCCCACCGACATCGTCCACCACGTCGCGGCCCTGATGAAGGTCCGGGCCGAGGAGCGCGGCCTGGGCTTCGAGGTCGTCCTGGATGAATCCATCCCGTCGACGATCAGTACGGATCCCACGCGGCTTCGCCAGATCCTGATCAACCTGTTGGGCAACGCCATCAAATTCACGGACGAAGGCGCCATCCGGCTCGAGATGCGGCCCGTCCACCGCGACGAAAGCGTGATGCTCGAGTTTGACGTGATGGACACGGGCATCGGGATCGCTCCGGAGCACATGCCTCGCCTGTTCGAGCCCTTTTCGCAGGCCGACAGCTCGACGGCGCGTCGCTTCGGCGGCACGGGCCTGGGGCTAACCATCAGCAAGCGGCTGGCCGAGCTGCTCGGCGGCGACATCACGGTGACCACCGCCCCCGGCCAGGGCAGCACGTTCCGGCTTTCGATCGACACGGAGAGCACGGGCCAAGACGCGGCTCCGGCGCCGATTGCGCCGTGGGAGACTCCCGTGGACGCGGTCCCGTCCACGCCCTTCAAGCCGCAGTTGCTCTCGGGCCGCATCCTATTGGCCGAGGACAACCCCGACAATCAACGGCTCATCTCGCTCATTCTGGAGCGGGCGGGAGCGACGGTGGTCGTCGCCGCCGACGGCAACGTGGCAACCGAAACGGCCCTGGCCGCGCGGAACCGGGGGGAACCATTCGACGTGGTCCTGATGGACATGCAAATGCCCGTCCTCGACGGGTTCGGCGCGACGCGACGACTCCGCGACGCGGACTACGACGGGGCGATCGTCGCGCTGACGGCCAACGCCATGGCCGGCGACCGCGAGAGGTGCGTCGAAGCCGGCTGCAACGACTTCGTCCCCAAGCCCATCGATCGCGCGGAACTCCTGGCCACCGTCGCCCGGTACCTTGTAGCGGAGGGCAAGCCGGTCTCCGCCGGGCACGCGCCGGACGCAGAGTCCTCGGCGTTCTGAGCATTCTCCCCTCTCACGCCTCGCGGGAGAGGGGCCGGGGGGGAGGGGGCGCTGCCTGGCCAGCCTGGCGCGACGGTGGACATCGAAGTCCACTTCCTCCGTGGCCGCCGGCACCTGCCTGTCGTTACGCTCAAGCGCGCCGGCTAGCGCAGCGTCCGGTCCCTCGACCGCTGCGCTAGCGGTACGCGCGGACGGTGCACGAGTCGCGTTTTGGCTTGCCGAATTGTCAAAGACCCTCGCGGCTTCAGACCGCGCTGCCCCGAACGTCTTCGGAAGGTGCCTCCTCAACGCTCGTGCGTGCCCCCATTCCGCGGGAAATCACGCTCCGTCTGGCCGGTTGTCAACACTCGCTGGACTACCACACCGAACAAGTGACGCTGGCCCTCTCAAACGACCGGGCGGCAAGCACGGCTGCTAAGAGGAAGGAGGACGGGGTACAGTAGCCGATCGGCGCGTGGCAGGGCTTCATTTCAAATCGTGCTGCCCCGGGTGCTCTCGGAAGGCCTCGTCAATGCTCGTTCTTGACCCTATTCCGCGGGAAATCCCGCTTCGTCTCGTCGGTTGCATGAACTCGCTGGATTGGGACACCGCCTCCTGGACGCCCGGCTAGCCTCTCTCCGTTCCAGTTATTGTTTGGGTCCGCCCAAATCCGATATCCGGGGCCTTGACTCGGCGGCGGTTATGGGGGTCCCCTTTTCTCCCTCTTTTCTCCCTCGCCCAGGTTGCTCCACGCGTGGGCCCAGGCGATGATGGCCATGTCCTTGTTCGACTTGGAATCGCCCGACCGGGAATCCTCGTGCCTCCACTCGAGCGACCGGCTGGACCTTGCCTATCTTGTCAATATCGTACCTGTCCCGTTTTCGTCTTCCGTTTTCGTCTTCAGGCGAGCGGGCGAGGGGAGGATGGGGTCGGCGTCGGGATCGTCGAAGGCGAGACGGGCGAAGAGGCGACGGCGGGCTTCCTGGA
>JAFGDS010000031.1 GCA_016931995.1 Pirellulales bacterium
CGCCGCAAATCAAAAGAAGAAGCGACAACTGGAGCGATACCGCCAACACCTGGCAAACGCCGTCTGAAATGCTTAACGGCGTTGCCCAACGGGGTAAACGCCTTCGGATCCCCCAACTCGCAAAAAGCAAACTCCGAAGCGGCCAACGACAGTGTTGACGGCGTGGGTACCACGCCCTCCTCGCTCGCGCAACGCCCCCAATCCCCAATCCCCAATCCCCAATCACTGACCACTGACCACTAACCACCAGCCAATAACCACCAGCCACTCCCCCCTCACCTCTTCCCCGTCGGGTACACCGCGAAGTCCCACAGCGTCGGGCCGCCGGTCGAGTCGATGATGGACAGGCGCACGCGGTCGGCGGTCACTGGCGGAAACGAGACGTCGATGCCTGGACCGCCGATGGTTTGGCCGCGGTGGATCGTGCGCCAGCCGCCTTGGCCGTCGGGCACTTGTAGCTCGAACGCGCGGACGGCGTCGAGATACTCGCTGGCCGTCGCCCGGGCGAACGTCTTGGGGCCGCCCAGATCGACTTCGAGCCAGGCGGTCTTCACGTCGTCGTCGGTGGCCCAGCGCGTGCCCGTCTCGACGGTGACGTCCATGTCCACCGCGCGGTTCGGGCCCCATTTGTCCGCGTCGTTGTGGTACACGTTCGACGCCGTGACCGGCCGGTCCACAACGAGCGAATCCTCGACCAACTCGGGATGCTCGATCAGCCGGGCCAGGTCCATGAGTCGCTGGACCGTCTCGGGCGGAATCCGGCCCGATCGGTCCGGCCAGGCATTGAGAAGCAGATTCGCCTTCCGCCCGACCGAACGCCGGTGGATCTCCACAAGCTGCCGGGCGGGGCGAACGTCGTCCTCGGCGCCCCAGAACCACCGCCGCTGTCCCATCATCGTGCATACTTCGTTGGGGATGTAATACTGTCGGCCCTCGAACGCAATCCGCGGGTTGTGGCCCTCGGCTGGCGGATAGATGAGTTCGCCGTTGTTAACGTCCTTCGGCCAGATCGGCACGGGCGGCTTCGAGACGCTCTTGCCGAAATACGTCGGCTCCCGCTTATGCACCTGGCTGCCGTCGACAAAGCCCTGGTTGTGCAGAATCAAGCAGTCCGGTTGCAGCGACTTGCAGTGGGCGTAAAGCCGCCCGAGCGCCCCGGGCGTGTCGGGCCCCATGTCCCAGGGGATGTCGCACCAGAGCACCGTGATCGGCCCGTATTGCGTCAGAAGCTCGGTCATCTGATCGAGCACGAATCGCTCGTACTGCTCGGGCGTCCTCTTCGGCATGTGGTGCGAGTCCCAGCCGAGCGAGTAGTAGAACCCCGGCTTCAGGCCGTGCTTGCGGCACGCCTCGACGAACTTCTCGACCACGTCGGTTTTGTTCCCGCTCGTGGCCACGGTGAAGTCGGAATGCTTGCTGGGCCACAGGGCGTGGCCGTAGTGGTGCTTCACGGTGAGCACCATGTACTTCATGCCGGTGTCGCGGGCGGTCCGCGCCCACTGGTCCACGTCCAGCGCGGTCGGCGCGTAGTCCGTGCTCTTGGCCGGCGTGCGTCCAAACTGATCGCCCACGAACGTGCTCAGCCCGAAGTGGACGAACATCCCGAACTTCAAATCCTCCCACGCCCGAATGGCGGGCGTCGGCTCGGTAGCCACGCCGGCGGTCGCCGCGGCGATTGTCTTCGGCGCGTCGCCGGGCGTTTTCGAAGCCGGCTCGTCGCCGCGCAAAGCGGACGCAGCCAACCCAATCAGCAAGGACACAAGGACGCAACACCCGCTCTTGTTGATTTCCACGATGAGACTCCTTCGCAACGACATTGAATCACCGCACGGAACCTCAGGAAGTATGATAGATTGTCGCGCCGGCCCTTGTCCAGCAGTCACACCCGTCGCGCGAGCAGCGCACGAACGGCCCGTGCTCGCCCACCGTCGCTCGCGTCGCGCTCCCCAATCCCCAATCCCCAATCCCCAATCCCCAATCCCTCGCCCCCCGTCCCCTCTCTCGTGCCTCCCCTGGGAGACTCTGGCCTCGTGTCCAAAACGGCCCAAAAACTGGCCTTGAAAGGGCACCATCGCGTCGGGGACAATGCACGCGTTGGACACTTCCCCGTAAGGCACTCAACGGAGGCGGCCCGCGGGCGGACCGCCGGTTCGATAGCCTGTACTCCCATGTTCGCACTCGTCGCGCTCCGCGTGACGAATCCTCACACGGAGCGTGAGGAGTACGACCCCGGCGGCCGGCTGTACGTCGCGGTCGGGTGGTGGTAATCTGGAGCCGAGAGTCTTTCCCGCGGTTCTCGGTCGCCGGCGGGGATGATAAAACGTCCCTGCCCCGGAACCCCCACACTCAACGAGGCGTAATGCGATGAAAAAGACTGCTGCGAACAGGTGTTCCTGTCCGGCGGCGGCGATTGCCGGCGCGATGTGCCTGCTGGCAATATGCTCCACCGCGGCCCGCGCCGCCGCGCCGACGCTGCAATTCAACCCGCAAGGCAAGTTCAAAATCGTCCAACTGACCGACCTGCATTGGAATTCGACCCAAGAGGAAGCCCCCAAGACCCTCGAGGTGATCGAAAAAGTCATCGACGCCGAGAAGCCGGACCTCGTCGTGCTCACCGGCGACGTCGTCGTGACGGAGCGCGACCCGCTTGAAGATTGGACGCGCCTGACCGAACCCATTCGCCGCCGCGCGATCCCCTGGGCCGCCGTAATGGGAAACCACGACGACGAGAAGCACGGCGTCGCCCGCCGCGACATCGTCAAACATCTGGCGGCCCTGCCCGGCAGCCTCGCGCGGGAAGGCCCCGAGTCGCTCGGCGCGACGGGCAACTACGTCCTGACGATCGCCGGGAGCAAGTCGAACGAAGCCGCCTGCGCGCTCTATTTCCTCGACTCCCAAGCCTACCCGACGATCGAGGCGATCAACCAATGCAAGGACGTCCGCTCGCGCTACGGCTGGGTGTCGTTCGACCAGATCCAGTGGTATCGCCAGACGAGCCGCCAGCTCCGCGCCGCCCGCTGCGGCGAGCCGCTTCCGGCAATGGCCTTTTTCCACATCCCGCTGCAGGAATACTGCGACCCGATCCTGTTGAAATCGAAGATCGGCGCCCGGGGCGAAAGCGGCTCGCACGGAACGCTCAACTCCGGCCTGTTCGCCGCCATGCTCGAGGAGGGCGACGTGATGGGAGTGGCCGTCGGCCACGATCACGACAACGACTACGCGGGCTGCCTGTTCGGCATTTGCCTGGCCTACGGGCGAGTCAGCGGCCTGGCCGCCTACGGCGACCTGCCGCGCGGCGGCCGGGTCATCGAATTGACGGAGGGCAAACGCGAGTTCGACTCCTGGATCCGCCCCGCCGAGGGCCCCGTCCGCAACCGGATCCATTTTCCGACGTCGTTCGAGAATCGCGACGGCGGGTGAGTTTTTTATCGATGCTCCGTCCCGTTTATGGTTTTGGCTGCTTGGCGTTAAAGTACTAGAGCGGCCCGCAGTAGGGCGAAGAGAACGTCGTACCGGCCGCGCTGCGCGGCGTCGGGCTGCGGCTGCCAGGAGCCGCCCATCCGGTAGTCGTCAAACGACGGGCCGAACCCGATCGCCGTGACGCGGCCCTTGCCCAGCGACGTGGTCGCCGCGACGGTCGTGTTCCCGATCCGCGCCACGGCCGATCCGCCGGACACCGCGCAGCCGACCTCGTCCGGCAGCCTCAACGTCGAATCGGCCAGGACCACTTCGCCCCGAACGTATTGCTCCGGCTCGATGGCCAGCCCAAAGGGCCAAAGCAAACTGTTGGCCGTCGAGCGGTAGTTGCCCGGCGAATCGACCACCAGCACCCGCCCACCCCGCGCCACGTACTCGACGAGCCGCCGGCGGTACTCCTCGCTCACCGAGCCGGTGGGATGCAGCACGACGAGGGCGTCGCCGGCAAAGGCGTCCGCGCCGGCTCTCCGCGACGTGAAACATCCCAGCCGCGGAATCCACTGCTCGAAAAGCCCGAATCCCTCGCCCTGGCCTTGGATGTAGGCGCCCTTGGAAAGCGGCGCGTCGGACACGGTTCGGTCGATCGCGACGTCCACGGCGTCGCGCCGGGGCACGGGCGCCGGCATGGCCGCGCGCGCCGATGCCCCGGCGCCCAGGCACGCCGCGGCCCAGCCCGCTAGAAAACACGCGGCCAAAAGCGCCCCGGCGCGGCTGCCGCGGGCCGTCCACAAACCAAACGCCGCCAGCGCCGCGCCGGCCAGCCCCAGCGGAATCGTCAGCAGCCGCCAACGGCCCGGCTCGTCCCAATAGCTTCGGCGGTTGAGCCAGTCGAGCATCCCGATGGCGAGTTCCGACTTGCCCGGCTGAAAGAGCGAGAAATTCGAGAAGATGGTCGAGTCGGTGAACGCCAGAACGCGGCCCGCCCCATGCCGCGCGGCCCAAAGCTGAATGAACGCGCCGGCGCGGAGCGTGGCCCGGTATTCGGCGGGTGGATGGTAGTTTTCGTGCTCGTATTGCGAGGGCAAGCTCCACAGCCCGATGTCCCAGAGCGCCGCCCGGCCGCTCGAACGGCCCGGATCGATCGAACAGGAAACGGCAAAATCCATCCGTTCCACGTATTGCACGGCCGGATGCGGTACGAGGGCGGGCCGATACGCCTGCTCGTAGGGCGTGCCCACGCAGAACAACAGGTCGTCGCGGAAGGCGAAGCCGAACTGCCGGGCGACGTCGTTGATGTACGCGGTCGAGTTGAAGACGTTCGTGTGGTCGCCGATCAGAAGAAGCCCTCCGCCGTTGCGGACGTACTGCGCGATGGCGGCCACTTCCTCGGGCAGGAAACGCGCCGTGGGCGTTTTGACCACGAGGACGTCGCAGCCGCGCAGCGTCTCGGCGTCGATCGCGTCCGACTCCACAAGCCGCGACATGGAGAAAAACCGCGAGGCGTAGTCGTACAGCACCCGATACGTGTAGCTCGAGGGCTCGCCATAGTGGTCCTCATCGTAAGCGGCGTCCGTGGGCTCCCACTCGCTGTGCCGCTCGACGAACGTCACGCGGCCTTCCCGAGGGCTCCCGACCGGGTGCCACGCCCAAAGCCACGTCGGCACGGCCGCGCCCAACGCGACGAGCCCGCAGCAAAGGGCCAGCCGACGGCGCGGGAATGCCCTTCCGGCGGCCGGCGGTTCCACGCGCGATTCCACCGGCGGCACGCTCACCAGACGAACGGCCAAGAGCGTCGGCCCGGCCAGAAGCATCGCCGGCAGCCACCAACTAAACGTCTGATTCATCACGCTCGGGGGCAAACTCGCGTCGGCCCGCGCGACGCGATGAACATACAATCCCAAGATCATTCCCAGTCGCACGGGCAGCCACGCGGCGACGACGAGAAGCAACGTGCCCGCCGCGCGGCCCCAATCCGACAGACGCCGCCGCGGCGGCGCGTCTCGAAACACCAAGCCGAGCATCGCCAGGCCGCCGGCGGCAAACAGCAACGTGGCTGGATCGATCAAAAGGTCCCACGTCGCGCCCAGCCGGTGCACGTCGTCGCCGGCGCGAATCGCCAGCGTGCTGCCCTCGACGCTGGCCTCCACGCCGAGGGCTCGAGCCACCACGCCCATCAAGTGCGCCAACGGCGAGGGCAGTTCGTGCGATCGGGCGGTCCAACATCCATAGGCCCATGCAACGGGCGCCTGCGCCAAAAGCGTCCAACCCGCCATCGAAGCGCCGCCGGCCAACGCCCTCGGCCATCGCCGCGGGATCGGCGTCCAATGCAGCAACAACCCGGCGAGCAGCAGAAGCGGCGCCGCCCGATACGGCCACGGCATCACCCAGACCGGTAAAATCCATATCGCCGCCGCCACGAGGCATTCGCCCTGGGGACTGTCCCAATTTTCGTTCAGCGAAAATGGGACCGTCCCCTTATTCGTCGCCCACAACACGACCCCCGCCGCCAGACTTGCCGCCCACAACCACGCGCTGGCCGGGCGATAGCATCCCAGCCCGGCCGTCCACGACGCCGACACCAGCGCAAGGGCCAGCCACGCGCGGATCATGGCGCGGTCTCCTTCGAGCTGGTCGGCTGCTTCGTCGGCGCGGACGCCCGTTTCACGTCGGGTGGGACCCATTCGTCGCCGCCCGACACGCGCGAGAGCAGCCAACGCCAGAAGTAGGCGTTCTCGTCCGCGCCGTCGACCATCTGCCCGTCGAAGTAGCCCATATTGTAGTTCAACGCGAAGCCGCCGTCGCCGATCACCACGGCCCAACCCCGCTCGGCCTGCTCGCCGACCGGCCGCGCGGCCGCGAGCGGCACGTTATCGTAGCCGCGGACGAGCACCTGCGCGTCTTGCCCGCGGGGTTCGACCGGCCAGCCGTGGAAGATCCACACCCGGGCGAGATAGTCCCCCGCGCCGTAATCGGCCGCGTTGAGATACGCCGTGGCGAAGCGGCCGAAGTTGTTGGGGAACCGTCCGACCGGGGCGGGCTCCGGCGAAGGGTCGCCCGGCGATTGCGGGATCGGCCGGACGCGGATGCCCAGATCGGCGAACAGCGCGTCGTGCGGCCCGGCCTCGGTCGCGCCGGCGCAGAGAACGAACACGCCGCCGCGCTCCATCCATTGCCGCAGCCACGCGCGCTCCGACGGAGAGAACGACCCCGCGGGCGCCACCGCCACGACGGTCGCCGCCGCGTCCAGCCGCGTGGCCGACCAGTCGTACAGCGCCAAAGGCACGCGGCCGGCGCGCATCAACGCCATGGCAAGGCCCTCGATCCCTTCGTTGCTCCACGGCCGGCGGCAAATCGGCTCCTGGTGCGACAGGTCGATGTAGGCCAGCGGCGCGTGCGAGCCCGGCGGTCCCTGGGGCAACACGGGCGGCAGCAACCCGTTGACGCCCCGCGCGCCTGCCAGTCCCAGGGCGATCGCCAGCGACACGGCGACCGCGGCCGCGGCGTCCAACGACGCGACCAGCGCCGCCGCAAGGGCCAGGCAGACGATCAAGCCCAGGGCTTGTCGCCACCACGTTTGCGGATTGGCCGGCCGTCGGGCCAGATACCCGAGCAGACGACCGACAAACGGATGGGAGTAGACCGTGGTCAGATTGGCGAGGCAAGCGTCGTCGGCCAGGGCCACGACGACGCCGCGTCCCAGCGGCCGCTCGGCCATGAGCACGAGATCGCCCAGCCGTTCGCCGGGGTCGATTTGGCCGTCCGCGCCGGCGGCCGCGTCGCTGCCCGGCTCGGCGTGACCCCACGTGCCCATGAGGATCGGCCGGGCCGGCCATCGCGCCCGGATCGACGAGCTTTGCCGCAGGCCGAAACACTCGATGCGGTCCGGCAAACCCGCCGTGGCCGGATGCGGCAGCGCCACAAGCGCGTCGTCCCACTGGGCCGCAGCGGGCAGGGCCACGTCGTAGTTGATCGCCATGCCCACGGGCGAGAGCACGTCGTCCACGGCCCCGCGCGGCGACGCGCCAAACACCGCCGGACCCGCCACGACCAGCAGCGACCCACCCTCGCGGACAAAGGCCTCGATCCGCTCCAACTGGCCCGGCGTCCAGGGTTCGGTCGGATGCAGAAGCAAGAGCACGTCGGCCTTTTCGAGATCCGCCTGGGCCAGTTCGGGCGAGACGACCATCTCTCCGCCGAAGCTCGACACCAGCGCCGGCAACGTGCCGTACAAGCCCGCCGCCTCGATCCCGAAATTGTCGTAGCCCGGCCGGGCGAAATCGAGAAACCCTCGGGCGTAGACGACGATCCGCGCCCCGCCCAGGCTCGACGGTCCGCCGGCGATGGCCAGGACGCCCACCGCGACGAACGCCAACGCGGCGGCCGCGCCAAGCCGGCGCGGGGCAACGCGCCCGACCGACCGACCGTCGGCCGGCGCCCATCGCCCCCACCGAAACATGCACCCGGCGACGATCGCGTGAAGACACGCCGCCAGGATCGGCAGATTCCAGGGGATCGCGGCGCGGAGGGTTTCGGAAAGCAGCCACTCGGGTGGGCGATACTCCGAGGCATCGAGCGACGGCGGCGCGGGCGGATCCGGCAGAAACGCGACCAGATCGTTGGCTCGCGCGACGACCGCGAGATACGCAAGATGAGCCGCCACGATGGCCCCGGCGGCCCATACGGCGCGCTTCCAGCGCGGCGTCAAGGTCCATCGCAGCCAGCCGATCCAGATCACCGCCATGGGCACGAGGAAATCCAGCCCGGCGAAGCTCGCGCCTACGTTCAGCGGGCGGCCCGCGATCCATCCGGCAATGTCGCCCATGCCCTCGCCTAGCGCGCCGGCCAGCGAGACCGCCGTCGGGATCGTCGCGACGGCCAATCGCCAAATTGCGAGCACGCCCGCGGCCACGCCCACCAAGACCAATAGCCGCGCGTCGGCGGCTGGGAGCCCCTCGCGCTCGGGCGGCGCGGCGGGCGAAGCGTCGGACGTTTCACGGCGCGGTGGAGTCCGAGGCGAACCCCGGCCTTGGCTCGCCAGACGGATGCCTTCCACTCGATTTGGGGCGTGCCGTCCCGCCGCATCGCGACGCCCCATGCCCGACAACACGGCGATAAAGACGGCCACGGCCGCCGCGTCGGCCGCGCTTTGCCCTGGCGCGAAAAGCGACAGACCCACCACGAGCGCCGCGGCGGCGGCGAGCCAGGCGAGCCTGCGGCCCCTCGGACGCGCCAGCGCGCCGGCCGCGCCCAAAAGGATCCACACCACGGCGTGGCGCAGCGGCGCGGCCACCAATCCGATCGAACCCGCCGCGGTCCACGCGGCCATCAAACCCAACGCGCCCGCGGCAACCGCCGCGCGCGTTGGTCCCGCAACGGGCGGTTCCGCGGCGGCGTTTTGGTCGGTTGCAGCCGAAGAGACGGACATCTCGCACTCGCAAAGCGGTCAGTGCTATGTCGCTGAGTTTGCGGGAAACGAAGACTGGCTCCTTGGCGAAAACGAGTGTGGCGTGGACGGAAACGTCGCCGCCGCCGCGCCTGTCCCCGTTTTCCGCCCTTGGATCGAACTGTTTAGTATGTCGCTGGACACACCCCAGGTCAAGCCTTGCACGACGCGGCGGCGGAATGGACAATAGGGAACATGGCCATTCTCAAGGCGGCAATTCTGCTGTTTCTCGTGATCGACCCGATGGGCAACGTGCCGCTGTTTGTCAGCTTCCTGTCGGGCATTCCGCCGCGGCGCGCCCGCTGGATCGCCGTTCGCGAACTCCTCATCGCCCTGGCCGTTCTTGTCTTCTTCCTCGTCGTGGGCGACGTGCTGCTCAATCTGCTCCAAGTCGGCGAGCCGGCGCTGGGAATCGCCGGAGGGATCATCTTGTTTTTGATCGCCATCAAGATGATTTTCGCCAGCGCGAAGGAGATTTTCCCCCACAACCTGGACGGCGAGCCGTTTGTCGTCCCCCTGGCGATTCCGTTCGTGGCGGGCCCCTCGGCCATGGCAACGGTGCTCTTGCTGCGAGCCGGCGCCCCGTCGCAATGGCTCGAATTGCTCGTGGCCCTGGTGGCCGCGTGGCTTGTTTCGGGCGCGATTCTCGTGGCGGCCAGCCCCTTGAGCCGGTTCCTCGGCGCCCGCGGGCTCAATGCGATGGAGCGCCTGATGGGTCTGCTCCTGACCACCGTGGCCGTCCAGATGTTCTTGACAGGCGTGAAGGAGTTTTTCGCCGTCGCCCCGCGTTGACGGTCTCAACAGCCGGTGTTAGACTGTGGAGCTTGGCGCTGTGGGCAACCCGCCCCCAGTTCGCCGCAGGGCCCCCTTCGTCTAGTGGCCCAGGACATTGGATTCTCAGTCCAAAGACAGGGGTTCGACTCCCCTAGGGGGTACTGGTGTAACCCGTTGTGGTTGCACTGAATCTTACTGAGTCGCATCCCCGCGCACGCGCCACGTCCGCATCGAGCCCGCCTTACGACGTCTCCATCCCAAGCTGCCGCATCTTGCGGTAAAGGTTCGAGCGGTGCAGGCCGAGGCGGTCGGCGGCTTGGCTGACGTTGCCGCCGGCGAGATGGACGGCGCGGTGGATGTAGTCGATCTGAAACCGCGCGGTCGCCTCGGCCAGCGACTCGCCGCCGGCGGGCTCGATCTCCGGCCCGCCGCGGGGCGAGAGGATGAACGCCAGCTCCGCGGCGTCAATCTCGGCGTCCGTCGAGAGATACGCGAGCCGCTCCATCAGGTTGCGCAGCTCGCGGACGTTGCCCGGCCAGGCGTGCGATTGAAGCCGCGCAAGCGCCGCAGCCGAGAACCGCGGGGCGGGCCGCCGCGCCCGGCGGGAGAACTCGCCGAGGAAGTGCTCGGCCAACGGCACGACGTCCTCCGGCCGATCGCGCAAGGGCGGGATCTCGATCGCCACCACGTTGAGCCGGAAGTACAGATCCTCGCGAAACCGCTTCTGGCGAACCATGGCGGCAAGATCCTGATTGGTCGCGGCGACGATCCGCGCGTCGGTGCGGATGGGCGTCGATCCGCCCACGCGCACCAGCGTCTTTTCCTCAATCACGCGGAGCAGCTTCGCCTGCGCGGCCAGCGACAGGTCGCCGATCTCGTCGAGGAAGAGCGTGCCCAGGTCGGCCAGCTCGAACTTGCCGGCACGGGCCTCGCGGGCGTCGGTAAACGCGCCCTTCTCGTGCCCGAACAGCTCGCTTTCGGCCAGCGTGTCGGGAATGGCCGCGCAGTTGACGGCCACCAACGGCTTGTCGCGCCGCCGGCTCAGGTAGTGGATCGACTGGGCGACGATTTCCTTGCCCGTCCCGTTCTCGCCCAGCACCAGCACGGCCAGATCGGTATCGGCCACGCGGCGGGTGATCGAGCGGATGGCCTCGATCGCAGGGCTTCGGCCCACCAGACGCACGGACTCGGCGGCCTGATCGGCGATCCGACGGTTCACGCCGAGCAGGCGCTGGCGATCTTGCGCGTTTTCCAGGGCGATCGACGCGTGCGCGGCCAGCTCGACCAAGGCCGCCTCGTCCTCCTCGGTGAATCGGCCCGCGTGCTTGTTGACCAGCTCGAACGCGCCGAACAGCTCGCCCGCGCTACCCCGCAGCGGAACGCACAGGAGCGTGCGCGTCTGGTAGCCAAGACGGGCGTCCACCTGGCGGTCGATCCGCTCGGGCTCGGCCGCGGCGTCCACCCGCAGCGGCCGGCCCGTCCGAATCACCTGGCCCACCACGCCGGCGTCGTCCGGCACGCGGAGCTCGCCGCCCTCGACGCCCAGAGCCGGTCGGGCCACCAGTGATCGCGCGGGGCGATCCCAAAGGAAGATGCTCGCGCGATCGGCCTCCAACAGCCGCGTGGCCGCCTTGGCCATGTCGGCCAGCAGGGATTCCACGTCCTGGTGGCCGTGCCACTGCTGGGCGATCTGGACGATGGCCTCGAGCCGCCGGACCCGTCGGGCCAGTTCGCTTTGCCGCCGATCGCGCTGGCGGACGGCGCCCAAGGCATCGCCCAGCACGGGCGCAAGGACCGCGACGGCGCTGGCCCGCCGGGTGGCCGTTGGTGCATTGCCCGCCAGGACGAGCACCTCGGACGTTTCGGCCCGCTCGGCGAGCGGGGCCCCCGCCCAGGCATCGTTGCTGCACGGCGCCGCCCGATCGAGCGTCTCGGCCAGGAGCCCGCCGGGCAGCGTGCGGGCTGGGCCCCACTCGACCTGCACCACCCATCGGCCCTCCTCCGCCCGAACGACCGCCGCGTAGTCGCTTCCCGCCGCGACGGCCACGCGGCGCAAGGCCCCGGCAAGGAAGCTGGCCGCGTCCTCTTCTCGACTGGCCTGCCGCAGGATCTCCGCCCCGACCTCGGCCCATCGAGGCTGGGCCAGAAGTGCCCGGATGACGGCGCTGCCGGT
Source organism: Pirellulales bacterium (assembly GCA_016931995.1). Classification (GTDB taxonomy): domain Bacteria; phylum Planctomycetota; class Planctomycetia; order Pirellulales; family Thermoguttaceae; genus JAFGDS01. The sequence continues at coordinate 11,808 of JAFGDS010000031.1, forward strand.
CTCCAGGGGTTCAGGCGAGGAATGGCTCATTCATGTACCCTTCCATCCGTTTTTCGTGCTTTCGTCCTTTCGCGTTTTCGTGATTCAATCGGATCGACAACGCTAAGCCAGTTCGGCCCTGAAGTGCTCGGCAACGGTTGTCGGAGACGGGATCACGAAAGGACGAAAACACGAAAGGTTTTTGGTTCATCCAACACGAGAACGCGCGGGGGCTCTGCCCCCGGACCCCCGGGATTTTCTGAGGCATGGCTCCGGTGTCCAATGGGATTTGTGACGGGAAACGGCTTGCTCGTGCTCTTGGCGTGCCCATTGGACACCGGAGCCATGCCTAAAAAACCCTGCGGCGCAGCCGCACCGGCATCACGACTTGTGGCAGCGCATCCTTCTGTCGGATGGACGTTATTTTATCGAGTGGTTTTGACATCCCAGATTACCGAATGGATGTCAGATTGACAACAGGACAAGGCGGGGCTATTGCCGGGCGGTGTCGGGCAGGAAGGAGCGGGGCTTGACCGGTTTGGACAAGCCTGATAGCCTCCGGGGTTTCGTTCGTGTCCTCAAGACGATATCTCTCCGGAGCGAGCTGCCGTGCCCTACGATAGTATCGTGTGTGTCAAACAGGTGCCCGACACGGCCAACATCACCGTCGAGGCGATGAAGGACGACGGCACGGTGAACCGCGCCGCGCTGCCGGCCATCTTCAACCCAGAGGACCTGCACGCCCTGGAAACGGCCCTGGCCATCCGCGACGCCCACGGCGGAACGGTCACGGTGCTCTCGATGGGCCCTCCCAAGGCGGCCGACGTGCTGCGGGAATGCCTGTTTCGGGGGGCCGATCGGGCGATCCTCCTGACCGACCGGCGGGCGGCCGCAAGCGACACGTTGGCCACGAGTTACATCCTCAGCCAGGCCATCCGGACCGTCGGGCGGTTCGATTTCGTCTTCTGTGGCCGCCAGGCCATCGACGGCGACACCGCCCAGGTCGGCCCCCAATGCGCCGAGAAGCTAGGCATCCCCCAGGTGACCTATCTCGAAGGGATCGAGAGCCTGTCGGGCGACGTCGTTCAGATCCGGCGGAACATCGGGCAGGGTTGGGAGGTGGTCGAGACCCGGCTGCCCGTTTTGGTCACCGTGATCGACACGGCCAACCGGCCGCGCCCCCCGGCGGCCAAGCGGGTGATGCGGCACAAGCGCCTCCGGGTCGAGGCCGAAGTGCCCGGGCTGGTTCGGGCCGAGATGCCCGAGGCGTCCGAGGAGGAGATCGCCGCGGAGGCCGCCCGCCGGGTCGAGGCCCTGCGCGCCGCCGGCCAGTTGCTCGAACAATGGGACCTGGACCGGATCGGGGCCGACCTCGACCGGTGCGGCGTGGCCGGCTCGCCCACCAAGGTCTACCGCGTTCAGTCCATCGTCTTGACCAAGGAGGGATTCACCGAGATTCCACCCACCGAGGACGGCGTCCGCCAGCTCGTCCACGAGTTGGTGACCGACCGGACGTTGGGCTAACGGCTCCTTTCAATTGGAGAGGCACCGTGAGGGATTTGCGACTTGATGGAGTCAGAGTCTGTTCCACCGGCATTACACAGGGTTTTTATCGAGCCGCACCTTGCGATCTCCTGTTGCCGGTAACGCCGGGCAATAGGAAGAAAGCTCTCGCGGAGTTCAGACGTGTCGGAGAGCTCGGTCCCTATAGCGGATTGTGGATTTCTGGCGTATCAGATCTGGGTTTCTTGGACGAATTTCCACTTCTGCTCTACCTTGAAATCGTTAATCAGAAAGGAGTAGATGTTCGGAGTCTGGCTAGCCTGGGCAATCTTCGTGGATTACGCATTGAATCACCGGGATCGGGAATCGACTTCTCCTGGTTTCCAGAACTGGAGGTGTTTCAAGGGGATTGGCATATTGACAACGGTAATCTTCAAGAAAGCCGCGAATTGCGGAAGCTTGAAATCTGGCATTTCAATCCTCGTTCGTCGGATCTCTCCGACCTCGCCCATATAACTCGACTGGAACTGCTGAGGTTGACGCAAACGAACATCAATTCATTGGTTGGCGCGGAAACGTTGGAGGATCTTCGCTACTTCGATGTCGCCTATGCGCCAAAACTGGAGACTTTGGAGGTTCTTGCATCCGGGGCGTTGGGGATTCGCGAACTCGGCATTGAGAAGGCCAAGCGAGTCGCATCGTACAAGCCAATCTCGTCGCTCAAACGCCTCCGACGACTCATGCTCTCATCATGTGCGCCCATGCCGAACTTGAAGTGGATGAGCGGGTTGAATCATCTCGACTTCTTCTCATTCGTGGAGACGACCGTGGAAGATGGTGATCTGTCTCCGTTGCTCGACTTGCCGGAACTCCGATATGTTGGAACTTTCGACAAGCGGAATTACAATTACAAATCCAACGAATTGATGGACCTTCTTAAAGAACGCAGGTCCATGGCAGGGTTGGATCGAGTCTCTCAGTGACGGCTGACGGCACGTGTGACAGGATAGCAGGAAAACATGATCGAACCGAATCGACAGGGCGAAGTCTGGGTGTTCGCCGAGCAGGAGGACGGCCGTCTGCACGACGTGTCGCTCGAGCTGTGCGGCAAGGCCCGCCAGTTGGCCGACCAGCTTGGCGTGAAGACCGCGGCCGTGCTGCCGGGGTCGGGCTTGAACGGCTTGGGCGCGCGGCTCGTGGCCCAGGGAGCTGATCGGGTCTACGTCGTGGACCGGCCCGAGTTGGCCTATTATCAGACAAACAGCTACGCCAAGGTGGTGGCGACGCTCGTGGCCAAGCACCGACCGCAGATCGTCATTTATGGGGCCACGCCCATCGGGCGCGACTTGGCCCCGCGGGTGGCCTCGACGATGCGGGCCGGTCTGACCGCCGATTGCACCGACCTGGAGATCAAGGACGTCACCGAGGCGAAGACCGAGGTGACGCATAAGAATCTTCTCTTGCAAATCCGCCCGGCCTTCGGCGGCAACATCATCGCCACGATTGTGAACTACGATTGGTGGCCGCAGATGGCCACGGTTCGCGAGGGCGTGATGCCGCTTTTGGATCCCGACCCCTCGCGCGCGGGCGAGGTAATCCCCGAGACGGTGGACCTGGCCGAGCTGGACGCGCCGTTGAAGCTCATCCGCCGGCACGTCGAACCCCGCAAAGTGAATCTCAAGGGCGCCCGCGTGATCGTCGCCGGCGGCGGCGGACTGGGCAGCAAGGAGAATTTCCACCTGATTCAACAACTGGCCGGGGCCATCGGCGGCGCGGTCGGCGCGAGCCGCGCCGCGGTCGATAGCGGATATATCGGCAAGGAGTACCAGATCGGCCAGACCGGCACTACCGTGCGGCCGGCGCTCTACATCGCCGTGGGCATCAGCGGGGCCGTGCAGCATCGCGCCGGCATGGAGGAATCGGCCAAAATCATCGCGATCAACAGCGACGCGGACGCCCCGATCTTCTCCGTCGCCCATTACGGCATCGTCGGCGATCTGAACAAGATCATCCCGATGTTCATCAAAGCCATCAAGGAAAAACACTGAGATATCCGGGAGACCGCCCGTGGCCAATTTCTTTCTCGACAACCAGGACATCCAGTTCCTGTTCGATTATCTCGATCTGGCCGAGCTTGCGCGGCTTCAGGAAGACCGCGCCGAAAACGGCCAGGCCGACTACGCGCCGCTGGACGAGCGCGACGCCGTGGACAACTACCGCCGCGTGCTGGAGATCGTCGGCCACGTGGCCGCCACGACGATCGCGCCCAACGCCGAGCGCGTCGATGAAGAAGGCAACACGCTGAACGACAACGGCACGGTGACCTATCATCCGCTCGTGCGCGAGAACCTGGACCGGATGGCCCAGGCCGACCTGATGGGCTTCACGCTGCCGCGGCGCTACGGAGGGCTGAACTGCCCGAACGTCGTCTACACGATGGCCACCGAGATGGTCAGCCGGGCCGACGCCTCGTTCATGAACATGTTCGGCCTGCAAGGCATCGCCGAGACGATCAACGCCTTCGCCAACCAGGAGATCAAGGACGAAGTGCTGCCGCGGTTCGCCTCGGGCGAGGTGACCGGCGCCATGGTCCTGACCGAGCCGGACGCCGGCAGCGACCTGCAGTCCGTCCGTCTGCGGGCCGAGCAGAACGAAAACGGCAACTGGGTCCTGAACGGCGTGAAGCGGTTCATCACCAACGGCTGCGGCGAAATCCTGCTGACGCTTGCCCGCAGCGAGCCGAACATCTCCGACGGCCGGGGCTTGAGCCTGTTCCTCTCCGAGCGGTCGGATCGGGTTCGCGTGCGCCATCTCGAGCACAAGCTGGGCATCCACGGCTCGCCCACCTGCGAACTCGTGTTCGACAACACGCCCGCCCGGCTGGTCGGCGAGCGCCAGCGGGGGCTCATCACCTACGTGATGGCGCTGATGAACGGCGCGCGGGTGGGGATCGCCGCGCAGTCGATGGGCGTTGCCGAGGCGGCCTATCGCCTGGCGCGGACGTACGGCCACTCGCGCCACCAGTTCGGCGTGCCCATCGAGCGGATGCCCGCCGTGGCCGAGATGCTCACGGATATGAAAGTGTCCATCGAGGCGGCCCGGGCGCTGCTGTACGAAACCAGCCGCGTCTGCGACCACGAGAACAACAACCTCCGCATCCTCGAAGGCTGCCCAGGGCTTTCGCCCGAGGAACAGAAGGAGCGCAAGCAGCGCAGCCGCGCCTTCAAGCGCACCAACAGCATGCTCACGCCGATGAGCAAGTACGAGTGCTCGGAAATGTGCATCCGCGTGGCGAACGACGCGATCCAGGTCCTGGGCGGCTCCGGCTACATGAAGGACTACGCCGCCGAGCGCTACCTGCGCGACGCGCGCATCACCACGATCTACGAAGGCACCAGCCAGCTTCAAGTGGTCGCGGCGGTCCGCGGGGTAACCTCCGGCACGTTCGAGCAGTACGTCGCCGACTTCGAGGCGAAAACCTACGACGATCCGGCCCTGGAGGAGCTCAAGGCGCGGCTCCTCGGCGCCCGCGAGGAAATCGTCGAGGCGATCCATTTCGTCAAGAGCCTGTCGGGCGCGTATCTCGATCTGGCCGGGCGGCGGCTGGTCAATTCGGCCATCGCCGTGATTTGCGGCCACTTGCTCTTGGGCCAGGCCGCGGCGAACGATCGGAAGAAGACGGTTGCCCGGCGGTACATCGCAAGCCGTCTGCCGCTGGTACGGATGCACTGCGAGGTGATTCGCGCGGGCGACAGCACGGTGCTCGACGAGTTCGAGACGCTGGCCGGCCCCGTGCCGACGGCCGACTGACTTCGTTGATGTCGCGCAAGCGATTCTTGGGGAAAACGACAACGACGGGTGGATGCCCCGGGGCGGGCATTCGTGGGAATGCCCGAACCTTGGCGCCCTCCCCTTTTTTTGCGGAGGCGCGAGCCATGGAGACGTTGCGGATTCTGGTTGCCTCGATCGCGACGTTCGGAGGCGGCCTCTTGACCGCGTCGGCCGAACCGATCACGCATTACGTGGTCTTCGGCGACAGCCTCTCGGACGGCGGCAACACGTATGACTTGACCGCCGGCGCCGTTCCGGAGTCGCCGCCCTATTGGCAAGGCCGATACTCCAACGGGCCGACGTGGATTGAAGTACGCGCGGGGCTGTTCGGCCTGCCGGCGCCCACGCCCAGTCGCCTCGGCGGCACGAACTACGCCCACGGCGGCGCGGAGACCGGCCACGGGCAGTCGTGGACCGGCACGGGAGCGTCAAACATGCTCGAGCAGGGGGATGAATACTTGGCTGCCCACGCGCCAACCGGCTCCGAGCAGTTTGTCATCTGGGGCGGAGCCAACGACATCTTCGCGAGCATTCTGTCCGGCGAAATGCCGGACTCGGCCGTCTCGGTGGCCAACCTCTCCGAGCTGATCACTTCCTTGGCCCAAAGCGGGGGCACGCAGTTCCTGGTATTGAACCTGCCGCCGTTGGGCGAGATTCCCCTCTTCCGCCAATTCGGCGAGGACGTGACGATTCCGATGAACGCGGTCTCCGCGGAATTCAACGCATTGCTGTCCGACAAGGTCCAACAACTGCGGTCCGAGCAGGGATTGTCCATCTCGTATATCGACGTATACGCGCTGGTCACGGAGGTCGTGAACGATCCCGCGTCGTTCGGATTCGCCAACGTCACCGATTCGGCGTTCAACGAGGCCAGTGGAACGGTCGTGCCCAATCCGGACGAGTATGCCTTTTGGGACGGCGTGCACCCAACGGCCCGCCTCCACGCGATGCTGGCCAGCGTACCCGAGCCCAAGGCGATTGTCCTTCTCGCAACCGCGGTGGTCGGCGTGCTCCCATTCGCGTGGCGACGCCGGTGACGCAACGGGGAGCCGATCCGGCCACCCAACGCCGTGTTCGCGCCACACCCCCCAACCCCCTGGGAGGGTTGCGGCGCTCGATCAATTCGGAGTATAAAGAGGGTGGAGCGAGCGAGGAGACACTCGGGGCAATTCTTGTTCTTTTGGCCCCGCATTCCGAAAGGAGTGGGTCCGATGCGCGTGTCCGCGTCGTCGCCGAGGGTGTTCCGGGGGTTCACTCTGGTCGAACTGCTGGTGGTGATCGCCATCATCGGCGTTCTTATCGCCCTTCTCTTGCCCGCCATCCAGGCTGCCCGCGAGGCTGCCCGACGCGCCCACTGCGCGAACAACCTGCGCCAGATCAGCACGGCGATGCACCATCACCATTCCCGCTACGGCTGCTTCCCGCCGGGCATCCCAAGCTGCACGGCGGAAAACTGGAACCAGGGCGGCACTCAGGCCGGCGCGTACTGCCAGGGTCCCAACTGGGCGCTGAACATCCTGGCCGACTTGGAACAGAAAAAAATCTGGGACTACGTCCTCAAAGTGATGGAGTACGAGGCCAACGCCGGAGACGACATGGAGCACGAGCCCGGCGCGGTGGGCACGGACCAGCTCCACGTCTACCTTTGCCCCAGCGCGCCGGAAATGACCATCCCCCTGGATACGTATTCGCACGACCTGGGCGATTACGGCGGAGGGCTGGTGAAGGGAAACTACGCCGCCTGCTTCGGCGGAAACCATTACCTCGATTACGTCGAAAGCGGCTCCGTCTGGGTGAACGACCCCAAAACGGCCGGCGCGTTCGGCCTGGTCATGCTCCGCGGCTGGGAAAAGGTCGTGCAGCAGGAGTCGCATTCCTCGATGCGGGGCACGTGGAAGATGGGCAACGATCAGGGCGTCAAGGTCGACGAAATCACCGACGGCACGTCGCACACGATTTTGGCGAGCGAGGTCATCGGCTACGACTCCTCCAAGGACGGTCGCGGCGTGTGGGTGCTCGGGGCGATGGGCTCGTCGAGCTTCACCACCAAATACCCCCCCAACTCGACCACCCCCGACCGGATCCCCATGTGCGGCATCACCTCGGTGGGCAATCCGCTGCGGTGCGAGCAGAACCGGTCCAACGGGCTGGTGTATGCCTCGGCCCGCAGCGCCCACGGCGGCGTCGTGAACGCCGCGATGTGCGACGGGGCGGTCAAGGCATATTCCGACGACGTCGACCCGTACGTCTGGTTTGCCCTGGGCACCCGCGCCGGCGGCGAAGCCGTCGATGAGCCCTGAGGTCTTGCCCTGCTAGTCTCACCCCGACCCTCTCCCGGAGGGAGAGCAGACGGTCTTTGACCGAAACCGGGGTTTGCGGGTGGGGTGATCTGGGTTAGATTTTGAAAACCTTACAACCGCTCGCCGCCCGCTCGATCCGGATTGTGGGCTTTTGATCGGGTGGGACGAGGGTGGAAAACCGTTTCGCCTGGAGGATTTCGGTCCCCGGTCGGCGCGGCCGTCCCTCTCGCCGCTTGCCCGTTTGGCCTGCCGTTTGCTTCTCGCGGACGCCGGCCGCACGGAGGGGGCTGAATTCACGATTCCTATCAGGGAAGGTACCCAGGGCATGGAAGCTCGTCTGGCTCGGGTCGTCCTGCTGGCGGCCGCGTTGGTGGTTTCTCTCGGGGCCAGCCACCGCAGCGTGAATTTCGTGGTCGAGGCCCCCACTGCCCCGCTGGCCCAGCGGATTGCCGCGGCCGCGGAAACATTCCGCCACGACCTGGCCGTCTCGTGGCTCGGTCGGGCGATGCCCCCGTGGTCGGCGCCCTGCGTGATGAACGTCCGCGTGGATCCCCGTCTGGGCGCGGGCGGAACGACCACGTTCCTGTTCGAGAACGGCGAGGTGTTCGGCTGGCGGATGAGCATCCAGGGGTCGCACGAGCGGATCCTGGACTCGGTCCTGCCCCACGAGATCACGCACATGATCCTGGCCACGCACTTCCGCTGTCCCCTGCCCCGCTGGGCCGACGAAGGCGCCGCCACGAGCGTCGAACATCCCAGCGAGCGCGAAAAGCATTTTCACATGCTCAACGAATTCCTTACCACCGACCGCGGGATCGCCTTCAACCAGATGTTTGCCATGCGGGAATACCCCCGCGACGTGATGCCGCTTTACGCCCAAGGCTATTCGCTGGCCGAGTATCTCATTCAGCGCGGCGGGCGGCGGCGATTCATCGCGTATATCGAGGACGGCATCGCTTCGGGCCAATGGGGCAAGGCCACCGAGCGCCACTACGGGATCCAGGATCTCGGCGCGTTGCAGAACACGTGGCTCGCGTGGATCCGGCAAGGTCATCCGACGTTGACTCCGCGGCCGACGCAGCCCGAGGCGGCGCCGTCCGCCGAGATGCTCGCCACGGCGCCCCCGGGAATCGACGCGGCGCGGTTGGCCGGGCGCGACCCCAACGTTCCGCCCGACACGCTTGCCCGATTGGACGCGGCCCATCTGGCCTTGAACAAGCGTCCGCGGCCCGAGCCGAATCTGGTTTACCACGAGCCGCGGCTGGCCAGCCGACCCAAACACCCGCTCGTGCCCATCGCCCCGGACGAACTCGCGCCCGCGTCCTCCCCGGCGCCGCAACTCGCCCGACCTCAGCCGGCCGAGCCGGTCCGGCAGATCATTCTCGAGTGGCGGAAGTAGCCGGCCGCGTCATCTGCGGATCGGAAAGAGCCCATCCCAAGACGTTCGTTGTCGCGCGAGTCATCCTGAGCGCAGCGAAGGATCTCCCTGACATTGCCCCCGGGCCCGCGAAAGAACCAGTTTGACAATTGGGTCCCTGAGGAACGAAGGGCGTGGCGCGTCTGCAAACCACGCCCTTCGCTGCGCTCAGGGACGTGCCACCCCGTCTTGGAATTGTAAAGGTTATTTTTCGCGGGCCCCCCACTTGAGATGCTTCGCCGCGCTCAGTATGACGATCCAGGGCCCGTCCCGGGATGGGCGGCGAGGATCCGCGGGCGCAACTCGGACGCGAGAAAGAACGAACCGGTCGCGCAGACGAGATCCTCGGGCTCGGTTCGCGCCCTAAGCGCGGCCCAGGCGTCGGCGGCCGACGGAACGACCTCGACCCGGCGGCCCGTCCACTGGGCAGACAACCGGGCCAGCTCGGCCGGGTCCGCGCCGCGGGGATTGTTCGAATACTTCGTGAAGACCACGTCATCGAACACGGGCAGCAACTCGTCGAGCATGCCGCGCAGGTCCTTGTCGAGCGTGGCGGCAAACAGCAGCCGGCGCCGCCGCACGGCGAAGCTTTCCCGCAGCACGGCGACCAGCGCCGCGGCCGAGGCCCGATTGTGGGCGGCGTCGATAATGACAACCGGCCGACGGCCGACGACCTCGATCCGCGCGGGGCAAACCGCCGCGGCCAGGCCCTCGCGCAGCGCCGTCTCGGCAATCGCCAGCCCCCCGCGCCGGAGCACCCCCAGCGCCGCCAGCGCCACGGCCGCGTTGGCGGCCTGATGGGCGCCGAGGAGCCCCAGCCGAATGGCGTCGTGGCGGGCCCCGAATCGATCGCGGTAGTCGATCTCGACCGCGGCGTCCGCGGTCTGCAAGTCCCGCGGCAGACGGTAGGCAAACGTGAAGTCGCGCTCCATCTCGATCAGCGGCGCGCCGCGATCCCGGCAAACGGCGCGGATCACATCGCGGGGTTCGTCGGGCACGACGCCGCTGACCAGGGGCACGCCCGGCTTGATGATGCCGGCCTTTTCGCCGGCAATGGCCGCGAGCGTGCCACCCAACTGTTGCGTGTGGTCGAGGCTGATGCTGGTGATGATGGTGACGGCCGGCCGGCAGACGTTGGTCGCGTCGAGCCGCCCGCCGAGGCCCACCTCGAGCACCGTGGCGTCCACCGACCGATCGGCGAAGTGCCGCATCGCCACGGCCGTGACGACCTCGAAAAAGGTGGGCCGGCCGGCCTCGGGATCGGGGCCCTCGGCCGCGAGGGCATCCATTTCCTCGGCGGCGGGCCGCACCCGGGCGACCAGATCGACCAGCTCCTCGGCCGAGCAGGGCCGGCCGTCCAACGCGATTCGCTCCTCGATGCGGTCGACGTGGGGCGACGTGTAGGCGCCCGTGCGATATCCGGCACGGGTCAACACGCTTTGGACCATCGCCGTGACCGAGCCCTTGCCTTTGGTCCCGGCCACGTGGACCACGGCGCCGAGCCTCTCCCGCGGGCTGCCCAATCGGCGAAGGAGATCCTCCATCCGATCCAGCCGGAACTCGCGGGGCCGGTAGGGTACCGCAAGGGTCCGCTCGTAGTCGATCCGGCCAAAAAGGAACCGCGCCGCCTCGTCCCGCCGGGAGGCCGCCGAGTCAGGTTGGGATGAGGACATGGGTTGAACGCGGCCGAGGGTCGAGGGCAAGCCAGGGGCAGCACTCCCGAGCATAATGGACGGCAAGGCGGACCCCAAGGCCACGTGGGATGCCACTGCTGGCTTGTCCAGCAGTGTTTCCTTAAGAGAGCTTGTCTTTTCACCGCTGGACAAGTCAGCAGTGGCGCCCTTGCCCATGGACACATCCTTCGGTTCGCTCGACGCGTGCCCTCCGAAAGGGGGCTTTGCGGGTTGTTTGATACCAAACTTCCGTGGGGGTTCTCGCCGAGCGTGGGGCGGTCGCCTATAGTAAAGGTTTGGCGTCGCTCCGGGGCCCGCCGGGCGTGGGTGAACCCCGGGGCCGCGGGCTCCGTATTGCGTAGAAGGTCTTCTCGTTCCTTCACGATGCCCTTCGGGCCGCTGACAACCCACCATTCATCGCGTTTGCGAGGCGATTCCATGCCGGATGAGGTCATTATCGAAACGCGGAACCTGACCAAGGTATACCGCGATTTCTGGGGGCGCAAGAAGGTCCAAGCTCTCAAGGCGCTGGATCTCGAGGTCCGCCGGGGCGAGATCTTTGGCCTTTTGGGTCCCAACGGGTCGGGTAAGACCACGACGATCAAGCTCTTGCTGGGCCTTTTGTTTCCCACCAGCGGCCAGGCGCTGGTGTTTAACCGCGACGCCACGGAGGTGACCAAGAACGAGCGGATCGGCTACCTGCCCGAGGAGTCGTACCTCTACAAGTTCCTCACGGCCGAGGAGACGCTCGATTTCTACGGCCGGCTGTTCAAGATGCCTCGCCGCGTGCGGCGGCAGCGGTGCGCGGAGCTGATCGAGCAGGTGGGATTGGCGCGGGCGAAGCGGCGACAGCTTCGCGAGTATTCCAAGGGCATGACCCGCCGGATTGGCCTGGCCCAGGCGCTAATCAACGATCCGGAATTGATCGTGCTGGACGAGCCGACCACGGGCCTGGACCCGCTGGGCACGCGGGACATGAAGCAGATGATTATCGACCTGCGCGCCCAGGGCAAAACGATCGTCATGTGTAGCCACCGGCTCGACGACGTGCAGGACGTGTGCGACCGGATCGCGATTCTTTACGAGGGCGAGCTGAAGGAGCTGGGCCGGGTGGACGGCCTGCTGAAGGTCCGCGACGTGACCGAGATCCACGCCCGCCAACTGAGCCCAAAAGCCCAGGACGAGATCCGCGCCGTGATCGCCCGCGAAGGCGGCGAACTGATTTCCATGGACAACCCGACGACAACCCTGGAGCGTCTCTTCCTGGACATTATCGAGGAGAGCCAGGCGCATCCGGGCCGTCGCGTGCGAGGGGGACGAGACGAATAAGCCATGGTCATAGAAACCGAACTGCTCCCGTTTCATCTATGGATCCGCAGCGCCCCGCTGGACTGGCTGAAGGTGGCTGGCGCGCTGGCGCTGGCTTTCCTTCTCGTGGGGTATCTCGTGGCCGCGCTGCGGCACGGGCCGGTGGTCGCCCTGGAGGTGACGGGCAAGACGCTGGTCGGATGGCTTGAGGACCTCGTGTTCCTTTCGCCTCGGCGGTTGTGGGCTTTGATGTGGCTGTCGATCCGCGACGCGCTGCGACGGCGGATCGTGGTGGTCTTCGCGCTTTTTCTCGTGGTGCTCATGTTCGCCGGATGGTTTCTGGATCCCGGCAACGATCATCCCGTGCGGCTGTATCTGAGCTTCGTGCTCACCGCGACGAGCTATCTGACGCTGCTTCTGGTGCTGTTTTTGAGCGTGTTCAGCATTCCCGGCGACCTGCGCAGCAAGACGTTGCACACGGTGGTGACGAAGCCGGTCCGGCCGAGCGAGGTCGTCCTGGGGCGCATGCTCGGGTTCATCGCGATTGGGACGTTCCTTTTGCTCGTGATGGGCGCGATCAGCTACGTGTTCGTCGTGCGGGGACTGGCCCACACGCACGAGGTCCTGCCGCGGGCGCTGGCGACCCTGGAAGGACCCGCCGGAGCGCCGGCCGACGCGGCGACCTTGGTGGGCAAAAGCGAACCCGCCCATAACCATCGGCACGACGTGGTGATCCATGCCCAAGGCCACGGACGGCTCGAAACGGCGCGAGGGCACCGGCACCGCGTGGTTCGCCAGGGCGAGGGCAAGGACGCCACGTACGTCGTGGGCGAGCCGGAGGGCATGTTCGTCGCCCGCGTGCCCCTGTACGGAAAGCTCCGCTTCGTCGATCGCGATCGCCGCGCGGCGGAAAAAGGCATCAACGTCGGCGACGAGTGGGCCTATCGCAGCTACGTTGAAGGGGGGACTCTGGGCGCGGCCATCTGGACGTTCTCGGGCATCGTGCCGGAGCGGTTCCCCGACAAGCTTCCGTTGGAGATGACCATCTCGGTCTATCGCTCGGAAAAAGGCGTAATCACGGAAGGGATCCCCGGCGTGCTCCTGCTGCGCAATCCGAAAACGGGGCTCACGGTCGAGGCGAAGGTGTTCACCGCCCGCGAGTTCTCGACCGACGTCCAGATCATCCAACGAAAAATCACGCCCAACAATGTCTACGCGCTTAAAGAGGAGAAGCTCGAGGACGGCAAGCTCCGCTACGTCCGCGAGGACCTCGCCGCCGGCCAGGCGGTCAAGGAGCGTTACGATCTCTTCGAAGACCTGACGAACGAGGGCCGGATTGAGATCTGGATGCAGTGCCTGGCGCCGCGGCAATACCTCGGCGCCGCGCAGGCCGACCTGTACCTTCGCGCAAGCGACGCGCCGTTCTGGTGGAACTTCACCAAGGGATATCTGGGCATCTGGATGCAGATGGTGCTTCTGGTGGCCTTCGGCGTGACGCTCAGCACGTTTCTGGGCGGACCGGTGGCGCTGATCGCCGCGGTCGGCGTGCTGGTGGGCGGACTGTTCCGCGAGTTCATGGTGCAAGTGGCGACGGGCACGGTCTACAGCGCGAAGCCGGGCGACGTGAACATGGGCGGCGGCCCGATCGAATCGATGATCCGGATGGCCACGCAGCAGAACGTCGTCACGGACATGCCCGAAGGGCTGCGGACCACCGTGGCGCAGACGATCGATCCGGTGCTTGAGCGCGGCCTTTGGTTGATGGCCCAGATCCTGCCCGATCTCGGCCGGTTCAGCGCGGCGGACTACGTCGCGTATGGTTTCAACGTGTCGGGCGATTGGCTTTGCGAGGGGGGGCTGGCGACGCTGGGGTTCTTCGTCTTGTTGTCTCTGGCCAGTTGTCTATTTATGAGAATTCGCGAGGTGGCCAAATGACGGGGTCTCGTCGTCGTTCGCTCGTGCGCAAGCTGGTGTACATGGCGGTGATCCTACCGCTCCTTCTCGCGCTTTGGTGGCTGGGGAATCCGGCCACGCGGGACGCCCAGGGCCAGCAAGGCTCGCCCGGCGGCAAGCTGGCCCAGCTCCGCGCCGAGTACAAGCTCGATCTGGCGCAGCTCGGCCAGTTGGATCCCACGAGCGAAACGGTCAAGCTGGCCACGCTTGGGATGCGCGGCATCGCGGCCAACATCCTGTGGACCAAGGCCAACAACTATAAGATGAAGAAGGACTGGACGAATCTGTCGGCCACGCTAAACCAGTTGACCAAGGTCCAGCCCAACTTCATCGAGGTCTGGCGCCACCAATCGTGGAATCTCTCGTACAACTGCTCGGTCGAATTCGACGACTACCGCGACCGCTATCGCTGGGTCATCAAGGGCATCCAGTTCCTCGAGCTGGGAATCGGCTACAACCCATTCGAGCCGAAGCTCCACGACGCGATGGGTTGGGTGATCTCGCAGAAGATCGGCCGGTCGGACGAGCACGTGCAGTTCCGCAAGCTCTTCAAGGAGGACGACGATTTCCACGGCCCGCGCCCCAAGGACGAGCGCGACAACTGGCTGGTAGGCAAGCTGTGGTATCGCAAGGGCGAGAATCTCGTGGACGCGGGCTACCCGCTGCGGGGCATCAGCCCGCTGGTCTTCCGCTCCTATTCCCCCAAGTGCCAGATCAACTACGCCGAAGCGATCGAAAAGGACGGAACGTTCGGCGAGCGGGCGCAGCTCCAGTGGCAGCAAGCGGATAAAGACTGGACCGCTTTTGGCAAGCTGGACATTCCCGCCTCGGATGGTCGAACCATCCGTCTGGGCGAATTGGCGCTGTGCCAGCAGCGGATCGCGCGGTTGGCGGCCGAGCTGGACGCCCTGGCGCCGGGCGCCCGCGAGAAGCTGGCCAAACAGAAGGCCGACTCGCTCACCGCCGAGCACAAGGCGGCGCTCGAGGTTCCCCCCGAGAGGCAAACGCCGGAGCAATACCAACTGGCGGCTCAGGCCCGGGAGTTGCTCCAGGTGAGCCACGACGAGATTGCCCGTCAGGCCACCGCGCACCGCCGCGAGGCGAACGCCCTATTGGAGCGAATCAAAGAGGCGGAGACGACGCTGCGTTTCACCGCGAGCTACCGGCAGATCGTGAACTACGACTACTGGGAGCGCCGCGCGCAAGTGGAGCAGTTGATGGACCTGATCGACGCGCGGAAACTGATCCGCGACGGCGACCAGGCCCTGGAAAACGGAAATCTGCCCGAGGCCGAGCGGGCGTACCGCGCCGGGTCGGCGGCCTGGGACCGGGTGATCCGGGCGTATCCCGATCTCATTCCGGATCGAGCCACCGCCGAGGACATCGAGCATATCCTCGATCAATACTCCCGGACGCTCGATCAGCAGGACGCCCTTTTCCCGGAGGATTTCGCCCTGGGCGACTTCATTCAACTCCTTCTGAACGACAACAACCACGCCCACGAGCTGCGGAGCATCCAAAAGAAGGCGGAGAAGGCCGCGGCCAAGGGCGATCGGGAGACGGCGCGTCGCGAGTACCTCAACACGTTGCGAATCTGGGACGAAGTCCTCGTCGACATTCCAAGCCTGCGGTTGATGTCCAATCGTCGGATTGGCGGCGACATTCTCGCCACGATCGACAAATACTGCGCATTGCTCAAGGAGTTGAACCAACCCGTGCCGGACGATTTCCCCTTGCAGCAGTTCGTCTGGATTCAGCTCTCGCACGACGCGTTGGCGCGGTCGGCCCGCCAGACGATCGAGCGCGCCGAGGGGCTGGCCGAGGGCAAGGACCTAGCCGGCGCCCGAAAGACGTTTGACGAAGGCTTCTCGCTGTGGCGCAAGGCGCTGGACAAGTACCCCACCGCCGTCGCCGACCGAGTGATCGGCGAGGAAATCGCGATGAACGTCGACGCCTACCGCCGCGTGCTGGGTCAATTGAAGGAAGAGACGCCGAAGGACTTCCCCCTCCAGGACGTCCTCGACCGTCGCGCCGCGAAGGGGCAATAGGCTGTAGTTGGGGGCTATCGCATAACGTCGTCATCGCAACACGTCATCCTGAGCGCAGCGAAGGATCTCGTCTGCCATGCCGGAGGTTACACCACATCGATTAGCAACCTGGCGAGGCCATGGCGTCCTATCTTGCCGAGTTGATGTCCCGGTTGGCCGCGGGCGCCGCGCGGTTGCCGGAAGACCTCCGGCAACGACACGCCGCTTTCCTGGCCTCGGCCCAAAACGCCGACGGCGGCTTCGCGGGACGGCAGGGCGCCAGCGATCTCTATTACACGAGCTTCGCGCTCCGCGGGCTGGCCCTGTTGGGAGCCCTCGACGAGGGCGTGGCCGGCCGGGCCCAGCGGTTTCTCCGCGACCGTCTCGACCGCGCGCTGCCCGGCATCGAGTTCCTCTCGCTCGTTTTTGGCGCGGTTCTCGTCGAGGCGGCCCGCGGTCTGGACGTTTTCGCCGACGCGGGCGCCGACCGCGCCCAGACGACCGCCCTGCTGGTGGATCGGTATCTTCGCGACGACGGCGGCTACGCCAAGACGAGCGGCAGCCCGACCAGCAGCACGTACCACACGTTTCTGGCGGTCGCGTGCAAGCGGCTGGTTGGCGCCCCGTTGGCCGAGACTGATCGAATCGTCGCCTTGATCCAATCGCGCCGGCGCGAGGACGGCGGATTCGTCGAGATCCCGCAGATGCGCGACAGCGGCACGAATCCCACCTGCGCCGCGGTCGCTGTCTTGCGCCAGTGCGGCGCGTTGGACGAGGCGACGCGGCGACGGTGCGTCCGGTTTCTGGCCGAGGCGCAGACGGCCGAAGGAGGCCTGCGGGCCAACCGCCGCGTGCCCGTGGCCGACCTCCTGAGCACGTTCACCGGCCTGGCCACGCTGGCCGACCTGGGCGGCCTGGCGGCGGTCGATCTCCGCGCGGCGCGGCGATTCGTCGATTCGCTCAATCAGCCCTCCGGCGGCTACCGCGGCGGCGTCTGGGATGACGCCACCGACGTGGAGTACACGTTCTACGGCCTGGGTTCGCACGCCCTTTTGGTCGATCCGGCCGAAGCGGCCGGCTTTCCCCGGGGCATTTGATGAGGTACGCTTGTCGCGGTGGGACCGGTCCGGCGTTCGGGCCGGTTTGGATCAAGACGGAGGGTTGTGAGCATGTCGGACCAGCAGGAAACGCACGATTCGTCCCAGCCGGAGCCGCCTCCCGGATTGGCCCGGGACGGCGCCGCCCGAGCGAAGGCCGAGTGGGATAAAGCCCGGCAGTGGTGCGACAAGATGCAAGAAGAGGCCGCCCAGCGCATGCGCCGCGTCCGCGAGACGACGATGGGCGACGTGTTCGACGCGGTGTTGGCGGGCGTGCGGCGTAGGCCCGGCGTCGGCCTGGCCGCGGCCGTCGCGGCCGGCTTCTTCCTCGGCCGATTGTTCCGGAAGTGAAGGTTACTCCCATGCCCTCGCGCGTCGTGGATTGCCGTGAAGACCAGTCCAAGCGGGAGATCCGCCGGCGTATCGCGCGGCTGCGGCGGCGCGTTGATCGGCGACTGCAATCGACCCGGCGCGAGGCGGGGCGGCTGACTCACTGGCGGACCCACGCCGCGCGGTGGCCCGGCCCCGCCATCTCGACGGCTTTCGGGGTGGGGCTGGCGCTGGCCGCCGGGTTGTCGGGCCGCCGCGTCATGCGACGCCTGGCCGCCCTGCTCGTGCGGGAAGGGCTCGGACGGATCGGCGCCGGCCTGTGGCGCGAATGGAGCCGCGCCTGGGCGGCGTCGGCGCAAACCCACCCGACCGCCGGCGAGGAGACTCCGCGTGTCTGACGAAGACCGACCGATCCTGAACGACCTGCGCCGCGAGTTTGCCTCGCTGCGGGCGGATCTGCGCGAGTCGGCGGCGCTCCGATGGCGGCTCGCGCGGATGGAACTCGCGTCCGATCTGCGCCGCGCCGCGCGGCTGGCCGTCGTCTGGGCCGTGGCGTTGGTGATGGGCCTGACCTCGCTGCCGCTGCTTGTGGTCTGGCTGGCCGGGCGTCTGGACGGTTGGCTAGGCGTCGCCGAGCCGCTGTGGCTGGCCGTCTTTGGATTGGCTCTCCTGGTCGGCGCGATGGTCCTCGGCTACGTCGCGTGGCGCCGATTCCGCCGTCGGTTCCTCGGTCTGGAGCAGACGCTCGAAGAGCTTCGCGAGGACCTGTCCTGGCTCGGCGAGCGTTTCCGCCGCGATCGCTGAGCGGGGCGGCACGTTCACGCGTGCATGGATGCGCCGCTCGCAGTCAAGCCGTGCCTGACGACCTTGGAGTGCGGCGACTTGTCGCCGCTTTGTCTTGTCCGAAAGCGGCGACAAGTCGCCGCGCTCCAAAGAGCCGTAGCCGCGGCGGCTTGTTACATGTACCCGCCGTCCATGCCGAGTCGGGTTTTCAGCTCGTCGAACTGCTGGACGAACTGGTCGCTGGACGAATGCACGTGCTCGGCTTCCGTGATGAACTTCAGCCGCTCGTCGCAGGGGACGCTCCGCTCGTTAAGGATCTGGGCGAACGGTTCCTGGTTCTCGCCGTAGATGATCAGGAGCTTGTGCTCGTCGAGTTGCACCTCCTGCGGGACGCCGGGATTGAGCACGGCGATGCCCACGCAACCGTCGTTGAGGAGCAGCTCCTCGAAGTCCCAGAGGATGCTTTTGAGGACGGGCATATCGATGTGCTCGCGGTACAGGTCGGTATGGCCCGCCTGGTCGCGGTTGTGGCTCGTCTCGAGCACCACGTCGACCACCGTTCCCAGTGGATCGAGCAGATCCATGAAGACCTCGAAGAGGACCTCGCTCGACACGGCGCTCATGAGGACCGGGACCGTGGCGTGGTTTTCCTCATCGCGGAACGTATCGTGCCGGTAGCCCTGGCAGGGCACCACCTGCAGATCGTAAGACGGCCGGATGGCGTCGGTCAATGCGAAGTTGCCGTATCGGGAGACGCCCAGATGGGCTTCGAGTTCCTCCTCGGAGAGGTGCTCGAAGCTGCTGGCGCCCAACGGTACCGAGCCGTCGCGGAAGACGTTGCGGAAGAATTTCTTCAAAAAACCCATCGGCGCTCTCAAACGTTGGATTGGCAAGTCGCGGTCAATGGATGGGGACGACTGCGCCGCAGCTGGGAAGCTCTATACAAACCGTAGGTCACGTCTCGACGACGCTGGGGGGGTTTCTTTTGGATCGCGGCCCGAGCGGGCCGGCGACACGATCCGCATGGAACAACCCGCGCCACCGCCACGATCGGTCGCGGGAGCACGGCATCCGGCCGCCCCCCATGGGTCGGAAACGCCCGGACCACCGCGCCCGGCGTATCCCGATCCATGAATGAAGTCTAGCACCCGAAAAGCACGGTGAATCCCGGTGAATCGGCTTTCGCCATCGCCGTCGCGGCCTCGCGAGAGAAGGACTCCGGATTGCGAAGACTCTCGGCCCGGCGGAACATGAACGCCGCGCGCGGACCTATCGCTCGATCGCC
This sequence comes from Pirellulales bacterium, assembly GCA_016931995.1. GTDB lineage: Bacteria > Planctomycetota > Planctomycetia > Pirellulales > Thermoguttaceae > JAFGDS01. The sequence goes on from JAFGDS010000031.1 coordinate 31,294, forward strand.
GGAAACCTTCCCGCGGAAAAAATCGACCGTCCCCCTCGCGCCCTGCCTTCCGGTTGGTACACTACGGTCGGTCGTCGCGATCGACGCATTCCACGTCGCATGCGGGACCGCCCACGGCGTCGCAACCCCTACGTCACCGCGATCCCGCACGATCTCCACCATGGCACGCGCGAAAGCCCCCAAGGACCCCGTCGCCGAAGTCCAGCTTTTCACCGACGGGGCGTGCAGCGGCAACCCCGGCCCCGGCGGCTGGGCGTTTCTGCTGCGCCACGCGGCCTCGGGCAAGGAATTGGAGGGCGCCGGCGCCGAACGCGAGACCACCAACAACCGCATGGAACTCCTGGCCGTGATCCGCGGCCTCGAGGCCCTCAAACGCTCCGCCCGCGTCGAAGTGGTCACCGACAGCACCTACGTCGGCAAGGGCTTCTCCGAGTGGCTGCCCAAGTGGAAGGCCAACGGCTGGCGCCGCCGCGCCAAGGGAGGCTGGGCCGAGGTGAAAAACGAGGACCTCTGGCGCCGGCTCGACGCGCTTTTGGCCCTGCACGATGTCCGCTTCACCCACGTCCGCGGCCACGCCGGCCACCCCGAAAACGAACGCTGCGACGCCGCCGCCGTCGCGGCGTATCAGAAGTACCTCTGACCAAAACGCGAAGACAATAGGATCAACACGGAGACAGAGAGTGAAAGAGAACCACGGATGAACACGGATAAACACAGATAAAAGGGGGAAGAAGGAACCGCGGATGAACGCGAATAGACGCAGAATAGGAGAGAGACCGCGGGCTTGGGGTATAGAGCGTCAGCATTAAGAGCCTATCCCAGAACCCGGATAATATCGTCATGCTGAGCGCAGCGAAGCATCTGAACTCCTGAAACGCC
>JAFGDS010000032.1 GCA_016931995.1 Pirellulales bacterium
CCCTCCCCCGCCGTGCGGGAGAGGGGAGATGTTGACGGATCCACGTCCCCTCACCCGGCCGCTGCGCGGCCACCCTCCCCCGCCGTGCGGGAGAGGGGAGATGTTGACGGATCCACGTCCCCTCACCCGGCCGCTGCGCGGCCACCCTCTCCCGCCGGACGGGAGAGGGGAGGTGGTGGCTCATCCGCCGCGGGAGGCGACGAGGCGGTCGGCGTCGCGGCCGTTTTGGTGGCGGATGATGCGGCCTTCGACCATGTAGATCACGTCCTCGGCGATGTTCGTCGTCAGGTCGGCAATCCGTTCCAGGCCGCGCGACGCGGCGAGGATATTGAGCAGGGCGGACGCCCGCTGGGGTTGCCGCTTGATCGCCTCCTCAATCAGTTCGCGCATGTGGTGCTTCATCTCGTCGATCGCGTCGTCGCGGGCGCAGACGTCGGTGGCCAGCACCGTGTCGAGGTTCACCAGGGCATCCAGCGCGTCGTGCAACATCTTTTGCACGTCCTGCGACATGGCCCCCAGGTCGAACGGGATTTGGCCCAGCCACTGGGCGACGAAGGGGTTCGCCTTCTTGGCGATGTTGACGGCCAGGTCGCCGATCCGCTCCAGGTCGTTGTTGATCTTGAGCACGGCGACGACGAAGCGGAGGTCCACGGCCACGGGCTGGTGCAGGGCGAGGATTTTGAGGCAGTCCTCCTCGACTTCGACCTCCGTGCGATCGATTTGGGGATCGCCGTCGATGACCTCGCGGGCGCGCAGGGTGCTGCCCTCGATCAACGCCCGGACCGCCAGCCGGACCTGCTGCTCGACCAGCGCGGACAGCGAGAGCACGCGTTTCTTCAGGCGGTCGACTTCTCTTCGGAAATGGACGGACATGGCTAGCCAAAACGCCCCGTGATATAGTCCTCGGTCTGTTTGACTGTCGGCGTGGTGAAGAGCTGCTTGGTCGGACCGAACTCGATCAAGCGCCCCTCGAAGAAGAAGGCGGTGAAATCGGACACGCGGGCGGCCTGCTGCATGTTGTGCGTGACGATAATGATAGTATAGTCCACGCGGAGCTGGTCGATAAGGTCCTCGATCCGCGCGGTGCTGCGGGGGTCGAGGGCCGAGGCCGGCTCGTCCATGAGGATGATTTCGGGATCGACGGCCAGCGCCCGGGCAATGCACAGCCGCTGCTGCTGGCCGCCGGAAAGCCCCATCGCGCTGGCGTCCAGCCGGTCCTTGACCTCTTCCCAAAGGGCGGCCCGGATGAGGCTCTGCTCGACGATTTCGATCAGTTCGGCCCGGTTGCGCGTGCCGTGGATGCGGGGTCCGTAGGCCACGTTTTCGAAAATGGTCTTGGGAAAGGGATTGGACTTCTGGAAGACCATGCCCACTCGTTTCCGCAGCGCCACGACATTGGTGCCGGCGCGATAGACGTCCTCGCCGTCGATCAAAATGCGTCCGGCCAGCCGCGTTCCCTCGATGACGTCGTTCATCCGGTTGAGCGTGCGGAGGAACGTGGACTTGCCGCAGCCGGAGGGACCGATCAGGGCCGTGACCCGGCGTGCGGGGACGCTCATCGACACGTCGAACAGCGCCTGGGTTGGCCCGTACCAAAAGTCGACCGACTCGGCCTCGACCTTCGGCCGTCCGGGGTCTTCGTACTGTTGGCCCTCTACCATCGATACTTGCGGCGCAGGCGCCCACGTAGCAGGATGGCCGCCAGGCTCAAACCCAGCACGAGCAGCAAGAGCACCAGCGCCGTGCCGTACTGCATGGGCCGCACCGCCTCGGCTTCCGGATGCTGGGTGGCCAGCACGTAAAGGTGGTAGGGAAGCGCCATCACTTGGTCGAAAACCGAGCGGGGCAGCCGGGGCAGGTAGAACGCGGCCACCGTCAGCAGGATCGGCGCCGTTTCCCCCGCCGCCCGCCCGATCCCCAGGATCGATCCGGTCAGCATCCCCGGGATCGAATACGGCAGGACGTTGGTACGGATGGTCTCCCATTTTGTAGCTCCCAGGGCGAGGCTCCCCTCGCGCAGCGACTGCGGCACAGCCTGAATCGCCTCCTCGCTGGCGACGATGATGGTTGGCAGAACCATGCACGCCAGCGTCAGGCTGCCGGCCAGAATGGACGCGCCCATGTCCAAAAACAGAACAAACAACCCCAATCCAAACAACCCGAACACGATCGACGGCACGCCCGCCAAGGTGACGATGGCCGAGCGGACCATGCCGGTGAAGCGGCCGCGCCGGGCGTATTCCGAAAGGTAGATCGCCGTGGCCATGCCCAAGGGCAGCGCCACGGCGATCGTCCCCAGCACGAGACAAAGCGTTCCGACGATGGCGGGCAGGATGCCGCCCTCCGCGCCGCTGCGTCGGGGAAAGCCGAAGACGAATTCCCACGATATCGCGGGAAGACCGCCCACGACGATGTCGAAGATGATGTACGCGACCACGGCCACGATGGCGTACGTCGTGATCCGCATCAGCCAGGCGATCGTCGCATCGACCCAGGGACGGCCCATCGCTCAGCGCTCCTGGTGCTTCTTGAGAACGCGCTGGGCGACCATGTTCAGGCCGAACGTGGCCACCAACAGCACGATGCCCACCCAGAAGAGCGCGCGGTAGTGGTCGCTTCCAAAAGGCACCTCGCCCATCTCGGCGGCGATCGTCGCGGTCATGGTTCGCACGGAAGCCAGGGGCGAGGCGGTCACGACGGCGGCGTTGCCGGTGACCATCAAGACGGCCATGGTCTCGCCAATCACGCGGCCCATGCCCAGCATGATCGCCGCGATGATGCCGGAAAGCGCGGCCGGCACGGTCACCTTCCAGAGCGTCTGAAGGCGGCTCGCGCCCAGGGCCAGCGATGCCGATTTGTACGACTCCGGCACGCTGCGGATGGCGTCCTCCGAGATGGAAATGACCGTGGGGATCGCCATCAGGGCCAACAACAGCGCGCCGGTCAGGGCGGTCAGCCCCGAGGAGAGCCCGAACAGGTCCTTCACCAACGGCGCGAGCACCACGAGCCCAAAGAACCCGATTACCACGGACGGGATGCCCGCTAGGATTTCGATGAACGGCTTGAGCAGTTCCCGCTCCCAGGGCTTGGCCAGTTCGGCGACGTAGACCGCCGCGCAGATGCCGAACGGAATGGTGAATAGCGTCGCCAGCAACGTGACCAACAGCGACCCGGTCACCAGCGGCAAGAGGCCGAACCGCACCTGCTGGAACGAGACGGGCACCCAACGTTCGGCCAGGAGTGACTTAATCCCCGGCCCGGCGGCCAGCGGCGCCGCCTCCTTGCCGAGGAAGAGGAATATCAACAGGACGATCAGGATGCTGGTCGAGGCCACCGCGCGCAACAGCACCGCGGCGGCCTTGTCCTTCCAGGTCGAGCCGCCAATCGCGAACATTTTCCACAACGAGGGAAACCCGGCCCGGCCGATTTCGCCGGGGAGCCGACCTGTGGGCCCGAACGACCCTGCGGAACCGCTCCGCGCCATTACTTCCCTCCACCGGGGCCCAGCGGCACGTAACCCGTCTCGCGGACGATCTCCTGCCCCTTGGGCCCGAGGCAGAAGTCGATGAACTGCTTCGCGGCGCCGGTCGGCTCGCCGGGCGTGTACAGGTATAGCGGTCGGGCGATGGCATACTCACCCGAAACGACCGTGGCCTCGGACGGCATGACCACGGGCGAGGCGTCGTCCTTCTTCACGCCGAGCGTTTTGATCTTGTTGCCCGCCTCGGTGGCGTAGCCCAAGCCCACGTAGCCGATATCCGACTTCTCGCTGGCCACGGACTGAATGATGGCGCTGGTGGCCGGCATGAGCCGGGCGTCGGCCCGATAGTCCTTCTTGTTGAGCACGTGCTCCTGGAAGAAGACGTACGTTCCGGAACTCGACTCGCGCGACAACACAATGATCTTCTCGTCCGGCCCCCCAACCTGGCTCCACTTCTCGTATGCCCCGGTGTAGATCTTGCGAATCTGCTCGACGGTCAATTCCTTGATGGGATTGGCCGGGTTGACGACCACGGCGATCCCGTCGCGACCGACGACGAACTCCTTGGCTTCACGGTCTTTCTCCTTGGCCATTTGAAGCTCTTCCGGCTTCATCTCGCGCGAGGCGGCGCAGAGGTCCGTCGTGCCGTTGATCAACGCGGCAATGCCCGTGCCCGAGCCGCCGCCCGTGACCGACACGTTGATGTCCGGATGCTCCTTCATGAACGCCTCGGCCCAGGTGCTCGCGAGGTGGACCATGGTGTCCGACCCCTTGATGGTGACCTGGGTCGGGCCGCCCGGACCCTTGCCCGAGCCGCCGCGGTCGCTTCGCCCGCACGACGTAAAAGCCAGCAGACCCGCGATGACCGTCAGCCAACACCCGACGACGAAAACTCTCTTCATGGCTCCTCCCACCTCGTTTTCTCGAGAAAGATTGCGAAGGGTCCCTTCCGGCCGCGCCGACGGGACAAACACCCACAAGTATCCTAGCGGCTTCGTGTTAGCGGAGTGTTAGCGTCCCGTACCGATTGCGCAAGGCCAGCCCTCGGCCATCCGGGGGGAGAAGACAAGGGGTCGCGATCCTCCCCTCGATGGGAGTTGCGCAGCGCCCCGCTATGCCCAGACGTGCAGGTCCGCCAGATCGCCCGTCTCGTGCCGCGCGATGTCGCGGATGTCGTCGCGGACGCGGAAGAAGGCGTCCACCACGTCGGGATCCCATTGGCGACCGCGTCCTTCGTGGAAGATCGCGTCGATCTTCTCGTCGGGCATGCCCTTGCGGTAGGGACGGTCGCTGCTCATCGCGTCGAAGGCGTCCGCCACGGCCACGATCCGCGCCGATTGAGGAATTTCCTCGGCCGGCAGCCGCCGGGGGTAGCCGGAGCCGTCCCACGACTCGTGGTGGTGCAGCACGACCGGCAGGATGTTGTCCATCTTCCTGAGATCGGTCAGGATCCGATGCCCCACGGTCACGTGCTGCTTGATGTGCTCGTATTCCTCGTCGGTCAGCTTTCCGGGCTTGCGGAGAACCTGATCGTCGATGCCGATTTTGCCGATGTCGTGCAGCAAGCCCGACAGGTAGATCGTGCCCAGCGACTTGTCGTCCCACCCCAACTCGCGAGCCAGGCGAACGGCCACGCGGGCCACGCGGTCGCTGTGGCCGCGGGTGTAGGGGTCCTTCGCGTCGATGGCCGAAGCCAAGGCCCGAACCACGCCCGAAAACATCTCCGACTGCTGGCGATAAAGATCCAGGTTGCCGCTGTGGATGCCCAGGATCGTGCCGACCGAACTCATCAGACTGGCTTCCACCGTGCCGAACTCGCCGCCCGCGGCGTGGTTCATCGCGGCCAGCCATCCGAAGACGTTGTCGCCCTCGGCCAGCGGAACGATGATCAACTGGCGGATCGCGTCGTGCGGCCACGCGGGCGCGGACGTGACGGGTGGATTGGCCACGAACGGCCCGCTGTCCGGCCGCAGGCCCAACAGGTCGATCAGCCGTTGGAAGCCTTCCACGTCGATGGGGCACTCGCCATGCGACACCAGCACGTCGGCCGAGCGCCGCTGTGGCACCTGCGACGAGCCGGTCGCGTCGATCGCCTTGAGCAACAGGGCCAGCCCCCGCGCCGGAATCACCTCGGAAAGCCACTCCAGCGCCGCGCGACCCAGCTCTTCGTCGCTTTGCGAGATCTTCAGCCGCTGCGTGATGCGATACAGCAGGCTGATCTCCTCGTACGTGCTGGAGAGATTCTCCGAAAGCAAGTGGCTCTCGTCCGCCAACCGTTCGATCCGGCGGTGGGCCGCCAGTTGATCGGCCACGAGCCCCGCCACCTTCCGAAGCATCTCCGGCCCCCAGACGGGCCGGCGACGGATCCAGTCGCGGGCGTCGTCGGGCGAGAGGCCCAAAAGACGCCCGGCTTCGTCCAACGGCTCGTCCGCCCCAACCGGCCGGCTGACAAACGTGGCAACCGCCACGCGGCCCTCGTCCGGTGTGTCGTCCAGCGGAACGGCCAGGACCAGAAGGGGATCTTCCTCGTCGATGAACTCGGGCTTTCCCCGCCGGGCAACCTCGCGGCACAGCTCCGCGCGGACCGACCAGTCGCGGCCCGGCTGATCTCCCGCCGTCTCGATCCGTTCGCCCGTGGCGATGTCCAGAACGTTGAATTCCACGTCGAACGCCGCGCGGAGCGTCTCCAGCGCGTCGTCCTTCCCCCCGCGAAGAACCCGCGGAACGCTGTTTTGCGCGAACGGAGTCTGTTGGGAATCGAGCATGGTCCGAGAGGGAAGCCGTACGCTGGGCTCGGGCGGGCGCCCGGCCTAATGGGCGGCCAAACGCAGCGGATGATACGCGATTGGCCGTAAGTCCTTGCCGATATTACACAATCCTAGGTCGCGACGATCCGGCGGGAGCCACGCGACCCCCTGATTCGCACCCCATCCCCGCGTTGTCGCCGCCGGGGGAGGGTGTGCCGAACAGGATAAACCGACAAGGGCAGAACCAGGCCACCCAATAGTGGGTTTTCGCGCGGGCTGCGGGGCTGTCTCGACTCCGCACGCCGGCGGCGGACGCCGATCCGTCACGCTGGTTCGCGGACGACCTCCGGAAGAGGATACGCTACAATCCAGACGGTCTTGTTTCGGACAAGCTCGATTGTCGTCTCGCCTGTTCGCATAGCCTGGAAATGCTCATGAAGAAATCCAACACCCTCCGCGTTGGCCTGGCAACGCTGCTCCTCGTCTGCACCGCCTCGGCCTCGGCCGACGACCCCAAGATCGTCATCCCCTTCGACTTCACCTCGAAGTTCGACCAGGGACGCTACGGCCAAACGGTCGGCGAGATGATCCTAGCCAAGCTCCGCCGGGAGGGCGGGTTCGTCCTGCCCGAGTCGATGCTCGACGTCCGCGACACGGTGGCCGCCAATCGTATCGTGCTCGAGCCCGATACGCCGCTGGAGAAGGTCAAGCAGGTCGTCGTCGGCGAGTTCGGGGCTCAGATCGGCATTTGGGGGAGCGTCGAGCGCGTGCCGGGCAATGAGTGGGACGCGTACGATCTGAAGATCCGCTGTGTGGATTTCTCGACCCAGCCCGAGCCGACGGTCATCTACCGCGTGGACGCCCGGACGAAGGCCGTGAGCGAGATCCCGCACGTGTACGTCAAGGCCCTGGTGGATCGCCTGTGCGGTCGCCAGCCCGGCGGACCGCCGCCGGTGGACGCGGCGGCGGAGGAGAACTGGCAAAAGGGCCCGAACCTCGTCCGCGGCGGCGATTTCCAACAGGGCCGCGCGGGCGTGCCCGACGGCTGGGAAGCCCGCGGCGGCCAGCTCCGCGAGCCCTTGGGCAATCTCGTCCAGTGGCTGCCCGAGACCGGCAATCCGGCCAACCGCGTGATCCGCCTCCAGTTCGACCAGGCCCTGGGCGACAGCTTCGGCGTGATGTACTACAGCGACTTCTTCCCGGTCGAGGAGGGCGCCACGTACCGCTTCCAGTGCCGCTGGCGCACGAGCGGGCCCGAGGCCAAGGTGTTTATCAAGTGCTACGACGAAGTCGAGTCACCGCCCAGCGCGTCCGGCCCGAAGGCCACGGCCGGCGACGACCCGACCGCCGCGTCGCGCCGCGAATGCTACCGCTCGCAGCAGAACCTCAAGGGCCCGAAGAAGACGTGGAACACGCACGCCGAGGACTTTACGCCCCGGCACACGAAGTACACGCCCCGCTGGGGCCGCGTGATGCTCTACGGCTACCTGGGCGCGGGCGCGGTCGAGTTCGACGACGTGGTGGTCAAACAGATCGTCCCCGCCTCGCCCGGCGAATCCGCGAAAACCCGCCGCCACTCCCTCGAAACCCGCACTACCTTGAAAGAAATGGAAGAGAACCGCCGCCGGTCGGAAGAGATGACGAATTGACGGAAGACTCGCGCGGAGACGCGAAGACGCGGAGACACACGGGCAAGTCAGACGGTGCTCGACAAGACATTCTCAAACCAAAGGAATGGACAGGATTGACAGGATAAGGGAGATTGCTCCATCCCAATCTTGTTCATCTTGTCAATCCTGTCTCCCCCTTCGTTGCGCCGCGCCGCCGTCATGCAATTCCGCCTGCGAACTTTGTTCCTTCTCTTGTTCGTCCTTGCCTCGGCCCTGGCGGCCTTCGGCGCGTGGGGGCTTTTGGTCACGCCGTATCTCATCGCACTGGTGATGAGCGTGCGGATCGGCTTTGCCTGGCGAAATGTGGCGGCGTGGGTCATCGCCGGGGCACTAATTCTCGTGTGGCCTTGTATTGGGCTTCTATTGCCGGTTTCCGGAAGCGCGAGGGAGGCGGTGCGCCGACCGGTTGTCTCTTGTGTGGATAGGCTAGAAGAGATCGGCTCCGCACTCCGCATCTACCACTATTGCTACGGCTGTTATCCGCCGGCATACGTACCCGACGACCAGGGCCGGCCGATGCACAGTTGGCGGGTGCTGATCCTGCCACTCCTGGAGGAGCAGGCGCTCCATGACCAGTATGACTTCTCCGAACCCTGGAACGGCCCGCACAATCGGAAGCTGGCCGAGAACATGCCAAGGGCGTATGCCTGCCCCCAGGCCACCAAGTCTGCCGCCGGGTCGAAAACCGCCACCTCCTTCATAGCCATCACGGGTCCAGGTACGGCTTGGCCGGGCCCGACAAGCAGCCGCATTCGCGATTTCCGCGACGGCACGTCTTGCACGATTCTTCTCGTCGAAGCCGCGGACGCCGGCATCAATTGGATGGAGCCACGCGATCTGGAGCTGAGCGCCCTTCTGGCCGCCAGCGGAAGCGACTCGCGCGTCCCCGCCGGCAATCACGGCGGCGGAGGGATTATGCTCTTTGGCGACGATAGCGTCGGCGGACCGTGTAAACCGCTGGGCAAGGACCTCCTGGCCGCCCTGGCCACGATCAACGATGGGAAGCCCGTCAATCGTGACGAAGTCGACAAGGCGCTCTACGGGGTACACTACGGTAAGGTCGCCCTGCCGCCCAAGCCAAAGCGATGGTGGCCGACATACCTCGCCGCAGTCGTCTTCCTCGTCTCCCTCATCCTCCTCGTCTCCCACCCGCTGCCGTCGCGGTCGATGCCCGACGCGACGAACGGAAATGGACGGGATTCACAAGATTGACAGGATGAGAGCATTCTCGTTCGTCCCTCCGCGTCTCCGCGCGAGACCAAAAGACGCGGCGGAAGACTCGCGCGGAGGCGCAAAGACGCAGAGAGGCTTTCTCCAATCGGACGCCGCAGCGCAAGATGGCCCTGATGCTAGGGAAACGGAAGGGAGACAGACAGGATCAACAAGATTCACAAGATGAAGCGAATCTCCTCTTTCTCAATCTTGTTCATCTTATCAATCCTGTCTTTCCCCCTTCTCCGTCCCTCGCATTAGGAGCCTATCCCAGAACCCGGATAATATCGTCATGCTGAGCGCAGCGAAGCATCTGAACTCCTGAAACGCC
>JAFGDS010000033.1 GCA_016931995.1 Pirellulales bacterium
AAACCCCTTCGGGGTAACGGCTTCCGGAACCCACTTGCACAAAAAAGCAATCACAACAGACCAAAATAGGGTTAACGGCGTGGAGTGCCACTCAGAACGGACGTTCAAGACGATCCCTTGATCCTGACGCACTACACTAGGGCGACGCGGCGGCGGACATATCGAGGATCTCGATATCCTTGAACCGCACGTCCATGTCTTGCCCGCCGTGAAGCTGCAGGGCAAGGAAGCCGCGCTCTCGGCCGGGATCGTCGGCCAGCTCGGCGGTCTTGACGCCGTTGAGATGGACGACCAGCCGGCGGCCCAACGCGACGACCGACATCCGGTTCCACTCGTTTGGCTTGTAGGCCTTTTTGACCAGCGCGACCGGCGGGTGGACGACCCAGCCGCGTCCGCGGGTTTCGTAGAGGCCGCCGGCGTTTTCCCTCGGGTCGATTTCGGCCTGGAAGCCGAGCACGCCCGCATCGCCGCCCTCCTCGACGCGGAAGTACAGCCCGCTGTTGCCGGTCGTGGCCTTGTACTTCAAGCGGACGGCAAAATCGGTGTAGGGGCGGTCCGAAATTAGGTGGCCGAACTCCTTGTCGGCCGCGGCCTTCGCGCCGAGGATCTCGCCGTCGCGGACGGTCCACTCGCCCGTGCCGATGCGGCGCCAACCGGCCAGCGACTTGCCGTCGAACAGCGGCTTCCACGCGCTGGCGCCAAGGTCCTTGATGCGGATGTTGCGCCAGCGGATTTGGCCTTGCTTGCCGGCGTGGACCTGGAGGGCGATGAAGCCGGAGAGGTCTTCCACGTCGACCAGATCGGCGCAGGGGACGCCGTTGATCCAGGTTTGGATCGAGGGGCCAACCGCGCGGATGGTGAACCGGTTCCAGCCGTCGAGCTTGAAGGCCGCGCGGGCCTTGGCGTCGCCGTCGAGCGGATAGAGCCACGCTCGCCGGCCTTCGTCGTAGATGCCGCCGGACCAGGCCCGCTCGGACGGGTCGATCTCGCACTGGTAGCCGTAGACGAGGCCCTTGTCGTTTTCGTGGCTGCGGATTTGGATGCCGGAATTGCCCGGCACGTCGAGCTTCACGTCGAGCTTGAGGATGAAATCGCCGTATTCCTTTTTGGTCCGGAGGAACGTGTTGCGACCGGGCCCGACGCGGCCGACAATCGCGCCGTCCTCTGCGGCGTAGGTCGCGCCGCCGTCGCGGCCGGCCTTGCGCCAGCCCGCGAGGGTCTCGCCGTCGAACAGGGGCACGAAGCCGGCTTCGTCGTCGGCCGGTTCGGCGGGCTTCTTCACGTCTTTCGGTTCGAGCACCTTCGAGACGACCGGCTCGATCGCCTCGGCCCAGGTGCGGTACGCGCCGGGCGAAAGGTGCAACAGGTCCGGCATCACGTCGCGGCTGAGCGTGCCGTCGCCGCGCAAGAACCGCGGGCCGATGTCCAGATACTCGACCTGGCGGCCGTCGGCCAGCTTCGCGATCAGCGCGTTCGTCTTCTGGTTCACCTGACGCCGCGGGTCGGCGCCGTCCGGCCCGCGGGGGAAGATCGCCAAGACGAGGATCTTCATCTCCGGCAGCTTCTCGCGCAGCAGCGCGACGATGTGGGCGACGCCGTCGGCGATCTCCTCGGGCGTATCGTCGCCGGAGTTGTTCGTGCCGATCATGAGCACGGCGAGCTTGGGGGCGATGCCGTCGAGGTTGCCGTTTTGCAGACGCCAGAGGACATGCTGCGTGCGGTCGCCGCCGATGCCCAGGTTCGCGGCGTTGCGGCCGCCGTAAAACTCGTTGAACACGTTTTTACCGGGGCCTTCCCAGCCTTGCGTGATCGAATCGCCGATCATCACCAGATCGACGTTGCCCTGTTTCACGCGGGCGTTCATGGCGGCGTGGCGGGCCTTCCAGCCCGGGCCCGACCGCGGGACCGGCTCGATGGCCGCGTGTTTCTTCGCCAGCTCGGCCGCGCGGGAGACGGAAACCAGGGCCAGGAGCAAAGCCGCGAGGGCGGCACGTCGAACGATGCGTTGCATGGCAGGATCCTTTCGCGGAAGTGGTGGGTTTTTCGTCTGGCAACGAATCGAGACTACTCGTTCGGAACCACCGTTTTCGTTTGTCGTCGGGCGACGCCCTCGGCGGTGGCGGCTTCGGACACGGCCGTGGCGACGGCCGTCGCGACACGGCGGTCAAAGACGCTCGGGATGATGTAGTCGGCGATCAATTCCGTGTCGGGAATCACGCTGGCGATGGCCTTGGCCGCGGCGATCTTCATCTCGGTGGTCACCGAGGTGGCCCGCACGTCGAGCATGCCGCGGAAGAAGCCGGGGAAGCAGAGCACGTTGTTGATCTGGTTTGGGTAGTCGGATCGGCCCGTGGCCACCACGCGGGCGTGCGGCAGCGCGAGATCGGGGTCGATTTCGGGATCGGGGTTGGCCAGGCCGAAGACAATCGGGTCGGGGGCCATGGTCTTCAGCGCGTCGACCGAGAGCACGTTGGCCGTGGACACGCCGACGAACACGTCGGCCCCGCGGACCGCCTCGGCGAGCGCGCCGCGGACCTGCTCGGGATTGGTGTTCTCGGCCAGCCACTGCTTGACCGTGTTCATCCCGTCGGTCCGCCCGCGGTAAATCGCGCCGAGCCGGTCGCACAAGACGATCTGGGGAACGCCGACCGACTGGAGCAGCCGTGCGATGGCCGCGCCGGCGGCGCCGGCCCCGCTCAGCGCGACGCGCAGCGTATCGAACTGTTTTCCGACGATCTTCAGGGCGTTGTAGAGCGCGGCCAACACGACCACGGCGGTTCCGTGCTGGTCGTCGTGGAAGACGGGGATATCGAGATCCGCCGCCAGCCGCTGCTCGATCTCGACGCAGCGGGGTGAGGAAATATCTTCCAGATTGATCCCGCCGAACGTCGGCGCGATCTGGTGGACCGTGTGGACGATCTCGTCCGTGTCTTGCGTGTCGAGGCAAATCGGAAAGGCATCGACGCCGCCGAATTCCTTGAACAGGGCGGCTTTGCCTTCCATCACGGGGAGGGCCGCGCGGGGGCCGATGTTGCCCAAGCCCAGCACGGCCGATCCGTCGGTCACGACGGCCACCATGTTCCGCCGGATGGTCAGCGTGAACGCGGCGTCCGGGTCTTCATGGATGGCGCGGCAGACGCGGGCGACCCCGGGCGTGTAGGCCATCGACAGGTCGTCGCGGTTTTTGATCGCCACCTTCGAGTTCACCTCGATCTTGCCGCCCAGGTGCATCAGGAACGTCCGGTCCGACACCCGCACGACCTCGACGCCGCTCACGGCCGATGCCCGCTCGACAATCTCCTTGCCGTGCCGCACGTCCCAGGCATTGACGGTGATGTCGCGGGTGATGCAGCCGCGGGTGACGTCGACGATGTCCACCGCGCCGATGAAACCCGACGCCTCGGCAATGGCCGCCGTGATCTGGCTCAGCCGGCCGACCTCGTCTGGGTAGCGAAGCCGCATGGTGATGCTGTAGGACGGACTCTGATGTCTCATGCCTCGACTCCGTATTCGTGAAAAGGAACCGCCCCGCGAGCCCGCAACGTACCCGTGCCCTGGGTGGTTGTCAACGCGCGGCGTCACGTCTCGCCGGCCCGTTGGCCGACAAAGGGGTTGGTGCGTTTCTCCCGGCCGACGGTGGTCGCGGGCCCGTGGCCCGGCCACAGGATCGCGTCGTCCGGCAACGTGAAGAGCTTCTCGCGGATCCCGCGGATCAGCAGGTCGAAGTCGCCATCGGCGAAGTCCGTCCGCCCGATGCCGCCAGCGAAAATCACGTCGCCCACCATCACGATCATGGGCCGGGGCTCGTCCCAGAGGTAGACGACGTGGCCCGCCGAGTGGCCGGGTACGTGGCGGACGCGCCAGCCGATCCCGGCCGCCGAATAGACGTCGCCCTCCTCGACCGTCGCGTCGGCTGGGGCGAAGCACAGCGGCAGGCCGAAATCGGCGGAGAGGTTCTTTGCCGCGTCGGTCAGCTTGTCCGCGTCCTGCCGACCGACGACCACCGGGCAGTCGCCCCACCGCTCCTTCAGCGCGGCGATGCCGGCGATGTGGTCGCAGTGGCCGTGGGTTAGCAGAATCGCGGCCGGCCGAATATCTTGAGCGTCGAGGTGGTCAATAATCTTTTCCGGTTCGAGCCCCGGGTCGATCACCACGGCGTCCGCGCGGTCGCGGAGCCGGACAACGAAGGCGTTTTCCTCAAAAAGGGCGGAAACGATCCGAGTCAGCTCGAAATCGGGTTGGCTCACGGACTGGGCTCCCCAAGGACGTTGGGATTGGCTAAAATGCGCAGATTCCGTTGTGGAGTGGGGGTGTTTCGATCACGCGACCTGCGTGGAAGCGGTTTGTGGAAACAAACATTGTAATTCCGTCCACCCGGATTCGCGATAACCTCGATAATGAGATAGCAGTGCAACGAGCCCCGATGGGCCCGCGTGCCGTGTTTTTCGGAGCATTCTCGCCGGCAATCCGGACAAACCCCAGCGTTGGGCACGCCGGTTGCAGCGTGGGGGGGGATTGTTGCACGCGTTTTCCATGGATCGGTCAATCACCACACGGACGAGCCGGGCGGATCGCGTCCGGCGATGAGGAGCGCTTGGAATGAATTGCAGATGGATGGGCTGTTGGCGCCCTCTGGTGGCGTGTTTCGTCGTGGGCGCGATGGTCCCCACGACATGGGGGCAGGCAGTTCCCGCTTCTTCGCAGGGGTATGTTCCCACCCAAGGTCAAGCTGTCGGGACCGCGCAACCGCAGTCTCCCCCCTACCAATTGGCGGAGCGGAGCGTGCCGCTCCCCCAGCAGGGAAGGATCGGACTCCAGCAGCAGCCCAACGAGCACCCGCTCATGCCCGCGCTGCGCTGGGCCGAGCAGGGCCTTCAAGAGATGGAGCAGGGCTTGCACGACTACTCCGCCACCGTAATGAAGCGGGAGCGGGTCGACGGCACGGTGAACGAGCAGGAGTGCATGTTCGTCAAGGTCCGGCACCGGCCCTTTAGCGTCTATATGTACTTCCTCTCGCCGCCCAATCTCAAGGGCCAGGAGGTCATCTACGTCGAGGGGGCCAACAACGGCAAGATGTGGGCCCATCCCACGGGCATTCGGCAAAACCTTGTCGGCACGGTCTCCCTTCGGCCCACCGACTGGCTCGCCATGAAGGGCCAACGCTATCCGATCACCGAGCTGGGCGTGAAGAACCTCGTCCGGCGGCTGCTCGAGGTGGGCAGCAACGACGCCAAATACGGCGAGTGCGAGGTGAAGTTCCTCGAAGGGGCCAAGATCAACGGCCGCGCGTGCACCTGCATCCAGGTGGTTCACCCCGTCCCGCGGCGGAACTTCCTGTTCCACCTGGCCAGGATCTACGTCGATCAGGAACTGAACCTGCCCATCCGCTACGAAGCCCACGACTGGCCCAAGGCCCCCGGCGACAAGCCGGAGCTGATCGAGGAATACACCTATCTGAACCTCAAGGTCAACAACGGCTTCACGGACGCCGACTTCGACGTCCGCAACCCGAACTACCGCTTCAAGGGCCGGTAGCCCGGTTCGTGGGGCGATTCACTACCGCGCCGCGGACGCCGCTTGCGGCTTCGCAACGCGAGACATCGGCGTTGGGCGCCCGCAACCATGGCCAAGCCGCGCCGCCGCTGGCGGTGGTACGTAAAGCTGCCGGTCTTCCTCCTCGCCGCGCTGGTCGTGATTCTGGGATTGGCGATGCTGTTTGAAGAATCGCTCATCTTCTTTCCCATGCGGCATCCGGGCGGCGAGTGGCGGCCTGAGTGGATCGTGCCCGAGGATGCTTGGTTCCACGCCGCCGACGGCACGGCCCTGCACGGCTGGTATCTGCCGTGCGACAATCCTCGGGCGGTGATCCTCTTTTGCCACGGCAACGCGGGCAACGTCACCCATCGGGCCGATATCCTGCGGGCACTCCGCGAGTGGGCGGGCGCCAGCACGCTGGTTTTCGACTACCGCGGCTACGGCCACAGCGAGGGAAGGCCGAACGAGGAGGGCGTCCTGGCCGACGCGCGGGCCGCCCGGACGTGGCTGGCCCAGCGGGCCGGCGTGGCCGAGGATCGGATTGTCCTGATGGGCGAGTCGATCGGCGGGGCGGTGGCCGTCGATCTGGCCGCGGCCGACGGCGCCCGGGGGCTGGTGCTCGAAAACACCTTCACGTCGATCCCCGACGTGGCCGCGTTCCATTATCCGATCCTGCCCGTCCGCTGGCTCCTGCGAACGCGTCTCGATTCGGCCGGCAAGATCGGCGCCTACCGCGGTCCGTTGTTCCAGAGCCACGGCGACGCCGACGCCATCGTGCCGTTCGAGCTGGGCCGGCGCCTGTTCGAGACCGCCAACGAGCCCAAGCAGTTTCTCCGTTTGCCCGGCCGCGACCACAACGACGCCCACGACCAGGCGTACTACGCGGCGCTGGCCGACTTTCTTAAAGGGCTGGAGTGATTGTTGGAGACTGTCCCAATTTTCGTGTCAGCGAAAAGGGGACCGTCCCTTTCGAAGCGATTGTTGCGGCGCGGCGACTCGTCGCCACGATCAGGGGTTCGGAGCGGCGGTCTTGTCGCCGTTCATCCCGTTCGCAAACTGCCCGTCGTGCTGCGTCTGGGAAAGCCGCACGATCATCAGCTTGGATTGGTCGCCGTCGGGCGCCGGTTCGGTGAAGAAGTGATGGCCCAGGCTCCCCGGGCGATTCGGCAGGCTGGACACGACGACCATGTGGCCGGACGCCAGAACCGCGCGGACGGCCAGATCGTCGAACACGCGCTGCTTCCGGCCGGTGTCCATGCGGAGCACGCCGGGATGGTCGCTGACCAGGCGGCGCTGGACGGGACCGTACGCCAACTCGGGCACGAGATCCAGCAAAACTCGACCGTCCGGTTCCAAGGACACCGTGGCGGCCAATAGCGGCTGAGCCTGGTTGTACTGCCGACCGCACAGCCGACCGGCGCCGTCCCGCGTCAACACCGGGATCTCCTCCCGCGTTGGACCCGTGAGAATTTCCGCCCGCGTACGCGCGCGAAGTTGCAGGTGTCGCCTGGCGACCTTCGGTTTCTCCGCCGGCTGGATCGGCCTGGCCTCGGGCGGCTGGTCGGAGGGCGCCGGCTTGTTGTCCAACTCCAGCAGCTCGGCCAGCGCGGGCGGCACGGCGCCGGTGAGCACTCCCGCGCGCAGGCCGTTTTCCCAGAGCCGGCGCCGGCACTCGGCCGGCAGACGCTGCTCATCCACCTCGCGCCACAGCGCGTCGCACGTCTCCGCGTCGGCCGGGTCGAGTTGGACGAAGAAGATGTCCAGCACGACGCTATCGGGCGACATCCGCGCCGGCAATAGCGGCGATTGGCCTCGTTGCTTCTTCACCGGCGCGCAGCCGATGGCGGCAACGAGCGCCAGGCCGATCAGAATGCCGAAAAAAGACCGATTCACGCCCATTCTCGCGCCGGACGATAATCTCCGAAAATGAGGCGGGAGCGTACCGGGAGCGAGCGAGCGCGTCAAGGGAAGCTGGGCAGGCCAGGTGGCTTGAAAAAGACAACACCCGCGTCGTCCGGGTGGTCTAGTCGCCCCCGAATCCCGAACTCCCCACCCCTCTTTTCACGTCGTCGGCCCCAGGAGCCACACGAGGATGCCCTTCTGGGCGTGCATGCGATTGGCGGCCTGGTCGACGACGATGCTCTGCGGGCCGTCGATCACGTCGTCGGTCACCTCCTCGCCGCGTCGGGCGGGCAGGCAGTGCATGAAGACCGCGCCCTGCTGCGCGTGACGCATCAGGGCCGCGTTGACCTGATAGTCGGCAAAGTCCCGCTTGCGCGTCTCCCGCTCGGCCTCCTGGCCCATGCTGGCCCAAACGTCGGTGTACACGGCCAGCGCGTCGCGGACCGCCTCGGCCGGGTCGTCGGTCACGTCGAGTTCCAGGTCCGGCGCGGCCCGCCGGATCAGAGCCATGGTTTCCTCCGAGAAGCGGTAGCCCCGGGGCGTGGCCATGGTCATTCTCATGCCGAGCTTGCCGCAACCCAGCGCCAGGCTGAACGCCACGTTGTTGGCGTCGCCCACCCAAGCCAACGTGTGGCCGGCGAGCTTGTCGACCAACTCGCGGAGCGTGAACAGGTCGGCCATCGCCTGGCACGGATGGGCCAGATCGGTCAGGCCGTTGATGACGGAGCATTCGCAGTGCTCCGCCAGTTCAACCACGGTCTGGTGTCGTCGGGCGCGGACCACGATCACGTCGACCATCCGGCTCAGCACGCGGCCGAAGTCGGCCATGGTCTCGCGCTTGCCGAATCCCACGTCGTCGCTCAAGAACATCGCGCTTCCGCCCAGATGGGTCATGCCCGCCTGAAAGCTAACCCGCGTCCGAAGCGACTGTTTTTCAAAAAGCATCGCCATCACGCGGCCGGGCAGGATCGGCTCGCGGAGCCCCGTCCGGTATTTGCTCTTGAGGTCCTCGGCAATGGCGAAGATCCGCTCGATCTCCGCCGCGGTCAGGTCGGCCAGGGTAATGAGGTGTCGCATGGCGGTCTTCGGAAGACGGTTGGGAACAGCGGTGGTTGCGATCGGGTGGTTGTGCGTGGGCGGTTGCGAATGGGCGGCCGGGCGCCGTGTCGACGCGCGCGGTCGCGCCGGTCAAGCCGCGCTACTCAAGAGCGCGGCGAAGGATCCCGACCCGAAAATCGCCGGAGATTCCTCGCCGCGCTGGGAATGACAATGGTGCAAGTTATTCCGTTAAGATGCCCTATTTCTTTGCGTCCTTGGCCTTGGCTTCGTCGGTCGGCCCAGCGACGCGGATCTCGTTGCGCCGGTCGGTGTTGATCGCGAAGGGTCCGGCGTCGAAATGCACCTGAACGAAGTACTTTTCCGCGGGGTTCTCTGGTACTCGCCACGAGTACCGGCAGGTAAACCCTCATCCATACTCGAAGTTGCCCGAGGCGACTTCCTTGCCATCCTCCGTCGTGATGACGAAGGTGGGTTTTTCCGGCCGTTCGCCCCGCAACGAAAGGCCGGTGCACCGGTCGCCGCCCGCGCCCAGCAGCGTCAAACCGATGGCCGCGAGGGGTTCGCCCTCCTTGCCCTTGCGGAGCACGGCCGTCACGACGGGCTCGTACGGCGGGCCGAACGGCAAGGCGACGGTCTTGCCGGCCGCGACGGTCACGGCCTTGTAGTCGCTCGTGACGCGGCCCGAGGCGATCGTGTACGGAATCGGCGGCGGCGCGAGGAGCCTCGCGGCCGGCATTGCGATCCTCACGGCCGGCCTTGCGCGCCGCGCGGGCTTGCAGATCGGATTCGTTTGCGGCTCCTCGGCCGGCGCGTCGTCGGTGCGGTCGATCGTATACGAGGCAAGCTGCCACGCGCCGACCGGCACGGCGGCGTTGCCCGACGCGTCGCCGGTGATCTTCAATGCCCCCTCGGGCCCGCGAACCAACGCGCGGTAGCCCGCGTTCGGGTTGGATACCGTGCCGGCCGGCGCGGTCGAGGGCGCGATGGAGAGCGTATCGCCGGCGGGCGAAACCGTCAGGTCGAAAAGACCCCCGGACAAGCTGAGCCATTTGCCCACGGGATGCTGAAAATGATTCGTCGTCGGATCGTACGGGTTTCCGTAGCCGATCTTCGTCTCGGGATCGATCAAATAAACCATGTCGCCGAACGTGCGGTAGGAAACCCCCGCGAAGGTCGGCGCGTCGTCGAAGCGGCCATTGCTGTTGCCGTCCACGAGGACCACGCGGCGTTTCTTCCCGTCAATGGCTATCTCGCCCTCGCGGTACGCGGCGGCGGTCAGCCCGCCCGTGGCGAGCGTGACGTTCGCCGTCCGGCGTATCGTCACGTACATCCGGAACGAATAGTCGACTTTCGTCCCGTCGAAATCGAGCGCGACGTCGACGGCCGGGAAGTTCGAGCTGGCGTAGCCGACCGCCGCGCTGTGGGCCGACTGGGCCTCGATCGCGGTCTCATCCGTCAGATCGCCGTTATGGTTGCTGTCAAAATAAAGCCGGTTGTACGTGGGCACCCGCGCGCCGCCCGCGCCGGCCAACGCCGTGCTCCGGACGCCGCCGCGCGAGGACGCGTCGCCCGCCGGATCGCGCAGACGCGCAAGCTGCCTAATCGCCGCCGCCGCCGCGGCCTTTGCCGCGTCGCCCTGCTTCGTCTCGGTGTTCGGAGCAGCGTCCTTCTCGGGCTCGGCGGCGGGCTTCGCGGCGGGCTTGTCCGCCGATTCCGCCTCGGCGTCCTCCTTCGCGACCACGCTGTCCAGAACGAAGCCGAAATACTGGTTCCCCAGCTTCACCACGCCTCGAAGCGGCTCCTCCGCCGCGTACGCCGCGGGCTCCGTTTTGACGACCTCGGAGAACCCCGGCTTCTTCTCTTCGCCGGCGGGCGGCACCACCCGGCCGCCGTCGGCGCTAAGGCGAATGACGAACGACTGCGGCTGGCTGTAACGGAAGAAGACCTCGATCGGAGTGCCGTCCGGCCCGGCGCGGACCGACGGGTCGGTCTTCTTCATCTCCAACTTACAGGTCTCCGCGCCGGCGCCCATCGCCAGCACGAACACCGCCGCGATGCCCGCCGCGCCGGACACCACCTCGGACCACCTTCTCATGTTCAAGACCCTCCGGAGGGAACGAGAGCGGCCGGCCAAACAGCCGGCGCAAACTCGTACCAAATTGTACTTGTTTTTCTGGGATCCCCCAACGTTTCGGCCGGCGATTTTGCGCCGCCCCCGCGACGGGGTTGTCCCGGTGGCGCGGAGGCCGCGCGGCGCACCCCTCATTCGACGGGTCGGAAAACCGCGGGGCCGCTTTTCCGAAGGTGGGACAGCCGAGAGCGGGCTGTCCCACGTACGCACGCACGGCGTCCACCGCGGCGAGGGCGCAACGCCAGAGCCCATGGACGCATCGTGGCCGTCCGGAGTTCCTGGCCGATCGCCCCAGACGTGCCGGCCAGAGGGCAAGAGGCCCTACGACAGCCCTTCGCCGGACGACGTCGCCACGGTCGGCGGAGGGCCGACGATGGCTTCCACCTCCGCCCCGTCGTGGCAAAAGACGCAGTTGCGCCCGGCCGACTTCGCGGCGTACAGGGCCGCGTCCGCCCGACCCAACAGCGACTCCGGCGTGTCGCCGTCCAGGGCGACCGTCACGCCGCCGCTGATCGACAGGGGCATCTTCGCGGCCACGTCGGCGCGCATCCGTTCGGAGAAGATACAGGCCCCGTGCAGATCGGTCTCCGGCATGATCACGGCGAATTCCTCGCCGCCGTATCGGGCCACCGTGTCCGTCTCCCTGGCGCCCTCGTCCAGCAGGTGCGCCACCTCCTGGAGCATCCGGTCGCCTTGCAAGTGGCCCCGCTTGTCGTTGATCTCCTTGAAGTGGTCCAAGTCGAACAGCGCCATCGTGAAGCTCGTGCCGTAGCGCGCCTTCATCGCGAACTGCGAAACGAGCGTCTCGTCCAACGCACGGCGGTTGGCCACGCCCGTGAGCGGGTCGGTGCGCACGTCGGTGAACGTCATCAGATGGTTCGACTGCTGGCGGATCTCGTCGTAGGCGTTGGCAATCTGGTTGGCCAACTGGAGCGTGGGCTTGAGAATCTCCTCCGCTTCCTGGCACAACTCCTTCCAGGCCGCCTCGTGTTCCTTGCTGCCGAGCTTGTCCACCCGCTGCTTGAACCGCGCCAGGCTCGCGTGATGCTTCGTGAGCTGCTTGCGCACCAGCAAAGAGATATTCTCCAACTCGGCCGCCACGATCTGGGCGCGGCGGAGCTCGCGGCGCGATTGGTAGACCGACTCGGAAAACACCGTGCGGCGGTAGCGCCCCACCAGGTAGCCCAACGCCCCCATCAGCGCCAGCACCAGCGGGAACGACATGTGTTCGGGCCAGATGTTTCCCAGCGCGACGAGTCCGATAGAGCTCACGGTCAACCTCTACTTCGTGGGCCTGGGTCCAAGGGAGGGATGGGTGTTCTCCGCGATCCGCCTATCTTGCCCGCGACGCCCGCCGCCGCGGTTAATACCGCGAACGCGAGCCGAACCCCCGCAGGCAGAGGAAGCCCGTCAACACGACGGCGCCCAGCACCAGGACGTATTCCTCCGGGCGCATCTGCTCGAAAAACCGGACGACACTGCGAACGACGGAGTACATGGCTCGATATCGGGTCCCCCACCCATCCCCGGGTCGATTCGCAAGGAACCACCCCCGCTGCCCCTTTCAGTCAACTCTACGTCGCAAAACGCCCCAAGGACCGCCTCCCCCACCTTTAACCGGTGTCCCGTGACCAATCCTCGCGGGCCGACCGGCCATGGGCGGACCTCGCCGACGCCCGAGATCGCAAAAGCCCTATAGTCACCTCCATAGGGGGGGGAAGTGGCACGGGGCTATCGCATGTTCCGATCCGTCCGTCGCAATCTGCCCCGTGGCACAGCCGCCCCCCGGCTGTGCTGGGCAATTTGCACAGCCGAGGGTGGCCGTGCCACGGGGGGACTGTCCCCTTTGCCCCAACCCCCGGCGCCTGCCCTTCCCGCCTCCATGCCCCTTGCGTGCCTTTGGGGCCAAGCTATAATCGTGGGTCTCGACATCGAGGGGACGTAGCTCAATTGGTTAGAGTACTGGACTGTCGATCCAGTGGTTGCGGGTTCGAGTCCCGTCGTCCTCGCCTTTCGGAAGTGAAGGCCCGGCAGTCAGTTGCGCCTGCCGGGCTTCGCCGCTTCTTGGCCTTTTGTAACACTTCAGCCGAATGGTGGCTTTTTGTCATCCTGAGCGCGGCGAAGGATCTCCACCCCGAAGTAACGTAGATTCTTCGCCGCGCTCAGAATGACGAACTTCAGACGGCTGAAGTGTTACGGCCTTTGGTCTCAGTTGCCCTCCGCCTCCGACGAGCCCACCTTGAGAAAAGGGTGGCGGGTAAGGTCCCAGACGAAGACGACGTTGCCTGGCTCGATGGAGGCGGCCAACCGATCGTCGGGCGAGAAGGCGCGGAGGCGATGGCCGTCGAGCCGGGCCACTTCGCGGGCGGTGGCGGTGTTCCACAGGCGGGTCGTGTTGTCGTCGTGCTCGCACGCCAATAGGCGGTCGTCCTCGAAAAATGCCCGAGGAAACGCGGCGGCCGCGGGACCTTCGATCGACTGGACCAGCCGGCCCGTCCGCGCGTCCCAAATCTGCACCAGTCCGGTGATCCGCCCGACGGCCAGGCGGGGTCGCTTCGACGAGAACACGGCGGCGGTAACCAGCACGTCGGTCTGCAACCGAAACACCCGCCGGCCCGTGTCGCAGGACCAAACGGCCAGTTCCCGCCCGTCCGGCCGGCTCGCGGCGATCAATCGCTCCACGTAGCAGAAAGTGGCCGTCGGGCTCAAGAAGACGCGGCCCGCCGCGTCCCACGGGCGCTGGGCGCCTTCCAGCGGCTGGACGGTCACCCGCTCGGCCTTGGCCACGTCCCAGTCCTCCACGCGGCCCGCCCAATACGACCATGCCAGGAGCCGCCGCCCGTCCGGCGAGAACGCCACCGCCCGGGCATGCTCGGGCCGCGGCCACCGCGGCACGCCGGGTTGCGCGTCGAGCGCGGCGTGCCCGGTTCCATCCCGCGTGCCCAGAAGGTCAATGCGATCGCCTTGGTCGACCGCCCATGTCGCGCCGTCGGGCGAAAAGGCCACGGAGCCTTCGGCCGGCGCGCAGCCCGGGGTGGGATAGATCTGAAGGCACGTGCCGGCGCGCGCGTCCCAAAGTCGTGCCGAGTGGTCGGCCGAGGCCGTGGCCACCAGCCGGCCATCGTCGGAAAACGCGATCGCCACGATCGCGTCGACGTGACCGGCCGGCGGATGCCACTCGCGCGGGCCGTCCAGCTCCCAGAGTCGAACCCGCGAGCCGTCCGTCGCGGCCAGCGCCTTTCCGTCGGGCGAGAACGCCAGGGCCGCCGGCGGCCGGTCGCCCAGCGCGATCGACGCGACGGGCTCGCCCCCGGGCCAACGCCGCACGTCGAGCGACGCGCCGCCGGGGCCACTCCACACCAGGGCCACGAGCCGGCCGTCGGGTGAAAACGCGGGATGGGCTTCCGGCGGGTCGGGCGCCGGCGGATCGCGCCGCGCGATCCGATGGATCGTCGCCGGCTCGGCCAGATCAACGCCAACCAGCATGTTGCGCGTGCCCAGCAACACCGATCGTCCGTCCGGCGCGGCCGAAAAACACGCAAGCCGCGGACGGGCTGCATCCTCCGGCGCCGCCGCGAGTGGAACATCGGGCGCGGCGACGGCCACTTCGTCGCGTTTCGCGCCGGAGTCGGTCCGCCACGCGTCGATTCGTCCCGCGGCGTCGGTCATGAGAACCGTCCGGCCGTCGTCGGCCAGCGCGACGCACTGCCCTCGCGGGGCCACGATCGAGTGGACCGGCCGGCCGGACTCGGCGTCGAGCACCTGAACCCAGCGTCGCGATCCGGACAGGACGAGGTGTTTTCCGTCGGGCGTGAAACGGAGGACGGCCCGCGCAAGCCGGCCAGGCACGGGCGGTGAAAGCGCCGCCGAGGAGATGGCCGCCCAATGGCCGTTGTCCGCTCGCCAAAGCGTCAGGACCGCATTGGGTCCCACGGCGGCCAGCCATCGACCATCGGACGAAAACCGCACGGCGGTCAGGAGTCGGTCGTCCGCGTCCAGCGCGGCCGCCCGCCGGCCCGATCGGGCGTCGAAGAGCTGGACCGAACCTCGGCCCCCGCAGGCGAGCCACTTTCCGTCGGGCGAAAACGCCAGGGCAAGAATACGCCCCTGATGCGCAAACGCGGCGTCGCCCAACACGGCGACCACGCCCGTGGGCGGCGTCGCTCCCCCGACCGGCTCGATCCCCGCGCCGCCACGGCAGGCGAGGAGAACGACAATCGCCGGCAACAAACGAAGGCTCACGTGCGGGAGTTCTCGGCCGGTTGGGGGACTGCCGTCAGACCATCCATTTCGCAAGGCGCGACAATAGGCGAAGGCATCGCGCCGGCGGCTCCCGAATGCACGTCCGCCAGCCCCTTCGCGGACGCAACGGGAACAGGCGGTCTGACAACGGGTCGGACCGCGCGACGGCGGCGGCGGGGAACCACTTGGACGCCGCTCGAGGTGGTCGCGGTCCGGGCCGGCGCCCAGCGGACGTACGCCAGGCCCCCGATGCCCACCAACGCGGCCACGGCGGCGAACATCGTGGGATAGGCGGGCAGTCCCAGGGCCTCGCCCACGTGGAGCGTCACGCCGGCCAGCGGCGCCCCGATCAAGGCCCCGAGGTCGAAAAACGCCCAGACCAGCATCGTGCCCGTCCCGCGATGCCGCAGCGGAAACGCCTGGCTTCCGGCCGCGATCAACGGCGGAAACACGATGGCGTGGGCGATGCCCAACACGAAGGCCGGCACGGCGAGCTGCCACGGCTCGCGCACCCAGGCGAAACAAAGCATGGCCGCCACCAACAGCGCCGTGCCCACCAAAATCATCCGGTGCAGCCCGAAGCGCTCCGGCATCCGCCGGGTGCTCACCCGGGTGACCAGGGCCGTCAGGGCGTACACCGTGAAGAACAGCCCGATGGTCGATGTGCCCAAGTCCGCCGCGAAGGGCCGCAAGAAGGTGTTCGGAAGATTCAGGGCCATGCCGGTGGACACTCCGGCCACGAGCACCGCCGCCGGACTGTACCGCCGCAGCAGCCCGGCCAAGGGCGGGCGCCGCCGGGGCGTCGGCCGGGGCGACCCACGGCTGGCAAGGTAGGCCAGGACCAGCGCGGCCGTGGCCAGCGCGCCGGCCCAAAGAAACATCCGTTGGATCTGCTCCCAGACGATCTCCCGCGTGCCCAGCAAGAGGTCGGCAAGCTGGCTGCCCAGGGCCATGGCGGCGAAACCGCTGCTGCCGATCATGCCGATCACTTCGGCCGTCCGCGCCGGCGGCACCCGGCCGCAGATCCACGTGACCGACGCGCCAAACAAGCCCGCCACCGACGCCGAGTAGACAATCCGCAAGAGATAAATCGTTGGGCCGTTATGGCTTTGGATAGTCAGATGGGCGAAGGAGCAGGCGGCCAGGACGGCCGCGCACACCCACCAGAGCCGGGCGGCGCCGTAACGGTCGGCAAGCCGGCCCAAGCTCGGTCGGACGGCAATCGCCCCAATCATCCCCACGCCGACGATCCAACCGAGGTGAAACTCGCTGCCGCCGAGGTACGTCACCAAGTCGGCGTAGCGATACAGAAGCACGATGCTCAGCATCATGGTGAAGTTGGACAGGTAGCCCAACCAGAACCGCCGGTCGTAGAGACCCGAGAGGGGTGTGGTACCGTAAGAAGATGGGGGATTTCCCGACCTGCCGTCAGGGCAAGGGACGGCAGGGTCGGTACGGCGGGGGCAGATCATCGGGGTGCGGTCCAAACATCAGGGCAGGAACCATCCATTCTAGTCCCAGAGGGGCGGGTTACCAATGGAGGTTCGCGAACCCCTGGCAAAAAAAGTGGCATTCCGGCCCGTGGTCGCGGGGCGCCACTGCTGGCTTGTCCAGCAGTGCGACGCGGAACGATGGACTCGCCATTGGGCAGGAGCCTTGCCCTGCCGGAAATGCGGCACTGCGCCCCTTGGATTCCCCCGGACACCCGCGCCGACGGAAAACCGCCGTGGTCGCCGGCGGGCGGATTCTTTAGAATCTCCGGCGGCGGGTACCATCCCGTCCGCGCGCCGCCTCCCCACAAGTACCCCACGCCATGTCCCAAACGCCTGAAAACCCTGCCGCCGGCCCTGCCTCGTCAAACCCGGCGCGGACGTTGGTCACGGTGGCCACGTACAACGAGATCGACAATCTGCCGCGGCTGGTCGAGGCCATCTTCGCCGAGCTGCCCGAAGCCGACGTCCTGGTCATCGACGACAACTCGCCCGACGGCACCGGGCAGTGGTGCGACCGGCGGGGCGGGGAGGATCCGCGCGTCCACTGCGTCCACCGCTCCGGCAAACTGGGGCTGGGTACCGCCACCATCGCCGCCATGCGCTGGGCCCTCGAGCGCGGCTACGACTACGTTCTCAACATGGACGCCGACTTCAGCCACCATCCGCGCTACCTCCGGGCGATCCTGGCCGGCATGGACCCGCCCGGCGGGCCGGCGGTGGACATGATGATCGGCTCGCGCTACGTGCCCGGCGGAGGCGTCGAGGGCTGGCCCCTTGTGCGACAGCTCATGAGCCGCGGCGTGAACCTGTACGCCCGGTGGCTGTTAGGCCTGTCGCCCAAGGATTGCAGCGGCGCGTATCGCTGCTACCGCGCGAGCTTGTTGGCGCGGATGGACTTCGACGCCGTCCGCAGCCGCGGCTACTCGTTTCAGGAAGAGATTCTTTGGCATCTGAAACGTCTCGGCGCCCGGTTCGGCGAAACGCCCATCGTGTTTGCCGACCGCCAGCGCGGCCAATCGAAGATCAATCGCCAGGAGGCCCTGGCCGCGCTGGGAATCATTTTCGTGCTGGGGCTGCGGCGGTTGTGGAGATAGTAGGCGGTAGGCGGTGCGAAGCCGCAAGCGGCTTGTCGAGGTCGGAGGTCGGAATTCGGAGAGACCAACGAATCCCAACCTCCAAATTCCGACTTCCGACTTCCCAATTCCGACCTTTCCCAATCCCTCGTCATGTCCCACGCACCCGGCATTGTGAGCTTCCGCGTCCGTTACGCCGACACGGATCAGATGGGAACCTATTACAACGCGCGGGCGTTGGAGTGGTTCGAGTTCGGCCGGAACGAACTCTTGCGGGCGCTCGGGCGGCCGTATCGCCAATGGGAGGCGCAGGGCTTGCGTCTGCCGGTGTTCGAAGCGCACGTGCGGTTTCTCGGCCCGGCCGCGTACGACGATCTGTTGACGCTCACGACGTCGCTGGCGCGCGAGGGCCGGGCGAAGCTCCGTTTTGAAAGCCGGATCGAGCAGGCCGACGGCGGCGAGGCCGTGTGCGAAGGCTGGACGGTGCACGCGGTGACGGACCCCGGCGGCCGAGCGATTCGCCCCCCGGCATGGCTTATCGACCTGGCCGACGGCGGCTGATCCCGCGCGGGCGCGTCCCCCGGCGGCACGAACTGTCTCGCCGCGAATGGGGCTGCCCGTGCCAGGGCCTCTTGCCGCGCCCGGGGCGGCGGCCCTAAACTTAGGGGGTAGTTTTTTTTGCGCCCCCGCCGGGCAAGCCGGCTGCGGCGCGCCATGCAACCTTGCCGAGGACGCACGATGGGAACGAGAAGGCGCGGGTTTACGTTGGTCGAGCTTCTGGTGGTGATCGCCATTATCGGCGTGTTGATCGCGCTGTTGCTGCCGGCGATTCAGGCGGCCCGCGAGGCGGCCCGGCGGCTGCAATGCGGCAGCAACCTCCGCCAGCTTGGCGTGGCGATGCACGGCTACCACGCCAGCCTGGGGTGTTTTCCGCCGGGTTTCATGGCGGTGGACCACGAGGGCGCCATCGCGGGCGGCTGGGCCTGGGGCGTCTTCCTCATGCCCTTTATCGAGCAAAGCCCGCTTCAGGAGCGGCTCAGCCCATCGATGTATACGCTTTCGCAGGTGGTTAGCGATCCCGCGCTCCTGCCGATGCTCCAAATGGACCTGGCGGTGTTCAAGTGCCCCTCGTCGCCGATGGAGCCCCTGCGGGAGTTCCTGGGCGGCGGTCAGATGGTCGCCACGGCGAACTACACTTGTTGCCGCGGCTTCTTCAACTACAGCGGCGCGACGCATCTGAGCAAGCAGAACAATGGCGTGTTTTTCGCCGAAAGCGACGTGACAATCGACGAAATCACCGACGGCACGAGCAGCACGATCGCCTTGGGCGAACGCACGGTGCTTGCCCTCCACGCCGAGGATCCAAGCAAGTGGCCCTCCTGGTGCGGCCCCGGAGGGCTGGGGATCGGCAGCACGGTCAGCTCTTGCGTCTCCACGTCGATGAACGATCCGGAGATCATGCACGCCTTCAGCAGCGACCATCCCGGCGGGGCCAACTTCTGCTTCGCCGACGGCTCGATCCACTTCCTCTCCAACGATATCGAGTCGAACGCCGGCGGCGTTACTCCGGGCAACAACGGCACCCACGAGCTGTTCGTCGAGGCCGCCCGGCAGGGCCTGGTCGGCGTCTACCAGCTCCTCGGCGTCCGCGACGACGGCCAAGCCGCCCGGTGGGAACCGTAAAGCCGGGAGCCTTCCGAATCACCTTTCCGCGGGTCGGGTCCACCCCGCGGTTTGCCGTCCAGCTGGTTTGGCCTTCTCGGAATGCGGACGCGGCGATAAGCTTTGTCTTTCGCGGCGATCGTCGCGGGCAACCGCTCGCGATGGTCATCCCGAGCGAAGCCCGACGTCGTCATCCCGAGCGAAGCGAAGGATCTGAAAGATTGACGAGATTCTTCGCTGCGCTCAGAATGACCGTGAATCCGTCGCGTGGAACCCGTCCTACCTGCCCGCGAATCCGTCAGGCAAAGCCTGACCTACCTGACTGACCCGCAGGATTGAGCGCACCCCCATGGCCTCGGTGAACGACACGTTGTCTGGTGGCCCGACCGCGCCGGTTTCTTCCGCCGAGAGTCGGGGCGAGCCGTTGCCGGCCATCCCGGCTCCGCGACCCAACGGTCGCGGCGGCGCGGATCCCGCGCTAGTCGGGTTGGGTTGCTGCGTCTTCGCCGCGGTGGGCTACACGGTCGTCAACGTGCTCCTGCGCGATCTGGCCGTGCGATGCCATCCGGTGTGGATCCTCTTCATCAAGGAATCCGTCACCGTGGCGGTCATCGGGCCGTGGCTCGCGTGGCATGCCCGCGGGGGACAAAAAGTCCTGCCCGGTTGGCGGGTCCTGGCCGCGTTGGCCGCGGCGGGGCTGGCCACGCAACTGGTCGGCAATCTCCTGGCCATTTGGGCGTTCAGCCGGGTGGGGCTGGCCGTCGCCGTGCCCGTCATGTCGGGTGTGAACCTCGTCGCCAGCGCCACGCTCGGGTGGATCTTCCTCAAGGAACGCGTCTCGCGGCAATCGGCCGTGGCGATTGCCCTGCTCGTCGCATCGGTGGTCCTCGTGAGCCAGGGCGCGCCGGCGGCAAACCGCTCGATCGCGGCAACCGCCCCGGTGCCCAACGATCCCCGGACCGCCGCGCTGGCCGTGCTGGGCGCCTGCGTCGCCGGCGTGGTCTACGCCGTGCTCTCCGTGGTGATCCGCCGCAACGTGACCGTCTCGACCCGGCCCAGCGCGGTCGTGTTCATGATCACCGTGATGGGTACGCTGAGTCTTGCGCCGGTGGGGCTGCTCTTTGCCGGCGGGGTGGACGAGCTCGCGGCCATGGCGCCGGCCGACGTGGGACGCACGTTGGCCGCGGGCGTGCTCAACCTGCTGGCCTTCGTGGCGCTCACCTGGGGGCTGCAACTCACGCCGGTCGCCCGCGTCAACGTCCTCACCGCGTCGCAAGTGGCCATGGGGGCGGTGGCCGGCATGTTGCTCTTCGCCGAGCCGGCCAGCCCGTGGCTGGCGCTGGGCGTCTGCGCGACCCTGGCTGGCATGATTCTCATTGGCCGGCGCGACGACGTGCCCGAAACGCCCGAGACGCCAATTTGAGTGCCACTGGCTACGCCAGTGCTCGAGTCGGGGGCGCCACCCTACGCCGTCCGATATTGGGGGGCGTTGGGGGGGCGTAAGGGATTGGGGTTGGAAAAGTTGGGGCCTCTTGCGACACTTGGATTTTTTGGTCAGACCCAA
>JAFGDS010000034.1 GCA_016931995.1 Pirellulales bacterium
AGCTTCCCAAGCTGGACGTCGCGGGTTCGAATCCCGTCTCCCGCTCTCGAAAACCCAAACCACGCTGGAACCTTGACTTAGGTTCACCCTTCCTTCGGAAGGCGCGGCTCATTACCACGTTTCATTACGTGGTACCCATGCCACGAAATGGGAAAGGAGCCGCACCACGCCCCCTCCAAAGTCTCCCACGCCCTGCTAATCTCTCCTTCCGCAAGACGGTGCGGTCACGCTCGTGGCCGTTCGAGGACGGCCCACCGCTGCGCTGGCTGGCATTGACGGATTGCTGGCGGGAACGCGACCGTGTTCCCCTGTACAGGAGGTTGTCCCGAGGGAGTCGAACAGAATCGCACCCTTTTGCCGGTGGGCGGCCCGTGCTGGCGTGTGGTAAAATGCGGCCCTTCCTCGGCAACGCCCTCATTGTTCCCCCCTCTCGGAGACCCTCGATATGAACGCCAACAGCCTCTTGCTTCGGGCTGCGAAGTTCGCGTTTTTCTTCTTCATCTTGTCGATTCCCGACTCGCTCGACCCTGCGCGGGCGGGCGAGGAACTCGCCGCGACGGGACAAGCCTTCGACGCCGCGCCGTTTGCCGACGCCAGGCTTTCGGAAGACGAGCGGGAGTATTCGCTGCGTTGGGACGAGCCGCGGCGGATCCGCCAGGTGATCGTCGCGTTCGCCCCCGACGCCGCGCCCGCGACGGCCGACGGCGTCCGCCTGCAATACTGGCATCGGCATTGGAACGGCCTGGCCGATCCGCCGGCGTCGGAGGTGAATCCGTGCGAGGAGGGTTGGCGGAAAATCGACGACTGGACCAACGGCGGGTGGAAGGACGCCGACGCGCGCGTGACGCAGGACGGCCCGCGATGGACGTTCGCGTTTGCCCCGACGGGTGAAAAGGAATTTCCGCGGCTGGGCGCGCCGGGGGTGCCCTATCGCAAGACGCTGATGATCCGCCTGCGCGCAAAGGCGGCCCTGCCGGCGATCCAGAGCGTGCACGCGCTGACCGATGGCGCGACCGAGCCCATGACGGTCCGGATTCTCTGGGACGTCCCCGCCGTCGCGTCCCTCGCGTTTGAAGGCGAGGAAGAAGCGCGACTCGACGCATACAACGGCCAGATCCTCGGCGTGGAGCCGATCGCGGATTGCCCCGTGAAGATCGAAGGCCGCCGCGCGACGATTCCCGCGGGCATGCGCGGCGGAGTGACGCTGCGTCTTGCCGTCGCGGCCGGCGCGGCGGACGACTCGCCCGACCGCACGGTCGTCACCGTCCGTTCGGCGCGCCGGCCGTTCTCCTTCACGCCGAATGAACTGCTCTTGGGCCGGCGGATCCTCATCGACGACCTGGGCGTGCTCGTGACCAAGGGCGACGACGCCGTGACGGTCGCCGGTTGGCGGGAAACCCTTCGCGAAATTGGCCACAAAACGGTCTACGATCGCGTGGCCGAGGCCGACGAGCAGACGCTCGGCCGAGCGCGGGACGAGATGCCGCTGAAACAGCCGCTCTACTTCGTGCACGGCCTGCCCGGCAACCGGAACGTGTTTCGCCAGGATCCCCATGGCGACCTGGCCGTCAGCAGCACGAACTCGCGGCATCGATGGAATCCCAGCCCCAGAGACTCCGAGCGACAGCTTTGGCGCGGCGGATATCTGGACCTTGGGTTTGGCTTCCCCGCCGGTCGTTGCGGCGGCCGCGAGCTGGCCGAGGGCTACCTCCCCCGCTTGCGAACGTGGTGGCAGGACGGGCCCGTGTTCTACGAGCAAACCACGATCCTCGGCAAACTCCAGGGCGATCTGGATTCGATCGTCTTGGATGATCCCACCGTGTTGTTCATGCGGGTCCGCGCGGTCAACACGTCCGCGACGGAGTTGGGCGGCGCGACGCTCGCGCTTGGCTCGCGCGACGGCGGCGGCGTGGAACGCCTGGAAATCGACGGCCAGCGGGTCTTCGTCCGAGGGCCCAACGACCAGCGGCTGCTCCGCTATCTCCTCCACTCGCCCGAAGGGAGCCAAACGGTTTCGGAAGGCCGCGGCCTGCGTTGGTCGGCCCCGTTGAAGCCCGGCGAATCGCGGGAGCTGTTTTTCGCCATTCCGTCCATCACGTTGACCGACGACAAGGAAATCGCGGACCTGGCCGAGTGTTCGTTTGACGCCGAAAGCCAAGCCCTCGTCGAGTACTGGCGCAAGGTCACCTCGCGGTCGGCCGAGATCGTCACGCCGGAGCCCTGGCTCAATGATTTCCACAAGGCCCACGCCCGGCATCTCGAAGTGAACTGCCTGCGCGATCTGGATAAAAAATCGTCGCGCCGGTACGCCACCGTGGGCTCGTTTCATTACGGCGTGTTTCCCAACGAGTCGGTCATGATGATCACCGATCTGGACCGCCGCGGCATGCACAAGGCCGCCGAGGACTGCCTGCAATCGATGCTCGACTTCCAGGGGACCGTCGCGCTGCCGGGCAACTTCCAGGACCGCGAAGGCGTGTTCTACGGCGCCGACGGCATCCAGATGGGCGGATACAACAAAAACCAGGGCTACGTGCTCTGGGGCTTGGCCGAGCATTGGCGCTACACCCGCGATCGCGCGTGGATGGAACGCGTCGCGCCAAACATCCTGGCCGCCTGCGAGTGGATCATCCGCGAGCGGAAGGCCACGATGCATCTGGCGCCGGACGGCACCAAGCCGCTGGAATACGGCTTTCTGCCGGCTGGAGGACTGGAGGACGTGCAGGACTTCTGGTACTGGCAGGCCACGAACACGGCCGCGGTCTGGGGCTTCGACGCGGCCGCGGACGCCCTGGCCGACTTCGGCCATCCCGAGGCGAAGCGCCTCCGGGCGGAAGCCAATGCCTATCACGACGACGTGATGCGCGGCCTGACCGAAGCGCGCGTGCGCACGCCGGTCGCGCGGCTCCGCGACGGGACCTACGTGCCGAAATACCCTTCGCACCTGCACCTGCGGACCCGGGCGGGCGGCTGGATCCGCGAAACGCTCGAGGGCTCGATGTTTCTGCCCGTCTATGGATTGATTCCCGCCGACGCGCCGGAGACCGCGTGGATCCTCAAGGACTACGAGGACAACCTGTACATTTCCGACCGGTATGGCTACTCGATTCCCACGTTCGAGCGGTTTTGGTTCTCCCGCGGCGGGTTCTCGATGCAGGCCAACCTGCTCGACGGCCCGCTGCCGTATTTGTATCGCGACGACGTCAAACATTTCCTCCGGGCGTTCTTCAACGGCTTCGCCTCGGCGTTTTATCCGGAGACGAAGATGCTCAACGAGCACTCGAAGCCGGAGCTGGGCTACCCGGCCGGCGACCACTTCAAGACGTCCGACGAGGCGCAGGTGGCATACTGGCTGCGGCTGATGTTCGTCCGCGAGGCCGGCGACATGCTGTATCTTGGCCAGGCGATCCCTCGCTATTGGCTGCGGGACGGGATCGAGATCGGCATCCGCCGCGCGGCCACCCATTTCGGCCCGATGTCGGTGGTGTATCAACCTTCGCCGCGTCGCGAGGGCAAGATCGTGGTCGAACTCGATCCCCCAAGGCGCAACCCGCCCAAGGCGATCTATCTCCGCCTGCGCCACCCGGAGGAGAAGCCCATCAAGAGCGTCACGGTCAACGGCAAGCCCTACGACAAGACCGACCTCGACAAGAAGTGGATTGTCTTGCCACTACGCGATCTCGCGGATTTGCCGCTAACGCCAGGGCGATACATCGAGAAGGAGTGGATCATCCTGCCGGGCGATCTCGGGGCGCATCAGACGATCGTGGTCCGCTACTGATTTTCCCAGCGCGCCGCGCTAACTCCACGGTGGCATCGCCGCCGCGGACGTACCCCGCGTCTCTCGGTTGGCCGTTTGCGATGCGCCGGCTGGGCCGGCCGCGGCCACCAGAGCAGCCAGCCTGGCCCCGGCACGGACAAATCCCCCGCATCAAGGGGAATAACACCACCAGACGGACTCTCCTTTCCCATAATGCCATGAACGCTCGCCCTGCCCGGGATGGTCTTGTCGGGCCAGCGGGGATTGCGTAAGCTAGTCGCGTTTGTGGCTTGCCCAAAGGGCCGGCGGTCAGGGATGAATACGACGCCAGGACAGGCACGCGAAGATGGAAATCGTGCGCAATAAGTGCGTGTTGCCCAAGGAAGGGCGAGAAGGGATTTCTCCGCGACCCATCGAGACGGACCCGGCGGCCACGCAACAGTTGGCCGGTCCGGTGCGCCGGGCCATCGGGCTGTCGCGCCA
The DNA here is from genome assembly GCA_016931995.1 of Pirellulales bacterium. Taxonomy (GTDB): domain Bacteria; phylum Planctomycetota; class Planctomycetia; order Pirellulales; family Thermoguttaceae; genus JAFGDS01. Next base: position 4,244 of record JAFGDS010000034.1, read on the forward strand.
GTGGCTGTTGAGCCAGCAGCAGACGGACGGCCACTTCGTCGCCGAACTCGAAGGCGACTCGATCCTCGAAAGCGAATACATCCTCCTCCTGGCGTTTCTTGGCCGGGAGAAAAGCCATTTGGCCCGGCGCGCGGCCGAGCGCCTCGTCCAAACCCAGCTCCGCGACGGCGGCTGGGCCATGTATCCCGGCGGCGGCGTCGAAATCAGCGGCAGCGTCAAGGCCTACTTCGCCTTGAAGCTCACGGGCCACGATCCCGGCGCGGAATACATGCAGCGCGCCCGGCGGGCAATCCTCGCCCACGGCGGCGCCGACGCGGTCAACAGCTACACGCGATTCTATCTCGCCTTGCTCGGCCAAATCTCCTACGAATACTGCCCGGCCGTGCCGCCCGAGGTGATGCTCGCGCCGAAATGGTCTCCGATCAATCTCTACGCGGTGAGCGCCTGGTCGCGGACGATCATCGTGCCGCTATCGGTCATGTGGGCGCACCAGCCGGTCCGCCAGATCGACCCCCAATACGGCATCCGGGAGCTTTTCATCCGCGCGCCGCAGCAGTGGCCGCCGTTGCGGTGCCCTGATTTGCCCGGCGGAACGGGCTTTTTCAGTTGGGATCACTTCTTCCGGGTGGTGGATCGCGCATTCAAATGGTGCCAGCGTCACCGGTTTTTGCCGTTGCGTCGCCAAGCGCTGAAGAAGGCCGAGCAGTGGATGCTCGCCCGATTCCAGGGCAGCGACGGCCTGGGCGCGATCTTCCCGCCGATCGTCTGGAGCGTCGTGGCGTTGCGCTGCCTGGGCTACGCCGACGACAGCCCCGAGGTGCTCGAATGCCACCGGCAGCTCGACGCGCTCATCCTGGAGGACGACGACTCGGACGCCATCCGCTTGCAGCCGTGCAAGTCGCCGGTGTGGGACACCGCCATCACGCTCCGCGCGCTGGTGGCCGCCGGCGTCCGGCCCGAGCGGACCGAGATCGGCCGCGCGACCGATTGGCTCCTGGCCAAACAGATTCTCCGCCGGGGCGACTGGTCCGAGACGGTCCAGGCGGAGCCGGGCGGCTGGGCCTTCGAGTACGCCAACGACTTCTACCCGGACGTGGACGACACGGCCATGGCCCTCATGGCCCTGCAATCGCTTTTTGCCCCGGGGCCCGACGCGACCGCGGCCCTGCCGGCCGATCTGCACGTGACCGGCGACGACGGGCCGTTGGATCGGTTGGCCGATCCGGTGGGCCGGCTCGAGCGGTCGTCGACGGCGATCGGCCGCGGCTTGGCCTGGATCCTGGCCATGCAGAACGACGACGGCGGCTGGGGCGCGTTCGATCGGAACAACAACCGGCGGTTCCTCTGCTGCGTGCCTTTCGCCGACCACAACGCCATGATCGACCCGAGCACGCCCGACCTGACGGGCCACGTGCTCGGCGCGTTGGGCGAGCTGGGCCGCCGCGTGGGTGACCCGGCGGTGGATCGAGCCATCCGCTATCTCCGCGCCACGCAGGAAGCCAACGGCAGTTGGTTCGGCCGCTGGGGCGTGAACTACCTTTACGGCACGGGCGAGGCCCTGACCGGCTTGGCGGCCGTGGGCATTGCCGCGGACGATCCAATGATGAAGACCGGCGCCAATTGGCTCTTGGCCTGCCAGCAGCCCTGCGGTGGATGGGGCGAATCGGCCGACAGCTACGCCCGGCCCGAGTGCCACGGCCAGGGGCCGGCCACCGTGTCGCAGACGGCCTGGGCCGTGATGGGCCTGCTGGCCGCGGGGCTGGCGCATCATCCGGCCGTCGCCCGCGGCATCCAGTTCCTCGTCGAGCGGCAGGAGGAGGACGGATCGTGGGACGAGCCCGAGGTTACCGGCACGGGCTTCCCGCGCGTGTTTTACCTCCGCTACCACTACTACCCGATCTACTTCCCGCTGTTGGCCCTGTCGCGCTGGGCCGTGACGGCCGCGGCGTCCCTGGCCGAGGCGAGCCGGCCGCCCCTGCGGATCGTCACGCCCGACGGCCGGCGACGACCCCATGCCGTCGCGATGGGATAAAACGCCGCGGCGGAAAGGTGCGAAGCCGCAAGCGTCGGTCGAGGTCGGAAGTCGGAAAGAATCGCATCCCCAATCCCCAATCCCCAATCCCCAATCCCTCCTTCCCCCCGAGCCCCGCCGTGCGTTTCCCGCTCTCCCTGACACGCTCCATGACCGGCTACCTGATCCGCCAGCGGCTGGCCGGGCGGAAACGCTTCCCGCTGGTCTTGATGCTCGAACCGTTGCACGCCTGCAACCTGCGTTGCACGGGCTGCGGCCGGGTTCGCGAGTATGCCGATTGCGTCCATCAGCGGCTCTCCGTGGACGAGTGTCTCGACGCGCTGGACGAGTGCGGCGCGCCGATCGTGAGCATCTGCGGCGGCGAGCCGCTGATCTACCCCGAGATCGGCCCCCTGGTGGACGCGATTCTCGCGCAGCGCAAGCACATCTACCTTTGCACGAACGGGCTGGCCCTGCGCGAGCAGCTCGTTCGCTTCCGCCCCAGCAGCCGGTTTGCCATCAACGTCCATCTGGACGGCATGGAAGCCACGCACGACGCGATCGTCCAGCGCGAGGGCGTGTTCGCCGAGGCGGTCCAGGGCATCCAAGCGGCCAAGCGGGCCGGATTCCTCGTCTACACGAATACGACCGTCTACCGGCGGACCGACCTGGACGAGGTGGCCGTTCTGTTTGAGTACCTCTCGCAGCTCGGCGTGGACGGATTCATGCTCTCGCCCGCGTTCGGCTACGAGGTCTTCGGCTCGCGCGCCGCCAGCGACGCGGAGCGGATCTTCCTGACGCGGGACGAGATCCACGCGAAGTTTCGCCTGGCCCGGCGGAGGCTCGCGCGGTACCGCCTGTGCAGCTCGCCGGTCTACATGGACCTGTTGTGCGGCGAGCGGGAATTGCCCTGCGCGGCCTGGGCCAACCCGACGTACAACGTCCGCGGCTGGAAGGGCCCCTGCTACCTGGTGACCGACGCCCATTACGCCACGTACCGCGAGCTTCTCGATGCGACCGACTGGGACGCGATCGGCCCGGGGCGCGACGCCCGCTGCGAGCATTGTCTGGTCCACTGCGGCTTCGAGCCCGCCGCCGTGCTGGCCGCCCCCCGCCGCGGCGCGGACCTGCTGCGCATGGCCTTCTGGCAGCTCGGCTAGAGCGCCGGCCGCGCCCGTCCGGCAAGACCCATCTCGCCGGCCCCGGGTCTTCCCAATCGCGGCGGCGCCCCGTAAGATGAGGGTCCGCGCGACTCCTCCCCTCTCCCGCAAGCGGGAGAGGGGTCGCACGGTGAGGGCGGGTGAGATACAGTCCGTTGCCGTGGGAGGCGACTCCCGCCGATTCCCCTGTATCGGCCCGGTCGGCGACGGGAGTCGCCTCCTACAATAAGACAACCCAGGCACGCCGCGCGGTTCCATTGCTTTCCTTCCCCAACAACCCGGTTTTTTGACCCATGAACACACGCGGTGAACAGTTCGCCGGTTTGTCGGTGGCCATCGTCACGCCGTTTGTCGGCGGGCGGATCGACTTCGAGACCCTCCAACGCCAGGTCGAGTTCCAAATCGACGCTGGCACGACGGCCGTCTGCGCGGTCGGCACGACGGGCGAATCGCCCACCCTCTCGCACGCCGAGCACCGCGCGGTGATCTCCGCCGTGGTCGAGGCGGCCGCCGGGCGGATCAAGGTCATGGCCGGCACCGGCTCGAACAGCACGGAGGAAGCCCTCGAACTGACCCAATTCGCCGCCCAGGCCGGCGCCGACGCCGCGCTGGTGGTCGCTCCGTACTACAACAAGCCAACCCAGGAAGGCTTCTTCCTGCATTTCAAGACTCTGGCCGAGTGCGTCGATATCCCGATCTGCGTGTACAACATCCCCGGCCGAACCGCCAAAAACATCGAGCCGGAGACGATCATCCGCATGGCCGAGTGTCCCCGCATCGCGATGGTGAAAGAAGCCACCGGCTCGATGGACCAGGCCTCGCGGATCCTCGCGGCCACCGACCTCACCGTCCTGAGCGGCGATGACAGCCTCACCTTGCCCCTGATGTCCGTCGGCGCCCGCGGCGTCGTTTCCGTGGTGGGCAACATCGTGCCCGCCGACGTGATCGCGCTATGTCGGGCTTTCGACGCGGGCAACCTCGCCGAAGCCCTGCGACTGCACCGGAAGCTGTTTCCGCTGTGCCGCGACATGCTCGGGCTGTCCACCAACCCCATCCCGATCAAGGCCGCCATGAAGCTCCTGGGGCGCGACACCGGCGAGCTCCGCATGCCCATGACGCCCCTGGAACCCAACCAGGAAGCCCGGCTCCGCAAAACCCTGGCCGACTACGGGCTGCTGTAAGCGAAGGACGGGGGACGAGGGGCGAAGGACTCGGGAGTCTTTTGGTCATTCGGGCTTGGTCATTGGTCATTCGTTCGTCGTTCGTCATTCGTCATTCCGTCGCTCGCGGCTTCGCAACGACGTACACCACCGCCCACCGCGCATGCCCCGCCTCCTGGTCCTCTGCGAACACCCGACGCTTCTGGGCGGCGAGCGTTCGTTTTTGTCGTTGGCGGACAATGTCGCCCGGGCGGGATTCGACGTGGCCCTGATGGCCCCGCCCGAGGGCCCGTTGGCCCGGGCCGCCGTCGAGGCGGGGCTCGACCTCGTGCCGTTTCGCTCGCTCGACTACCAGGGCCGCCGGCTGCCGCAGCCGCGACGGCGGGAGTTCCTGGCCGCCGAGCTGGCCCACCTGCGGCCCGACCTGCTGCACGCCAACAGCCTGGCCATGGCACGGCTGGCGGGGCCCGTGGCCGCCGCCTTGGACGTGCCGAGCCTGGGCCACCTCCGCGACATCGTGCGGCTCACCCGCCGGGCCATCGACGACCTGAACCGCAACACCCGGCTGGTGGCCGTGTCCGAAGCCACGCGCCGCTTCCACGTCGCCGCCGGACTGTCGACCGAGAAAACCCACGTCCTGTACAACGGCGTCGACCTGGCCCAATTCGCCCCGCGCGCCGCCACGGGCTATCTACACCGGCAACTCGGGATCCCCGAGACCGCGCCGTTGGTGGGCACGATCGGCCAGATCGGACCCCGTAAGGGCCAGGATGTGCTGGCCCAGGCCGCTGCTCTGCTGGGGCGTGCGCATCCCGAGGCCCACTTCGTCGTCGTGGGCCAGCGGTGGTCGGACAAGGCCGAGTCGCGACGCTTCGAGCGCGACCTGATCGACGCGGCCGGGCAGTTGGACGGACGGATGCACTTGCTCGGCGCGCGGGACGATGTGCCGCGTCTCTTGAACGAACTGACGATCCTCGCCCACCCGGCCCGGCAAGAGCCCTTGGGCCGCGTGCTCTTGGAGGCCGCCGCCTCGGGCGTGGCCGTGGTGGCGACCGATGCGGGCGGCACGTCGGAGATCTTTCCGCCCGACGCGAAAGCGGCGCGGTTGGTTCCGCCGGACGAACCCGAAGCACTCGCCGAGGCGATCGCCGACCTCCTGGCCGATCCCTCTGCCCGTCGGGAGATGGCCGCCCGCGCCCGCCGGCGCGCCGAGTCGGCCTTCGACCGCCGCCAGGCCGCCGCCGGGCTGGTCGAGCACTACCGGGCAACGCTGGGATGACGCCCGGCTTGAGTGCCACTGGCTTTGCCAGCGCATGAGTGCCACTGGCTCTGCCAGTGCTTGAGTGCCACTGGCTCTGCCAGTGCGTGTACGACCGTCAACGAGCCGTTGCCGGTCAGCCGAGAAGCCGCTTGCGGTTTCGCAACCCAGCGCGCACTCCTTGGAAACCGTGCCGGATCTCCCCCCTTGCGTCCACGGCACTGGCAAAGCCAGTGGCACTCGTGTGATTTCTCGCGTGTCAAAGGCACTGGCGAAGCCAGTGGCACACGGCCATGTTGCACTGCTGGACAAGCCAGCAGTGGCACCCACCGGCATGTCGTCCGCGCATGCGAAAGGGGGAAGGCCTCCGGAGACACCCTCCCCCTTCGGATCGTTTCGCCGCGGCGCGTCCACATCGTCCGCGCGGCGGGCTTGTCGGCAAGTAAGACTACTTGGTCTCGCCGGCCGGGGGCGTGCCCGGATCGGCCGGGGCAGCGGCGCCGGTGTCGCCGGTCTTCTTCTCTTCAGTCTTCTTCTTCGCATCGCCGCTGCAGCCCAGGGCGAACATGCTGACACTCAGGAGCACGAGAAACATGCCAAGACGTTTCATCGCAGTACCTTTCCGTAAAATAGGGACTTTGGGTCAAATGTGCGGGAGACATTCCCGCACGCATTCATAGGTACCGATCCCATCCCCTGGGCATTTATTCCACCACTGCTAAAATTTCGTAAAGACTGCTCGCCGAAGGGGGAATAACGTGGAATAATCGCCCGCCCTGGGGGCTCTTACTAAAGGGATGGGTATGCCCGACGACCGTGTCACGATCGACATTGCCGAGCTGGTCGCCCTGTACCACGAGGCGGTGTATCGCTACGCCTACCGGCTGTGCGGCGGCCCCCACGACGCGGAGGACCTCACCCAGCAGGTCTTCCTGATCGCCCAGCAGAAGCTCGCGCAACTGCGGGAGCCCGACGCGGCGCGGAGTTGGCTGTTCACCATCCTCAAACACGGCTTCTTGAAGAGCCTGCGGCGCGAGCGGCCGGCCTTGATGGGGAGCTTGGAGTTGAGCGTCGAGAACATCCCGGCCAACGTGCCCGAGGCGGACCAGATCGATCGCGAGCGTCTCCGGCAAGCGCTCGGCGAGCTGCCGCCGAAGCACCGCCTGATGCTGGTGATGTTTTACTATGAGGATTGTTCGTATCGCGACATTGCCGAGCGGTTGGAGTTGCCCATCGGCACGGTGATGAGCCGGCTTGCCCGGGCGAAGCAGCGGCTCCGCGCCCGGCTGTTCGGAACCGAGCCGCCCGCGCGACACGTTTCCAAGAGAGTGACGGCGAAGTGAACCATTCCGGCCAAGAACGCGACGGCGACGACGCGGCGGACCGCCAACGGCTGGCCGAGGCGCTCGAGGTCTGCCGCGCCGGGCGCGACGATCCGGCCGATCCGGCGCTGGCGCCCTTGGCCGAGCAACTGGCCGCCCGGCCGGAGCTTGCCGAGGCGCACGCGCGGCTGGGCCGGCTCGACGGCGCGCTGGCCGGCGCCTTTGCCGACGTGCCCGTGCCGGAGGGCCTGGCCGAGCGGATCTTGAGCCGGCTGGCCGCCGCGCGGGAGGGAACGCAGGCATCCTGCGTCGAAGGGGGCAGTCCCCTTTTCGCCGAGACGAAAATGGGGACCGTCCCCCGGCGGCGCTGGCGGCGCCGATGGTTTCTCTCGGGCGTGGTCGCGGCGGCCGCGGCCGCGGCCGCGACGGTTGCGCTGGTGCTCCTGCGGCCGCGCGATTACACGGAAAGCGAAATCCTCGCCGCCGCCGTGGCCGAGTTCGACGCCTCGACCGCGCAGGGCCAGCTTCTGCCCAATGTCTGGCCGGAGATTCTGCTTTCCCATCCGCCCAGCGACGCGGTCGTTCGGCCGTCGGGCGTGCGGTGGCGCGAGATCGCGGAGTTTTTGGATCGCCCGGCCGTGGCCTACGATCTGTCGGGCCGGGCCGGCCCGCGGGCGACGCTGTTCGTGGCGCGCTACGATCGCCCCCTGCCGGGCTTGGGCAATGCCCCGCCCGGCCAACCGCGGCGGACCACCGGCGGCCGCGCGGCCGCCGCGTGGCAAGACGCCGGCGTGCTCTACGTCCTGGTCGTCGAGGGTACCGAGCGCGACTACCACGGACTGCTCAACCCCGGCCGCCCCCTGGCCTAGTGTGCGTCACGCTGTTGGGATTTCATTCAGCCGGGTGCCATGCCCACGCTTGTCGTGGGCATGGGAAACCTCGAAGACGCCGCAAGAACATGCCCACGACAAGCGTGGGCATGGCGCCCAAAGCCGAAGGAAGCACTTCTCCAACGCGCTAATAGTTCCGCAGGGTGGGGAACACTTGCTCCACCCTACGTGTCTTCGAAACGGACCGTGCCTCCGCGAGATTCTCGTCAAATGCTCCCATTGAGGACGAACCCGAGAATCGGGACCGCTTCGGGAGATTCGACCAATGAACGCCTTGACCTGGGTCGCTTGACGTTCTGGACGTCCTCCAAGCTGTAGCCCGCGAACACCGCGTCGCGCGCCGCGGCAAGCGTGCGTTGGTTATCGGAGCGAGGCGGGCCCGCCATCGCCAATTCGCCCGTCGGCCAGTTTGTGAAGTTCTTGTTGTAATCCAGGCTGATAATCCCCAAATCGCCGAGATTGACCCAGCCGTCGCCGTTTGCGTCTCCCTGGGCCCACGTCGCGCCGGGCCCCGCTCCCCAATTCAACGAGAACGTGCCCATGTCTCCCAGGTTGACCCAACCGCTGAGGTCAAAATCCGCACGCGACGGGTGCGCGAAGTGGAACACGAAGTCGCCCCCGGGCACGACGTCGCCCGACGGAAACGTGCTATTGCCCGAGTTGTCGAGGTAATCCGTCGGGTTGACCCAATCGCCGTCCAGCGCCAGCCCATTCGCGACGCTGACAACCGTATCGCTCAGCACGAGTTCCACCTGATCCGTGCGGATCCACTCCACTGTCGGCGTGTTCGAGTTGTCGAGATACCACGTGGCCGTCAACGCCTCGCTGTCGTAATCGAAACCGTACACCGTGTACGCGCTGCCGAATCCGCCGCCGCCCACGATCGCCAGGTCATCCACCGATACGTCCACTTCTTGGTCGAACGTCAGCCGGATCCAGGTGATCCCCTCGCGGTGTGGTATGGAAGTCACCTTGATTTGGTCCGCCCCGTTCTCTACCGCGGGGATCGCCTCTTCGTACACGAGGGCTCCATAGGCGTTGTTGCTGCCCACCGTGACACCGGTCACGGTCGGCGGCAAAATCACGTGAAACTCCGAGGTATTCTCCCGCTCTTCGGTTCGCTCATCAGGCTGGCTCGGATTCACGAGGACATCGTGGCGCCACGTCACGCTCAGCGCGAATCCGTTGAATCCGTCGGGCAGCGCCGCTTCGGGAATCACCGTGACGAACTCTCCGTACACGTAATCGTCGTCCCACGTGTTCGGATCCTCCCCGGGGTAAAGAAGGATCTCCTCTCCCAGATCCGCCGTGATGGCGTATTGTTCGTCCACGCACTGGAACGCGCGCGTGCCGTCCTCGCCCGTCGTCACCGCGTAACACTCAAACCGAAAGCTCCCCTCCCGGAACCAGAACGAAGCCGATTGCTCGTAAACGAATGGGATATGCCACGCGCCGTCCTCAAACCAGATCTCGCCGCCAAGCGTCGGGGGCACGATTCCGTAGTTCGCCGGCGGCGTATTCTCGTTGAACAAATCGTGCCACAGCACGGGCTCCACGAGGATCCACTTTTTCTCCAGCAAATCGTAAAACCGGGGCACGCCCAAAAAATCGTTCCCCGAGACGAGAATATCGCGATTTCCCGTATAGACATAGTCGCCAAGGGCATAAATCGCTCCGTAATTCCATATGCCCTCGTGGCAATAGGCGAACGTATTGTCCACAATCCGCACGTCATGCGTCGACGCCCCCTGGAAATCGATGGCGGCTCCCATGACATGCTCAAAGCGATTGCCGGCAATCGTTATGTGACTTAAGGCGCCTGTGATTTTGACGGCTGCATTCGCGTAGAGGATATCGGAGATGAGACAATCCGAGACCGAGATATGCGAGCACTCGTCGCTCTCATCCGGCCAGCTTCCCGTAGACTGAATATAAACGGCCCATCCCCCCAATCCCGACAACTCTGTTTGGTAGGTTTCATTGTTGTATTCATAGCTGCCGATCTCGATGAAACGGCTGACACCTCCGATGTAGAACCCGTTGGCCGATTCACCAACGATCGTGTTTCCCAGGATCTGAACGTCCGCGATCCCGTCCTGGCCGGGCGTGCCATCGCAACCATCCAACCAGATGCCCCAACCCGAAATGCTCATCTCCAGCGTGCGTTCTTCATTCGTGCCGATGAAGTTCCGCAGGATCGCAATGTCCAACCGCGAGGGAAGCCTGTTTTCATCGCCGGATTCAACCATGAAGTCGACGACTATGCCGGGACCCATGTTTTTTACGATCGTATTCTCAAAAACGTGGAGGGTGCCGGAACATTCCGTGACGAAAAGCGCTACCCCCCAGTTCACGTGGCCATCGGGCTCCTCGGGCCCAAGCCAATTGTGGGAGATGTCGAAATCGCACGACGTCTCGGGGGAATCCGGGTCTACGTCCACGCCGGTGTGATGCAGCCGAATCGTGCCCCCCCCGTCTGCTCCGATCGTTCCCCACACCACGTTGTCGGCAAGCACGACCGACGTGGCGTTGGGGGCCTCGATGTTGATGGCCCAGCCCAGCACGCCCATCGAAACGCTCCGTGCGTTGTCCTCCAAAAGACAGTCCGTGACAGTGATCGCGGTGACGTAGTCGTCCCAGATGTGAAACGCCTCGCCCAGGAAACTCTTGATGTGAAGCCCCTCGAAGATCACCTCGCAATCCGTCTCCCAGGACGGAAGACTGACCATCAGCGCGGGCGTGTCTAACCCTTCGGGGGACATGCTCTGCTCGTATTGAGAGCCGTCAATCACGACGTGTTCCCCTTCGTCACCCGCGTACTCAATGTGAACGCCCTCGGTGATCGTCGGCAACCGATCCGTGTTGTTGGGCCCCGGGTCGATCACGATCTCCGTGACGTTCTCGTCGATCACAATGGTATCGAATCCGGGAGTGCCGTTCGCCTCGTTGATCGCCCAGCGCAGGGTACCGGGGTCGCCGTCATCGTCGCCACTGGTAACGTGGATGACCGCGAGCAATTGCCTCGCCTCCAATTGCTCAAACCGCAGCCCGCGGCGGCCGACGCCGCGATCCCGATGTCGTGCTCGATGCGCATGTGCCCGCTTCATAGCTCGGTTCTCCCTCATGGTGAACGTCGGAACCCGCCCGCCGGGTCTGTTCCCGGCGCGCCAAAGCCGAACTCGTACCAGACGAAGACCATCACGTCAAGCGTTTCGCGGCCCCGTGTTGGGGGGATTTGGGCACTTTGTTCCACATTTCTTGGGCAGGATTGGCAAGAGGAATAGGCTGCTCAAGTTCCGTCGGGCGGGGGCACACTTGCCCCACCAAAGACCGTAAGGAGATCATGGTGGGGCAAGTGTGCCCCACCCGTGTCTCCAATCCCCGGACACCCTCGCCCCGGCATAAATCCCCTCTATCGGGGCATTTTGCTCCCGAGCCGCCTTTTCCGCGCAATCAATTTGACAATGTGGGCCCCCCCCCCGTAAAATGGCCGATACAGCAGGAGAGGAGGCGTGCGCCTTATCCTTTATCCATGCCGTGGCGGTATTTGATCGCGCGCGGCGGTGGTCGCCGCGGAGGTCTCATTTTTTTCTTTCTCATTCAGGAGGTGTTGTCATGTCCCGTTTATCGCGCAAGCGAGGGTTCACCCTCGTGGAGCTGCTGGTGGTGATTGCCATCATCGGCGTCCTGATCGCGCTGTTGGTGCCCGCCGTGCAGGCGGCCCGCGAGGCGGCCCGACGCGCCGCGTGCATCAGCACCCTGCGGCAGATCGGCATCGCGCTGCACAACCATCACGATGCCAAGAAGAAGTTCCCGCCCAGCAACAGCATGCCGTTTGCCGCGGACGCGCCCTACATCGTGGTGACGAACCCGCCGGAGCACCTGTTTCCTCGCCCGGCGCCGACGACCGCGCCGCTCAGTACGCCCATCAACGGCAAAACGGTGTATTACGCGGGCAACGGCTTCTCGTGGCTGGCCATGATCCTGCCCTACGTCGAGGAAGGCAACCTGTTCGCCAAGCTCGACCTCAACTCGTGGGCGTGGAATCCGGGAACCATACCGACCGCCGCGGTGCCATTCCCGTCGGGCATCAGCCACTGCACGGCCTGGCGCATGCCCGTGTCCGCGTTCAAGTGCGCCAGCTTCGGCGGCGGCGACATCTCGATCGACAACCCCCTGGGCGACGTCGTGACGCCCTATCCCGACGCCAACGCGCCCCGCAACCAGGTGGCCCTGGGCAACTACGTCGCCCTGGGCGCGACGCACTTCGACAGCCTATTGCGCTACGTCAATACGCTGACGAACAACACCCAAAAAATGTACCAGGGCGGGCGATCGCACCCGAATGGGACGATCTTCCCCGCCATGTCGGGAACGGCCATCCGCGACATCCAGGACGGGACCTCGAACACGGCCCTGGTCTGCGAGACGAGGGAGGTCACGCTGGGGGCGTGGTACGAGGGCATGACCTCGGCCGTCGTCGGCCTGAACGTGCCGTTCAGGTCCGGCGGCACCTCGTTCGTGCCGGTGTACAACGCCCCGACCGACCCGGTGCTCGGGGCGAAGTACGGCGTGCCCATCGCCTCGATCAAGACGTTCCTCAATTACGGCGACGACACGAAGAACCCGGTGCAGTACTACATCTCCAGTCCAACCTCGTTGGGCCAGGGCGGTTTCAACACGCGTTGGGTCCACGGGCCCAGCAGCAGCCACCCGGGCGTGGTGAACCACCTGTTCGGCGACGACAGCGTGAAGAGCCTCAACGACGGGATCGACGCCCGGACGTACATGCACGCCATCACCCGGGCGGGCAACGAGCCGTCCGGCAACCTGCACTAGCGCGGGCCGAGCCAATCCGACCGAAACGTCAAGGCTGCCGCCGCGCCGGCCGGCGCGGCGGCAGCCGTTTTTTTCCCGCGGCCCTTGATCTTCCCGCCCACGCCCGCCAAAATCAAAGTCTCCCCTCCGGGCTCCCCCCGGCTTGGGCGACGCGCCGAAGTGGCGGAATTGGCAGACGCGCTAGGTTCAGGACCTAGTGGGAGTTAATCCCGTGCAGGTTCAAGTCCTGTCTTCGGCACCTTGATACGAAAGGACTTACGGCGATTGCCGTGGGTTCTTTTCTTTTGGTTGCACCTTCTGCGCCCCCACAGCGCCCCCAATTCTGTTCTTCTCGGACGTGCCGTTCCCATTCGCGCCCCCATTCTGAATCTGCGTGAAAACGCCATCGGCAACCTTCGCGCGGTCGAAGGCAAGGTAGTGTTCCCCCATCGTGTCGGGATTGCAGTCGAAAGCAATGGCAGCATCGTCAACGGCCACCCCGGCGATTCTCGCCTGGTGTGGATTGCCCGCAACGGTTCAGTGTACCGCTCAAAGACGAAGTTCGGGCCGGCAATCGCCCTGAGTTCGTCGTACAGGGCTGCTGGCAGTAGACAGGCCCTCTCCTCCCGGCCCTTGGTCGTGTCGGCGGGGAAGTGGAGACGGGGATCGCGCAGGTTGGCCGTTTGCGCCGTCGATAACTCACCGATCCGGCAGCCGATGGCGGCCTTGACCTCCCTATCGGCCTACGTACCCCTCCGGGAAGCGTGGCGATCGGGCATCGCGGTCTGCCCTCCCGGGCAATTCCGTGTGGCAATTTGTCAACGCCCCGGGGCACGTGCCGCGCGGAAGCGGCAGGTCCGCCTCATTGCCGCTACCGGCAACGCGGCTTCCGTGGCCATGGCATGTAATCCTTTCCATATAGGTATTAAATACCACTCTATATGGTATTCCACCGCTTTGAGGGGGAAGCGGATTCCTGGATGGGTGCGCAATGCAAGTTTTTTATTCACAAGGGTTTGCGCTGCCGACCGTTGATGAATCTCTCGGCCGCGATTATGATGAACCGTGTCGCCCTGGGGTGTCCGGGGCTCGTGCAGGGGGCCTTCCGACGGGAAAGGCGGGCGGGCGTGTTCATTCTGTTGACGAACGACGACGGCATCCATGCTCCGGGCTTGGCGGCCATGGAACGCCAGTTGCACCGGCTGGGTGAGGTGTGCGTGGTGGCCCCGGCGACCGAGCAAAGCGGCGTCGGCCACTCCATCACGTACCTGACCCCGCTGATTGTCAAAGAGGTGTACCACGGCGCGACCCGATGGGGGTGGGCCGTCGAGGGCAGCCCGGCCGACTGCGTCAAGATCGCCGTCACCGAACTCCTGCCCCGCGCGCCCGACCTCGTCGTCAGCGGCATCAACGGTGGGCTCAACGCCGGCATCAACGTGCTGTATTCCGGCACGGTGGCCGCGGCGATCGAGGGAGCGTTTTTCGGAATCACGAGTATTGCCGTCTCGTTGGAATTCGACGAGCAGGCCGCTTTCGACCGCGCGGCGCTGCTCGCCCGACAGGTTATCGAGCAGGTGTTGGAGCAGAAGGGCCAGGGGCCTCAACTTTTCAATTTGAATATCCCGACGGTCGCGCTGGCCGGCGCGCCGCAAGTGCGCGTCGTGCCGATGGATGTGACCCGCTACGGCGACGAATACGAACGAAGAACCGACCCTTGGGGTCGAGATTATTACTGGGCAACCGGCCGCCCACCGGTTCACGTGGGCACGGAGACGGACCTGTCGACGATCGCCAAGGGCCAAGTGGCCCTGACGCCGCTGGCCTACGACATGACGGCACGGCCGTTGCTCGACGCGATGCGGGCGTGGCGATTCGCCGTGACGCCGCCGGTGGAGGGAGACGGCGTCGAGGCGGACGCCGCCGATGCGCGGACGATCGTCCGCCCGATGCGAAAGATGCAGCGCGTGAACGTGAATCCACCGGAGTAGCCCGCCGGTTTTGCCAAGATAGTGAGTGCCACTGGCTTTGCCAGTGCCTTTTCGCGACAAGGATTTTCCGAACAACCACGCGTTTCCCGTTTGTCACACTGGCGGAGCCAGTGGCACACCGTCTTGTGACGGAGTTTTGTTGATTTTTTTGGTTGAGGTATCCCGCCATGACACGGACCGCCGCGGCGTTGGTTGCGACAATGATGTTGGTGGTTTTCCTCGGGTGCGAGGGTCCCGCGCCGGCCCCGCCGGCGCCGAAGACCCCGCCGGCCGGCCAGGCCGCGCCCGAGGCAACGGCGCCCGCGCGGCCCGCGCCACCAACCGTGCAAGAGCCCGCTGGCGTGGGCATGGGGGCAAAGGGGCACTACGGCCCGGGCATCATCACCACGCCAACGTCGATCTACTGGCGGGCGCAGGATCGGCTGGCGATCATGCAGATCGTCCACGCCATGCAGCTTTATGTCGCCACCCACGGCGAGCCGCCCAAGACGCACGACGAATTCATGGAGAAAATCGTCAAGGAGGGCGCGATCCAGCTTCCGACTCTACCCGACGGCGAGACGTACCTTTACGACCCGACACAAGTCAAGTTGCCGGACAACACCGGCCTCATGGTTCAACGTCCGGCCCCGTGACCGGGGACTGTCCCGATACGTTAGACTCCCCTTGAATCGACTCCCATGAAACCGCATCGCATCCTTCTCGGCCTCCTGTTGGGCGGCCTGCTCCCGGTGGTCTCGTCGGCCGCGGGCGATTGGACCTTCAAACGGTCGTACTACAGCCACGACCCGGCCACCGGCAGCCGCGTGGCGCGGTATTCGCGAGGCGCGACGCCCTACGCCACGCCCGAGCCAAACTACAAACAGAGCGCGTACCGCCACCAGCGGATCCGCCAGGGCGGGTCCAACGGGAGCGTGGACAACATCCACATCGTCGAGACCTGGGGCGACGGCGAGTTCATCCGGCCGTACGGCGAGTGGCTCTATCCCTATCGCGCCGGCGCGACGCCCTACGGCCCGTGGGGTAATCCGCAAGGCCCCTGGACGACGCCCTTCGGCTCTTGGGTGAACCCTTACGGCCTGGGCCAGCTTCCTCATCCGCCCTGGCCGCACTGGCCGGGCTATTCCGGCTACGGCTATCCGCCCTATTATCCCGCGCCACCCGTTCCGACTCCGCCACCGACGGGACCCTAACGATTACGTGTCGCGCATGGGGCTGGGTGCCATGCCCACGCTCGCCGTGGGCATGTTCTCCCGGGGCAATGCCAGCATGGCCACGCAAGCGTGGCCATGGCACCCGCTGTGATTCCGCGAGATGCGTTTTGGGGAGCTACGTGCCGCGCGCGGGACCGAACCATTCGATCTGACGGCGAGGGCAAAACGCCAGCGCGCGCTCGCGGCAATACGCCTCGATCCAAACGGCCTTCTCGGCCAGCGCGGCTGCCGTGGTTCCCTGCGGCATGAGGAAGACCCGCTTTCGGGCGATCTCGGGCATCGCGGCCAGGTAAGCTTCGATTTCCGCGCAATCGTCCGGCCGGTCGACGACGAACTTCACCTGGTAGTCGTATTCGGCCACTAGCCGGCGGATCACCTCCGGCGCGTGCCGCGCGCGGTCGTGCCGCGCGGCCCAGCCGCGATCGTCCTCCGGCGGCGTGGAGTTGGCCATTTTCGGGCTGATCGACATCAAATCGCACGCCACGGGCAGATACAGCGTGCCGGCCGTCTCGATCGTGATATGCCACCCCCGCGCCCGCAGCGCCGCCGAGAGCGGAACCACTTCGACGAAGATCATCGGCTCGCCGCCGGTGATTACGACGTGGTCGGCCTCGATACGCTCGACCTGCTCAACGACGTTCTCCACCGACAAGTCCTCGCCCTCCGGCTCCCACGAGGCGTACGGCGTGTCGCAATACGCGCAGCGCAGGTTGCAGCCGCTGGCGCGGACGAACGCGCTCGGCGTGCCGGTCAGCCGGCCCTCGCCTTGCACCGATCGGAAGATTTCGCAAACCCGCATGGTGGGTGAGCATCACAACACGGAATTCGCCGCGGGGACACGGAGAACGCGGCAAGCGCCGTCACGTTGAGCGAAGCGAAGCATCTGGCCGGCCGGCTGTGCCACAGGGCAGATTGCGACTAACGAATCGGAACATGCAATAGCCCTGTGGGCGAGGATCTCCCTCCGGGAGAGGGTTAGGGGAATGGCGTCGCCATGGCAGCTAGACGATCTCCCGACGGCGTCGAATCCAGTCGCCCTTCCCACGCGCCCCCTCTCGCCAAGGGGAGAGGAAAACGTGGGAGCAGGCTTACATACATCAGTATAGCCGGACTGAACACCGAGGGGGAGAAGGGGCCGGGGCTTGCCCCGCCGCTGGACGCCACGGCTGGCTTGTCCAGCCGTGTGGCATCGCCACAATCGCACACAAATCCAGCGGACGGCGTCTACGGCCAGACGCGGCCTGTCCGTGCGACCTTGACCCGCAAGAACGCGGCGAGGCCCAGCGCGAGGAGCAGGGCGATCGCGCCCGGCTCGGGCACGAGGGTCACGGCGTACGCGCTGAAGCCGTCCACGGTGAAGTGGGCGTAGGTTCCGTCGCAGACCAGCCCCGGCGCGGCGTAGGGCAGCCAGCCCTCGCCGTCGTTGCGCCAGACCGCGAGGTCCTCGCCGTCGTGGCCCGGGCCGACTGCGATCGACAGATACGCGGGGTCGCCCGGCGCGTGGCCGCCGGCGGCGGGATCAGTCCTCCGACAGGTCCACGCAGACGACCTTCGCCATGTCCCGCAGGTAGAGCCGACTGCCGACCAGGGCGGGATGGCTGAGGACCTCGGCGTCGTCGGCGAAGATCCGAAGGCGCGAGACGACCGTGAACGCGTCGGCCGCGGCGTCGATCAAGAGCAGCTCGCCCCGTTTGGTCACCACGAGCACCCGATCCGGCGAGGCGACGACACTGGAGTAGTCGCCCAGGTCCTCGTCGCCCGTCCAAATGGCCGCGAGGGTCGAGTCGGCCTTGAGGCAGTAGACCGCGTCCCAGCAGCCGAACAGGCGACCGCCGACCAGAACGGGCGTGCTCGCGTCGGGGGCGAGGTCTTCGTTCCTCGCGACCGGCTCGGGCACGATCGCGCCGCCGGGCTCGAAGTCGAAAAGCCGGGTGCCGTTGGTTTCCGAGGCGACGATCAGCCTTCCGCCCGCGTCGATCGGGGTGGGCACGTTGAAATCGCCGGCGGCCGGGGGCACGAGCGTCCAGAGCCGTCGGCCCGTCTCGGGATCCCAGCCGCCGAGCGTCTTCTCGTCGTAGCCGACGATCTGCCGCTCGCCGCCGAACCGGCCCACGATGAACGAGGCGTACGCCGCCGGCAGTCCGGGGCAGCGCCACACTTCCGCGCCCGAGGCGCAATCGAGCGCCACGAGCGAAGCGTCCTTCGCGCCGGGATTGACGATGAGCTTGCCGTCGACCAGAAGCGGCGAGGAACAGTATCCCCAGGTGGGCACGGCGCCGCCGAAATCGCGGACGAGATTCCTCGACCAGACGACCTCGCCGGTGGCCAGCCGCGCGCAGTGCAGATCGCCCAGGCCGCCCAGCGCGTACACCATTCCCTCGGCCACCAGCGGCGTGGCGCGGGGGACGCTCCCGTAGTCCTGGATCTCGCCCGACGTGGCGTATTCGAGCGTCCAGATCTCGATGCCGCTGGCGGCGTCGAGGCAGCGGAAGACGTCGCCGCAATCCATTGCGTCGCGGTCGGCGATGATGACGAAATCCTCGGTGGCGACGATGCCTGCCAGACCCTTGCCGGTGAGCTCCTTGGACCAGAGGATTCTTGCCTCCTTGGGCAAGCGGGCCGGCAGGTGGGCCACGACGCCGTCGCGACCGGGCCCGCGCCAACCGGGCCAGGACGTTTGCGGCGCGACGGCCGGCTCCTCGGCCGGCGGGGGCGAAGCGGTTTCGGGCTTCTTCTCGGAAGGCTTCGCCGTCGCGTCGATCGGAACGAATCCCAACTGGGTTTCCAACGCGGTCAGGAGATCGGGATGCTCGACGACGGCCGCCAGGGCGGCGCGGATCTCCGCCCCCAGCGCCTCGTCCACCGCGTCGGTGAAGAACACCGTCACGAACGGCGCCGGCGCCGTCTCGCCCACGACGCGGATCGAGCCCTTCTCGATCGTACCGCAGCCCTCCAAGAGCGCCGCGGCGTAGCTGGAGATCACCGCGGCGATAGGCTTGTCGGGGTTGTCCAGCATTTCGAGCACGGAGTCACTGCAGCCGGGGCGGGTTTCAGGCTTGGCGGGTGTTTTGATGCCGGCCTTGCGCAGGGCCTCGACCGCCGCGGCGAATTTTTCGTCGCTTGCCGGAGGGCCGAACAGAACCGTGTAGCCCGTCAGATCGCCGAGCGTCCGGGCGGGGTCGTCCGTTCGCACCACAACCAGCCCCACGAGCGTTGTCTTGCCGTCCTTGCCGGTGAGCATCATCGCCGGCCGCAGGGGGAAGTCGAGCGTGTTGGCGTCGAAACGCACGACGGATTGCTTGCCGATGACCACGTGAACGGGCTTGCCGGAATCGCCGCGAAGGATCTTCGACAGGTCTTCCGAAAAGACGACCTCGACCGGCCGCCGCAACTCGCCTTCCAGGAACGCGGCCAGCTTCTCGTAGCGCCGCTGGGCGTGCCCCTCCACGCAAGGGCACGATAGCGGCAACGCCAAGGGATCCATCACGCCCACGACCAGCGGCGGCTCGGCCAGACAGAGGTTGACGCAGGCGCATACGGCGACGATGGCGGCGACGCCGAAAAACCGAACGGCTCGATACATGGAGCGACCTCGATGGGGCAACTACTGACGGTGGCTACTTGGCCTCTTCGGCGGGCGGTTCGGCCGGCGCGGCGGGAGCGGCCGGCTTCTTCTTGGCGAAAACGTGGATCGTTCGTTCGCCGCTGTTGAGAACGAAGAACTGGTCGGCGTCGGCCTTGTATTCCGTGGTCACGCGGACGCAGCCCGATTGCCACGGCGCCACGACCGCCATGCCGAGGAACTTGCCGTCGGGGGTGAAGCGCTTCACGCAGGTGGGCGGGCCGGATTCAGCCGCGAACAGCTCTCCGTTGGGCGCGAACCGCAGGTTCTTCGGCTCGCAGCAGCCGCCGAAACCGTCCGCGGCGACGCGATCCCTCCTGCCAAACGACGAGAGCTGCTTGCCGTCCCGGTCGAAATGCTCGACCTTGTGCCGGCCGTTGTGGCCGACCCAAAGCTCGCCGTCGCGGGCTTGCACGTCCATCTGGCCGCAGCAGCCGGCCAGCTTCGTCGCGACCTTCTTGGGCTCCTTGAAGTCCCGGTCGGTCCGCCATGCCTCGAAACCGTAACCTTGGGAGGACCGGCAGGAAACGAACACGTCCCGATCCGTCACGGCCATGCCGGCGAGCGTAAGCTGGCGCTCGCGCTCCTTCCGCAGGCGCTGGGCGCGCATCTCGGGCGTGGTCTGAAGGTCCGTCAACTCCTGTTGGAGCGTCCGGTATTTCTCCAGGGGCTTCTCAATTTTGTTCCGATAGGCTTCCATGGCGGCTGAATCGTCCGGCTTGAGGTTTTTCCTGGCTTCCTGGGCGATCTCCTGGTACTCCTTCATGGCCTTGGCGACTTCCTCGCGCAGCTTGGCGATCTTTTCCTGCTTCGCCTTTTCGGCGGCCTGGGCCTCCTCGCCCCGCGGCTCGGGCGTCTCCTCGGGCGGCGGCGGAAGCGGCGGCAACTCGGCGACGTTGGGCGCGTCGGCCACGAGCAGGACCTTGCCCTCCGCGTCGAGTTTGGCCACCTTGCCCGCCCCGCCCACGTACACGGTCCCGTCGCTCGCGCGACAAATGGCCTGGGGCTCGAACTCCATCTTCCACTCGCCGACCTTCTTGCCGTCGGAAGAAAGCACGAGGATCACCCCGGGGGCGGTCGCCTTTTCCGCGTCGTCGGGCTTCCCGCCGCCGCGTTGCGGCGCGTTGGCCCCGCAGCACACCAGCAGGTTGCCATCCCCGTCGAGACAGAAACTGTGGACCGCGCGATTGCCGACGTGCTCGCTCACCTTGATCACGCTTGCCTGCTCGTGCGACGGCTGCCAGAGGGGATCCTTACTCAGGCGGTCCCGCAACTCGCGTTGCTCTTTCTCGTAGGCGGATTGCGCCTGCTCGACCGCCGCCTTCCTGCGAGCCTCTTCCTCGGCCTTCTTGGTGTCCGATGCCCAGAGCGCCGACCAGAGGGTCTTGAAGAGCGAAGGCGACTTGACGACGGCTGGCCGGAGCCGCAATGTGGCGATCCTCTTGCTTGTGGACTTCAAGATGGGTTTCCTCGCGGCGTCTGCCGCCGGCGCGCTCGCGGCCGGCGCGGCGGGCGAGACGGCCGGCGCTTGGGCCGGCGCCGATTTCGGCTCCTCCCGCTCCTCGTCGGCGACCTGGCCCGAGCAGAAGCTGCCCAACGATCCGATGAGCACGAGCACCGTCATCACCGACAGGAACGTGCGCGCGCGATTCCGCATGGCGATCATCGTTCGCGATCTCCTTGGAAACGGGGACAAAGAAACGGGCGCCGCGCCCCAGGCGCGTCCGATCCCAAGCCCGGTGCCCCGAAGGGAACTGCCCCGCCCCAAGCCTCCTCTCGACCGTCCGGGCAGCCCCCATTTTACTACCGAATCGCCCGAGCGACCAGTCTTGGACAACCCAACAAACTTATGGGGGGGCAGACTCGCCGAGACGGCCATTGTCGAGCTCCATGCGGCGAGGGACCGCCCTGCCCGGGGTTGGGTCGGGGATCCGCCACGTCGCTGGGTCCGGTTTGACTGTTCCGGCTCCGTGAGGAGTTTCACCTTGCCCTAGCAGCCAAAGGCTGCCCTTCGACGGCGTGATCTTCTTCAGCTCGCGGCGGATCTCCCGGCGGATCCGCCAACGAAGGGCCAGCCGCCCGAGGAAGCCGGCCTCGGCCAGTGCGTCCGCAAAGCGCGCGGCCACGGCCTGGCGCAGCGCGCGGCGAAGCGCCCGATACTCGTCGCTTTGCGCGAGCCGTGACTGGCCGTCTTCAACAAGGTTCGCTGTGCGGATCATTGCGCGGCCTCGGTCAGGCACGCCAGCCGATCAAGACTCGTCCGGATCGGCCCAGGGCTTCGCGTCCTTGGGTGGCTCGGACGCGGCGGGGGGCTCAACCGACTTTGACACGGCGGGCGGCTCGAACGAGGCGGGGGGCTCAACCGACTTTAACGCGGCATCGAGCTTCGGCGTCAACACCACGGTCACCGGCGTGCCCAGGGGCGGGATCCGCTCCGTGAACGCCTCGAACAGAAGCGCGTTGTCCTTGTCGGTGCTGGGCACGGGCAGGTCGAGCATCGCGCTGGGGAAGTTCGACACGCAGATGAAATCGCCGCTTTCGGCCTGGTAGTGTTCCGTGCCGGTCTCCTCGTCCTTCCAGAAACCGCTGCCGGCGAAGACCCAGGGGTAGGTCATCGCCTGCTTCGAGCGGATGTCGCGGACCCAATCTTGCGCCTTGGCCGACTGGACCTTGCCCTCGGCGTCCTTCCAATGGACGATCACGTCGATTTCCGTGCCCGAGGCGGGGACGTATTCGGGATGGAACGCAACGGGCTGGCCGACCTTTGCCCCGACGGCGAGCAAGGCCGCGTGGACCGTCCGCGCTCGGGTCGGGATCGACACGACCGCTTCGTGCTCCTTCGTTCCCCGCAGACAGGCGAACATCTCCAGCGGGGCGTTCGTCTGGCAGACCTCGCCGAGCATCACGACGCGCTTGCCCTCCGGGTCGAGCCAGATCGGACGCAGCGGGTCGAGCTTGCGCAACCGCTCCGCGTGGTCCACCAGCGGCGGGCCGGCCTCGAGCGGCGGTTTCGCTTGGTCGCTTGGGGGCGACTTGGGCTCGATTTCCGAAGGCGCCGTGGACGTGTCCTTCGCGGCTTCTTCTTGGGTGGTTTTCTCCGTGGGCTCCGGGGGCGTCTCTTTCGCGGCGTCCGGCGTGGACTCTTTGTGGGTCGCGTCGGGATCGGACGAGGGGGCCGCCTCGTCGGGAGTCGGCTCACTCGGTTCGGCCGGCTGATCTGGCCGGTCCGGTTGCCCGGCGGCCGAGGCGGCGTTGTCGTGGGCCGGCTCGCGCGGTTTCTCGCGGGGACCATCCGACCGTGGCGAGCAACCCAGAAGGAGGATCAACGTCAAGACCAGGCCCATCGGGCCCCAAAACGTATTCCTTCGTGCAACCGGTTCCATGGCGGGGGATTCCTGAATAGAATGCGGATTAATTAGTACCACGATCGGCCCGAGGCGGAACCTCGGGTGCCATGTCCACGCTTGCGTGGACATGTACAACGTGTGTCCGATAGCATGTCCACGCAAGCGTGGACAGGGCACCCTTGAAGTCGGCACTGGCGGAGCCAGTGGCACTCGCGAAAAAAGCACTGGCAGAGCCAGTGGCACTCGAAATCAATCGGTCCTTCGGCTTTGCCGCACCACGCTGACACACCTCGGGCACCACACCCAAGCGCAATTATGGCCTCTTCCACTCTTCCCGCAATGGCGCCAAGCAACCCCCCCGTGGATTTCGCCCAGGGAACCGCGCGGGCCGTATGGCACAAGTCGGCGCCCGCGACGTTGCGGCGAGCTGTCCAATCGGGGGATACCGAGCGGATTTGGGCGGCTTGGCGCGACCACCTGGCGTCCCGGACGAGCCCGATTCCGCCCGGGCGGCTCTTTGGTGCTGCACGGCGGCCGCTTTTGTGGGCATTGCCGGCGGGTGTCAAAGGGGACAGTCCCATTTTCGTTGACACGAAAATCGGGACAGTCCCCGCGGCGGGGCGAAACTGGGATGACGAAGCGAGTCGTTGGCTGGCCGACGCGGCGACCGCCGGCGGCAGTCTTGGCGCCGCGTTTGAGACGATCGCTTGGGTCCACGCCCTGCCGGGCCTGGCCGGGTCGATGACCGCCGACGCGTGGTGGGGTCTCCTGGCCCAGCTCGTGGCCGTGGCGGTCGAGGCCGAGCGGCTCGTGCCGGAGGAGGGGCCGTTGGTTCACGCCCTGCTGGCCGGCGAGTTGCCGTTAACGTTGGCCTATCTCTTCCCCGAGATCGTCCCCTGTCGGCGTCTGGCCAAGCCGGGTTGCCACGCCGCGTCGGCCAGTCTGATCGACCTTACGGACGGCGCGGGACTGGTCCACGTGTCGCAGTGGGAAGTGGCCCGGCCGCTTCTGGCCTGCTGGACCCGCTGCCGGGCCT
This sequence comes from Pirellulales bacterium, assembly GCA_016931995.1. GTDB lineage: Bacteria > Planctomycetota > Planctomycetia > Pirellulales > Thermoguttaceae > JAFGDS01. The sequence goes on from JAFGDS010000034.1 coordinate 28,070, forward strand.
TGGGGATTATCTGGAAGAAAGGCCGGCTGGCCGACGACGCGATCGTGCAGTACGATTGGGCGGTGCATCAGGCCCTGCAATGGACGCGGCCCGATGGGCGCCAAACCCTCGCCGACGGCCCAGCCGGCCAGTGGTGCCCGGGACTGTTCGAGGCGGCGTTGCGGCTCGACGCGGACGAGGACGATCGGGCGGTGGCCGCGCTGGTGTTGCCGGGTGGGAAGAAATCGGACGCCCAGCGCGCCGCCAATCAATCGCTGCCCGAGCCGGCGGTGCATTCCGAATGGGCGGCCGCGGCCGTGCTGCGGCCCGGCTGGAACCGGGCGCATCCAGTCCTGTCGATCCACTACCCCGGCACGACGGTCCGCTGCGAGCTCTCCGCCAAGCGGGACGTGCTCTTGTCTGGCCCATGGACGTGCGAAGTCCGCCAGGCGGGCCGCTTGCTCGCGCCGGCTTCCGAATGGGAGGAAGTCTGCTGGGTGTCGGACGAGGACGCGGACTACCTCGAGCTGGAGATCGAGCTGGACGAGGGGCTGCTCGTGCAGCGCCAGATGGTCATGGCTCGAAAGGATCGGTTTCTGCTCCTGGTCGATAGCGTATTGGGCGAGGAGCCGGCCGGGTTGGAGTACACGGGTTCTCTCGCGCTTGCGCCGGACGTGGCGTTTGACCCGGCGCGGGAGACCCGCGAGGGCGCGTTGGTCGCGGACAATTCGCGGCGGGCCGCGATGGTGTTGCCGCTGGCGCTGGGCGAGTGGCGGGCGGACGGCGGCAATGGGTCGCTCGAATCCACGCCGCAGGGTCTTGCATTGCGCCAAGTCACGGACGGCCGGTCGCTGTGCGCGGCGCTCTTCCTCGACCTCGATCCCAAGCGGTTCGAACGCAAGCTCACCTGGCGCAAGCTCACCGTGGCCGAGTCGCTGGTGGTGCAGCCGGACGACGCGGCGGTGGGCTACCGCGTGCGAATCGGCAAGGAGCAGTGGCTCTACTACCGCTCGTTGGCCTTGCCGGCCAACCGAACGGTGCTAGGCCACAACCTGGCCACGGAGACGCTCGTCGCCCGGTTCCACGCGAAGACCGGCCAGGTCGAATCCGTGATTGAAGTGGCGTGAGCCGCATGGCGTTTGCGTCGGAACCCGGCCAAACCCGTCATGCTGAGCGAAGCGAAGCATCTCAAATCGGGCTCATCCGACTCGAGAATACGCCGGGCTTCGCCCGGGAATATTTGGTTCATCCGACAGAAGGGCGCGCCGCCAAAAGGCGCGATGCCGGTGCGGCTTCGCCGCAGGATTTTCTAAGGCATGACTCCGGTGTCCAATGGGCACGGACACGCACCGAGCCAGTCTCCTGCACACTTCACGATAAGAGCGATCACTGTCCCGTCACAAGCCCCATTGGACACCGGAGTCATGCCTCCCAAAATCCCGGGGGCCAGGGGGCAGAGCCCCCCGCGCATTCCTGAATCGGATGAACCCCCAATCGGCCCATGTCAACGAGATCCTTCGCTGCGCTCAGGATGACGCGCGCTGCCCTCGGGGTAACCTGGCAAGGAGGCGGCGGTTCTGGGGCGGGCTCGCAAACGGCGTGGGTTGACAGCCGGTCCCCCGGGGGGGAAAATGGCGGTTTGTCCCGTTCTTGCCGCGACTCCAGAGGATTACGATGCCCGAGATCCAAGCCTTTCGCGCCCTCCGCTACGACCTGGGCCACGTCGGCTCGCTAAGCGACGTGGTGGCCCCGCCCTACGACGTCATTTCGCCCGAACTGCAAGAAGAACTCTACAAGAAACACCCCTGCAACTTCGTGCGGCTGATCCTCAATCGCAAGGAGCCGGGCGACGACGAGCGGAACAACACCTATCTCCGGGCACGCGATTTCCTGAAGAACTGGCGGAACGAAGGCGTTCTGTACGCCGATCCCGAGCCGGCCATCTACGTCTACCATCAGGAGTTCACCTTCGCCGGCCGGACGTACAACCGCCGCGGGTTCATGTCGCGGATCAAGCTCTCGCGTTTCGGCGAGGGCAAGGTCTTCCCGCACGAAGAGACCCATTCGGCGGCCAAGGTGGACCGGCTCATGCTCACCACCACGTGCAAGGCCAACCTGAGCCAGACGTTCGGCCTGTATCCCGATCCCGAGTGCGAAGCGCAAAACGTGCTCGAGGCGGCCACGGCCAGCCTGACGCCCGTGGTGGCGAACGACCATCTCGGCGTGATCCACCGGTTGTGGACCGTGACGGACTCGGCCGCGATTGCCCAGCTCGTCGCCGTGATGGGCCCGAAGCCGATCTTCATCGCCGACGGGCACCACCGCTACGAGACGTCGTGCAACTACCGCGACCAGATCCACGACATGGGCCTGCTAACGCCCGATCACCCGGCCAACTACGGCCTGATGATGTGCGTGGCGATGGACGACCCCGGCCTCGTGGTGCTGCCCACGCACCGGCTTTTCACCGGCGTGCCGGCCATGACGGCCGACGAGCTGGCGGCCAAGCTGGGCGATTGCTTCACCACGAAGGTGGTCGGCAAGGGTCCCGAGTTGGCCGATGCCGTGTGGGAAGACATCGAAACGGCCGACAACCAGGGCACGCTGGGCCTGTGCGCCGCCAAGGACATGACCTGGACGCTGGCGACGATCACCGACGCGGGCCGGGCCCGCATGGCCCAAGTGGCCGCCGATCACAACGAGGATTGGCGCGGCCTCGGCGTGAGCATCCTGCACCGCCTGCTGGTCGACGACTTGTTGGGCGTGAAGGACTTGCCCAAGCCGAACTACGTCCACCTGGTCAGCGAGGTGGTCGAGGGCTTGCGCGCGGGCGAGTATCCGTTGGCCGCGCTGGTGATGCCGGCCACGGTGGACCACATCCGCGCGATCAGCCTCGGCGGCGAGCGGATGCCGGCCAAGAGCACCTACTTCTATCCGAAACTTCTCAGCGGCCTGGTCGTCCATCCGCTCGAATGACGAGTAGTCCGATGCGCCGCCGTGAAGTGGATGAGCCGCTTGCGGCTTCGCAACGTAAAACGCCAGGGCGTCATGCTGAGCGAAGCGAAGCATCAGGCGTCCTCCACCGTCGCGGAGATCCTTCGCTTCGCTCAGGATGACGAACGGGTGCCATGTCCGTGGAAGATCGCCAGTTCGCCGCGGATTTGGCGCGGTATGGGCCGGAGGCGCCGCGGCCGGCCCGGCCGCCGTCGCTTCGGTCGAGCCGCCGCTATTGCCGGCGGCTTGCCCGGCGGCACTATGAGAACTTCACGGTGGCCTCGTGGCTTCTGCCGCGGGCGCTGCGGCCGCACGTGTGCCACGTGTACGCCTACGCCCGTTGGGCGGACGATCTGGCCGACGAGCCGGGCGATCCTGGGCGGAGCCTCGCGCTTCTGGACTGGTGGGAAGGGGAGCTTCACGCCTGCTACGAGGGCAACGCGGTCCATCCGGTTTTCGTGGCGCTGGCCGACACGATCCGCCGGTTCGATCTACCCCGCGAGCCGCTGGTGGATCTGCTCGTCGCGTTCCGCCAGGATCTCTCGACCGCGCGGTACGAAACGCCCGACCAGGTGCTGGAGTATTGCCGGTATTCGGCCAATCCGGTGGGCCGGCTCGTGCTCTGCCTCGGTCGGTGCAACGACGCGGGCCGGGCGCGGTTGGCCGACGCCGTGTGCACGGGCCTGCAACTGGCCAACTTCTGCCAGGACGTGGCCGAGGACTGGGACCGCGGCCGGGTGTATCTGCCCTGGGCGCATTGCCGGCGGCACGGGTACGTCGAGGAGCATTTCGCCCGGCGGGAGTGCAACGACGCCTTCCGCCGGCTCTTGTCGGCCGAAGTGGACGAGGCCGAAGGCTGGCTCCGCCGCGGGATACCGCTGGTCGGGCGGATGCCCGAGGGGTTGCAGCTTCCCGTGGCCCTCTTCATCCGTGGGGGGCTGGCCATTCTCGATGCCATCCGCCGCGCCGATTTCGACGTGTGGACGCGCCGCCCCACGGTAGCCGGTTGGCAGAAGATCCAGCTTGCGGCCGAGTGTTGGTGGCGCCTTCGCGGCGGCACGCTGGAGGAGGTTTGACGATTTCGTGACGGATACGCCGCGGCCGACAACGCTCGAGGGAAGCTACCGGTTCTGCCGCGAGGCGGCGCGCCGGTCGGGCTCGAACTTCGCGCCGTGTTTTCGGCTGCTGCCCTCGGCCCAGCGCCGCGCGATGGACGCCTTGTACGCCTTCACGCGACACGCGGACGATTTGGGCGACAATCCCCAGCCGGCCGCCGCGCGGCGCGAGGCCCTGGACCGCTGGCGCGCGGCGTTCGCGGACGCGTTGGCCGGACGGTTCGCCGAAACGTCGCCCGACGACGCCCGGCGGCTCTTGCCCGCGTTGGCCGACGCCGTCGAACGATTCTCGATCCCGCCGGAGCATCTCCGCGCGGTGATCGACGGCGTGTGCATGGACCTCGAGCCGCGCCTGTACGAAACGTTCGACGAGCTGGCCGAGTATTGCCATCGGGTCGCCTCGTCCGTGGGCTTGGCGTGCGTTCGCATCTGGGGATACGCGGGCCCCGAGCCAATCGAGGCGGCGCGCCGGTGCGGGCTGGCCTTCCAATTGACGAATATCCTGCGCGACGTGGCCGAGGACACCCGGCTGGGCCGCGTCTACCTGCCGCAAGAAGATCTCCGCCGGGCTGGTTACTCCGTCGAGCAGCTTCAGCGCGGCGAGATGAACGAGGCGTTCGTCCGGCTGGTGGAGATCGAGTCCGCCCGGACGGAGGCGTGCTACCGGCAGGGCGCCGCCGTGTTCGATTGTTTGTCTCCGTGCGGCCGGCGGGTATTTGGGATGATGTTCGACGTCTATTACCGCCTGTTCCAGACGCTCCGCCGCTCGCCCGAGCGATTGCTTCGCGAGCGCATCGCCATGGGCCGCTGGGCGAAGCTCCGCATTGCCGCCCGATGGCTGCTGCTGCCGGCGCGGCGTCCTACTCCCCCAGCACCGTGACGACGACCGTCCGCTGACGGGCGCGGACGTCGCACTCCAGGTGGAAGACTTGCTGCCACGTGCCCAGCACGAGCCGACCCTCGGTGATGGGCACGGCCAGCGAGGGGCCCAACAGCGTGGCTTGAAGGTGCGAGTGTCCGTTGCCGTCGTGCCAGGCCTGCTCGTGGCCGTAGTCGCGGCTCGGTGGGATGAGGCGGTCGAGCGTGTCGGGCACGTCGTGGGCCAACCCCGGCTCGAACTCGACCACGCCCACGGCGGCCGTGCTGCCCACGGCGAAGACCTGCGCCACGCCCGCGCGGACTGCCGATCTCGCCACGACGCCGGCCACCTCCTCGGTCAGATCGTGCATATCGCGGTGGCCCCGCGTCTGGAACGTGATCTGTTCCTGGTAAACCATGGCGCCTCCCGCCGGGGTGGTCCTTGACGATTGGGGTAATTGTAGCGAAAAGAGAGGCTGCGTGGGATAGCATCCCGCCCCCGCGTCGTTGCCCGATCGTAAGTGCCGACCTACGCTCCAGATAGACGCGGTGGTGGGCGCCCCGAGACCTGCGAAACCGCAAGCGGCGGTCGAAGTCGGAGACGCGACCCCCGAACCCCGAGCCCGATCCCGCCCATGTCCTCCACCCCGACCGCCCCAACCGCCGTGCTGCTTCGCTTCGAGCGCGTTGGCAAGACGTTCACGATGGGCGAGGTAGCCGTCGAGGCCCTGCGCGACGTGTCGATGGAGATCCACCGCGGCGAGATATTGGCCGTTCTCGGGCCCAGTGGGTCGGGCAAGTCGACCATCCTCAACATCGCCGGCGGACTGGACACGGCCACGACGGGCGAGATCTGGTTTCGCGAGCACCGGCTGAGCGATTTCAGCCCGGCCGAACTCACGTGCTACCGCCGCGACACGGTGGGCTTCGTCTTCCAGTTCTACAACCTCGTGGCCAACCTTACCGCCCGCGAAAACGTCATGGTCTCGACCGAGATCAGCCGCCATCCGATGGACCCGGTCGAGGCGCTGCGGCAGGTTGAGCTCGAGGAGCGGATGGATCACTTCCCCGCCCAAATGTCCGGCGGCGAGCAACAGCGCGTGGCCATCGCCCGGGCGCTGGCCAAGAACCCCGCTCTGCTGTTGTGCGACGAGCCGACCGGGGCGTTGGACTTCGCCACGGGCAAGCGGGTGCTGCGGCTCTTGGTGGATTTGAAGAACCGGCTGGGAACCACCGTGATCATCATCACCCACAACGCGGCCCTGGCCCAGGCGGCCGACCGCATCATCCGCCTGCGCAGCGGCCAGATCGTCGAGACGCACGTCAACGAAGCGCCGACGCCGCCCGAGGAGATCGTCTGGTGAGCATCCTCGACCGCAAGCTGCGCCGCGAGCTGACCTCGTCGCTGGGATTGCTCCTGGCGATCGTGAGCATCATGGCGGTGGGCGTGGCGTGTTACATTTCGATGGCCTCGAACTACCGGAACCTTCAAGAGGCCAAAACCCGCTACTACGCGCAGTGCCGGATGGCCGACTTTTCGATCGAGCTGAAGAAGGCCCCGCTGGCCGATCTGGAGGACGTGGGCGAGCTGCCCGGCGTGGCCGAGATCCGCCCGCGGATCCAGTTTTTCGCCACGGTCGATCTGGACGGTTTTGCCCGGCCGCTCAACGGCCAGGTGCTGTCGTTGCCCGATCGGCGCGAGCCGGTGATCGACGACGTCGTGCTGCGGCGCGGCAGCTATTTCACCGACCGGCGGGAGAATGAGGTGATCGTCAACGACGCGTTCGCCGCGCACCACCGCCTTCAGCCGGGCCAGTGGATCCACCTGGTCCTGAACAATCGCCGGCAAGAGATGCTGATCGTCGGGACGGCGATCAGCAGCGAATTCGCGTACTTGTTGGGTCCCGGCGCGATCGTGCCCGACCCGGAGCATTTCGGCGTCTTCTACATCAAAAACAGCTTCGCGGAGGACGCGTTCGATTTCGACGGGGCCGCCAACCAGGTGCTCGGACGTCTGGCGCCGGGCATGGGCAACCGGACGGGCGAAACGCTGGATCGGGCCGAGCGGATCCTGGCTCCCTACGGCGTCTTCTCGACCACGCCCGCCCGCGACCAGGCGTCCAACCGCTTCTTGAGCCAGGAGATTGACGGTCTGCGGGCGTTCGCCGTGGTGATGCCGGCCATCTTCCTCGGCGTGGCCGCCGCGGTGATCAACGTGCTGTTGAGCCGGCTGGCCGAACAGCAGCGCACCGTGGTCGGCACGCTCAAGGCGCTGGGCTACACCAACGCCCAGGTGTTCTTCCACTTCCTCAAGTTTGGGCTGGTCCTCGGCGTGATCGGCGCCGCGCTGGGTAGCGCGATGGGCTACGGCTTCGGCGGCATGTTGACCTCGCAATACCGCCAGTTCTACGAGTTTCCGGAGCTGAACAACCACTTTTACACCGATTTGCACCTGACCGGCCTGGCCATCAGCCTGGCCTGCGCGGCGTTGGGCAGCCTCCGCGGGGCCCGGGCCGTGCTGCGATTGAAGCCCGCCGAGGCCATGCGCCCCAAGCCGCCGCGGATCGGCCACTCCGTCGTCCTCGAGCGGATCGGCTGGCTTTGGACCCGGCTCTCCACCGGCTGGCGCATGGTGCTGCGCGGCACGCTGCGCAACCGGATGCGGACCGCCGCGGGCGCGTTCGCCGCCGCCATGGGCGCCGCCGTCCTGACCAACGGGTTCATGATGGCCCAGGGCACGAATTACCTGATCGACTTCCAGTTCGAGTGGGTCCAACGCAGCGACGTCGATCTGACCTTCAAGGACGAACGCGGACGCGAGGCCCTGTGGGAGGCCCAGGCGCTTCCCGGCGTGGACCTGGCCGAGCCCGTGCTCAACGTCGCCGGTGATTTCCGCCACGGACCCTACAAGAAGAAAGGCGGCATCACCGGCCTGGTCCAGGACGCTCGGTTGACGGTCCCGCGCGACCTCGAGGCCAAGCCGATCCCGATCCGCGCCGTGGGCCTCACGATGAGCCGGAAGCTCGCCGAAATCCTCCACGTCGAGCAGGGCGACGTCGTCGAATTCCAGCCGACCAAGGGCCTGCGCGACTGGCTCGCGCTGCCGGTCGTCGAAATCAGCGAAAGCTACCTGGGCACGTCGGTTTATGCCAACATCGAATACATGAGCCGCCTGCTCAAGGAGGAGATGATCCTCAGCGGCGTGCAACTGGCCACGGACAACGATCCCGAGCATCGCGCGGCGCTCTACCGCGAGCTGAAGACCTTTCCTTCTCTCGAAGCCGTCAACAGCCGGGCCGACATGGTCGCCAATCTCCGCGAAACGCTCATTCAGTCGATGTACGTCTTTATCCTGATCTTCATCCTGTTCGCGGGCATCGTGTTCTTCGGCAGCATCCTGAACGCCTCGCTTATCAGCCTGGCCGAACGCCGCCGCGAGATCGCCACGCTCCGCGTGCTCGGCTACGGACCCTGGGAAGTGGGGAGCCTGCTGTTGCGCGAGAGCATGATTACCACGGTGGTGGGGGCGCTGGCGGGCATGCCGTTGGGCTACGGCTTGAGCTGGCTCACGGCCGTCGCCTACGAGAGCGAGCTGTTTCGTTTTCCCGTCGTCGCCACGTCGGCGACCTGGATCGCCACCGGCGCGCTGGCCGTGGCGTTTGGGCTGTCGGCGCATCTATTCGTTCAATGGGCCGTGCATCGCCTCGACTGGCTCGAGGCCCTGCAGGCCAAGGAGTAATCGGCATGAACAAGATCACCTGGACTCTTGGCATCGTCGTTTTGATTGTCGGCGTCGCGGGGTTCGCCTGGTGGGTGGCCAACGGCCGCGTTCCCGTCCGCGTGGCCGAGGTCCGGCGAGGCCCCATCGAGCAGTTCCTCGTCGAGCGGGGAAAAACCCGATTGCCGCAGAGCTATCTCATCACCATGCCGCGGGCCGGCCGCATCGAGGAGATCACCCTGCGCGAGGGCGACCGCGTGAAGGAGGGCCAAATGGTCGCCCGGATGGTGCCGGAGGATCTCAAGCTCGAGGTCGACGAGGCGGCCGCCGTGGTCGCGCGGCTCGACGCGGCCATCCGCGAGAACGCCGAAAAGAACGTCTACGAGACCGCCCTGGAGCAAGCCCGGCAGTTCGTCCGGTCGATGAAGGACACCGTGAAGGCCGCCGCCGTGCGCGTCGAGGCGGGTCAGGCCAAGTACGACTACGCCGAGAAGCACTTCGGGCGGGTCAAGTCCCTCTCCACGACCGGCGCGCAATCGCAGGAGGAGCTCGACGCGGCGACCCTGCTGAAGGCGCAAAGCGGCGCGGATTTTCGCCAGGACCAGTTGGTCCATTCGGCCATGCTCGCCATGGACGCCGCGACCGACCTCATGCCGACCATGATCGAGCAATACATGAGGAACAAGGATCTCGCGGAGGCCGTGCTGGTCAAGCAGAGGGCCGAGGCGACCGCGCGGCTCCGCCAGATCGAGCAGGACCAGCGCCGCGGCGCCATGACCAGCCCCATCGACGGCGTCGTGCTCGAGCGCTACGCCATCGACGAGCAGTACCTCGCGGCGGGGACGAAGCTCCTGGAATTGGGGCGGCTCGAGGACCTCGAGGTCGAGGCCGATGTTCTCAGTCTCGACGTGGTCGCGGCCAAGCCGGGCGATCCGGTCGAGATCTTCGGTCCCGCCGTGGGCGCGCCCTCGGCCCGCGGCGCGGTCAAACGCATCTACCCCGCCGGCTTCACCAAGGTGAGTTCGCTGGGCGTCGAGCAACAGCGCGTCAAGGTCATTGTCGGCATCGACCCGACGGACCTGGATCGTCTGCTCCGCGAGCGGCACGTCGAGGTGGGCTACCGCGTCCGCGTGCGGATCATCACCAACGCGAAGCCCGAAGCCCTGGTCGTTCCGCGGACCGCTCTGTTCCGCGGCGGCGGCAACCAGTGGCAGGTGTACGCGGTCCGGGAAGGCCGGGCCGTCCTGCAAGACGTCGAGACGGGGCTGATGAACGATCAAGAGGTCGAGATCGCCGCCGGCCTGGCTGAAGGCGATCTGGTCATCCCCGCCCCGGAGAACAGCCTGGCCCACGGACAACGCGTGGTGGCGGAGCAATAGATCGCGAGTTGGCGGCGGGGAACGCTGGAGCGGACCGCCAAGAACGCCGCGCTGGCGGAGACCGTGGCAAACGGAAACTATCGGGGCGCGTCGGCCAGGCGATCGGCGGCGATGCTCAGATGCACGAGTTCCGCCAAGGACTCGGCCCCCATTTTCTTCATGACGTTCGCCCGGCGAAGCTCGACGGTGCGCAGGCCGATGTGAAGGTCCGAGGCAATGGCCTTGTTGGGCGTTCCGGCGACCATCGCCCGCATGACCACGTGCTCCTCGGCCGAGAGCTGGGCCAGGCGCGACTGCAGCTCGGCGCGTTGCGACTCGACGCGGCGGTGTTGGCGGTGCCACGCGACGGCCTTGGCGACGCTGCCTTGAAGCTCCTCTTCCGTGCAGGGTTTTTCGAGGAAGGTCACGGCCCCGCCGCGCATGGCGCTCACCGCGGTCGGCACGTCGGCGTATCCGGAGATGAGCACGACCGGCAGCGCGATTCCCCGCTCGCGGAGCCGCTGCTGAAGCTGAAGGCCGCTCATGCCTCCCATGCGGACGTCGGTCACCAGGCAACCCCATTGCTCGGGAGCGTAATCGTCCAGAAACGCCTCGGCCGAGTCGTACGTCTTGACCGCCGCGCCGGAAGCGCGGATCATCGCGGCCAGCGAGTTCCGCGCGGCGTCGTCGTCGTCGACGACAAAAACGATCGGTTCGTCAGACACGGCGGGTCTCCTTTTCGCCGCGCGGCAGGGTGAACGTGAACGTCGATCCTCCTCCGTCGCATCGCGACGCGCGGATCCAGCCGCCGTGATCCTCGACGATCGACCGGCTGATGGCCAGCCCCATGCCCATCCCTTCCGGCTTGGTGGTGAAGAAGGGCTCGAAGAGGACTTCGAGGTCGTCGGGCAGCGCGGCGGCGGCGGTGTCGGAAATCGTCACGCGGACCGCCGTGTTTCCGTCGCGCGACGTCGCGATCAGAAGGCGTCGTTCCTTGGCCCCGAACGCGATAATGGCCTCGATCGCGTTTTGCATCAGGTTGACCACCACCTGCTCGATCTGGACCGGGTCGGCCACGACGCGCGGCAGCCGCCCGGCGGGACGGAACACGACGTCCACGTCGCTGCGCCGCATGTGGGGTCGGGTCAACTCGACCACCTCGGCGATCACCTCGTTAAGATTCGTCTTGACGCGTTCCGGCTGTCCCTTGCGCGCCAGGCGGCCCAACCGCCGGACGATCGCGCCTGCCCGATTCGCCTGCTCCGCGATCTGGTCGAGCCAGGTCAACAACTCCTCGCGGCGGCCCCTCCGCCCGTCGCGCACCAGACGCGCGCCTGCCTTGGCGTAGTTGGCGATCGCGAAAAGCGGCTGATTGATCTCGTGGGCCAGCTCCGCGGCCATCGTGCCCATCGTGTGGACCCGGTGGACGTGGGCCAATTCGGCCAGACGGCTTCGCGCGCGTTGCTCGGCTCGCTTGAACTCGGTGACGTCGTTGACAACCAGGACGCCCATCGCCGCCGAGCGTCCCGGCGGAACGGGCGCGAACCGCGATTCCCACCATCGCCCATCGGCGGCCAACGTCTCGAACCGCGTGTGTTGGCCCGCCCGGAACGCCGCGTCCAGCGCCCGGCGAAACTCGTAACGCGTCGCCTCCGGAAGGAAGTCGAAGCACGAATGCCCGATCACGTTGGCCGGAGGCTCGCCCGTCGTCGTGTGGTTCACCGACAGAATGACTCCCTGTCGATCGATCGTCATGACCATGACGGGCAGGCAGTCGAGCACGTCGCGAGGCCATTTCGCGGAGTCGGGGGTCGCCTCGCCATCGCGCGGCGCCGCATCGGCGCGCCGCGTCGCCTGGCGACGTGCCGTCCCACGTTTTGCGGCCGCGCCGGAATGCGATGAGCCAGTATCGTCCTGGCGAGAATGGCGAGCCATCGGGACAATCGCAGCAGAAGAGGAGGCGATTCCTAAGTGCCCTGGAGAACATATTTTTCCCTAAAACGCCGCGGCGGTCAACGGTTGTTCGCGCGGAAACGGCGGGAAATCCTTTCGTCCGCGTCTCGCGCCTGGTCGGAAGCCTTCGCTCCTCCTTCTCCGCGCGCCGCGTCATGCGGGGAATCCCCTTGCCACACAAGAATTTAGGGCGTGCCGCCGCGATGGACCCGGCAACGCTCGCCCGGCTGCCGGACGGCCCCCAACAGGCCGGATATCCAACAAACGGTAAGGCGGTTGGCGATCCTTTATATTGCACTTCGCAACGGCCGAAGCGCCGGCCGGGCCGAGGCCATCTCCTGAACGATCCGTTGCCAGTTTTGAGGAGACCCCGGCGTCAGACATCCCAGAACGCGAGGGACCTCCGCGCCCGTCACGGCCGTCGGGTTGCCGGGCACCTGGTCCACGTGGCACAACGCCAGCACCGCCACGCTGGCCGGCTCCAACGCGCCCTCCGGGATTCCCAGCTCCTCGGCGTGCGAAAACGGCACGGCGGACAGCCGGGCCGCCAACTCCCGAAGCAGCATCCCGTTGTGGCAGCCGCCCCCGGCCAGCACGATCCGCGCAATCGGCAGATCGCCGGGCAGCCGCCGCTCGATTGCCTGGGCGATCGACTCGGCGATCAGATGCGTGGCCGTGCACAGCAGGTCGCGAACCGACCAGTCTCCGTCGACGGCCATCCGCAGCGCATCGTTGAGAAATCGCTCCGGCCGGACTCCGCGGGGATGCCATTTGGGCAGCGGCTGCTCGAAGACCGGATCGAGCAACCAATGGGCAAGGAGCAGCTCGATCCGGCGTCCCTGCACGGCCAGCCGTCCGCCCGGATCAAACGCGTGCGCTCCGCTGGTGAGCTGCCGCGCGAGCACGTCCAACAGTTCGGTGCCGGGGCCCACGTCGAATCCCAAAACCCGCGACGGGGCGTTGATTTCGCGCGAGGCCGGCAAGAGGGTCATCCGCGTGGTGCGTCCCAGATCGACGATCAATCGCGTTTCGTCCGGCGCGGAGAGAAGGATCCATTGCGCCATGGGTGTCAGCGGGCCGCCCTGGCCCCGCCGCGCGAGATCGCGGGCGGGCAAGGCGTCAATCACGTTGGCGCCGGTCGATTCCGCCAGCCGCGCCGCGTCGCACAGCCCAAGCACTCCTGCGGGCGACGCGCCGGGGCCCGCCCACAAGCCCGGATCGTCCACCCCCACGGCCAGGAGATTCCCGGCCGAGCCCGCGATTTCGCCGGGCAAATCGTCGACGAGCTTGGCCTCGAGTTCGGTCAGTTCGGCGCGAAGCTGGAGGATCAGATCCGGCGCGAAGGCCGAGGGAGCGCCGGCCGCGATCTGCCGGAAGAGCCGCGCCGTCTCGTCCGGCGCCTTATCGCGGCGGAACGCCCGGACCGTCACCCGGGCGTCCAATCCGCGACCGTGGGCCGACACGAGGGCCGCGCCCACGCTCCGGCAGCCGGAGCCGACGTGCACGCCAAGCGTCCATCGCACGGCGTCGGGCGCCCGCGAGGCATGTTGGTTACGCGACGTTCTCATGCTCAATAATCAGCGTGAAGTGAGTGCCACTGGCTCCGCCAGTGCCTTTTTCCAAACGAATGCGGAGTAAATGCTTGATTGGAAAATGACCAGCACGGGCAAAGCCAGTGGCACGCGAGCCCCCGAACACAAGGCGAGAGGGGAACGATTCCCTCACGCCACAAGACGCATCGTGGGCGTTTGACTCGCGACGCCGGCGAGGAACTCCTCGAAGATCCGCAGATCCAGCGCCGAGGCGGACGGGCTCTCGGGATGAAACTGCGTTCCCAGCGCGAACCAGTCGTCCGATGCGCTCTCGACGGCCTCGATCACGCCGTCGGGGCATCGAGCGGTGACGCGCAGTTCCAGGGGCACCTCGTCAACCGCCATGTGGTGCATGCTGTTGACGCGGATCTCCCCCTCGCCGTACACCCGCTCCATGATCGAGCCCGGCGCGATCTCCAGTGCGTGACGGTGCGACGGATCGGACGGATCGCAGTGCGGCAGCGCCCGGGGCATGTCCTCGGGAATGTGCAAGAACAGGTTGCCGCCCAACGTGACGGCCAATAGCTGCATGCCCAGCCCTATGCCAAAGACGGGTATGCGCCGCTGGACCACGCGGCGCATCAGACGCCGGTCGAAATCCTCGCGGCGCCGTTCGAGCGAACGCACGGACGGATGAAGCATGAATCCGTCGCGGCGCGGGTCGAGATCCGCGCCGCCGATCATGACGATTCCATTGAGCAAGTCCAGCACGCGATCGAGACTCGAGTCATCCTCGAGAATCGGAATGACCAACGGGATGCCGCCGGCCTTGACCACCGAGTCATAATAGCCGGCGCAAAGGTAACTGAAGGCGGGCGAATCGCCGCGCGAGTCGCGATAGTCAGCGTTAATGCCGATAAGGGGCCGCTCGTTCATTTTGCACTCCCTCCGACACGTCCTGTGTCGCAATAAAGTGACGGGGCACGTCGTCGTGACGCGCGCGACAAGTCCACTCGTGGCGAGAGGCCGACTCGCGGAAGAGCCCGCGGGCTCGGTCGGCCCCGGCAACATCTGGCTTACCGCAAGGAAGGAATCCGGCTCGAAGAGGCCCAGCAAGGGGCACGACACCGGGCGATTTCCCTATCGCTTGGTCACGACGCTCCTTCGTTCTTGGGCGGTGTCACCGCCGTTGGGAATGCAAGTGCCGCGAGTTTAGCGAAGCCCGATGCCCCGTACAAGAAGTCGGCCTATTTTGGGGGCGTTGCCTCGGGTAACCACAAGATCATGTGGTGGTGAGTGTCACGGGCTCTGCCAGTGCCACCGGAAACCGGAATTCGCGCAACGGCATAGCCAGTGGCGCGCGGCGGGGAGCCCAAAAGCGTGAGACACTAGGCCAAGTCGCGATCCTCGAACAGCAACAGCGCCACGAGCAGGGCCACCACGCTGTAGAGAACGCAGTAAAGACCCGCCCAGCCAAGGAAGTCCCACGTGACCTTGTGGCCCGTCGAGATCGCGCCGTAGATGTCGAAATGCTCGAGCATCGGCAACACCAGCGCAAGGAGATTGGCCACGAACGGGACGTATTCGAGCTGGCCCACCGTCGAGTTAACCAGCGTGGGCACCAGGTGCCCCAGAACGTAGATGGCCCCGCAAATGATCAAATTGGGCAGCATCGACAGCCGCGTGGAGATGGCCACGCCAATCGACGCCAGCACCACTGCCCGCATGAACGCCAACGCCAGCCCGGGCACCGCCGACACCATCTCGGCCTCGCACTGTTTGGCGGTGGGCGGCGGATTCGAGGTCTCCCGCGCGTCGTATTTGAGCTTGAACGAAACCGTCGAAAGGAACAACGCCCCCAATACGATGAACAGGACCGCCACCGGGAAAAGAATCCCGACGAACTTGCCCACTACAAAATGCCAGCGGGCAATCGGCTTGGAAAGAACCGTCAGAGCCGTGCGGCCTTCAATCTCCTCGGAAACCGACACGCTCGCCGTCCAAACGGCCAGCACGACCGCCATCGCCATGATGAGCGTCAGCCCTTGGTCCTTGACGACCTTGATGTCCTCGCCAAACGTGTTGTAGGGCAGAAACGGAAACAATGCGCCCACGAGAAACAGCCCCACCGCCAACAACACCCAGAACAAGGGCTGAAGCATGGCTTCCTTGGCCGTGGCCCGGGCAATCGCCGTGAGCTTGGGGGCAACCAACTGCAACAGCGCGACGAGGACGAACAGGAGGACCACCGCGCCCACAACGCCGGCGGCAACAATCCGCAAAGGAGGGATCCACGGAGCCACGCCGATGAGAAAGACCTGGTTCATGGACGAACGCCTTCTGGCCCCAAGACACGCGCTTGATGGATTCTACTCTCTACGCCGCCGCGCCGCTGGCGGTTCGCCTCGATCCGAGACAAACGTCCAATGTCGCGGGCGTTTCCGCACGGGACGGCTTAACCTCCGGCTCTCGTCCCGGGTCTTTCCTTCAGGTTCGGACGCCGAAACGGCTGAATTCGCCCGTCGGCGCGCCACTCGTCTGCCGTTCCCCCCGAACGTAGTGCCCCAGGTCGGCACGCACGGCGTCGAGGAACCGGTCGATTTCCTGGTCGATGCCCTCCGCAACCACGAGCACGGTCCCATCGGTCAGGTTCTGGACGAATCCGGTCACCTGGAACCGGCCGGCAATCCGCCGCGTGACGTACCGAAACCCGACGCCTTGGACCATCCCGCTGAAGCGGATCTCCCGTCGCTGGGTCGCCGTGGTGTCCAACGTCTTTGCCCCGCATTGTCTCTTTTCCGACCACCCCCATCCAATATAGGGTCAGCCGCGCGACCGGCCAAGAGGGGGTGGGTCCGCCGCGACGAACCTCCAATGGAATCCCCCATTGGGTGGATGTTCCCAGTCCCCGCACTTCTCTTGACCCTCCCGATGGAATCCCCTACGCTTTGCCCACCATGTGGACCCGCCCCTTCAGGACGCTCGTGCCGATTTCGGCGTCGGTCGTGCTGGCGATTGCCTCGATCGGCGCCCAGCAACCCCAGCCGACGCCGACCTCGGGCCTTGTGCCCGCCGAGGGAGTGCTCGTCCTCTCCGGAGGACAGGTGCTCTCCGGACGGATCGTTCGGGCCGGCGATCTGTATCTCGTCGCGCTTCCCCACGGAGAGATCCGCGTCCGTGCGGGCCAGGTCGTGTTGCACTGCGCATCGCTGGACGAGGCCTACCAGAGGCAGCGGGCGGCCATCGGTCCGGGCGGCGGCGCGGCGCATGTCGATTTGGCGAAATGGTGCCTGCGCCACGGGCTGCTGGACGCGGCGGCCAGGGAACTGGCCGACGCGGCGACCGCCGATCCCTCGCACCCGATGATCCCGCTCGTAACCCGGCAGTTGGAGTTTGCTCGGGCGACGCCCGGTCCGCCCCAATCCGCGGGCAACGACCAAGCCGCGGCCGCCGGACCGACGCTGGAGGAGATCGACTCGTTGATCCGGACCCTGCCACCCGGCGCCATGACGGAGTTCGCCAGCACCATCCAGCCAATTCTGGTTCGCCGCTGCGCCAGCGGGGGATGCCACGGGCCACAGACAACGGCGAAGCTCTCGCTGCTGCGGCTGCACCCCGATCGACCCGTCTCCAAACGCGTTACCCAACGCAATCTCCACGCGGTCGTGCAGTGGGTCGACCGCGCGCAGCCGGCCGCCAGTCCGCTCTTGCAGGTTCCCATGCGACCGCACGGCACGGCGGAAGAAGCGGTCTTCACCGAACGCGACGAGGAGGATCGCGACAAACTCGCGCAATGGGTGAACAGCTTGGCCCTCCTCGGTCAGCCGGTCGATGCCGGCGCCGCGCGGCACGCCGGACCGTCGCTCGCGCGCCCCACCTCGGCCACCGGCGAGTTGCCCAGCGAGGCGTCGCACGCGCCGCCGGGGATTGCCGCGACGCCAACTCCGTTCGACATCCCGCCAATACCGGCCGGGCGACAGCTTCCCACGCGCTCGCCGGCTCGGCGCGGCGGCCCCCTCCCCAAATTCGTCCCCGCCGATCCGTTCGATCCCGAGATCTTCAACCGCCGCTATTCGCCGGACAACGCGCGGGGGCCGTCGTCCTAGCCCTCTCCCGGCGAGAGAGGGGACGCCGAGGACTCCTGCTGCCACGCGGGGACGGACTCTTCGGCCTCCTCGCCGACAACAAGCGAGACCTGCAGCCCGGAGCCGTTTGTCGTCGCGTGGATGCGGCCGTTCGAGGCGGTCGCGCCGACGCACAAGAGCACGTCGATGGCCGGACCACAGTACACCAAGCGGTTGTCTTGCGCCAGGTCGAAGATGTTCAGGTCGGGCCCAAGCAGGTATGGCTCGCACAACGTGAACCGCGTGCAGCGGAAGCCCTTCACGAGGGTCGTAAGCAGCTTGCCGGTCTCTTTATCGATCAGGTATCCGTTTTCGTATTGCGAATGCGTGAAGAGGAACGTCTTGCCGATGGTCACGACGTGGATTGCCCGGCTGATGGGGTCCGATTGCCACACGAGCGAGCCGTCGCGGGCGTCGAGGCACCAGACGCGATTCGTTTTGCCTTCGACCGGATTGTATCCGCCAAGATAAATCCGGCCGTCGGCGCCCGAGACGGTGCAGCCGGCGTGCACGGCGTGGTCCGTGGTGACCCACAGCACCTTGCCCGAGGCCGGCTCGATCGCGGCGGTCACGCCGGTGGGCCCCTTGCCGCCGAAGTAGCACGAATAGTACAGCGTACCGTCCAAAAGGCACATGCCCGCGTCGTCGCCGCCGGCGCCGAATTTCGAGAAATCGCGGGTCCAGAGCTCCTGGCCGGTCTCGAAGCTCCACGCCCGCACGAGCGGCTTTTGGTCTTTCGGAAAACCGAACGTGCTTTGATGCTCGAAGAGCCATTGCTCGGGCGTGTAGCGGCCGGTGCTGAATTGGTAGAAGACGCGGCCCTCGTGCACGATCGGCGGAAGCTGCCGGTTCCAACTTGGCGAGCCGGCGAACGGGGCTTCCCACAAGAGCTTGCCGGTGGCGGCGTCCAGGCATCGCAGCAGGCACTTCTCAAAACCCGCCTGGGGCACCAGCAGCCGGCCGTCGCAATACACCGGCGCGGTGAACGAGACGTGCACGCCGGGGAAGAACCGCCGCCACAACAGCCGGCCGGTCTCCTGCTCGACGGCGAAAATTTGCCCCTCGGCCGTGTGCGTGTACATCCGCCCGCCGCCGAAGACCGACATGTGCTTGACCGTGCCGTGAAACGGCCGGATCCACTTCATCCGAAACGGCAGCCGTAGCGGCTGCTCGGTGGCGTTCGTGTTGGCCCAGTTGCCAAAGTTGGTGAACCAGTCGTTCTCCGGACCGGTCAATTTCCCGCCCAACGGACTGCGGATCTTCTCGAGCGGAAGCGGCTCGGTCGGTAGCGGGGCCTTGCCGCCGGGTCCGAGCACGTAGAGGTATCCGTCGTCGCAGCCGAAGTAGACGCGCCCGTCGCACACCGCCGCCGCCGCCGTGATCGCCCGGCCAAACGCCGTGGCGAACGACCACGGCTCCATCGTATTTTCAGATCCAATCGGCACGGCATGGAGCGTGCCGTCCAACGCGCCGTAGAGGGCGTAGTCCTTGGCGAGCACGGGCGGGCAGATCGACCCGGCCTTGGCCAGCGGGCGGGTTTGTCCGTCCGCGCCGTGCAGACACAGCCCGAAACCGTCCTCCGGCCGGCAGCGGTAGACGTCCTTGCCCCGCGGGCTGACCGACGAGAAGCTCAGCGATTCCGTGCCCTGGTAGCCGCTTTCCGTGCCGCGGACAAAATCCTCGGCCACCTTGCCGTCGGGCCCGAGCGCGAGGATCTCGACGCGGCCGCCATTGTCGCGGCGATGCCACTGGCGATAGACCTCGCCCGCCGGCCCGAGGCTCAAACCCAGCGTGGCGGGGGCCTCGCGCGCGCCGCAATAGGTTCCGCGCAGCTCCGCCCGATCGCCGGCGTCCTCCACCCAGCAGATCGTTCCGCCGGCGGCCATGACGACCGTTTTGCCGTGGATTGCGATGTCGCGCGTGCAGCAGAACTGTTCCTTCCAGCCAGCCCCGCCTCGGATCCGCAGCCAATCGGCGCCGCTCCACCGGTCGCCGTCGAAGTCAAGTCGTTCGCGCACGAAGTCCCACGTCCAGATCGGCGTCCCGTCGGGCTGGACCGCGTGCAGCCGGCCGCCCAGCGTGGCGAAGTACACCCGGCCGTTGCCCACCACGGGCGAGCTGAACACGGGATCGCCGCAGCGGATCCGTCGGACCACCGCGCCGTCGCGCCGATCGAGCACGTAGTAGTCGCCCGCCGCCGTGCCGAAATGCACGAAGTCGCCCACCACCGCCGGCGAGCTCGTGTTGTTGCAGTTGGCCGCCCCACCCCACGTCTGGCGCCGCCAGATCACCGCGAGCGACGCGCTGTCTCCCCTCGCCCGAACCGCGGGAGAGGGGCCGGGGGTGAGGGGATCCGGACTGCCGATACACCACGCCACGCCCGAGCCGTCAACCACGTACACGCGACCATCCACGACGGCCGGCGACGTGAACACCGCGTCGGAAAGCGGCACGGCGCCCACGAGCCCCAGCGGTCCGCCCAGCGCCCGATCCGCCGCGTCGCCGCTGCGCCCGCCGTCAAGCTTCGCCTGCGGCCAGTCCTCGGCCATGGCGGCAAGCGGCGCGAGGGCCAAACACGCCAGCGCAAAAACCCGAGCGAGCGAACCGGTACACGTCGTCATCATGAATTCACCCAGAGCAATTGGCGACTGGAGGGGGACAGTCCCATTTTCGCGGCGATTCACCCACCTCCGAAGAACCGAGTCCTCCGCGCCGCGAAAATCGGGACAGTCCCCTGGAACGATTACGCCTCGATCTTCCAGTACGCCCCCGGTGCTGTCAAGTCGATGGCCATTGACAGACGGATGGGCGTAGGGTGCCACTGGCTCCGCCAGTGCCGTGCGGCGCGAATCTCGCCGCACCGGCAAAGTCAGTGGCACACGCGCGCTCGTTCACGCCACCCAGCGCATGCCCAACGAAAAGGCCAGCAACATGCCGAGGCAAATCGTCAGGAGCACGAGGCCGCAGGCCAACAGGGCCCAGGCGTCGGCCGTGCGGCGGGGGCGGAGGCGGCGGACCAGCGGCTCGGCGCCGGGCACGGTGCCCAGCACGGGCACGCCCAGGGCGTCGCCCACCTCGACGGCCGTGGCAAACGTCTGCTCGCCCGCCACGCCCGCCGAAAACATCCCCATGCCCACCGCCCCGGCCAGACCCACCGCCAACGCGATCACCAGCCCGCGCGGCGTGGGACGCGGGACCAACGGGCCGGCCGGCGCGTCGGCCGGGCGGACCGTCACCCGAGGCAAATGGAACTGCGCCTCGAACGCCTCGCGCTCCGCGTCGGCCAGCCGTTCGTAGTTGTCTCGGGCACGGTCCATCGCGTCGCGGCGCGCGAGAAACGCGGTAATCAGATCGGCTCGAGGTAGCCCCGGCCGGGCGAACGCTCCACGAGCCGGCACGTCTGACGGCATAGGCTGACTCGCGACTGGATCCGGCGCCGCCGGAGGAACGCCCGTCATCGACTCGAGCGTACCGCCCAGATCGGATGGCGATGGGATCGTCCCCTGCGAAAGCTCCGCTAAACGCCGCTCGAGATCGGCGATCTCGACGTCCGCGTCGCGGACCTGTGGGTGCAGGGGCGTGCGGTCCACCAGGAGCTGCTCCCGGTGCGCCTTCACCGCCGCAAGCTGACGCGCCAGCCGGGCCCAGTCGGGATGGGCGTTGCCCGAGGGAGTGGGCGGCGCGCTGGGCGCCGCGGGCGTCGCCGGCGGGGACGGGCTTGGCAACACAACGCCCGGCGGCAACGGTTCTGTCGGCGAGGGCTCTGCCCCATCGCCCGACTGTGACCCGGCGAAGTGCTGATCGACAAACGTCTCGAACCGGCTCCTCGCCTCGAACAGCTCGGTCCGCGCCCGGTTGGCCGTCCGTTGGGCCTCGCGATGCGTCTTCTTCGCGGCGGAGGCCAGCGCGGACCGCCGCGACTCGGCGTACTGCTCCGCCAGCGCGTTCACGAGCCGGCACGCCACCATCGGGCTCTCCGGCCCGTCATAGCCAACGACCACCTGCGTCCGATCCGCCTCGGGGCTCGGGCTGGTCGAGACGCGCAGGGCCTCGTGGACCTGCGCGAGCCGCTCGGGGGCGTTGGGCAGGCCCGCCCGATCGGCCGCCCGGGCCAACGCGGCGGGCGCGAGCACGGCGGTTTGCGCCTCGTGGTCGTCGGCGAGACTTCGCGGCAGCTCGACGGTCGCCGAAAGAGAAGTCCTCGCCGGCTCGCACACGCCGGCGCGGTTGTTAAGCCCAAGCAGATAGACCGGTAGCCCCGCCCCGAGGAAGACCAGCGCCGGCAGCGCCAGTCCCACCCGGCCGGCGCGCCGCCGGACCCGTTGTCGTCTCGCGTCCTTGCTCATACCTCCCCCTTGGAGGTCGTCCACAACACTCCCCTCTCCCTCCTGGAGAGAGGCACGGGTGATGGCCTCGCCGAGTTCCCCCTTTTTCGACATCGACTGCCAGCGTGCCCGGTCTTCGCCAGAGTCGCCCACAAGAGTGTGTTTTCACATGGAGCCCCATTTACCCCACATCACTCATGTTGCGCAATATCTCATATTTGTTCGCCCAGGTGGCAGGGCGAGAGCCCATTGTTGTTATTGCGACAATCCGCCATGATGGGTGGGATACGTTTTCGCACGTGAGGCGGCCGGAGTCCATGTTCAGCATCAAGATTTGCGGGATCACGACCGTCGAGGACGCCCAGACGGTCGCGGCGGCCGGGGCGGATGCAATTGGCCTGAATTTCTTTGCCGACAGCCCCCGGTGCGTCGGCCTGGACGTGGCTGCGGCCATTGTGCGGGCAACCCCCGCTCGGGTGCGGAAGGTTGGCCTTTTTGTCAACACCGACTTGCCCGCCATCGAGCGGACCTGGCAGACCGTGGGGTTCGATCTGGTGCAGCTCCACGGCGACGAGACGCCCGAATTTGTCGCCGAATTGGGCGTCCGCCGGCTCCCGCCGGTGGTTCGCGCCTTCCGGCTGAGCCCGCTCGGGCTGCCGCCGATCGTCGAATACGTCGAAAAATGCCGGCGTCTGGGGAATCTGCCCGCGGCCGTGCTGGTCGACGCCTTCGTGCCGGGCAGCTTCGGCGGGACGGGCCGGCGGGCGGACTGGGCCGCGTTGGCCGCGTACCACGCATGCAAGACGCTCCCCCCGTTGGTTCTGGCGGGGGGGCTCACGGCCGACAATGTGGCCGAGGCGATCCGACAGGTCCGCCCCCACGCGGTGGACGTGGCCAGCGGCGTGGAGTCCACGCCGGCGCGCAAGGACCCGGCCAAGGTCCGGGCCTTTGTCCAGGCGGCCCGCTCGGCGCTGGGCGCTATCAAATAAACGCCGCGACGCGCTCGGCCGAGATCCTCCGCTCCACTCGGGATGACAAGGACCGTGTGCCACTGACTCCGCCAGTGCGCGGTGGCATGTTGCCTGGCGTGTCGGTGTGTCCTTCCAGGCATTCCAGGGCACTGGCGGAGCCAGTGGCACACAAGGGCCATCCACGCCCTGTATCCCCTTGTCAAGGCAGGTCGGCAGCCCGTATCATGCGGGCTGAATGGACCATTGAGCATGGCGGGCTGGTCCCCGGCGTGACCGGTCCGGCCGTGGAGTTTTTCTTGAAAGAAACGAGGAGGGACGTCCCCGTGCAGAAGACGAAAACAACATTGCCCTACAAGGTCCGCGACCTTGCCTTGGCCGAGTGGGGCCGCAAGGAAATGACCCTGGCCGAAAACGAGATGCCGGGGCTCATGGCGCTTCGGCGGAAGTACGGGCCCTCGAAGCCCTTGGCCGGGGCCCATATCACCGGCTGTCTGCACATGACCATCCAGACGGCCGTCCTGATCGAAACGCTCCGCGAACTGGGCGCCGACGTCGCGTGGAGCAGTTGCAACAAGTTCTCCACGCAGGACCACGCGGCGGCGGCCATCGCCAAGGCGGGCGTGCCCGTGTTCGCCTGGAAAGGCGAGACGCTCGAGGAATACTGGTGGTGCGTCATGCGGACGATGAGGTTTCCCGACGGGCAGACGCTCAACCTGATCGTCGACGACGGCGGCGACGCCACGCTCATGGCCCATCGCGGCTACGCGGCCGAGGATAACCCCGCCCTGTTGGACGAGCCGACCGACAGCGTCGAGCTCGGGATCGTCAACTCCGTGCTCAAGCAGACCTTGGCCGAGGATTCGACCTTCTGGCACAACCTGGTCCGCGGATGGCGCGGGCTTTCCGAGGAGACCACCACGGGCGTGCACCGCCTGTATCAGATGCACGAACGCGGCGAGCTTCTCGTCCCGGCGATCAACGTGAACGACTCCGTCACCAAGAGCAAGTTCGACAACCTGTACGGATGCCGCGAGTCGCTGGCCGACGGGATCAAGCGGGCGACCGACATCATGGTGGCCGGCAAGGTCGTCGTGATCTGCGGCTACGGCGACGTCGGCAAGGGCTGCGCCCACTCGATGCGAAGCTACGGCGCCCGCGTGCTCGTGACCGAGGTCGACCCGATCTGCGCGTTGCAGGCGTCCATGGAGGGCTTCGAGGTCACCACGATGGAGGACGCCGCGCCGCGGGGCAATATCTTCGTCACCGCCACCGGCTGCCGCGACGTCATCCGCGCCGAGCACATGGCCAAGATGCGCCACGACGCCATCGTCTGCAACATCGGCCACTTCGACCTCGAGATCGACGTCGCCGGGCTGGAAGCCTATCCGGGCATCAAAAAGACGAGCGTCAAGGATCTCGTGGACTACTACACGTTCCCCGACGGGCACGCGATCATCCTGCTGGCCGAGGGACGGCTGGTGAACCTGGGCTGCGCGACGGGCCATCCCTCGTTCGTCATGTCCAACTCGTTCACCAACCAGGTGCTCGCGCAGATCGCCCTGTGGACCCAGCCGGACGAATACCCGGTCGGCGTGCACGTCCTGCCCAAGCTACTCGACGAAGAGGTCGCCCGGCTGCACCTCGGCCAGCTCGGCGCGAAGCTCACCAAGCTGAACCAGAAGCAAGCCGACTACCTTGGCGTCCCCGTCGAAGGCCCGTTCAAGCCGGAGTATTATCGGTATTAGGTAGGGCACTGACCCCGCCGCGAATACTGCCGTGGACTTCGCGCTGCGTCCGCCATTATGATCTCTCCCTGCTCTCGACAGCCTCCGAGCGACCCATCCGACGTCGTTCCGGCGGAAAGACTTTCCCTGGTGCACGCGCGGCGCGCGACGAATCGTCGCACTCCGAGGGGGACAGTCCCATTTTCGCTTAGACGAAAATTGGGACAGTCCCCGCGCGCGTGCGGCCGCGAAGGGTAAGCGGGGCCTTTCCAAAGGGACGGGCTCGAACGGTCGCGGTTCCGCGGGCCTCTCCGACGGCGTGCGGTTGATTAGCCTGCCGCGTCGGGATCG
>JAFGDS010000035.1 GCA_016931995.1 Pirellulales bacterium
GTCCGCCGGGGTGGTTGTTGGGGTTGCCGAGGTGCGCGGGTCCGCCGGGCAGATGTCCGGGTTGCGCGAAGCCGGCCGGTCCGCCGGCGGGACCGTGGCCTTGTGGACCACGAGCCCACGCCTCGTGCGCGGCCAACGCGACAATCAAACCCACGGCGACCACTAGTTTTCCAGACGCTCTCATGACAAGCCTCTCCTAAGCGGAACAAGGGATGCTGGCGATCGCATCGTAATGGCGCGCTCCCGTTTGGCGCGGCGAAGGGTCCGAACGGACCCGGCAGTCCGCCGCGGCTGGGACATCCGCCGCGATCGCTCATGCGTCGAACGTTCCGGCCGCGAGCCGGGGCGTTCGGCAACACCCCAACCCTAGCATCCCGTTGGCTCCCGCGCCGCCGGTTGACAATCGCCCGACCTGTCGATAACATTCACCATGCATTCCACCCGTCGTGGGGGGGTATTGCGCGTTGGGCGGTCTATCCGACCGCGGGGCGCGAAGGTGATCCTGCTGGGAGAGAACGGCCAAGAAAGGCATCGCGGCCGGTGCGGGCCTAGTGGCCTATTGCGGGCCGTACCGCAGCGCGAGCGGGGCTTACCTCAAGAACCGATGTCCCGGGCTGTCGCACGAATGACGAAGGAGCAAAACATGCCACCCTACCCACGGCTTTCCGGGCTTCTGGCGGGCGTGTCGGCGGCGTCGGCCGAGGCCGTCTTCCGCCTGTTTCCAAACTGAACGCTCACTCGGCGTCCCTTGGTCGCGTGAAGACGTCGGTTTCGGTGACGATCCGATCCACGGGCACGTCGTGGGCGTCGGCCGGGATTTCGGCGAACATCTGGCAGGCGAACGCCATCGCGATCTTCGGGGCGTCGTGGCGGACTTGGCGCAGGAAGCGGTCGTAGTATCCCGCTCCGTGCCCCAGCCGGTTGCCGCGCGCGTCGAACGCCACGACCGGCACGACGACCAGGTCGATTTCGCGGGCCTCCACGCGCCGCGCGGGCAGGTCGCGCAGCTCCCGCCGGGGTTCGAGAATTCCGAACGTGCCCTCGGCCAACTCGGCCAGATCCGCCAGGCGGAACAGGCCCAGCTGGTCGCCGACGCAGTAAGGCACTATCACGGTCTTATCGCCGGCCAGGGCTTCGGCGAGGAGGGGTCGGGTGCGGACCTCGTCGCGGGCGTCGACGTAGAAGAGGATCGTGCTGGCGGCCGCGTACTCGGGCAGGCCCGCGAGACGCTGGGCAATCCGACGGCTGAGTTCGTCCTTGTCGGGCTGCGCGGCGCGCCGCCGGTGGGCTTCGGTCCGAATCGCCTTCTTCCGCGGCGCCGATCCAGCGGCATCGTTCACGCGTGCGGTCTCCCCGAATCTTGGTCGTTGTCCGGCGGGAAACGCCAGCCGTGGGACATCCTACGCGCGGCGCCTCCGTGTCGCAAGGCAACCGGCCGCGACAGCGGCGGGCCGGACGTGTCAGCCCCCCCGGGGGGGCTGACGGATGGGGCCATCGCGTGGCGCGGGAGGCGGGCAGCTCGGCTGGGGCGCCTGGCTGGGTTTTCGGTTGGACAAAACCAGGGAAAATGGGGGCTTTCCCCGGGCCATTCCATGGTACCGGAAACCGGTCCTCGATAGAATACGAGGGTGGCCCATTCGTGGCATGTCGTAATCGACCGAGATGGCAGGAGAAACACGATGACGAGAAGCTCGATTCGATGCGCGGTCGTTCTGGCGGGGGCGTTGGCGATGGCGTTGGGTGGCGCCGCGCAGGCGACGCTCATCGGCCTATGGCAATTCAACGAGGGTGCCGGCACGCAGACGGCGGACGCGTCGGGCAACGGTTTGAACGGCGTGCTGTCAGCCCAGACCGGCAGCAGTGTGCCGGCGTGGATCACGGGCCAGAGCGGCGCGGCGGGAGACCATGCATTGCGTTTCGGCGTTGGCGGCAACAACATGAACCTCGTTCGGGCGGCCTACCAGCCGATCATGGACAACCCCTCGGCGACCCATCAGGTGACGCTGGCCGCGTGGGTCTCCAGCGAGGAGGTTTACGAAGGGGGGATTCTGTCGATGTACAACTATGGCCGCGTGGTGCAGCGGAACATGTTTTCGTTGTATCTCGACAGTCTCTATACGGCGGACGCGGTCAGCGGCAGTCTGAATCTCTTCGGGACCGACGCCCACTATTACGACAACCCGGCAACGGAGATTCCCGTCTCGCCCGACAGCTCGACCGCGCCCGCGTGGACCCACGTGGCCATGACCTACGACGGCACGGACATGAAGTTTTACGTGAACGGCACATTGAAAGACACGTTTAACGCGCCGGGAGTGATCGAGTCGGATTGGTATTCCTGGGTCGAGATGGGCAACCAGGCCAGCTACGACCGGCAGTTGGCCGGCGCGCTGGACGACGTGGCGATCTTCGACACCGCGCTGGATCAGGCCGACGTGGCGAGGATCATGGGGGGCGATTTCACGGGCTTTGGACCTCCGGCGCGGGAAGGGGCGCACGCCTACGGCGCGGCGGTGGCGGCGTTGAACCCGACGCACTACTACCATTTCGGCGAGGCGGGCGTCGTGGCGCACGACTCCGGCGTGGGCACGCCGATCCACGGCGTGCTGCAGCAGGGCAATCCGGGCGGCGCCGACCTCGTGACGTTTGGCCCCGAGCCGGCCGGCGGCGAGTACGGCGACTTTCCGGGCTTTGGCGCCACGCCGGGCAACCAATCGTTCGGGGCGAAAGACGTCGGCATGGTCTATCTTGGACCCGGCGGCGCGCTGGCGGCCGAACAGATGACCTTTTCCACGTGGTTCGGCGCGCCCTCGGGCACGGGTACGATCCAATGGGACCGCATCTTCAGCAACGGGCAGAGCGACAACAACTTCCAGATCGCCATCCACGAAAGCGAGAGCGTCTCGGAAGCCGGACTGTACATCATGAGCGACGACGACAATCAGAGCCAGACGCGGCTGCTCCGGGCCGAGACTCTCAATCTCTTGGACTCGAAGTGGCACCATCTCGTCGTCACGCGCGACGGCGACAACGCGGCCGACATGAAGCTCGTCATCGACGGCGTCGATTGGACCGCCAGCCTGATCGGCGCGCCCTACGGCTTCCTCAAGGGCGACGACGCCGGCGGGGCTTTTCTGGCGGGCATGGGGATGGGCGTCCTGCAACGATTCTCCGGCCTGATGGACGAGACGGCCATCTGGGTTGGCTCGGCCCTGTCGGTCCAGGACGCCATCGCGCTGTACGCCGCCGCCTTCGCGCCGCCTCCGCCGGGCGACGCCAACCGCGACGGCGTGGTCGATAAGAAGGACGCCGCCCTGTTGGCCGCGCACTGGCTTTCGGACCAGGGCGTGAGCTGGGACACCGGCGACTTCAACGACGACGGCGTGGTGGACGATCTGGACCTGGCGATCCTGGCGGCCAACTGGACCGCGCAGGGCGGCGCCGCCGTGCCCGAACCGTCGATGCTGGCCGGACTGGCGGCCCTCGTCTTGGCCCTGCTGGTCGCTCGCCGGCGGCGGTAGCGACACGGAATAGGAACCGCGGATGAACGCGGATGGACGCGGATGATGGGAAGTCCATCCAAGCATCGTCCCGCGCGCCGCGGGTCATCCTGAACGACGTGCGGGTCATCCTGAGCGACGTGCGGGTCATCCTGAGCGAAGCGAAGGATCTCGGTGGCAAGGGGGTCCTTCGCTTCGCTCAGGATGACTTGTGGGGGCAAATTTGGTGCTGCTGCAATTTAGATGATTCGCTGTTCATCCGTGGCTGCTTCCCATGACCGTCCCTTGAACTCTTGGCCGATCGTTGCGTGAACGTGCCATGAAGAGGTCCTCTCCGGCAAAGCCCTTCCGCGGCCGCGGCATGTTGGGTTTGCTTGCCGTGCTTGTCCTGTCGGGCCGACTGCCCGCCGGCGAGCCGGCGCCGCTTGGGGTGACGGCGTCGAGCACGGCGGAGCGATCCGCGCCCGCCGGGGCAGCCGATGGCCGGCGGTTCGACCTCTCCGCGTCAACGTACTGGCAGGGCGAGCCGGGCGAGACGTCGTGGTGGTGGGAGATCCGCTTCGCCGCGCCGCGGCGGGTCGGGGCCATCCTCCAGATCGTGGGCGACCACCCGCGCAACTTCCGTAACGCCCCGAGCCGCTACGCGTGGCAATGCAGCGACGACGGCCGGACGTGGCGCGATCTGGAGGAGACGCGCCAGACGAACGACCGGCGGCTCTTCCGGCTGCACCGCTTAAGCGAGCCCGTCGCGGCGCGCTACCTGCGCCTGCGGATCGACGCGTGCCAGGGCGACCGCCCAACCGTGCGCGAGGTTGAGTTGTTTGACGATCTCGGGGCGGACGTTGCGTTTCCCGATTGGTGCCTGTCGGTCAAAACCACGGAGGATCCGACGCTCGACGAGGGCAAGACGGACTTCGTCCGCCTGCTGGACGAGCTTCCCGACTGGCGGCATCTCGCGGTCCAAGAGATCTGGCTGGGCGACGTGAACGAGGCGTTCGCGGCGGCCGAGCCGCGTCCGCTTTGCGCCTTTCTCTCGGGCAATTTCCTGCCGTGGTGCAAGCGGACGCGCGAGCCGTGGCGGGGCCTGCAAGAGGTCTTAAGGCGGCGGAATCTGCCGACGTGGGCGGCCTGCGGCGGGGCGCAAGGGCTGCTCATCCTGGATACGGTCGGCGTCGACTCGCCCTGGGACTGCCCCTTCTGCCGCGACCTGGCCAACCCGCGGATTCCCGTCTACAACGAGATCGGCCATAAGGAGATCGGCGCGTGCGGCGAGTTCGATAAATGCATCGCCGAGCGGGGGATCTACAAGATGCGCAAGACGGCGGACGATCCCGCCTTCGCCGGGTTGCCGGAGGTCTTCGACGCTCCCGAATCGCACGTGGGCCAGATGGCCTTCGTGCCTGACGCGTGGGTCCGCGTCGTGGAGGGAGGGCCAGGGGCACTGACGAAAAACCAGTGCCTGCGGGTGCGCGATCGGTACATCTACGCGGCGCAGTTCCACATCGAGCTGCCCGGCGCGCCGGAGAACTCGCGGCGGATCGCGTCGAACTTCCTTCGCCTGGCCAAGCAGTACGGCGGCTACAACCCCGAGGCGCCGCCGGTCGCCCCGCCTCCGCCAGCGGCCCGCCAATCGGCCGATACCCCGTGAGGACCATGTGGCACGGCCGCCCCCGGCTGTGTCGGCGCTATGTCGTCGGGTATTTCACAGCCGAGGGCGGCTGTGCTACATGGCCCAAAATCCCCTCACCCCCTGCCCCTCTCCCGCACGCGCGAGAGGGGTGCTTCAGGTCATTCCTCGTCCAACATGGCATTCACTCCAACAGGGCGTCGACGACGGGCGGGGCCGGACGCAGGGATTTCAGGCGTTTTGGCGAGGCCGAGGAAGCGGGCAATTGCCGCGGGCCGATGAATCCACGATCGGCCACGGCGCTGGCATCGCCCGTTGGGTCGTCGCCGGTCCAGTTGGCGGCGAGAATCGCGAGGTCCAGGTCGTCCACGCGGCGGTCGGCGTTGAAGTCGCCCTGGGCCCAGATCTTGTCGGACGCAAGCCAGTTCGAGGCGAGCGCGGCCGCGTCCGCGCGGCCCACCCGGCCGTCGAAATTGGCGTCGCCCGGGATGGGCAGTTGCTGGCCCAACCGGCTGGCCAGGATCGCCAGGTCCAGGTCTTCCACGCGTCCGTCGCCGTTGAAGTCGGCGGCCAGGTCGGCGCCCGATTGCAGCCACAAGGAGGCGAGCACGGCCAGATCCCGTTGGTCGACCATGCGATCGCGGTTGGCGTCGCCGGTCACCACGTTCACGTGGAAGACGAACGCGCCGCCGGGATTGCCGTCGCCCGAGGGGCCAAGGCTCGCGCCGCTGCGCCATTCGCCGTCCAGCGCGTCGCCGAACGTGTCCGCCACGTCGTCGGAGAGGATGAGCCAGAGCCGATCGACGGCCACGGGCATGGCCAGCTCCCACGTGGCCGTCCAGGTTTGGGCGTCGTAGTGGAACCCGCTGGTGGCGTACTCGGGCACGACCGCGCCGCGGATCTCCAGGTCGTCCTGGGCGACGACCACGTCCTCGCTGAAGGTGATCCGCACGCGGTCGATGCGGGTCCAGGGCAGCGGGGTCGTTTGGTCGGGACCAAAGGGCACGGCGTAGCCGTCGGCGTGGGCGAAGGCCGCCGTCCAGCCGGAGGAGGCCACGGCCACGCCGGTGACCGTCGGCGGGGCGTCGTCGTCGAGGTTGGTGACGCTCACGTCGGGCGCGTCCAAGCCGGCATACCCGGGGTCGTCGCTCGCGGCCGGCGCGAGCACGATCGTGTAGCCCACGCCGCCGTCGGCCGCGTCGTCGTCCTGGCCGATCACCGTGACCGTCCGTGGTTGGTCCCAGTCGTCGGGCGTGAAGACCAGTTGCGCGACGGAGGGAAGACCCTCGGCTGGATTCGAAGACGAGACGGCGATCGTGACCGAGGCGCTCGGGCGGCTGTGGAGCACGACGGTGAACGCGTCGGTTCCGCCGGCCTCGGTGGTGACCAAGCCGGTCTTGGGTTCGACCAGGATCCCGGCCGTCGGGTTGATCGTAGTGGTGAAGACATATGGCTCGCCCGGCGGTCCGTCGTTGTTGTTGAACGGCTCGCTCACGGCGGGACCCGCCTGGCCCAGGTAGAGCCGCACGAGCCCGTCGGCCGAGCCGACCAGCAGATCGACGATTCCGTCGTCGTTGAAATCGGCCGCGACGGGGCGCGACCGCGGCGTGCCGGGCAGGTCGAGGGGCAGCCCATCGGCCAAAACAGCCTGGACGGGCCCGAACGCCGGCTGGGCGTCGGTGCCCACGTTGGCGTGGAAGAGGATCTGCCCATCGGTGTTGCCCACCACGAGGTCTTTCCGGCCGTCGGCGTCGAAATCCACCACGGCGACGCTTGCTCGCCCGCTGGGCACGATCAAATCGGTCGATCCGTCGGTGAGCACGTCGTCCGCGTGGAAGTCCGGCGCGCCGGCAAGAGCCTGGTCGATGAGGACGTGGACGCGGCCGTCCATGCCGCCGATGACGAGATCGAAACGGCCGTCGTTGTCCCAATCGACCACGTCGAGCGTCGCGCGGCTGCCGACGTCCAGCGCGGCCTTCGCGCCGGGCGAGCCGACCTGCACCATGCCGGCCGAGACAAATCGCGGCTGGGCGCTGGCGCCCACGTTGGTGAACAGTTCGATCATGCCGTCGGCGCGGCCCACCAGCAGGTCTTGCCGACCGTCGCGGTCCCAATCGGCCACGCGGGGGAATGCGCCCAGGCATCCGCCGCCGGGCACGGAGACCGGTTGGCCGGAATCGAGCAGGGCCACGCCGGCCGCTTCAAACACGGGCGCGGCGGCCGTGCCCACGTTCAGGTACACCCGGACCTGCCCCTGGCCCGATGCCGTCTTCTCGCCGACCAGGAGATCGGCCAGTCCGTCGGCGTTCCAATCGGCCACGGCGGGCACGGAGTATTCGTCGACGGCCAGGTCGGCGCCGTCGGCCTGGACGAACACGGCCGGCGCGAGGGCCGGGAAGCCGAACGTGATCCGTCCGCCCGAGCCGCCGCGGAGCAGGTTGCCCGCCACGTCGGACAAAAGACTGCCGTCGAGCGTGATTTCGTAGTTTCCGCCCGGCAGCGCCCCGGCAAACGACTCGAGCGAGAGCGTCAACGTGTTGGTTGCCGCGTCGTACGAGAACTGATCGGCCGAAAGCGCGATGGGCCCCTCGGCCAGGTGTTCCAGCGACACGGCCGCGAGGATCGATCCGTTGGCCAGCATCGCCGCGATCGCCATGGGTTCGGAAAAGCGGATCGCGATACGGTCGGTCGAAGTCGCGGTGAATTGCAGCGGCGCATCGACCTCGAGCACCATCGGGTTGGACTGATCGACGAACACGTCGAAGAAGCTATCCACCCAGTTGCCCGCCGCGTCGGTCGCCCGGGCGCGGAGGCGATGGGTCCCCGCGGCGGCAAACGCGATGGGGGCCGAGAAGGACGTGCCGTTCACCGTGGCGGGACCCAGGTCCACTCCGGTGGTCGCGTCGCGCAGGGTCACGGCAAGGCCGGTCTCGGCCAGCGTGCCGGAGAACGTCACGGCCAGGACGTTGGTCCGCCCGTCGATCGCGGATTCGCCCGTGTCGGGCGAGATGGTTAGGCCGGCGGCCGCGGCGGGCGGCTGGGTGTCCATCGTCCACGCGAGCGACGCGGCGTTCGTGCTGGGGTTGCCCGCCAGGTCGCGCACGACGCCGGGCGAGAGGACCAGCTCGTACGCGCCGTCCAGGGCCGTGAGTGCGCCCAGCGGCGTCAAGAGATAGGTCGTGCCCGAGACGTGTGAAAGCGTCGCGCCCGGTCCGAGCAGATCGGCTCCGCCGTCGCGCGACAGCGCGGCTAGCGCCGGATCGAACGACGCCGGATCCACCAGTTCGGAGAGCGTAATCGACAGACTCGTCACGGGCGTGTTGACAATCGGACCGACGCCGAGCACGAGGTCCACGGTCGGGCCGGTCGTGTCCACGGTCCAGGCGAACGTCCTTTGGCCGACGCCGGGGTTGCCTTCGAGGTCCTCGACGCCCACGGCGGATACCACGAGTTGGTAGGCCCCTTCGTCGGCGGTCACGTCGGCAAAGGGTCCCACGCGGAACGTGGCGGGCCCGGTTTGCGTGAACGAGAGACCCTCGCCCAACAGATTCGCGCCGCCGTCGCGGGTGAGCAGGAAGTCCTCGACGCCCAGCGTGCCGGGCTGGATCGGCTCGGAAAAGGTGACGTCGATGAACCCGAGCGGGAGTTGGGTCGCGCCGGAGGGGATTCCCGCCACGGCGACGATGCCGG
Organism: Pirellulales bacterium; assembly: GCA_016931995.1. Taxonomy (GTDB): domain Bacteria; phylum Planctomycetota; class Planctomycetia; order Pirellulales; family Thermoguttaceae; genus JAFGDS01. The sequence goes on from JAFGDS010000035.1 coordinate 8,818, forward strand.
GCACGTCGCCCAGGGCGACCCACTGGATGGACGCGGCGCCCGTGCCGGCGTTGCCCAGCGGATCGGCCACGCCCGCGGCGCTGGCGGTGAACGTATACGACCCCGGTTCGGCGGTCCACGCGGCCAGGCCGGCGATCCGGTAGACCGCGCCGCCGACATGGCCGATCGAGACGCCGGCGCCCAGCAGGTTGGGCCCGCCGTCGCGCGACAGGACAAAATCGGCGGCGGTCAGCGTTGCCAGATCAATCGGTTCGCTGAAGGTGACATCGACCGCGACGACCGGCTCGACCTGGGGCTCGTCGCCGGGGCCGTCGATGGCGACCACCACGGGCCCGACCTGATCGCGGGGCGCGTAGGTGAGCGTGTACGCGTGGACGCCGGCGGTGGCCATGCGGTCGAACAGGTGCAGATTGTCTTCGTCGAGCGGCCGGCGGCCCAACTCGATGAACGTGCGGTCCGTCTGCCAGAAGTTGTCCAAGGGCACCAGCGTGCCATCGTCGCGCCGGACCTCGACAAGCTGGAACTCGCTTCCGCCGGGATCGCTCATGCGGAGGTAGTTCCAGCCCTCGGTCGCGCTCAGGGTGAGCTGGACCACGCGATCGGCGGCCGTCACGAGGCCATCGGCCGCCGCATCCTCGGCCAGGGCCACCGGCTCCACGCGGCCGTCGGACAGATGCACGGTGTCGGGCAGATCGTGGAACCACTCGCTCGCGCCCGGCACTTGCGTGAAGTCGGCCACGTCGTTGGTGAGGAAATCGGGAAGTCCGTCCTCGTCGGCTCGGTCGGCGTGGACCACGTGGATCATTTCGTGGATCTCGACGCTCTTGACCAGCGACAGCCGCGGGTCGCCCAGGCCGTCGAGGTGCTCGAAGGTGGCCGCGTAGTCGATGAACTGGCCCTGCAGCGTCGAGGCAAGCCACCACGTGGCAATCTCGATGCTGCCCGGGGCGACGTCGCCGAAGTCGGCCGTAAGCGACGGCGTCATGTTCTGGCCGGCCACCTCCGTGGCGAGGATATCGAAGTCGATCAGGAGGCCCTTCTCGTTCTCGAGGATCTCGGGCTGGGCCGAGGTGATCGTGAGATTGCGCGCCGCGCCGGCTCCGTGGTTTTGCACCATCACCGCCAGGGCGAACGGCTGCGAGGGCTCCACCTCGTCCGTCCAGGGATCGTCGGCATAGACGTCCCGCTGGTGGAAGTACTTCACGTCGAGCGCCGCGTCGGGATGCACGGTCATCCAGACGGGCTCCAAGGGCACGATCACCCGATGTCCCTCGTGGACGTACGAGAGCGTGCCGCCGATGCCGAAAAGCGCCGGCGCCGTGGGGGCGGCCGCGTCGGTGGGCACGATCAGCCACGAGGCATTGCCGCTCGCGCCGGGACCGACCGTGCCCGTGCCGTCCACCGCGCCGATGTCTTCCAGCCGGGGCGCGTGGATGCCGAACCGGTCGGTCACGTCGTTGTGCTCCAGGTCGACGATCTGGATGCTCACCAGGACGTCTTCCAACGGCATGTCCGCGTCGTTGTTGACGAGTTCCAGTCCGGCGTCGAAGGCGGACCGCGTCATCACGGCCTGCTGGTCGATCCGCAACCGGACGTGGGCGCAGACGCCCTCGCCGTCGGCCTGGTCGCCTTGGGTGTCGCCGCAGCCGCAGCCGCCGGCGTCGCCCTGTTGCGTCGGGGCATCGCCGGCCGGCGGGTTGAAGACGAGCCCGAGCTTGGCCATCTCGTCGCGAAGCAGCTCCTGGACCTGTTCGGCGGAGAGCGACAGGATGGGCGCGCTGGCGGCATCCCCGCCGGGCGCCGCCGCGGCGCCGCTGCAACTGTGCGCCGGCGGGATGAGATACTTGCGGGTTTCGACGTCGGGCGTGGTGGGGTCGTCGAAGGGGCTGACCGTGATGCCGAACGCGCTTACGTAGATCTCGAAGTACACGCCCTCCGAGTCGAGGCGGATTTGGAGTCCGGTGTCGGTCGAGTACGTCACGATGATGCTGACCCCGCCGAACAGTCCACCGGATACGCCCACGAGCTCGACCTCGACGGGCGTAATACCGCCTTCCTTTTTCGCCTCGACCTGGCCCTTGGCGCCGATGTCGAACCCGACGCGGACGGTTCCGTTGAGCGAGGCGCGGGGGTTGTCCATGCCGCATCCGCTGGAGACGGTTCCGCGCAGGCCGGCCGACAGCGACGCCTGCGCGCCCAGGAACGCGGAGCCGGAGAACGTGGCCTCGCTTCCGTCGGGCAGGGGCTCGCTGAGCGAGACGCCGACGTTGAAGCCCGGCCCGGCCCGCAGCACGGCGTTCACGCCGGCGGTGGCCCGAAACTCGAGCCCCGTGCTCTCGTCCTCCTTGCAGCACAGGATGAGCTGGCCCTTGGCCTCGACTTCTAGCCCGACGGAGACCAGGGTCATCGCGATGGCCGCGTTGATGGCGGCTTCGGCGGCTTCGACGGCCGGCTTGAACCAGCCCGACAGGTCCACCTCGCCGAGCGTCTTCTCCTCGCAGTCGCATTCGATCTCGCCGTCGAACTCGAAGGGGATGAAATCGACGCCGGGGAACGCGACCGGGTTGATCGTGACCCCGCCGGGACCCCCGGCTCCGGGTGGAACCTCGCAGCCCGGCACGTCCAGGTTCGTGATCGAGATGCCCGCGCTCTTCTTCACCTCCTCGGGACCGCAAAGATATGAGTGGTCCACTCCGGCGGGAATGCCGCAGGGCATCGACGGATCGGCCGCGTCGCCCGAGCCGGCCGCGTCGACCGACAGCCGCTCGATCAAGACGGGGATCGTGAGCGAACTCTTGGCTGGCAAGAGGCCGATGTCGCTCACCAGCGGCGTGATCCGGTACATCGGATGGTCGCCAAAGCGGAATCGCGTGTTCTCGGCGGCGATGAGGCCGTGGTTCTCGATCGTCATGTCCACCTGCATCGTCTGACCCGGCGCGGTCAGGGGAGCCAGATCGATAAGCGGCGGATCGACCGTCACCACCGGCGCGGGCACGTTGGTCTCGAACACGGTTTGGATCGAGATCCTCGTCCGGTCCTGGATTTCGGTTTCCTCGACTTTCCAGATGTACTTGACCGTTTGCTGCGTGAGGAAGGCCAGGACGGGCGTGGTCTGACCGGCGGTGACGAAGACGGTCTTGCGGCAATCGCCGTGCGCCTCCGCGCGGACGTCGAGCGTGTAGTAGCCCTCGGGCACGTCGGAGAAAACCGCGTCGCCCTGCGCGTCGGTCGTCGCCCGGGCAATCTCGGCGCCGGTGACCGCGTCCAGAAGCGCGACCGTCGCGCCGGCCAGCGAGGGCGCTTCGGCGGTGAAGTAGTACAGCTCGTCGATGGCGGTGACCGCAAGGTCGCCCTTGGCCTCGGAGACCACGCGGAACGTAAAGGGCATCGACAGGGCGCTGTCCGACGCGGTCAGGGCAAGGTTGCCCTGGTAGGCCGTCAACGGCAAGTCCGCCGGGGGCGTGAGCGTGAGGGTCACGGAGGCCGACTCGCCCGGCGCGAGCGACGGCATAACGGCGGGCGTGGCCAGCGCGAGCCAGGAGACCGCCGGCAGCGTCACGTCGATCGGTCCGGTGGCCGCGCCGCCCCGGTTGGTCACGGTGAACTCGACCGTCCGCTGACCGCCCCGCAATACGGCCGCCACCAGCTCGGCCGCGTCGGCGACTAGCTCGGAATGAAACGCCGTGACGCTCACGGCCAATGGCACGTCGATCGACGCGCCCTCGGACGAGGTGAGCCGAAGCGTCACCATGGCCGATGGGACCGACGCGTCCGCGGCGTGGACCTCGAAGTCGATCGGCAGCGCGGCCATGCCGCCCAGCAGGTTGCCCTGCGGCAGCGAGATCGTCACGTCGAGATTGGCCGGCACGTCCAGCAGCTCGAACTCAATATCCGTAAGCGGAACGTCGGCAAGATTGTGGAGCGTCAACTGTCCTTGGACCGTTTGGCCCTGGATCACCGCGACAGCGGCGCCGGGTGGCTGGGCGCGCATGCCCAGCAGGGTGAACGCGTCCTGCACGGGGGCGGACGCCTCGCCGGGATGGGCCGCGCCGACGGTGTAGTAGCCCGCCTCGCCGGGCAGGGGCGTGAAGTTGACGCTGAACTGTCCCTGGGCATTGGTCAATGCCGAGATGATCCGGCGCGTGCCGCGGACCTCGAGATGGATATTGACCAGGACGAACGCGGCGGGCAGGTGCGTGTCGGTCGCGGTGGCCGTGCCCGAGAGCGCGACGGTCGTGCCCGCCAGGGCGGTTTCCGTCTGCGTGGCGACCGTGGCGGTGTAGGCCGCCTCGACCTGGATGGGGCCGAACACGCGCGTGTTGTTCGTCTCGATGCCTTCGGCCACCGTGCCGGCTAGGTCCGTCACGACGACAACCCAGTACTCGCCCGACTCCCGCGGGGCGCGAAACGGCAGCGTCCGGCTGTAGGAATTCAGTCCGGCCGTGAGGGGCAGCGCGCCGACAAACTCGTACGTGCCCAGGAGCACGTCGTTTCCGACGAACGGGTCACTCGACAAAAACACGCGATCTTGCCACGAGCCGGGGAACTCGTCCTGGGCGTTGGACCCGACCGCCGCGGCGAGGCCCTCGTTGGCGACCCGGTAGGCGAGGTCGAAGTACGTCTCGGAGAGCACCGTGCCCGGCGCGGTCAACTGGGTGATGACCAGGTCCGGCAAGTCGACGTCCGAGACGACCACCACGTCCGTGCCCGACGTGAATCCATCCGCCGAGGCGGTAAGCGCGACCGTCTGGTTGCCATCCGATTCGCCGTCTTCGATCGTGTCGACCGAGAACGTGTAGGACGCCTGACCGGCGGGGATGACCACGCTTCCAGGCGCGGCAAGCTCTCCGGGGTCGCTGGAGACGAGCGTCACCGAAAGCGGCCCGGCGGTGTCCGTGTTGCGCGAGACGGTGACCGACGCGGCGGGCGAGAGCCCTTCGGCCACGAGGTCCTTCTGGATGACCACGGTAAGCGCTGGGCCGTCGTCGTCCGCGATCGTGATGGGGGCTTGCACCGCGCCGGTGGCCAGCGGGAAGCCGAGGTAGCAGGTCGGCGTGGCCGTAAGTGCGACGGATTGCGGCCCATCCACGAGGGCGTCGTCCACGGCGTCCAGCCACACGTCAACCGACGTTGCCCCCGCCGGAATGACGACCGATTGGGGCGCGACCAACTCGGTCGTGTCGCTTGACGAAAGGAGCACGGTCATGGCGGCCGTACCCGCCGGGCTGCGCGTGATCGTGGCCAGGATCGCATGTTGGCCGGCGCCCTCGCTGGCGGTCGAACGATCCAGCGCGAGCCCCATCCGCGGCGCGTCGTTGTCCAGGATGTCCACCGCGTCCGTGCCGGAGATGAAACCGGGGGCACGCGCCTCGACGGTGATCTCGCGGGTGAGCTTCACCAGGTCGTCATCCACGGCCGTGATCTCGAACGCGATCGTGGCCTCGTTGGCGGGGATCACCACGTCGTCGGGCAGCTCGAGCACGTCCAAAAGCGACGCCGAGAAGAGCACGGTGAGCGGATCGGCCGAGACGGTGTCGCGCGTGACCGAGACCGTCCACGTGTCGCCTTCGGTCGCCTCGTCGAACGCGAGGTCGATAAACAACCGCGGCACGTCCACGTCCACCACAACCACGCCGGCCACGCCGACGACCATGTCCGGGGCCTGGGCCTCGATTGCCACGGCCTGGTCGCCGTCGACCACGCCGTCGGAGAGCACGCCGATATCGAACGAGACCGACTTCTGGCCGGCGGGAATGGTGACTGTCGCCGGCGCGCTCAGCTCCGTCGGGTCGCTGGGCGTGAGCATCACCACCAGCGGCGCGGCCGTCGGGCCGCTCCGCGTGACCGTGCCGCGCAGGGCCACCGCGCCGGCGTCCTCGGCGACGTGGGTCTTCGACAGGGCCAGCGAGAGCGCCCCGGGCACCTTGGTGACCTGACCAGCCACCGCGGCGTTGTTGCCCTCGCTGAGCTCGATCACGTTGTGGTCTTGGTCCACCACGACCACGAATCGCAGCTCGCCGATGGGCACCGTGCCGGGTACCATTACCGCTTCCGTTCGCACGATCGGCGGATCGCCGGCCGCAAACGGCCCGGAACGGATGAATCGGCCCAAGAGCAGATCGCCGCCGGGCGCCGCGTCGGTGGAGAGATACACGGCCTCGACCCACGTACCCTCGGCCGGCTGCGTGCCCTGGTTGGCCACGGACCAGCTTACCGACACCTCCGTGCCCGGCGTGGCCACGGCCGGCGCGACCACGTCGCCCACGACCAGGTCGGGAAGCGGCGGCAGCGTCAGCGAGATCGGCCGGGCCAGGACGTTGTTCGCCTCCGAGGCTTCGACCACGCCGCCCTGGGCGTCGGTCTGGACGATTACGTAATACCCGCCCTCGACCGACGACTCGGAGAGCGGAATGGCAACCAGTTCGTTCCGGACGTACTCGCCCGCCGCGTCCAGGACCGCGGGCCCCGCCGTCGTTGTCAGGAGCGTGTCGCCCGCGTCGAGCACCGCGTCGGTGGAGAGCCAGACGCGATCGGTCCACGGCGCTTGGGCCGGCGCCGTGCCGAGGTTGTCCACGATCCAGCCCACCTCGATCGTTTGGCCGAACAGGGCCGCGCCGGGCGCGACCAGACTCGCCGGATCGGTCGGGTCAAGCGTCAAATCGGGCAGCGACACGGTGAACTGGCCGGCGAAGGCCGCGGCCATGGCGTTGCCGGCTTGATCCAGCACGTCCGGGCCAATCAACAGCGAGTAGGTGCCGTTGGCCGATTGCGTGTTGAATCGCATCCGGTACGCGTTTCCTCCGAGCGGTTGGATGGCCGTAATGGCCAGGGGCGATCCACCGGGCGACAGAAGCGTCACGTCGCCGGCGGTCAGCGTCGCCGATTGGATCGTCTCGGTGAACATCACGTCCACGAAGCTCACCGCTTGGCCCACCGTGCCCGAGGGAACCACGCCGGCGACGGACGGGGCCGTCTTGTCGATGGAAAACACCGCCTGATGCGCGACGAGCATCGCGTTGCCCGACAGGTCGCTCACCGCAGGTCCCAGGCTCACCGTGTAGTCGCCCTCGGCCGATTGCTCGGCGAGGTCGATCTGGAACGTCCGCTCGTCGAGCGTCGAGACCGTGAACTGTTGCGGGTCCAGCGGGCCCGACGGGCCGGCGATCGCCACGTCGTCCGTCGTGAAGCTACCGGCGAGCATCGGCTCGTTGAATTGGACGGTCAGTCGCGAGACGTTCTGCTTGGTTTTTCCGACGGGCGAGAGACTCGCGACATAGGGCCGGGTCGCGTCGGGCAGGAGGGTAATGCTGAAATCGCGAGGCGAATTCATCTGGTTGCCGGCGACGTCCTTCACGTCTGGACCGACGACGAAGCTGTACGCGCCCGGGGTGACCTGATACGCGAAGTCGATGCGGTATCCGCCGGCGACAGGCACGATTGCCAGCGGGAGGACCGGCACGCCGCCCTGGCGGGTGATTCTGACGTCGTCGACGCTCAGCGTGCCCGGGTCGATTGACTCATTAAAGGCAATGGTCTGGCTTCGCCACGGCGCCTGGGCCGTGCCGTGACCGGTCGTGACATACGGGACATGCGTGTCGATCGTCACGGTGAGAACGTGCTGAACCACCGCGCCGGCCGCCGGCGTAAAGCGGGCGGTGACGGGATACACGTTGTCGGCGAGCGCCGGCACGGCAAAGGCGTGGACGCCGCCCGCGGCCACGAGCCGGGTGAATTCCGGCGTCCCATCGCCGTTCAAATCCAGATCGATTCGCCCGGCCTCGTTGACGGTGACGTGGAACGTCGGCGCCGGAACGAACGTGATATTGTCGGACTCGGACATGCCGGTGTCCCACGATCCGGGCAGATCGACCGCGACGGTGGCCGGCCGCGCGTCGAGGTCGAGCATGGCGTCGTAGTCCGCGCCGCCCAGGAGCGGATTACCCGACAGATCGCTCACCGCGCCGGCGAGCGTGCCGTTGATGCCCAGCCGGTAGCGTTCGTCGGGCAGGGGGCTGGCGGTCAAGAGCGTCGCCGTGCCGGAAAGCGGATCGAACGCGATCGAACCGATCAAACCCGACACGTCCACGTCGTTGGCGTCGCCCAACGCGCCGTCGCCGCCGCTGGCCGCGAGGGTGTAGTTGTCCAGGTCGGTGACCGTCGCGGGGTCCAGCCCGCCCAGATCAAAGAACACGACCGAGACGCCCACCGGCGCGATCGTCGCGCCGAGCACGACCGGCCCGAGCTCGTCGGGATTGAGGCCGACGATCCGCTGGGCCGCGGCGGTCATGGGGTTGCCCGCCAGATCGGTCACGTTCGGTCCCACGGTAAAGACGTAGTTGCCCTGGGCCAGCAGCATCGGGAAGTGGACCGTGTACTGGTCGGCCTCGCCCGAAAGCGACGCAATCGCGATGGGATCGCCGGGCAGCTCGGCCAGCGCGACGTCGGCGAGCGTGAAGGTCGCGGCGTCCAGCGGCTCGTCGAACGTGAAGGTGTATTGCGTCCAGGGCGCTTCGGCCTCGCTTGGGCCGGGCAGAAGCGACGGCGCCTGGCGATCGAGTGTCACCCGCATCGAGTCCTGCACCGTATCGCCCGAGGCCGGCTCGAAAACGACCACGGCCGTGTACGCGTCGTCCGCCGAATAGGAGCCCACCAGCACGTACGTGCCCGGGCCCGGCACGATCTGCGAGGCGTCCGTCGTGCCGTCGCCGTCGAAATCGAGCGCGATCCGGCCGATCTTGTTGACGGTCACTTCGAAGGTGGGCGAGGCGACGTTGGTGATTCCGTCGGTTGGAGACGCCCCCGAGTCGCTCGCCGCGGCCAGGGCCAGAGAGACCGCCGGCGCGTAGGTGTCGAGTCCGAACGTGGCCACGAAGTCGTCGCCGCCCGTGCCGTCGCCGTCGCCGTCGAGCGGATTGCCTTCCAGGTCGTGCAAGCCGGACTCGCCGGAGCGAACGGTAAGCTGGTAGTAGCCATCGACCAGTCCGCCGGTCGGGCCGAGATTCGTGTAGCGGACGCCCGGTTGGCTATAGTTGTAGAAGCCGATCCGCCCATCGCCCAGCGGGCTGGCGTCCACCACGCCCGCGTCCCATACGACCGCGCCGTCGACGGATCGCGTGACCAATACGTCGATCGTGCCGTTGGATTGATAATCGACCTGGAAGTCGTAATCCGTTTGGGCCTGCCAACCAACGGCCGGGCCGGCGGCGAGGATCTCGACGTGCGGATCGGCCGGATCGAGCGTCCACAGGTCGGCGCGGTTGCCGATGGTGCCGGTGGCGGTCACTTTGGCCAGCGTGAGGCCCGCGTGGGCGGCGCCCTGGGCGGCTTGCTTCCAGGCCAAGAGGTAGAAATCATCCGGTAATCCGGTTTCCGGATGGAGCTGCGCGCCGAAGACGACGCCGACGTAGTCGTCGTCGCCGGCATCGACCACCGTGATCCGGCTGGTGAACCGGTTGCCGATCACGTCGTCCGGTCCGAGGAAGAACGTCGAGCCGCCGTTGATCTGCTGCACGACGCTTGCGCCGCCCTCCTCGAGCTGCCAGTCGCCGTAAATACCCCGCGGAAACCCGTAGTCCGTCTCGGCCCAGTCGGAGAGGTCGTCCACGGTGGAGAGCTCGATCCGGGTGGTTCCATCGGCGTAACGCGGCAGGACGCGCACGGCCAGATCGTCGCCTCCGCCGGGCAGGCGGTCGACGCCGAGATGGACTAGTTCATACCGCGCGGCGTCGCGGGCTTCGGCGCCCAGCACGGGCTCGGAGAGGTTCAAGAGGACCGACGCGGTCGGCTCGGTCGCCAGCCCGGCGGGATCGATGGCCGTGATGGTCGGATTGCCGGAGAGCAGATGCCGCGGCTCGAGCGCCTCGAGCCAGGGCGCGGCCCGGCGGACCGATCGGCACGCCGCGCAGCCGCGCCGTCGCGATCGATGGGGCAAATGGCGGAATAGGCTCATCGTATCGATCTCCGCAAGGCGCTTTTATCGTTCAGTCGCCGTCTCACAACAAGACACGCAAAGACAACGACGGTCACCAGCGCGACGCCGGCCGGCTCGGGCACGGCCACCGTGCCGCCGGCGAAGGGTATCTCGCTCACGCCGGGGCCGAAGAGGCTGTTGAGATGGACCCACTCGAACACGCCCGACGTGTTCTTCTGATAGGTGTAGACGTTCAGGCCGTCGAGCACGAGTCGCGAGCCCGCGGCCATTTCGAGGCCGTCCAGCCCGCCCATGCCGTACAGGTAGAGGGCCTCGGCCGCGCCACCGGCGCGGTTGCCGTTGTCCAGAATGTTCAAGAGCATCACGGTGGTGGGCTGGTCTTCCCGGCCGATCAGGAGTCGGCCGAGGCCGAAGTTGCCGGTCGTGCCGCCGCCGGAGCCGAGGTCTTGCCCGCCGGCTTCGAGGTACTGCACGCCGGCGCCGGCCATGTGCAAACTGCCGGCGCTGGTGGCCAGCTTGGCTTCGTCGGTCAGGGCGAAGAGGAAGTCGCCCTCGATGGTGATTCCCGCGCCGCTGGCCAGGGTGAGCTGCCCGGTCTGCTCGAGATACAGGCTGCCGTGGACGTTGACGTGGGCGTCGGGGTGGTTGACGCTCAGGTAGGTCGTGCCCGAGATGGGCAGGTCGCCCAGCTCCAGCGTGCCCTCGCCGCCGACCTCGAATCGCGTTCGACCGGCGAGCGACCGAAGTCCGCCAAGGTCGATCGAGCCGCCGCTTTCGACGCGGAAGCGGAGCCAGTCGTCGTTGCCGGTCGAGGCGCCCGTGGCGGATTGCAGGCCAGAAAGGTCGATTGTGCCGCCGTTGGTGGCCGAGACGTCGTAATTGAATACGGCATTGTGCCCGTAGGCGCCGGCGATGGACAGGCTCTGCATCCCCGAAAGATCGAGCAGGCTGCCGGCGCCGTCGGCCGAGAAGAGCGTCAGATGGGCGCGGTAATCGACCAGCGTGTCGTTCGCGTAACCGGTCACGCCGCTCAAGTCCCACGCGGCGCCGTCCGCCACGAAAAGCCTCGACCGGTTGACGTCGGTGATGGCGCCGTGGACGAACGTCTGATTGGGCCGGGCGGTGTAGGTGCTGGCCGTAAGCGAGATGAGCTTGGGCGCGTTGAATGCCCCGCTGGCCCCGATTGCGATGGTCGCGCTGTCGATGCTCAGGAGTTCGGCCGCGTCAAGAGTTGCCCCCGCCGCAAGGCTGACACCGGTCCCGGCCCCAGACATGGCGTGCAACTGGGGCAGGTTCACTGTTCGGCCGGCGGCGATGGAGAAGAATGTGTTGCCTGCCTGTTGGAGCGCCGGCAGGGAGTAGTCGTCGCGGTCGATCTGGAAGTACGTCCGGCCGGTGGTTTGCGCCAGCGCCGCGAGCGGGATATCGCCGCCGGTTTCGATCCGGAAGCGGAGCCAGTCGTCGTTGTTCGTCGCGGCGCCCGTCACGGACTGAACGCTCGACAGGTCGATCACCGCGCCGTTGGTTGCCGAAACGTCGTAGTTGAACACGGCATTGTGGCCGTAGGAATTGGCGATGGAGAAGCTTTGCATTCCGGACAGGTCGAGCAGGCTTCCTGCCCCGTCGGCGGAGAGAAGGGTCAAATGCCCGCGGTAATCGACCAGCGTGTCGTTGGCGTAGCCGGTCGCGCCGCTTACGTCCCAGGTCGCGCCGCGCTCGACAAAGAGTCTCGACCGGTCGACGTCGGTGATGACGCCGTGGACGAACGTCTGAACGGGCCGCGCGGTGTACGTGCTGCCGGTCAGAGAGACCAGGTTCGGGGCGTTGAACGTCCCGCTGGTCCCAATCGTGATGGCGGTGCTGTCGAGACTCGTGAGTTCCCCGGCGTCGAGCGTCGCGCCCGCGGCAAGACTGATGGCCGAGCCGGATCCCGACATCGCGTGCAGTTCGGGCAGGCTCGCGGCCCGGCCCGGCGCGATGGAGAAGGCGGTGTTGGCCGTTTGTTCCAGCGCGGGCAAGGAGTAGCCGTCGCGGTCGATCTGGAAGTACGTTCGTCCGGCGGTTTGCGCGAGCGCGGTCAGCGGGATATCGCCGCCCGTTTCGATGCGGAAGCGGAGCCAGTCGTCGTTGTTCGTGGCGGCGCCCGTGACGGATTGCAGGCTGGAGAGGTCCACGACGCCGCCGTTGGTCGCGGAGACGTCGTAGTACCACACGCCGTTGTTGCCGTAGGAGTTGGCGACGGAGAGACTCTGCATGCCTGAGAGATCGAGCTGGCTGCCCGCCCCGTCGGCTCCCAACAGCACGAGACTGCTTCGCTGCTCGGACATCGTGTTTGCGTACGCGGCCACGCCGCCCAGGTCCCACGTTGCTCCACCCTCGACCGCCAGCCGCGACCGATTCACGTCGGTTATCGCGCCGTGCGCGAACGTCCGGCCGGGCCGGGCGGTGTACGTGCTGCCGGTGAAGGAGACCAGCTTAGGGGCATGGAACGCGCCGCCATCGCCGATCGAGATGGTTGTGCCCTCCATGCTCGCGAGTTCCCCGGCGTCCAGCGTCGTGCCGGCGGCGAGGGAAAACGAGGTGCTGGTCGTTTGGACAAGCGCCGGGAGGGAGTAGTTGTCGCGACTTATCTGGAAATGCGTCCGGCCGGTGACCTGCACGAGGGAATCGAGCGGGATGTTGCCGCCGGTCTCGATGCGGAAGCGGAGCGATTCATCGTCGCCGGTCGAGGCGCCGATGACGGACTGCAAGCCCGACAGGTCGACCACGCCGCCGTTGGTCGCGGAGACGTCGTAATTCCACGGACCGCTGTAGGACGCGGCCGAGCCGGCGATGGAGAAGCTCTGAAGACCGGAGAGGTCGAGCAGGCTGCCGGATCCGTCGGCCGACAGGAGCGTCAGGTGGGCGCGGTAGTTCGACAGGGTGTTCACGTAGCCGGTCGCGCCGCTTAAGTCCCACGTCGCTCCGTTTTCCACGTAGAGGTTGGAGCCGTTCACGTCCGTGATGACTCCGTGGACAAATGTCTGGTCGGGTCGGGCGGTGTAGGCGCTGTTGGTGAACGACACCAGGTTGGGGGCGTTGAACGTGCCGCTTGCCGCGATCGTGAGCGTGGCGTTGCTCATTCCCAGGAGCTTGCCCGCGTTGAGCGTCGCGCCCGCGGCTAGGTTCGCGCCCGAGCCCGCGCCGGACACGGTAAGCAGCTCGGGCGCGTTGACGGTTCGGCCGGCGGCAATGGAGAAGAACGTGTTGGTGGTCTGCTCCAGAGCCGGCAGGGCGAAGTTGTCGCGGTCGATCTGAAAGTACGTCCGGCCGGTCGTCTGGGCCAACGAGGTGAGCACCACGTTGCCGCCCGTCTCGATCCGGAAGCGGAGCCAGTCGTCGTCACCGGTCGAGGCTCCCGTGGCCGACTGCACGGCGCCCAGATCGATCACGCCGCCGTTGGTCGCCGACACGTCGTAGTTCCACGACGAGCTGTAGGCCCCGTACGAGCCGGCGATCGAGAAGCTCTGCATCGCGGACAGGTCCAAGAGACTCCCCGCCCCGTTGGCCGACAGGAGGGTCACGTTGTAGTCGACGTCCGTCAGCGTCGTGGTGTAGCCCAGCGCGCCCGCGGCGATGAGGCCGCCGCCGGACACGGACAGCCGCACGGAATTGCCCAGGAATTGCGCGCCGGCGCCGGGGGCGCTGAACGTGCCGCCCGACGTCGCGATCGTGCCGGAGATCCGCGCGTCGTCCAGGACGTTGAGCCGTTCGCCCGGCGCGATGGTGAGCGTGCTGCCCGTGCCGAGCGTCAGGTCGGTCACGTCGTGGATGCCATCCACGTCGAACTCGACGCTCTTGCTCGCCGGGATGGTGACGTTGTACGTGTTCGTCGCGTCGTTGACGGGCGCCTGGGCGACGTCCCAGTTGGCCGCCGCGGCGTAGCTGGCCGTCCCGGCGCCGCCGGTCCACGTGGCCTCGACCAGGGCGGCTCGCGCCGAAATCGACGTCGTCACGAGACACGCGGCGGCAATGCCGGCAAGCAGATATTGGACGGCGCCGCGCCGCGTCGGATCGTTTGTTGTCCGGTTCATATAGTGTCTCCTGTCGCGAAGAAGCGAGATTACTGGAGGGAGACCGTGGCGAGATATCCCGACGGCATGGGCCCGGGAGCTGGGCAGGCCATTCCCGCCGAAGAAGCGGTGTCAGGATACCCCATCCCCCCGGCGCACGCAAGGATTTTCGGGGGGTTGTCTTACACTTACTCGCCAGAGCGATCACATCGCGTCCTGGATGCCGCAGGGAAACCCACTCTTTCGGGGGCTCTGGCGGGGGCATTCGCCCCGGGTATATTGGGAGGCTCCGAAGCTCCAAATCTCAGAAGCAATCCAAGCTGTCATTCTGAGCGCAGCGAAGAATCTCCCTCGCCACCGAGATCCTCCGCTGCGCTCAGGATGACTTGCGGGGGCAAATTCGGAGCTACTGAGGCTCCGTTTGCCGTTCATGGCGCTGAATCATCAACCCGGGAGGCATCAGCCATGGCGGACTCGCGCGGTGGCGTCCGTGGGGCGTTGGCGCTGGCTCTGTGCGGCACGGCTCTTGCCGCGTGCGGCCCGGCGGGCACGTTGATGTGGAACTTCGACCAGGGAGACCTTTCCCTCACGGCCGCGCACGACGCCTCGGCGACGATGACGTTCTTTGAGTTCGAAGCCGACGACGACACATTCGGAGTGACGGGCGTCTCGGACATTCCGCCGAACATGGCCGACGGCCAGGCTCACTACCTTTATCACGGCCCGCTTCCGAACCACGGCCACGGCGGATTCCAAATCGACCACGCCGGCCTGGCGCCGACGCCAGGCCAGGAGGGGATCACAAGCTGGACCATGGTCTTCGACGTCTTCGTGCCCGAGCCGCCCGAAGGCGAAGAGAACAAGGCATGGAACGGCATGTTCAATTCCTCTCCCACGCACGCCAACGCCGCGGAGTGGTATTTGCGGCCCGGCGGAGCGCTGGGCTCCAGCGCGCTGTACGTGACCCCGCTGGGCACGGTGTCGTCCGGCGCGTGGCATCGCATCGGCCTGGTTTACGACGGCCTGCGGAGCAAGGTCGAGTATTGGGTCGATGGCCAAGAGGTGTTCGACGGCCCGATCGTCGCCGATCCGGCATACGCACTGTTGCCATCGAGTCACGCGGGGGCGGATCTCGTGCTGCAGGGCGATCACGCCAACAATTCGCCGCCGAAGAACTACACGAGCGACCTGTACCTGGCGAGCTTTGCCATGGCGGATTTCGCCTGCGCGGACTACCAGATGAAGATGTTGGGCGGCGCCAAGGCGGCGGGCATTTTCCTGCCGACCAGCCCGCTGGAATTGGGCACGGAATCGTTCGCCCTGGGACCCGACGAGCTGGACCTGGACGGTCCGATGGCCTACGCGGTCAACGTGGGCGGAGACCGCGACGTGATGCTCGGCGGCGTCACGTTTCGGGCGGAACAGTCGGGCGTGGCCGGCTTCACGAGCACGATGCAGTGGGCTCCGCCCGCCGATGGCGACTGGTTCGCGGGGTTCGCGCCGGGGCCGGGCGTCGATGAGTTGGTGGACCTGCTTTCGTCCTCCGCGTGGCGCGACGTCGAGACCAACCCGCCGGCCGAGGCCACGATCACGCTGGACGTCGCGCCCGGGGTGGACTACAAGTTGCAGCTTCTCTTTTGGGCGCCCAACGGGGTCAGGTCGTTCGACGTGTACGTGGACGACGTCGAGGTGCTCGACGAATTCCGTCTGGCCGGCGGCGCCGGCGCGGCGCGCCTGTTCACGTATCTGATCACCGCCGAGAGCGACTCGTTGGAGATCCGGTTTGAAGCGGGCACCGATCCCTCGGCGACGAGCTACAATCCCGTGCTCAACGCCCTTTCGCTAGAGGTCGTCGAGGCGCTGCCCGACGCGCCGCCCGGCGACGCCAACCGCGACGGCCGCGTGGACGCGGCGGACGCGCGGATCCTGGCCGCCCATTGGCTCCAGCCGACCGGCGCCGGCTGGTCCGACGCCGACTTCAACGCCGACGGCCTTGTGGACGATTTGGACCTGGCCATCCTCTCGGCGAACTGGTCGGCGGTCCCGGCCGGCGCCGTGCCCGAGCCAAGCAGCGGGGCCCTCCTGCTTGCGGCCCTCGCGATGGTCTCTCTGCGTCGTCGGCGAAGGACGTCCCGCTGAACGAGGCGCTGCCGGCGCTCCGGCGCTGCCGACAGGCTTCACCAAGGCAGAACGACGGTAATCGGCTCCGGGCCGATCCGCTTCGACTTCGCCCGCGTCGACCGGCGCGAGGCCATTGCCCAGGCGAAGTTGTCGTCGAGCGAGGGGCGGTAGTCCTCCGTCTCGGCCAGCGCCCGATCGTGCAATTGGAGCCGCAACGGCTTGCGCGTCGTAGCGGCGGGCGCCGGCGCGACGGCATGCGAGGACGCATTGGCCTCGGGCACGGTCCCGCTTGTCTCGCTAGCGAGAAGGGGACTATTCCAGTCAAAGCCGCCAGTCAGTAACCGACCGTCTCCCACGATGCCAGTGGCGGACGCGTCGATCCGCGCGGGCGCGAGCCGCCGCGGCGCGACGGGCGCGGCGGCCAACCGCCGCGGGCCGATGAACCGCATATCGGCCACCGGCGCCGGCTCGCCCGTGGGCTCGAGGGCTTGACCATCGTCCGCCGTCCAGTTCGCCGCCAGGATCGCCAGGTCCAGATCGTCCACCCGGCCGTCGCCGTTGAAATCGCCTTCCGTCCAGCTCACGCCGCCCTGCGTCAGCCAATGCGCGGCCAGGATCGCCGCGTCCTCCCGGCCGACGGCGCCGTCCCCGTCCGCGTCGCCGGGTCGGCGGGCGCCAACTTCGAGCAGATAGATGCCCTCGCTATCATCAACCAGCCGGACGGTATACTCCCCACTCTGCGCGACCCGGTAGAGCAGTTGCGCCGTCTCGCCCTCCGCGCTGGCCACGAGCTCGCCGGCCGCGTTGTAGAGTTCCACCTGCCCCTGCCACACCGGCGTGGCCACCGGCCCGAGCTCCGGCGCGGACACCCGGACGTCGATCACGCTGCCCGCGGCAAGGGTGAGGCGGTAGGCGTCGACCGACGAACCGAGTTCGACTGCCAGCGCGGAGCCCGAATTGGAGCCTTTGTCGTCGTCACCATACGCTCCGATGAGAACGACCTGACCGCTGACCGCAACGCTCGCGCCGAAGAAGTCGGAGGCGGCTTCGTCGGGCCCCGTGAGTTTCCGCAGGAGCGTCCATTCGGCGCCGTCGTATTGGAACGCGTGGGCGGAGCCGGAATCCGCGCCGGCGCCGTCGTCGCCGTACGCCCCGACGACGATCGTCGCGCCGTTCACCGCGACGCTCGCGCCAAAGTAGTCGTTGGCGGCGCCGTCGGCCGCAACGAGCTTCTGCTGCGCGGCCCACTGGGCTCCGTTGAAGCGGTACACGTAGGCCGAACCAGAATCGCTTCCATTGTCGTCGTCCTGATAGGCCCCGACGACGATCGTCGCGCCGTCGACGGCGACGCTCGCGCCGAAGTAGTCATCGGCGGCACCGTCGGCCGCCACGAGCTTCTGCTGTTGGAGCCACTGTGTGCCGTCGTGTTGGAAGACGTAAACCGCACCAGCGTAACCACCCGCGTCGCCATCCTGACGCGCACCGACGACGATCGTCGCGCCGTCGATCGCCACGCTGCAACCGAAGTCGTCATAACGTCCTGTCACGATGAGCTTCTGCCATTGGACCCACTGGACGCCGTCGAAATGAAAGACGTAGGCCGATCCGTTGGTGTTGTCATCCCCGTAGGCCCCAACCACCGCCCAATCACCATCGACGTCTACACTGTAGCCGAAGAAGTCGTTGGCCGCGCCGTCGCTGGCGGTGAGCTTCTGTTGTTGCACCCACCGGCCGCCGGCAAATCGAAACACGTAAGCAGAGCCCGAATCAGAGCCTTTGTCGTTGTCGCAATACGCGCCAACGAGAATAGTTGACCCGTCCGTCGCCACACTATGGCCGAATCTGTCGCGTTCACCGCGGTCGGATGCCACGAGTTTCTGTTCCGCACTTTGCGCGGCACCGTCGAAGCGGAACACGTAGACGGAGCCGTAAAGGTGTCGGATCACACCGACTTGCTCGCACTCCCATTCGGCGCCGGTCACGAACCAGTTCCCGTCGATGGCGACGCTGCAGCCGAGACAGTCGTCATGAGCTCCGTCACCGGCCAGGAGCGTCTGGGACGACGCCCCGGATTGGCCCAGGGTGGCTGTGCCCAAGGAAATCCGTTGCGCGGGTCCAAGCGGCGGGTTGTTCGGCTCTAGGTCGAACGTGCCGTCGCGAAGGGCCACGAGGTTGTACTCGCCAACCGCCGTCACGCGGAGATAGTAAACGTCGGCAACCCCGTTGGTTGTGGCGTCAACGTATTGGTCGATTGCCCGATCGACGTTGGTGGACGCCGCGCCGGTGGCCAGGAGCGTGCCCAGGGCGTCGTACAGATCAAGCGTCGCCGTGCCCGATCCGTCCGCCGCGTCCAGAACCGCGCTGAACCGCTGGCCGTCGGCCAGCGTGAGGCAATACCAATCGGCGGTGTCCGCGACGTCGGTCATTTGACCCAACACGGCCCCCCGCTGGTTCCCGCCGGTCCCCAGGGCCACGAAGCTCTCCGAAATGTCCTCGGCGGTGGCCAGCGTGTTGTTGCTCGTGCCCGTGGGCGGCTCGGCCTCGATCGACGCGCCCAGCACGCACTCGACGGTGTAGTCGCCCGTCGAGCCCTCGCGACCCGTGACGGCCAGGACGAACTGGCCGCCGTCGGGAATGGCGACGTTGCGCACCGTCGCCGCGCCACCGGCGGTCGTCGCCTCGACGATGGCGAGCACCGTGCCGTCCAGGCGGCGCAGCGTCAGGATGGGAATGAGAGTCGCGTCGCCGGTGACGGTCACGCTCACCTTCTGCCCGGCGGGCAAGTCCAGCCTCCATGCGTCGATCTCCGAGAGCCACCGGATGTTGCCCGTCGCTTGCGACCGGGCACCCAAGCCCGCCAGCGGCGCAACAGCCGTCCACGGCTGCGTCCAGGCATGCGGCTCGGCGTCGTCGCGGGAGAAATGCACGACGAAATCCCCGCCGGGCGCCCCATCGCCCGAGGGCACGGTGGTCGTGGCATGCGGCTCGCCGTCCAGGTCGTTGCCCAGCATGTCCTCGAAACGGCCGTTCCCGCTCGTCAACCGCAACGTGTACTCGTCTTCCGGCAGGTCGGTGAAGCCGAGCGTCAACGTGTACGTGGCCGGATCGTAGCTGAATTGGCTGGGCGCGCGGCTGCCCGTCACGGCGCCGACGAGCGACACGTCCGATGCGCCCAACCCGGCGGTCTTGAGCGGCTCATCGAATCGAACCGTCCACGTGAGTGTCGGATCGAAGAGCGTCGCGCCCTCGAGGAGTGACGAGGCCACGACCCGCGGGCCGGTCGCGTCGATCGAGAACTGCAGGGTGAACGGCTCAACGGGCGCGCCTTGGAGATCGCCAAACGCCCCGGCGGCCACCGCGACCGCGTGCGGGCCGTCGGACAGCGGGGGCAGGGTGAAGACGACCGTCCGCCCGTCCGCGACCGTTACGGCCACCGCGGGCAGGCCGTCCACGGTCAGGTCCGACGCGTCGAGCGTGTCGACCCGCACGCCATCGTCGAGCGTCAGCGCGATCTGGCCGGGATCGGCGGTGAGCCACGCCCCGTCGGCGATGCTCGCCTGGGCGACGTGGAAGGCCGGCGCGGCGCCGGTCGCGCCCTGGACGGCCAGGACGTAGGCCGCGGCGTCGTCCATCGCCGCGCCGGCCCAGAACGTGACGCGGTACGTGCCCGCGAGCGCGGCCACGTGCGATAGCGCGGGCGCTTCGCCCGTCGCCCGGGCGACGATGACGCCGGTCGGATCGACGAGCGTTAGGTATCCCTCGCCGGCCGCGCCCGGCTCGACCACCGGCAGCAACCCGGCGGTGACCTCGATCGCGTCGCCCTCGTTGGCCGCCAGCGCGTAGGTGTCGCTGGGAAGGGTGTAGGCGCGCACTCCGTCGTAATTGAGCGAGCTAACGAGAATCGCGTTGCCGCTGACGGCGGTGCTCCAACCGAATAACGTATTGGTTGGAGGGGAGGAGGGACCGGCAAGGATCTGATCCTCGCTCCATTCGCCGGTGCTTCGACGGAGAAGATAGGCGGCGCTTTCTCCAAACGTGCTTGAATTGGGCGCTCCGACGACCACCCAGGGTCCCTCGACGGCGACGCTGTAGCCAAAGCGATCGTTCGAGACGCCATCCGACGCGGTGAGTTTTTGCGTTTGCGTCCAGTCACCGTCGTCTAGTCCGAAGACATAGGCCGCGCCTTGGGTGCGATCCAGGCACGCCCCGACCACGATGGTTGTTTCGTCGATTGCCACGCTATAGCCGAAGTATCCAGCCGTCATTCCGTCGGCCGCGGTGAGTTTCTGGTGCTCGATCCACTGCGTGCCGTCGAATGCGTACACGTAGGCGGAGCCGGAGTTCCCGCCCTTGTCGTCGTCGTAGTAGGCCCCGACAACGATCGTATCGCCATCGAGCGCGACGCTCGCGCCGAAGTAGTCGATGCTGGCCCCATCGGATGGGACGAGCTCCTGCCGCTGGACCCATTCGGTACCGTCGTGTTGGAATACGTAGGCGGAGCCAGATTGGACGCTGTCGTGGTTCATGTAGGCGCCCGCCACGATCGTGTCGCCGTCGATCGCCACGTCGTAGCCGAATGCATCGCCGGCGGTCGCGTCGGCGGCCGTGAGTTTCTGCTGTTGGACCCATTCGGCGCCGTTGAAACCAAAGACGTAGGCCGAGCCCGACGAGGTGCCGGCGTCGTGATCCCGGTAGGCCCCGACGACAATCGTCGTCCCCTGGATGGCAACGCTGTAGCCGAAGTAGTCACTGGCCTCGCCATCGGCGGCGAAGATCCGCTGTCGTTCGACCCACGCTGCGCCGTCGTACTGGAAGACGAAGGCCGCGCCGGAGTTGGCCACGGCGCCAGTGGCGTAGTACGCCCCCACGACGGCCCAGTTGCCGGAAACCGCCACGTCCTGGCCAAAACCGCTCGCGCCGCTGCCGGTGGGGATGAGACGCTGCGACGCCAGCGCCTCGGGCGTTCGGTAGAGCGAGCCGAGGACGATGCCGCTGGGGCCGAGGTCCTGTGGCGTCGGGCTGCCCGACGCCGGGGGAAGCTCGAACGCAGTCCCGCGGGCGACGACCAACTGGTACCCGGCCGACTGCCCGGCGACGCGGACGTAGTACGTGTCGCTTGTCCCATCCGTCGAGAGATCGACGAAGTCCTGGATCGCCGCGACGGCCTCGCCGCCCGTGCCCCGGGGCTCGCCGACGGCCACGAGGACGCCGGCCTCGTCGTACAACTCAAGCGAAGCGCTGCCGGTGGTGAGCGTGGCCAGGGCGAGCGTGGCCGACTGCCCATCGGCCAGCGTGAACCGATACCAATCCTCGCCCGGCGCGTCGGCCGGCAGGTTGCCCACAACCGCCCCCCGCTGGGCCCCGCCCGCGCCCAAGTCGAGGAAGCTGCCCGAGAGGTCCTCGGCCCCGGCCGGCGTGTCGTTCGTGGTGGCGGCAAGTCCTTCCTCTTCAATCGTCCCGTTGGCGAGCAAGCGAATGGAATACGCGCCGGCCGTGTCGTCCAGGCCGGTGGCCCAGAGCGTGTACGTGCCGGGCTCGGGGATCGCGAGGTTCTGCAAGACGGCCTTCTGGCCCGGCGCGGCGGCTTCGAGCGTGGCGAGCGTCGTCCCGTCGGGCCGTTTCACCACAAGCTGCGGCGCGAGCGTCTCCGCCGGTTCCATGGCCACGGCCAACCACGCCGGACCGTCCAGCTCGATGGCCCAAACGTCCGTCTCGCCCGGCCATTTGACCGTCTCCGAAACCTGGGTGCCCAAGACCATCGAGCCGTGAGGGGCCAGGGGTTGCCAGGGTTGCGACCACGGCTCGACGTCGAGGTGGTCCCACGTGTGGTGTTGCACGACGAAATCGCCGCCGGGCTGACCATCGCCCGAGGGCACGGTCGTCGCGGGGTCCGTCTCGCCGTCCAGATCGTGGCCGGCCAGGTCCTCGAAGCGACCGTCGCCGCTGGCCAGGCGCAGCGTGTACAGGTCTTCGGGCAAGCCCGTATAGCGCAGCGTCAGCGTGGACGTTTCGGCATCGTACGCGAACTCGCTGGGCGTGCGATCGCCCGTCACGAGCCCGGTGAGCGTCACGTCGGATGCGTCAAGGCCCGCGGCCGCCAGGGGTTCGTCGAACTGGATCGTGTACACGAACGTGGAATCGGTCGGCGTCTCTTCCTCGGCAAGCGACAACGCCGCTACCCGCGGCCCGGTGGTATCGAGGACGAACGGCAACGAAAACGACTCGACCGCCGTGCCCTGCAGGTCGCAAAACGCCCCGTCGGCGACGGCGATCGTGTGCGGCCCGTCGGCCAGCGGGGGCAGGGTGAAAACAAGGGTACGCAGGTCGACCGCCGTCACAGCTACCACGGGCACGCCATCCACGGTGAGATCCGACGCATCGAACGTGCCGAGTCGGACCACGTCATTGAGCGTCACCGTAAATTGGCTGGGCGCCGTTGGCAGAAGGGCCCCGTCGGCGATGTCGGTTTCCGAGACAGCAAAGGCCGCCGTGCCGGTTGCGCCGACCGCCCGCAAGAGATAAGGCCGGTCCCTGCCGGCCCAGGTTGTGGCATGCACGCGGATCTGGTACGCGCCGGAGGCCAGGACGTTGTACTGGAGGCTCGGCTCCGCGCCGGTTGCCTCGGCCACGACCTCGCCGGCCGCGTCCACGAGTTGGAGCAAGTAGGGGACGGGCTCAACGGGCGCATTCCAGACGTGTGCCCGTGAGCTGAGTGAGATATCAAGTATGTCTCCCTCGATGCCCTCCACGTCATAGACGTCGATCGGCGCCGAATTGATGCAAGCCCTCCCGCCACCCGAGGTCCCTGCTGCCCCAACGAGGATCTCGTGGCCATCGATTGCGACCGCGTCGCCAAAGTGATCTCCGGCGATGGACGATCCAAGCAGTTTCCTTGCATAGCGCCATTCGGCCCCGTCGGACTTGAAGACGTAGGCAGAGCCAGAACTGCTGGCTCTGTCATCATCTCCGTTGGCCCCGACGACGATGGTGACGCCGCTAATCGCCACACTGTAGCCGAAGGAGTCATATTTCGCGCCATCCTGGGCAACGAGCTTCTGTTGTTGGACCCATTGGGCGCCGCCGTACTCGTAAACATAGGCAGAGCCGGAACCCTCGCCTTTTTCGTCATCATTATAGGCCCCGACCACGACCGTCGTGCCGTCAATCGCAACACAATATCCGTACAAGTCTCCGCCGGCGCCGTCCTCGGCCACGAGCTTCTGTTGCTGGACCCATTGGGCGCCGTTGTGCTGGAAGACATACGCTGATCCGGAGTTCGGGCCCTTGTCGTCGTCATGGTAGCTGCCGACGATGATCGTGGCGCCATCGACCGCGACGCTGTAGCCGAAGTAGTCGCTAGAATTCCCGTCCGCGGCGACGAGCTTCTGCTGTTGGACCCACTGAGCGCCGTCG
Organism: Pirellulales bacterium; assembly: GCA_016931995.1. Lineage (GTDB taxonomy): Bacteria > Planctomycetota > Planctomycetia > Pirellulales > Thermoguttaceae > JAFGDS01. Next base: position 32,335 of record JAFGDS010000035.1, read on the forward strand.
TATTGGAAGACGTAGGCCGATCCGGACTCGTAGCCCTTGTCGTCATCATGAGCACTGCCAATGACGATCGTTGTACCGTCAATCGCAACATTGACGCCGAAATAGTCGTCGGCATCGCCATCCTCGGCGACAAGCTTCTGCTGTTGAACCCATTGGGCGCCATTGAATTGAAAGACGTAGGCCGAACCCGATTCATTTCCCTTGTCGTCATCCAGGTGGCTGCCGACAACGATCGTCGCGCCGTCGATCGCGACGCTGAAACCGAAATAATCAAACGAATGCCTGTCCGCCGCGACGAGCTTTTGCTGTTCGACCCACTGACCGCCGTCGAAATGAAAAACGTAGACGGATCCGGACATCTCCGCGACGACTCCTGGAGCGTCCGGCCTTGGGGTATCGTCCAGGTACGCCCCGGCCACTGCCCAGTCGCCGTCTATCGCCACACTTATGCCGAACCTGTCGCCGTTCTCTCTGTCTGAGGCCGAGAGCGTTTTCTCAAGGAGCCCCGCGACCCAATCCTCTCCAGCCTGACTTCCCAGAACCACGTTGGACGGATCAAGCGGCTGCGGCGCGGTTGTGGCCTGCTGGCAAACAAGACCCAACGTCGCGTCCCGCGTCACCACCAGATGGTAATCCCCCGACTGCCCGACGAGGCGAACGAAGTAGTCGTCGGGCAGGCCGTCGGCGGTCAAATCGACGAAATCCCGGATTGCCTGCTGGGTCGGGTCGCGCGTCTCGGCCAAGGTCAAAAGAGTGCCGTTGGCGTCGTGGAGTTCCATCGCCGCGTTGCCCGCCGCAAGGCTCCCCAGCACGATCGTGGCCGATTGGCCGTCGGCCAGCGCGAAGCGGTACCAATCCTCGCCGGGCGCGTCGGCCGGCAGCCCGCCGAGCACGCTGCCGCGGGCGGCCGTGCCGACGCCGAGGTCGACGAAGCTGCCGGAAATGTCCTGGGCGTCAACGAGCGTATCGTTGCCCGATCCGCCGAAACGCTCTTCCTCCAGGGCCGTCCGGGCGAACATCCGCACCGTGTACGCCCCCACGGTCCCGTCCAGGCCAATCACCTCGAGCGTGCAACCGCCGGGCTCGGCGACCGCCACGTTTATGAACATCACCGGCTGGCCGGGGACCGCGCCTTGGACCGTCGCCAGGACCGCGCCACCGGAGTCTCGGAGAGTCACCTCGGGCCGGAGCGATTCGGACGGTTCGACAAAGACGCTCAGGCAGGTAATGCCCTCCCGATCGATCGACCAGGCGTCGATTTCGCCCGCCCAGCGGACCAACGCGGCAGTCTCCGACTGGTAGGCCATGGCCGCGACGGGCAAGATCTCGACCCAGGGTTCGGACCACGGATGAGCCTCCGCGTCGTCCCGTTGGAAATGCAAGAGAAAATCGCCACCGGCGAGCCCATCACCCGAGGGAACCGTGGTGGAGGGGTTTGTCTCGCCGTCCAGGTCGTGACCCACAAGGTCCTCGAAGCGACCGTCGCCACTGAGCAGTTCGAGCACGTATTGATCTTCGGCCAATCCATTGAAACGCAATGTGAGCGTGAATGTCTCGGGATCGTAAATGAACTCGGCCGGCGCGTAGCTCCCCGTTGCCAGTCCCGTCAATGCCACGTCGGACGGATCGAGACCGGACGTCAGGAGCGGCTCGTCGAACTCGACCGCGTACACGAGCGTCGAATTGTAGACGTTTTCGTGTCCGACAACCGACGAGGCAATCACCCGCGGGGCGGTGAGGTCGATCTCGAACGACGACCCGAAGGGCTCGACCGGCGTGCCCTGAAGATCGCAAAAGGCCCCGGCGGCCACCGCGATGGCGTGGGGTCCTTCGGCCAACCCCTGTAGCGTGAATCGCAGCGTGCGCTGGTCGATTACCGTCACATCCGTGGCCGGCACGCCGTCCACCGTCAGATCCGACGCCTGGAGCGTGTCGAGCCGAACCGCGTCGTCGAGCGTTATGGTGAACTCGGAGGGAATCGCCGGCAGTCGGGCCCCGTTGGCGATACTTGTCTCCACGAAACCAAAAGGATCGGTTCCTGTTGCACCGATGGCGCGCACAACGTACGGCCCGCCAAGACCCATCGGCGTGACAGCAACTTGGTAGAGGCCCGAAAACAGCGCCTCGTGCTGGATGTTGGGCTCCGTGACGGCGGCTCCCGCCACGACCGCGCCGTTCGGGTCGATCAATTGTACTCGACACAGAGTCGACTCGCCACGCACGTCCCAGATCCCGCTCGGCATCTGCACCGAGACCTCAAGCGTATCGCCTGCATTCACCGCGAACTGGAAGAGATAAGGGCTCATCGACACCGCATACGCAGCGCCGCGGTATCCGTCTTGTCCTCTCGCCCCCACCAGGATCACACCGTCGCCGATCGCCACGCTGTGGCCATAGTAATCGTTCGCGGCGCCATCGTCCGCGGTGAGCTTCCGTTGTTGGACCCACTGAGCGCCCTCGTGGCTATAAACATAGGCCGAACCGGAGGCGTTGGCCTCGTCGTCGTCGGAGTGAGCGCCCAACACGATCGTGTTAGCGCCGATTGCCACGCTGCAACCGAAGTAGTCGTTGGTGGCCCCGTCCGCGGCGACGAGCTTTTGCTGTTGGGTCCATTGCGTGCCGTCGTACTGGAAGATGTAAGCTGAGCCGGAATTCGAATCAGATCGAGGGCTCGCGATGACGACGGTAGCCCCATCGAGTGCCACGGCCTCGCCGAAACCGTCGCCTAGGGCCCCGTCCGTTGCCGTAAGCTTCTGCTGTTGGGTCCATTGATCGCCGTTGTATTGGAATACGTAAGCCGATCCGGAGTTCGCGCCCTTGTCGTCGTCGAAGCGGGCGCCAACCACGATCGTCGTGTCGTCAATGGCCACGCTATAACCGAATTCGTCGCGGTCGGAGCCGTCCGCGGCGACGAGCTTCTGCTGTTGGAGCCATTGGGCGCCGTTGTGCTGGAAGACATACGCCGATCCGGAGTACGAGCCCTTGTCGTCGTCATAATGACTCCCGACCACGACCGTCGTGCCGTCAATCGCAACACAATATCCGAACAGGTCTCCACTGGCGCCGTCCTCGGCGACGAGCTTCTGTTGCTGGACCCATTGGGCGCCGTTGTGCTGGAAGACATACGCCGATCCGGAGTACGAGCCCTTGTCGTCGTCATAATGACTCCCGACGATGATGGTGGTGCCGCTGATCGCCACGCTGTAGCCGAACCGGTCATCGGCGGCTCCGTCGGCGGCAACGAGTTTCTGCTGTTCGACCCATTGGAAACCGTTGAAGTGAAAGACGTAGGCCGATCCGGAGTTCGAGCCCTTGTCGTCGTCATACGGGGCCCCCACGACGGCCCAGTCGCCGTCAATCGACACACTTTGGCCAAAGTAATCCAGAGCGGCTCTGTCCGCGGCGGTGAGCTTCTGTTGAATGGGATTCGAAACCCAGCCCAACACGACGTTGCTCGGGTCCAACGGCTGCGGCTTCGCGGTTCCCTCCGATACGAGATCCAACGTCGCATCCCGCTCGACCACCAGATGGTAATCCCCCGGCTGCCCGGATACGCGGATGTAGTAGTCGTCGGGCAGGGCGTCGGTCGTGAGGTCGACGAAGTTCTCGATGGCCTGCTGGGTCGGCCCGTGTGCCTCGCCGAGGGTGAGGAGAACGCCGGAGGAGGTGTAGAGCTCGAAGGCAGGGGTGGCGGCGCCGGGCGCGAGGGTTTCCAGGGCGAGGGTGGCCGATTGGCCGTCGGCCAGGGCGAAGTGGTACCAGTCTTCGCTGACCGCGTCGGCCGGCAGGCTGCCCAGCACCGCGCCGCGGGCGGCCGTGCCGACGCCGAGGGAGAGGAAGCTGCCGGAGATGTCTTCGGCCGTGGCCGGCGTGTCGTTCGTTGGGCCGGCGTGGGATTCGGATTCCAACGCGGCGTTGACCACCAGGCGGACGGAGTACGCGCCGAGCGTGCCGTCCGCGCCGGAGATGGCCACCGTGTACGTGCCGGCCGTCGAGGTGGAGACGGTTTGAAGCAAGGCGTCCGACCCGGCCGCGCCGGCGGCGGCCGTGCCCAACGACGCCTCGCTCGGGTCCAGGAGTTCAATCGTCGGGGCGAGCGCGGCGTCCGGATCGACAACCACCGAAACGACCACGCCCGCGGGCAAATCGATCGTGTAGTGGTCGGTCGGATCGGCGGCGTCCAGCACGTCGCTGGCCAACGTATCGGCCACGAGGCTATTGAGTGGTTCGATCGGCGCGAGCGCCAGCGGGAACGGCTGGATCGACAACACCCGGCGATCTTCCAGCGGCTCGCACCGCAGCGGACGCGGCAGCGTCGCACAACGAGTGCGGTTGGGTTGCATCGATCCGCCCGGGCCGCGGCGTCCATCACGCCCCGCCAGGTTTTGCCAGAACCGTCCCCATCCACCGGTGCGAGCAGAACGCGACATGGGCCGTGACCTCCTATGCGGCAAGCCGAAAGATCAAAGAAACCGTTGCCGTCCAAGTTCCGCGACGGCGAGCGTGTCCCCCAATATAGCCACGCGGCACAACCCGGTCAACGACGGTGACGGGAGAATCAGGCAAATTGGAGGGCAAGTCCCGGAATCGGCCAGGCGAGGGCCAAAACCGCAACTTCGGGACTGGCAACCACGCCCCCCCGCCGGGATAATGGCGGCCGGAAAGGAGACCGAGCATGGCCGACGTGGGGTGCGCGGGGATCATCGTGGCGGACACCATCTGCGGGCCGATTCCGCGGCTGCCGCATGAAGGCGAGCTTCTGGCCGTGCCGCCCATGCCGATGAAGGTGGGCGGCTGCGCGGCCAACGTGGCCATCGACCTGGCCAAACAGGGAGTGGACGCCGAAGTGTGCGGCTGCGTGGGCAACGACGCCGCGGCCGACGTGCTCTTGCAGGTGCTCCACGCCGCGTCGGTCGGCTGTGGGCAGGTCCGCCGGATCGAGTCGCATCCCACCAGCCAGTCGATCTTCCTCATCGTCCAAGGCCAGGACCGGCGTTTCCTGCACAGCTTCGGCGCCAACGCCGCGTTCGAGGCCGGGCAGATCCGCCGCGAGTGGATCGACGGGCTCAAGGTCTTCTACCTGGGCGGACTGTTCGCCATGCCCGCCCTGCGCGTCGACGAGCTGGCCGAGACGCTTCGCTATTGCCGCGAGCGCGGCATCGCCACGGTGGTCGACGTCGTCGTGCCGCACGGCTACTCCGGCATGGGCGAGTTGGCCCCGCTGCTACCCCACATCGACTATTTCTTGCCGAATGACGACGAGGCTGGTCCCCTGACCGGCCGCGCCGACGTGGACGAACAAATCGACGTCTTCCTGGGCCACGGCGCACGCACGGTGATCGTCACCTGCGGGGCGGCGGGCGCGGCGGCCGCGTCCGGCCCGCGGCGCTGGCGGGCCGAGGCGTACCGGTGCGAGACGATCGACCCGTCCGGCTCGGGCGACGCCTTTGCCGCGGGCGTGGTCCTGGGTGTTCTCCGCCAATGGGACATGGCCCAAACGCTCCGCTTCGCCGCCGCCCTGGGCGCCTCGGCCACCATGGCCATCGGCACCACCGACGGCGTGTTCGATTCCACCCAAGCCCAAGCCTTCCTGACAGACCACCCACTTCGCGTGACGGAATCGACAAGATAGTCACTCCCTCCGCTTGCGGCTTCGCAACGAGCCAAATCACGAAGCTTACCCGACCACGCCAAGGAGCCCTCGCGTGAACTCCATCACTCTGTCCGCGCGGCTTTGCATCCTGGGCGCAATCGCCGTCTGGATCGCCGGAACAGACGCCAGTCCCGCCGCCGCCGACGCCCCCTCACCCATCCCCGTTGCCCGCTCCTTCGACGGCAAGAGCTTCGAGTACCAGATGATCCAGCGGGCCGAGACGGACCGGTTCGTGGTCTACCGCCTGACGTATCCGTCGCCCGTGGCAACGCCCGTCGCGCAAAACAACGTGATTCCGGCCGACTATTATCTCCCTCGCGGAATCCGACCAGGCGATCCGCGGCGGCCGGCGGTCGTCTGCCTGCACATCCTGCACGGCAATTTCGAGTTGGTCGAGATGATGTGCTCCGCGCTGGCCTCGCGGGGCGTGCCCGCGCTCTATTTCAAGCTGCCCTACTACGGCGAGCGGAGCCTGCCCGGCGGGCGCCGCGCGCTTCTGGCCGATCCGAAGCTCTTCGTGACGGCCCTGCCGCAAGGCGTGGCCGACGTGCGCCGGACGATCGATCTTCTGGCCTCGCGCGAGGAAGTCGATCCGGATCGCATCGGCCTGAGCGGAATCAGCCTCGGCGGGCTGGTGGCGGCCACGGCCGCGGCCGAAGACCCGCGGGTTGATCGCGTCGCGCTCATCCTGGCCGGGGGCGATCTGCCGGCCATCGTCGACCAGGCGGACGAGGCCCGGGCGCTCAAGGACTTCCTGGCCGGCCTTGCCAGCCAAGATCGCGCGGAGATGGACCAGGCCATCCGCTCGGTCGATCCCCTGACGCACGCCGCGAAGCTCCGCCGGCGCGCCCGCGCCGGCCGCGTGCTCATGTTTAGCGGCACGGACGACCGCGTGATCCCGCCGCGCTGCGCGCGGCAGCTTGCCGAGGCGATGACGCTGCCGGCGGATCGCCTCGTGTGGCTGGAAGGGCTGGGGCACTACACCGCCATGGCCGCCCTGCCGCGGATCGTCCGGGGCACGGTCGATTTCTTCGCCCAGGACCTGCCCAAGGGCGTCGCCCCGCCCGAGCCGTCGGCCGCGCCGCTCTCGCCGGCGGGGCGCGTGGCCGCGGTGCTCGGTCAGATCCCGCCGATCCTCTCGGTCGAGCCCAAGCCCGGGCGGTGCCACCTGATCGACGTGAAGATCGACGCCCGCACTGGCGACGGTCAGCCGATCGAGGCCACGGCCCAATTCGTCCGCGGGGCGGGCCCGCGGTTCCGGCTGGAGTTGGACCTCCGCCAACCGCTGGGCGTCCGCGCGGCCTTGGGCCACGACGGCGCGTGCCCCTGGCTGGCCTCGGTGGGCAAGGCCGTCTTTCGCGGCTCGGTGGACCCGACCGATCCGCCCCCGCAGCCCTTTGCCCAGGCCGATCCCAAGCACTTGCTCAAGTTCCAGATGGTGTCCGGCGCGATCGCCGGCGCGGCCGCCGCGCCCACGCTCCTGGAACGCCTGGCCGATCTGGCCGAGGAGACCACCAAGGACGGCGCCACCGCCGTGCGGGTTACGCTCAACCAGCGCGCCCAGGGCACGGCCCTGCTCGTTTTTGGCCCCGACGGCAAATCGCCCGCCCGACTCGATTTCGACGTGGACGGCGTAGAGGGCAAGGTCACGTTCCGCGCCTGGTCGATCGACGGCCTCGCCCACGACGCGCTCTTCGCCCCACCGCCCGGCCAGCCCGTGACCCCCATCCGCCAGGCCGACGTGTATCACGTCTTCTCGGCGTTGTTTGATTTTCTGATGGAGAAGGTCTCATGAGCGCACGCCGAATAGGCGGCCATCTGTTCGCCGCTTTCGTGCTTTGGACGTGGACGTTGCTCGCACCCGCCGCGCCGCCGGAGTTGACCGTCGTCGGCCGGGCGCCGCACGGGCTTCTGGCCACGGGGCAGGGCAAACGGTTCCTCTTTGTCGAGGGAACGCCCGCCGAGATGGGCACGGCGCATGGAACATTGGCGGGCCCGTTGGCCAGGAAGCTCACCGAGACGGTCCTGTACGTGGTCGGGGCGGGCGAGTCGTTGCACTCGGGCCGGTGGTTCATGGACACGATGGCCGAGATCGAACAACGCACGGGGCCGCATATCCCCAAGCGATTCATCGAGGAATGCGACGCCTTGTCGGACGCCGCCGGCGTGCCGCGACGCGACGGGCGCTATGCGAACCTTTTCCCCGAGCGGTTCCATTGCAGCGGCATTGCCGTGCGCGGCAAGGCGACCCAGGACGGCCGCGTCCTGCACGCCCGGGTGCTCGACTACATGAGCGACGTCAACCTCCAGGCCGGCGCCACGGTTGTCGTCTTCATGCCCACCGGACGCCACGCCTGGATGAGCCTCGGCTATGCGGGCTTCATCGGCACGGTGACCGCGATGAACGAGAATCGCCTGGCCGTCGGCGAGATGGGAGGCCGGGGCGAAGGCCAGTGGGATGGAATGCCGATGAGCCTGCTCCTGCGCGACGTGATGGAGCGCGCGGCCACGGTGGACGAAGCCGTCGAGATCATCCGCGCGACGCCGCGGACGTGCGAATACTACTACGTGCTCTCGGACAAGTCCCGCGCGATGCTCGGCCTGCACTGCACGCCGGAGCGAGTCGAGGTCCTGCGTCCCGGACAGCAGGACCCCCGGCTGCCGTTCATCCCCGAGGACACGGTGATTGTCTCCGGACGGGACCGCGCCGAGGTGGCTTCGCAGCGTATCCAGGAGCGTTACGGCAAGATCGATCCGGCGGCGATGATCGAGATCCTCAAGCGGCCGGTCTCGATGCGGTCGAATCTGCACAACGCCGTCTTCGCGCCGGAAACGCTGGACATGTGGTTTGCCGACGCCGGCCGCGCGACGCCCGCCTGCGACGAGCCCTACGCTCACTGCAACCTGGCCGAGCTCCTGGAGTTCTACAAGAGCCTATCCCAGGCTCCACGTCGTCTCGACAAGTCATCCTGAGCGCGGCGAAGGATCTCGTGGGTGTTGCTCGGGATGACGTGTTTCGCCGTGTGCCGTTGGTTTTGCCAGCGCAGGAGAGTGCCACTGGCTTTGCCAGTGCTTGTGCGATGCCGCGCTTCCCGCACTGGCGGAGCCCGTGGCACGCGCTTCCGTGATCCCGACGTCTACAAATCGCCGAACACGATCTTCGAGAGCTTTTTCGAGAGGGCGTCGAGCTTGCGGAGTTGGGCTTGACGGGCGGCGTCGCCGCCGGGGTAGTCGGGCTGCTGGGCGCGAACGCGCGCCCGGGCGATCCGGGCCCCAATCGCCGAAATCACCTCGCTGCCGGAATTCAATTGGCCCACCTGCTCGCGCTGGTCGGCGCCGAGCAGATCGTAAAACATCTTCAGATCGTCCTTGCGAGACAACAGCGGCGTCGCGCGGTCCAGGATCGACTCCAACCCCTCCGGGCTCCACGTCGCGCGCTGCTCCAGCTCCACCACGAGCTTTTCCAGGGCCAGATTGTTGCCGGCGATCTGCGCGGCAAGCTCCCGAAGGTTCACCTTCGCGCGGTCGCGAGGCGAGGACGGCGCGGGCGCCGCCGGGTTCGGGGAAACGTCGACCGGTCGGTCTGGCTCCGGCACGTCCGCCGGCGCCGCGAGGGCGGGCGCTGGCCGCGGTTCATTCGATCGGACCGGGGCCGCGGCGCCACCGGGCGGTTCGGGGCGGGGCGTCCGCGGCGAAGGCGTCTTCGGGTCGATGGGCTCGGCGGCCGCCGCCGGCGGCGCCGGGGGTTGTGGAGCCCGAACGACGGGCACCGGTTGCGACTTGTGCTCGGCCGCGGTCGCCGGCGGGACCGGCAAGACGAGGACGCTTGGCGATCCCGATGGAACGCCGGGCAACGTCGGCGCGGCCGGCGCCGCGACCGGCTTGTGGCTCGTGCGGCCAATCGGGCCGGACAGGGTCGTTTGACCGGCCGGTGCGGGCGCGGCCTCCGTCCGCGCGGAGGGCGCCGGCGGCGTCAACGGCGCCGGACTCGTCACGCGCGGCGCCGGGATCGGAGTGGGTCGATCGGGAGTCTGCCCGGCGGCGGGGCTCCGAAAAACCGGATCGCTCGGCGCCGGCGGTTCGACCAACGTCGGCAGCGGCAGCGCGACCGACGGCGCGGGCGCCGATTCTAATGTCGGCGCCGGGGTCGGCGCGGGCGGCGGCGCGGGAGCCAGCGTTGCCGCGGGCGGCGGCGGTTCGACCTGGACGATTTGCACGGCCACCGGCGGCCCGGCGGCAAACGAGGGAATCGGCGGCAACGCGCCGCCGTCCGCCCGGCGCGAGCGCACTAGCGCGGTCTGAAGCCAATCGACCAGCTTGTGCTGCTCCCACGCGGGGCTGCCGGCGTCCGTCCACGCGGTTGTGAGCGACTGCATCGCGTCGCGGCGGCGGTCGAACTCGGGCCGATCGCGCCGGAACGTCTCGTACACCTGAATCCGCAACTGCCGCGTGAGGTGTTCGATGGCCGCCCGTTGGCTAAGGTGCAACTCGGCCTCGAACTCGGCCACGGCCTTTCCCCAGCCGGGATCGCCTTCGACCAGCGGCGCGAGCATCCGCTCGAAGCGGGCGTGCTGCTGGGCGACGGCGTCGGGTTCGAGCACGACGGCGTTGGCGCGGTCCATTTGATCCAGCGCCGCGCGGACCCATTGCTCGCGGCCCGCCCGATCCAACGGCCCCGTCGGCGCGTCATCCGCCAGGACGAATCCGGCCGGTGCAAGCGAGACCAGCAACAGTGATAGTGCAACCGCGGCAGTTCGGCACATCGTTCGAGCTCCTCCCGAAAAGAGTAGACCGCGCGGCGGACGAGTCAAACGATGCGGCGACCAGTCGTGCCGGCGTTTCGGGTTGTGCCGGTCGAGCCGGCTTGCGGGGCATCGGCTATCGGGCGAGCGCCGCGATCCGCATCGTCTTGGGATCCATCGCCGGCACGACCGCAAGGCTGTCGAGCCGGGCGGCGTCCAGGACGTCGTCGCCCAGGCCGATTTCGAGAAGGCTCCTCGCGCCGGCCGTCGTCCGCAATCGTTCGGCCAACCGCGCCGGCGGAAGCGGTTCGGCCCCGAGCGACAACGGCAGCGGGAAGGCGTGTTTCCACGTCTCCCACGCCGTGATCGCCTGGGCGTTGAGCCGATACGCCGCGTCGCCGCGCTGCTGAAGCCGGTGGACGACGAGCCCGCCCAACAGAATGTCGTCGTCGCTCATTTGGCCATCCGTGCCGGCGCACAGGACGTGAACGTTCGGGCAGCCGGCCAGGCGCTCGACCACGGCCGCCGCGTTGACGAACGCGGCAATCAAGACGCGCTCGGCGCGCGAGCACCGCGCCATGGCTCGGGTGCCGTTGGTCGTGGTGAAAACGAGCGTTTTGCCGCCGACGCGCTGGGGCGTGTACTCCCGGGGCGAATTGCCCAGATCGAAGCCCGGGATCGGTCGGCCGGCGCGCTCCCCGCCCAACACAACCTCGGCGTCGCGCGCGTTGGCGGCGGCCGCCCGGGCCTCGTCCACCTCCTGGCAAGGGAGCACTTCCTTGGCTCCTGCAGCCAAGGCGTGGCAGATCGTCGTCGATGCCCGAAGCACGTCGATCACGACGGCCGTTCCACCGGCCATCCCGTGTGGATCGACCAGCTTGGGAAGGGCGTACAGGTTCAGGCAGTGCGGTGGAATGGTCATCGTCGCTTCATGTTCCGGTGGCGTCCCGCCGGCCCCTTTCCTCGATCGGTCCGCTCCCTTTAGAATAACGACCATGTCCTTCCCCTCGCTGGCCGATTTTCTGGAAGTCCTTCACCAATCCGGCGAGTTGGCTGAAATCGACGGCGACGTGAACCCTTCCTTCGAGCTATCCGCGATCACCGCGGAGCACGCGCGGTCGGGGGGGGCGGCTTTGCTGTTTCGTCGCGTGCAGGGCTGCGCCGGGGCGGTCGTGACGAACTTGCTGGGCTCGCCCCGCCGTATCGGACTTGCCCTGGGGGTTGATTCCCTCGACGTGTGGACCGCCCGGATCGACGAGATGCTGAACAACCGGTCTCGAGCGGGCATTCTCGCGCGGCTGGGCGTGGGCGCGCCGGCCGGTGGACAGACCGAGCCAAAGCAGGTTCGATCGGGTCCGGCGCAGCAAGTCGTGCTGTTGGACCGCGACGTCGATCTTGCCCGGCTGCCCGTGCCGCTGGCTTGGCCCGAGGAGACGCACGCGGCGATCACCGCGGGCCTGCTCGCGTCGGTCGATCCCTCGTCCGGCGCGCGATGGGCGGGCCGGTGCGACGCGGACGTGCTCGGCGCGAACCGTCTGGCGGTCCGCCTCGCGCCGCACGAACCGGCCAGCCGGCTGCTGGAAGCGTACCGGCGCCTCCGCGAGCCCATGAGCGTGGCGCTGGTGTTGGGCGGCGATCCGGCGATGCTGGCCGCGGCGATGGCGCCGTTGCCGGACTCGACCGACGCGTGGAACGTGGCGGGCTTGCTGCGCGGCAAGGCGGTCGAGTTGACGCCGGGACGCCGCGTGAAGATCGACGTGCCGGCCGACGCAGAGATCGTGATCGAAGGTTCGATCGACCCCGACGAGCCGCCGGCCGAAGTGGGCCCCCGCGCGACGCCCATGGGGTGGTACGCCCCGGCCGGGTTGGCGCCCGTCGTTCGCGTCAGCGCCGTGACGCATCGGGCCAACCCGGTCCTGCCGGCGATGATCCACGGGCCGACGCCGAACGAGTGGGTGGCGCTTGCCCGCGCGATGCTGCGGGTGTTCTTGCCGTGTCTGCGCGGAACGATTCCGGAATTGGTGGACGTGGACCTCCCGGCGTCGGGCGGCGGACGGCACGTGGCCTTCGCGTCGGTGCGCGCGACGCACGCCGGCCAGGCCCGGCGCGCGGCCCATGCCCTGTGGGGCTTGCCGGCGACGACGTTCGTCAAATGGCTCGTTGTCGTGGACGACGACGTGGACGTGCGGGATGAAGGGCAGGTTTGGGCGGCGGTGGCGGCGCACGCGCATCCGGATCGCGACGTACTGTTGGGACAGGGTCCGCCCGACCCTTGGGGCGCCGCCCGAGAGCCCGGCCTGTTAGGCGAGAAGCTGGCGATCGACGCCACGGCGAAGCGTTTTGGCCCGCGGCCGGCGGCGCGGCCAGCGGCCATGAGCGAGGCCGTGCGGCAAGCGGTGGCCGCGCGGTGGAGCGAGCTGTTTGGATAGACTAAAATGGGAGCATGCGTTATCCCCTCACCCCCGACCCCTCTCCCGCGGGCGGGAGAGGGGAGGATTGCGCGGCACGCCCTTTGCCACAATCGAAATGCGTGGCGAGGGCATCCCGATTCCTCATTGTTACTCACCGCTGATAAGGACCCACCTAATGTGCAACCGAATGATCGCCACGTTCTTGACGCTGGCAATGACGACGTTCGTGGCCGGCGCCGAGCCGAAGGACGAGAAACCCGTGGAGACGGCGCCGCGGCTTTGGCAGCGGCTCGAGCCGACGTTGCCGCCGCTGGAGTGGAAGATTGAAAAGGACGAGGTCGTCCCCTCCGATACGGACCCGCGCCGGAAGCTCCGACGCGTCGAGGTGAAGTTCCACAGCCAGGAGCTGGACGGCCGGAAGCTGGGGCATCCCTGCGTGGTCTTCATGCCGGCCGATCCAAAGGACTACAACGCGCCGTCGCGGCGAGGCAAAGTGGTCATCGTCGGTCAGCGAGGCTGGGACGGTCTGGCCACCGGTCCGTGGCGCAATTCCTTTTTGGGCAACTACGGCGAGCCCATCGCCTCGCGGACGGGCTACCCGACGATGATCTGTCCCGTGCCCGGCGAATACGACGAGGCGCCCGGCCAAGAGGCCTCGATGGGCGGTTTCCACAATCGGTTTGGCAAAGACAGCCAAGACATGATCGACCACCCGCACGTCCGCGTGGCCGTGATCTACCTTCGCGCGATGGACGTGATGGCTGGCGTGCTGGGAATCGAGCCGGAGGAGATCCGCTCGGTGATCGGCGGGCATAGCAAGCGGGCCACGCCGGCGCACACGGCGGCTTCGATGGACCCGCGCGTTCGCGGCGTCGTGTACATGGGCAATGAATCGTACTGGACCGACGCGCATTTGGCCGGGCCCCATCGGGCGGCCTTTCCGCCGTACGCCCAGCGGTGGACCGACGCCAAGGTGCTCTACATCGGCGGCACGAACGAAGACGGATACTCCATCTACGACATCAACCGGATCGTCGAGCGGATGGACCCGCCGTGGACCGTGGAAATCATTCCCAACTACCGGCACGCCTCGCAGTCGGAGAAGCACCCGCTCGATTGGATGATGTGGATCGCGCACGTGTTTGAAGGTCGGCCCATCACGACGATCGGCGACATGAGCCACGAGCCGGTCGGCGCCGACTTTGTCTGGGGCGGGCGCAAGTACGGGCCGGGGACGCTCTTCCGCGCGAAGATCGACTCGCCCAACAAGATCATCCAGATGAAGGTCTGGTACGTCTACAACGACGACGAGCCCTACTGGCGCGA
>JAFGDS010000006.1 GCA_016931995.1 Pirellulales bacterium
AAGGACTTACGATGACGGGTTCAAAAAAATCACAGCCTCGGAGTGGAAAACCCTTGACAAACCAACTCAGATATCTGGGCTATCTTAAAAAACCCCTTCGGGGCAACGGCTTCCGTAACCCACTTGCACAAAAAAGCAACCACAACAGACAAAAATAGGGTTAACGGCGTGGAGTGGCACGGGCTCCGCCAGTGCTCGGAAACACGGGCGATTCAGTACTGGCGGAGCCAGTGGCACGCGCTGGATGCGTCGCCGCAAATGCCTGTCCGCGAATATCTTGCGCCGATAAGCTAGAATTGAGGTAGAGACCATCTCTACTATCATCTTGTCAAACGCGGGCAGCGTCTTGTCCGTCGCCGTCTCGTTTTGGAGACCTCGCGATGCGCATTGGCACCGGCCTTTTCGGCGTCGATCTATCCGCGCAGCACAGTCTGACGCGGGCCATGAACCAGTTGGCGCTTAACAGCGTCCGCCTTTCCACGATGAAGCGGATCAACTCCGGGGCGGACGATCCTTCCGGACTCATCAGCGTCGGCAAGCTCGAATCGGAACTGGCCGCCCTCCAGGCCGCCAACGAGAACGCCTACCGCGCGACGGCGACCGTCCAGACGGCCGACACGGGCCTGGCGCAGATCGGCGGGCTGCTGCGCGACATCAAGGCCAACGTCATCGCCGCGGCCGGCGGCGGCCTGACCGACGCCGAAATCGCCGCCAAGCAGATTGAAGTCAACGCGGCCGTGGAGGCCCTCAACCGCATCGGCGCGAGCACGTCCTTCGCCGGTCGGAAGCTGCTCGACGGCAGCGGAGGCTACAACGTCTCCGGCGCGAATCCCGCCCAGGTGACCGACATCCAGGTTTACCAGAACACCGGCGGCGGATCGCAAACCCCGACCATCGAAGTCGTCTCCGCCGCCACGTCCGCCACGACCACGTTCACCAGCGCGACGGGCACGGTCGGCGAGGACGTCTCGCTCGAGATCAAGGGGAACGAGGGGACCGTCGTTCTCGAATTCGACGCCGACACCACCCTTCAGCAAGTGGCCGACGCCATCAACACCGAGAGCGCCTCCACGGGCGTGGCCGCCGCGGTCAACGGCAACGACCTGGTCATATCGAGCGCGGCCGTGGGCTCCGACGCCACGGTGTCCGTGCAGGCCCTGGAGGGCACGTTCGCGGTGACGCCGTCCGGCACGGCGCACGGGACGGACGTGGTGGCCAAGGTGAACGGCGTCGAGTTCACCGGTAAGGGAAACAAGGTGGCCGTGAGCACCGCCTCGCTCCAGGCGGATATCGAGTTCGCCCAGGGCTTCACCGGCGCGGTCGATCCGATCACGATCTCCGGCGGAGCGATGTCGTTTATCTTCTCGCCCAACTTGGGCGACGTGTCGACGTTGGCCCTGCCCAACGTGAACGCGGCGGCCCTGGGCGGCTCGGCCGGCCGGCTGAGCGACCTGGCCACTGGCGGCTCGGCCGACCTGAAAAGCGGCAATCTTCAGAAGGCCATGGCCATTGTCGACGCGGCCGAGAGCGAGGTGCTCCAGGCCCGGGCCCGCGCGGGCGCCTTCGAAAAATACTCCATCGGCGCGTCGCACAACCTGCTGGACAGCATGGAGGAATCGGTCAGCCAGGGGCTGAGCCTCGTGCGCGACACGGACGTCGCCCAGACGATGTCGAACCTGATCCGTTCGCAGATCCTGGTTCAATCGTCTCTTTCGATGGTCAGTCTGACCTCGAAACGCCGCGGCTTAATAAGCGGCCTCATCGGCGGACCGCGCTAGCCGTCGGCGAAGAGGTTCTACGCGGCGGCCACCGAGGGCGCGGACGCGGGGACCGGCGCTACGGGCTGGACCAGCGGGGGCGGCGCGGGCACGGCCCGATGCCGCTCGTGGGCAACCTCGACGATGCGGTTGACCAACGCGGAGAACGTGTAGCCCGCCGTCGTCGCCGCCAGCACGAACGACGCCGTCGCGCCCAGCGCGGCCATCGAGTTGATCTCCAGCACGTAGGGGTTGCCCTCGGCGTCGATGCGGAAATCGACCCGGGCGTAGTCCCGAATGTGACACGCCTGGAACGTCGCGATCGCCAGTTTCCGCAAGCGGTCGGCCATGTCCTCCGATAGTGGAGAAGGACACAACTTCCGCGGTTCGTCCGCGCGCTTATGCGTCTTGTCCTCCCAGGTGAACGCGTGCAAATCGCGACCCTCGAACACGAGTTCGACGATCGGCAGGCACTCGGGCGTTCCATTGCCCAATAGTCCGATGCACACCTCGCGGCCGTCGATGAACTCCTCGACCAGCGCGTCCTGGCTGAACTGCGTGAGGATGACGGAGACGGCCTCGCGAAGCTCCTCGCGGTCGTGAACGACGCGCAGGCCGAAGCTGGTCGACTCGTGGCGCGGCTTGACGATCAGCGGAAAACGCAGGCCGGCCGGGTCCGCGTCGGGCGTCGAGGCGACGATCCACTTCGGCGTCGGCACGCCCGCCTCGCGGATGAGCACTTTCGTCGTGATCTTGTCCAGGGCCAGGGCATGCCCCATCGGGTTGGAACCCGTGTAGGGAACGCCCGCCATCTCGAGCATGGCCGGCACGTGCGTGTAGCGGCACTCGCCCTGGATGCCGTAGACCATGTTGAAGACCATGCCGGTCGGCGACTGGTCCTCCGGATCGCAGGGCATGAACCGTTCGAGCTCGTCCAGGAGCGTCCGATCGCCTTCCAGAAGCGCCACGTCGTGCCCCGCCTCGCGAAGACCCTCGACGACGCGCTCGACGGCGACGCGGCCGTATTTTTCCGGGCAGGGCTGGCCGAACCGGCTCAAGACCCGCGAGGCTCCGTTGTTCCAGACCACGGCGACTTTCACGAGATTCGTCTCCTCATGTTGGGGCGCGTCCTTGCGCGCCAGCGATTTCCTCTAGGCGGCGCTGACCACCTTGGTTTCCAGAATGGCCGGTCCAACCTCGGCAACGACCTGCTTGCCCTTTAATCCGGCCGGCTCGCCCAGTAGAACACCTTCCTCCCCGTCCTCGTCCGACATCGCGGCGGGATTCATCCACGCCAGCAGCCGCAGATCGAGGAATTCCGAGATCACCACGATGCCGCCGATCTGCAAGAGCAGAAGCTCCGGATTCATCAGGAGCAACTGCCGCACCCAGGGCGTTTGCGAAATGAGCGTGAGCACGATGCCGATCACGGCCGTCGTGGCGCCCCGCCACAGAGCCGAGCGGGGGCCTTCCTTAAGCAACGTTCGGGCGAAGCCGTCGCCCATCAGGCACAGCACGATGATGGGGAAATGGGACACCTGAAGCAACATCGCGCTGTCGCACCATTCCGCAAGAAGAAGCGTGGCGATAATGATGACCGACATCAGGCTAAGCAAGACCGAGACGCGGCCGAAATAGGGCAGCTTCATGGCCTTCAACAGCGGCCGGATTCCCACGATCGCGCCGATGGCCACGGCGAGAAACACCAAACCCATCACGATGCCCGTGAACTGGAAGGCCACGGCCAAGAGGATGGACCGGAACGGCCCGAGCACGCGGATGCCCAGCGTGAGCCGGCAGAAGACGACCAGAAGCGCGCCCAGCGGCACGAACGAGACGTAGATCAACCGGCGGTGCAAGCGCTCCGGCACGTCGGACAGCGACAGGTGTTCCCTAAGGAAGCCTCCACCGGGCAGCGGACCGTACTTCCAGAGAATGAGCGCCAGCGGCAACCCGACTAGCAGGGCCACGAGCCACTTGTGTTGCGTTGTTAAATTCCCCTTGCCCATCTCGACTGTTATCTCCGTTGTCAAATCCGCTCCGCACACGTCCCACAACGCCGTCGGCTCACGCGGCCAAGGGTTCCAACTGGGTCGCGACGGGCCGCGGCGTCTCCGGGTGCCGCTGCGAGAGGATCGCCGCAAGCTCGCGCTCGAAGAAAAACTCGGTATCCCCAAACGCCGGGCGCAGATCCGTCAGCCAGCAGGCGTTCGGATCGAACTCGGCAAAGAACGGCCGCTTGCACCAGTCCGGATCGCGCCCTTGCAGGAACGAAAGCGAAAAGACCGGCTTGCCGCCGATGTCCGCCACGCCGTCCAGCGCGATCTTGCCCGGCAGGGCCGACATGACCGGCCCCCGGGCCGACCGCGCCAGCCCGGAACCGCTCGTCATCGCGTCGGTGTAGATCTCCAACGCGCGGTACAGCGGCACCTTGAAGTAATGCTGCGCCCCAGTGTCGCGGCTGATGAACATGTAGTAGGGCACGCATCCCAGCCGGACCTGCTCCTTCCACATGCGGGCCCAGACGTCGGCGTCGTCGTTGATGTGGCGCACGAGAGGTGATTGCGTGCGGATCACGGCGCCTAGGCTCTTCAGCCGGCCGATGGCCTGTCGGACGGCCGGCGTGGAAAGCTCCTTCCAATGATTGAAATGGGCCATGATCGCCAGGTGCTTGCCCGACGCGACGATCCGCTCGAAGAGCCTCATCAGGGCGTCGGTGTCGTCGTCGCTCAGGAAGCGGTAGGGCCAGTACGTCAGAGCCTTCGTGCCGATCCGGATGGTTTGGACGTGGCGCAGGTCGTCGGCCAGAAGCGGCTCGAGGTACCGGGCGAACACGTCCGCCCGCATCACCATGGGATCGCCGCCGGTGAAGAGCACGTCGGTCACTTCGTGGCGCCGGCGGAGGTAGTCGCAGTAGCGAAGCGATTCGTCGGTCGCCAGCTTCAGATCGCGCGACCCGACGAACTGGGCCCAGCGGAAGCAGAACGAGCAATAAGCGTGGCACGTCTGGCCGGCGGAGGGGAACACCAGGCAGGTTTCTCGGTATTTGTGCTGCACGCCCTCGACCGGCTTGCCGTCGAGCGTCGGGACGTTGTGCTGGAGCTGACCCGCCGGATGGGGGTTTAGCTCCTGGCGGATCTCGTCGGCCACCGCCCGGACGTGGGCGTCGCCCAGCCCGCTGGCCAACGCCGCGGCCATCCGCGAAAACTGCTCCGGCGCCAGCATTTCCGGCTGCGGGAAGGTCAACCGGAAGACCGGATCGTCGGGAATCCGCCCCCAGTC
Source organism: Pirellulales bacterium (assembly GCA_016931995.1). Lineage (GTDB taxonomy): Bacteria > Planctomycetota > Planctomycetia > Pirellulales > Thermoguttaceae > JAFGDS01. The sequence continues at coordinate 5,040 of JAFGDS010000006.1, forward strand.
GATTAACTCCTCCACCACGTAGTTATTCGCGCGAAACGGCAGGACGTGGGCCACGACCTCCATGGCGCGACGCGATTCGACCGGCAAACCGCCAAGTTGCGGCAGCGTGGCCAGATCGCGAAACGTGTAGGGCCTCAATCTCGGTGTACCGCTGGTGGAAACCATCATCTTGTCGCTTTCTAGGGGGATGGGACTCTCGGAAGCGGAACGGGTCCGTTAGGGAGCCCAGGTCTTCCGCTCACGTCCCATGGGGCTGAGTCACGAAGGCGCCCGGAAGCTGTCCAATTGGCAAGCTCTGCGTCGATAGGCCTGCTGTCGGACCAACCAATGCAAAGCTCGTGCCGACGCCGTGGGTACCTCAAGAAAGGGAGCAGTCCGTTGGACCATTTATCGGACGGTATCGGCGGGAGCGATAAGAAGGGCCGGAGAATCGGCGAAACCGAACGATTGCAGAGGGCGATCCGACGCCCCGGCGCTCCCCAATGGCCTTTCGCCCGAGAAAACCGCCGAAAATTGACCACTGGCCGCTTCAGACACAGTGCAGCGCGCTCATAAGTTGAACACCGCCAAAACGCCTTGCGGCCGGCATTCCGTGCCGCCTGAAGCTCACCCCGCCGGGCGTGAGGATTTCGCCCTCGCCTCCGCCGCCACCCCCCGGAGCTGGGCCCCCAATGCTTGCCCGCGTTTCCCTGGCTTTGAAGAAGATTCCACCACGGCTCCAACCCGCCGCTCACTCCAGAAGCCGTTTGGCGAAGCAGAACGAGGCATGGCCGGCGGCGTTATAGCACTCGTCGGCGGGATCGAAGCTGGCGATACGGACCTTCGGGCGGACGGCTTCGATGTAGCGGCCTTCCCCGAGATAGACCGCCGTGTGCGTGATTCTCCCGTTGGGGCCAAGGAAGAAAAGCGCGTCGCCGCGGCGCAGCCCCTGGCGATGCCATCGCGTGGCGGACAGCGTCCCGGCGTACGCTTGTTGGTCGGCGTCCCGCGCCAGATGGACGCCCGCGGCGAGAAACGACACCTGCGCCAAGCCCGAGCAGTCGATTCCCTCGGTGGTCTTCCCACCCCAGAGGTACCGCGTGCCCAAAAACCGCTGGGCCGTGCGGATGACCCGGTCGATCCGCTCGTCGGACGTCGGCGGGCCCGCGGCGCATTTGGCCTTCGGCACGGACAGCCTCTCGCCGGAGGGCAGCTCGACCCTCACCTCGTCGCCCTCGCGGCCCACGCACGTCAACCGCGCACCGAGGGGCAAAACGACACGGCCGGTGTCGAAATCCTCTTGCAGAAGGACATGCTCCGTATCCATGTAGCGGGCGAATGCGGCGGCATCCATGGGCCGGACGGCCCTCGCGTCGAGATAGCCGACGTAGCCCTGGGCGCTATGGCAGAGGTATTGCCCCTCGGGCGTCTCCTTGAGCAAATAGACGGGCCAGCCGAGCAGACAATCGGTGGCGGCCTCGCGGGGTTCGCGGGGGTGGTCGTAGGCCAACGCGTGCGGGGCGGCGACAATACCGAATCGCTTTCCTCCGAGGCCCGCCGAAGGCAGCAACTCGATCTGGTTGTTGATCTTCTCGAAGCCCAGATGGGCAAGCCACGCGACCAACAGCCGGCGATTCTCCTCGAACTCGACGTGGCCCGCCAGCCGCACGGTTCCGTCCGGCTGACGGGTCGCCGTCACACCGACGGCGAACAGCCGCGGATCGCCGGCCAACTCGCGCCGGAAGACGGCCACGCACTGTTCGAACCGCTCGGGCCGCCCCGCGAGGTCCGGCTTCTCCGCGCGAAGGATGCGATCGAAGAGCCGGCGCTGCGCCTCGGTTGGCCGGACGCCGGCTTGTTCGGCGGGCTGGGCCGTCTGGCCGGACGTGGGCGAGACCAAGGCCAGAATGGCCAGGCAAAGCAGGACAAAGCGCTCTGATGCGTGCATGATGGACGAGATCCTCCGCTGCGCAGCCAACGATCCAGGCCGCCGTGTGCCACTGGCTCCGCCAGTGCTTGTCCGACTCGTGTAGTGAGTCACGCTGTTGGGGTCGTATTCAGTGAGTGCGACTGGCTCTGCCAGTGCGGGATTCCTCACGACGGCACGCACCGGCAGAGCCAGTGGCACTAAGAACGTGTTTTGATATTGGGCGCCACGCAACGCCGTCCGGTATTGGGTGGCGTTGGGGGGGCGTAAGGGATTGGGGTTGGAGAAGTTGGGGCCTCTTGCGACACTTGGATTTTTTG
>JAFGDS010000036.1 GCA_016931995.1 Pirellulales bacterium
CCTCCTTGCTGAACCATCGTGCCAGACTCCTTTCTGACTTGTACTGCCAAGTGGTCAAAAACGGAGTCTGGCTTTTCTCCAAATCCTTCCCGCAAGTCCAGATCAATCTTGCGCAAAGTCCGTACATCACCCGTCTGAAATCCTTAACGGCGTTGCCCAACGGGGTTTCGTGGGAGATGGGCTTCGCGATCCCTCGCGACGAAACCTCACGCGGAGTGTGAGGAGCACGGGGGTGTGCGGCCAGTGATGCATTGACACTCTGCGAGAACGGGAATCCGCACAATCCCAACCGACCGAGAGTCGCCATGAACCCAGCACGAAAAGTGAACGGCGCGCCTGCTGCCCCTGTGACGGTGTTTTGTCATCTTCTATTGGTAATAGGCGTTTTCAGCTTGAGTCTCTTTGCCATACAGGCGGATGCGATCTCGTTGCCGCTGTGGTATTGTGTCGATGTTGCCTGCCTGGTCGCATTTGTGGGTCTGGCATACACGGTCCGCGGACGTCCCGCAGGGCCGAATCTTCTTGGGGGCTTCGACTTTTTCCTGCTGGCTATGGGCGTTGCCCTGCTGTGGCATTCCATTGACCGCACGATGCGGCCGTTGCCAGCGCTGCTCTACAACACGGACGACGGCCCGGAGATAGAGGCAATCGGCCGTCTGGTTGTCCTGTGCGTGAGCAGTGGAATCATCGCGATCGCTGCGTCTCACCTTGCCTTGGTTGTCTGGATGAAACGGCGCTTTCGCATAGGCGGAGGAGGGGCACGCGATTGAGGAAGGCATCAAAGGAGCTCCGTTATCGATGAGAACGAAGACGCGAGCCCTACAGCGCCCTTCGCAACCGATGCGTTCTTCGCCCGAAGATGGGTTTGGAGGTGGGGGGCGGGGGAGGTGGGCCGAGGCGGTCCGGGGCGGGCTCGCCGGGAAGGGGTGGGGCGGTGGGGACCATGGCCACCGGGGCGAAACCGGCAAGCTCGTCGCGGGTCAAGAGGCGGTTGATCCGCATTTCGATGCGGGTGAGCTGGGGGCCTTCCTCGGGCGTGACCAGGGTGAACGCGACGCCCTCGCGGCCCATGCGGCCCGTGCGGCCGACGCGGTGGACGTAGTCGTCGCAGAACTCGGGGATGTCGAAATTGATGATGTGCGAGATCCGCGTCACGTCGATGCCCCGGCCCACCACGTCGGTGGCCACCAGGAGCGTGAGCTTGCCGGCGCGGAATTGCGCCATCACCTGGTCGCGCTTCACCTGGGGCAGGTCGCCGTGGATGCAGGCCACCGACGCGAGCTTCTTGGACAGCCGCTGGCCGATCCGCTCGGTGCCGCGGCGGGTGCGGCAGAAGATGATCGCCTGGCGGGGATTCTCGCGGTCGAGCAGCTTCACCAGGAGGTCGAACTTCCGCTCCGGGTCGATCGTGAAGTAGAACTGCTCGATCGTCTCGACGGCGATGTCCTTGGTGGAGAAATCCAACTCCTCGGGCTCGCGCATGTAGCGCTGCGCGAGGCGGAGCACGGGCGGCGGCAGGGTCGCGCTGAGGAGGAGCGTCTGGCGCGACTCGGGGCAGCGGCGGAGGATCTTTTCGATGTCGGGCCGGAAGCCGATGTCGAGCATCCGGTCGGCTTCGTCCAGAACCACCTGGCGCAAGTCGCCGAGGAAGAGCGTCCCGCGGCTCATGTGGTCGAGCACGCGGCCGGGCGTGCCCACCACGACCTCGCATCCCCGCTGAAGCTTTTCGGTTTGCGGCCGGATGGGTTTGCCGCCGTAGAGCGCGATGACGCGGGCGCGCTGGCCGTGGGCGAGCTTGGTGCACTCGTCGCGGACCTGGACGGCCAGCTCGCGGGTGGGCACGAGCACCAGGGCCTGGGGGCCTTGGTGTTTACCCGATTCGAGCCGTTCTAGGATGGGGATGGCGAAGGCGGCGGTTTTGCCGGTGCCCGTTTGGGCCTGGCCCATCAGATCCGTGCCGGCCATGGCCTTGGGGATGAGACCGGCCTGGATGGGCGTGGGCTCGAGGTAGTCGGCCAGATGCAGGGCTTCCAGCATGGCGTCGGACAGACCCATCGCGGCGAAGGGGCCCTCGCGCTTGACGGCGGGCCGGGTGGGCTCGGGCTTTTCAACGGGCGCGGAAACCGGCGGCTTCGGCTCGCGCTGCCGCTTCGGCTTTGGGGAGGCCGGCAGCTTAGAACCCGTTTCAATATCCGCCTGTGGCACGGCCGCCCTCGGCTGTGTGGAGTGGCCTTTCACAGCCGAGGGCGGCTGTGCTACATCTTCCGATACGCTCTTCGGCTGGCGCCGTCGTCTTGGCTTGGGCGGCGTCGGTGGCGCGGGGGCTTCTCGTTTCGCCGGCGCGGGCGCGGCGGCGGCCGTCGGCGCTTCACGCTGCGGTTTTGGCTTCGGCGGGATCGGCTGCTTGGGAGGCTTTTGTATCGCCGGCGCCGGCGGAACAGCGGCGACGGGCGGTTTGGGCGGGCGCTTCGCCTCGGGCGTCTTGGCGTCCGGCTCGCCTTGGGGTTTGCGGGATCGATCCCGGCGACGGCGGGACGACTTTTGGGGCGTGGCGGCCGAGGAGGTCGGCTCGGGCTCGTCGTCTTCGATCGTTTCGATCCAGTCGAACCAGTCGGGCCCCTCGTCGGATTCGTCGGCCGGGGGCCGATCGCCAGCTCCGCCGGCCGGCGCCGCGCCCGACTTCCGCCGCCGGGACGGTCGCCGGGGCGACGGGGCATCGTCGACGTCGGGCGGCTCGGGTTCGTACAGCCGCGGGGCGGGCGGGACGTTCGTGCCGCCACGCGATCGGGGTGGTCTGCGTTTTGCCAAAGTAGTTCGATCCTTCGGAGTGATAAGCCCGGCTTGTGGGCGCCAAGTTGGGCACTGGCAAAGCCAGTGGCACCCGCGCCCTCCCGGATTGCCGGCATCTAATCGTTGGTTTGTTGTAACCCTTTTGGCGGAAAACGCCAAGGGCTATGTTTGCGGCGGCGGGTCGGCGGAGCCGTCGGCCCAGGCCTCGAGCATCTGGAATTGCCGGGTGAAATCCTGCTGGGCGACGCCTTGGGGGCTTTTGAAAAAGCTTGCCAGGAAGGGCATCCGGCCCACGTGGCCGCGACGCCACGCCAACTCGGTGAACCGGGCCAGATCCAAAACCAGCGGAGCGGCCAGGAGCGAATCGCAGCCCTGCCAGATGAATTGCAGCGTCATGGGCGTGCCCAGGAAGCCCTGGAAATGGACGTGATCCCAGGCGGTCTTCCAATCGCCCAGGCTCTCGATGTATTCGATCGAAACGAGTGTTTGCGGGGCGTAGCCGAGGATATCGCGGACGAGGTGATCCTTGGTGGCCAGCTTCGATTTTTTGTTGGCCGGATCGGCGAGCACTTTGCCGTCGAGGTTGCCGAAGATGTTGTGGCCCACCCAGCTCAGCACGGCCAGGTTTCGCTGGGCGAACATCGGCGCGAGCACGCTTTTCATGAGCGTTTCGCCGGTTTTGCCGTCGCAGCCCATGTGGCGCGAGCCCTGGAGCCGGGCCAGCTCGCCGATGGCCGCCGGGGCCGAGCCGAGCGACGGCGTGAAATTGACGTAGGAACAGCCCGATCGCAACGCGGCGATCGCGTAGAGCGAGCTGGCCGGCAGGGGGCACCGCCCGGGCTCGGCCAGCAAGGGTTCGAGCTTCGCCCAGCGGTCGGGTACGGCCGGCGCGTCGGCCGGCGGCTCGGTCGAGGCGACGTTGATCACGATGACGTGGGCCAACTCGGCCGAGCGGGCAAACGCGGCAAGGTCGGCGGAGAGCCGCTCGACCGCCTCGGCGGGCGACTCGCGCGGGGGCACGCCGGCCGCGTCGGCCATCTGGCCGATCGTCGGGCCCACACCGACGATCGTGCCCGGGCGGACGAGGCGGTCGATATCGTCCAGATCGTCGCGGCACGGGGCGACCAGATCGGGATCCAGCGCGCGGCTGATGCGGGAGAGCTTCGCGGCCTCGTCGGCCAGGCGGACGGCGCGGATCTCGTGCCCGCCGACGACGAAGTCGGGCCAGTCGGTCGGCGCCAGTCCGGCGAAGCGAGGCAGGGCGCTAACCAGGCCGATCGGCGTCCGCAGGCCCTTGCGCAGGGCCACGAGCCCGACGATTGTGGTTGTTGCCACCCCCCCTTTTGCGCCGACGAGCCAGATACCGATGCGGGGACGTGCCATGGGGTTTCTTCAAGGGGAGCGAAGCCGGCGTGCGGGGGGCGTCTTGGACGCGGGCGGGCCGGCCACTATCATTGTCGGGTGTGTGCCGGCCGGCGTCAACCTTCCCGGAGCCCCCCGATGCCCATTCCGATCTCCCGCATTGTCCGCGCGTTACAGCCCTCGGCCACGCTGGCCATGGCCGCGAAGGCCCGCGAGTTGAAGGCCGCCGGCCGGACCGTTTTCGACCTGAGCCTGGGCGAGCCGGATTTCAACACGCCGGCGCACATCTGCCGGGCGGCGGCCAGGGCGATGGACGCGGGCAAGACCCACTACACGCCGGCGGGCGGGATTCCGGAGCTGCGCCGGGCGGTGGCCGAGCAGTACAAAGCCCGGCACGGGCTGGAATACAGCCCGGCGCAAGTGGTGGTGGCCAACGGGGCCAAGCACGCCCTGCACAATGCGTTCACCGTCCTCTTGGATCCGGGCGACGAGGTGATTATCCCGGCGCCGTACTGGGTGAGCTATGCCGCGCTGGTGGAGCTGGCCGGCGCCGTGCCGGTGATCGTCGAGACGGACGAGGCGGACGATTTCAAGCTTCGGCCCGAGCAGCTCATCGCGGCGCTTACGTCGCGGACGAAGCTTTTGGTGTTGTGCAGTCCTTCCAACCCGACGGGCAGTCTGTACTCGCCCGACGAGTTGGGCCGGTTGGCCGACGTGGCGATCGAGCGGGACCTGGTGGTGGTGGCCGACGAGATCTACGAGCGGCTGGTATACCCGGGGCATCGGTTCGCCAGCTTCGCGGCGCTTCGCCCCGGGTTGGCCGAGCGGACGATCCTGGTCAACGGCGTGAGCAAGGCCTATGCGATGACGGGCTGGCGGATCGGTTGGACGATGTCTCCGCCGGAGGTGGCCAAGGCCATGGACAACCTCCAGAGCCAGGAGACCTCGAACGCGTCAAGCGTGAGCCAGTGGGCGGCGGTCGAGGCCCTCAACGGCCCCCAGGATTGCGTCGACCAGATGCTCGCCGCGTTCACCCAGCGGCGCGAGTACGTGATGAAGCGGATCGCGAAGATCCCGGGCGTTCGGGCGGCGGAGATGGGCGGCGCGTTTTACGCCTTTCTCAACATCTCGGAGCACCTGGGCCGTAAGTACGGCGGCGTCGAGGTGAACGACTCGGCCGCGTGGTGCCTGGAACTACTCGCGCAAAAGAGCGTGGCCACGGTGATGGGCTCGGCGTTTGGCGCGGAGGGCTACGCCCGGGCGTCGTTCGCCACGAGCATGGCGAACCTCGAAGCGGCGTTCGACCGGATCGAGGAGTTCGTGGGGCGGTAGGCGGGCGAGAGCCGTTTGTCGTTTTGTCACGCGGAGACGCGGAGGCGCGGAGAGGGCAGGTCGGAGGCATTCTCGAACAGGGTTTCCTACCGTGGAGCCATGGGCACGGGCGCAGCGCCGCCGATGGTGCCCAGCACGACGCGCTTCCCGGATTCATCGCTCACAATGCGGGTTTCTGGGGGCAACCCCATTCCCGCTGCGGTGAAATGTCTGTCCGGAACGAGCCCGTTGACGGACTCCCACTGGAACGTCCATTCCATCTCCCGCGTTGGAGCTTTTCCGGCCGAGTCGTAATCCTCGCCCACGAACGTCGCGGGTACCCAAACGCCGTGGGTCTCCTTCCACGTCGTCTCGCTACGTTGGATCGGCGGCGATGACATTGCGCCCATGCGCAACTCCGTGCGAATGGGCGAGCAACCTTGTTTTTGGTTGAACCAGGTTGTGAAGAAGACGTTGGAATCCGCGCTTGGGCTCGACACAACGCGAGATATGCCGTCCGTCTCCGTGACCTCGACGATGCGTTGATCGTGACACGCCTTGAAGAGCCGCGCGAAGGGGTAATATCGGTCCAACGTGCCGTTGAAGGCCAGCCCGAGGCAACGCACGTCGAAGGGAGCCACCTCCGGACACGGCGTGGCACTGGCACTTCGCTGATACACCTCGTCAACGCTGTTGCCGTTGAAGTAGTGCAGAGTGAATTCCGGCCTTCGGATGAAGATGGCCATCAGGGCCAAATTGAAGTCTTGCTTAACCGGTTCGCATTGATGCGCAACAACGACTTCCCCGGTGTCGCGATCCCAACGGAAGAGATCCTTCGAATGGTCGAAGGCGCAGAAACAGTTGACCGCCCTCGTTTTCTTCATCGCGCCGGCATTAACCGCCCGATCGTCCTTCCCCGTGATCCGGAAGACGCCGGACACCAATCGGTCGCGGCTGGCCTTCATTTCCTGGAGTTGAAGGCGGACCGCCTCCAGTTCACGGGGCGTGGGCGGCGCGGCTTGGATGACCCCGCAACCGATGGCGCAGAACGCGACGAAACCCAGGCCGAGAATTCGCATGCGAGCACTCCCTGTTCCTGAAGGTCTTCGCCGGCGGCGTCAGGCAGAGCCTGACCTACGGTTATCCATCTCCGCGCCTCTGCGTCTTGGCGCGAGATCTGTCTGAACTTCTTGTGTTCTCGCGCGGAGACGGAGCAGGGTTTCAGTCTTCCAGAAAGTCGTAATCGTCGTCGTCCTCGACGGCCGCGCGGACTTCCTTGTTCTTGTCGGTCGAGAGGACCTGGCGCAGGAGGGCGGAGCAGTCGTCGAAAGCGACGTCGCTGGGCGCGCCGGGGGCGTATTGGTAGACGGCCTGCTGGATCCGCGCGGGCAGCGAGAGGAGCGTCGAGGAAACGGTGCCGTAGTCGCGGCCGGTCAGCACCACGCCGCGCCGGCCCGAGGCGTCCGGCTTGCGGGCGAACGCGCGGCTGGCCATGGCCAGGAACGTCACGGCCGAATCGATCTTCTGAAGCGTCAACTGGCGGCGGACGAACTCCTGGCGCTGGTCGCGGACGTCGTCCAGATCGCGGTTGGTGAGCAGGTGCAGACCCGGGGTGAGTTCGACCGTCTCGACCAGGTCGCCCCCGTAGACCACCGCGCCGCTGTCGGCGTCGGCGCAGACGAAGTTGGCCCCGGCGTAGCGGCCGGTGCTGAGTTCCTCGACGGCGAGGGCCACGGCGTCGATCGCGCTGGTGGTGGCCAGCAGGTCGCGGCAAAGCAGTCCGCGGGATCGGGGCTCGAAAGGCACGCCGGTCTTGGGACGGTTGGCCACCGCCACGAAGAGGCCGTGCTGGTTCACCCCAAACCAGGTCCCGCCCGCCTTGCGGTCGATCCCGCAGATGACCCGGGGCTTGCCGGATTGGATCTTCGGCGGCTGGGTGGGCCGGTCAAAAAGCTCCTCCCGGTTGTGGGCGACGAGAATGGGGGCGTTGGGAACCGAGTGATACTGAATTGCAAGAATGCACATGTGTCGTCAGGCGGGATGTCGGAAACGGCCCAGCGCCGGGCCATCCGTCCCCACCCCTAATGAAACTTCCCAAGATCCGATGTGGGTATGAAACCGGGCGTGCCGCGCTGGCCCCCGGAGGGGGCTGGAGGGATAACCAAGGCTCACCCATCCCCAACGCAACGCGCATCCAACACGTGTCGGAACCCTATAGTGTAGCGGGGATGGCCCCCAATGGACACCCCCCCCAAGGAGGCGTTTTCCGGCGAAAACTGGCGGCAGCAGCATGAAACACGTAGATCGGTACGTTTGGACAAATTGGGTTGTTCTCGCGGGGGAGGAATTCGCCATGTCGGGCTTGTGAGCGGGCCGAAAATGGCGTACTCTGCGGACTTTGCGAGAGATCGTGTTTCCCCTGGGCTTCTCCCATCGCCGCGACGAACCACCCGGAATAGGGTATCTTGCGACGCCGCGAACTTCAGGGATTCCGCCTTACTGACGCGCCGCCGGTCTTTCTCCCGCGCCTGGGCGGCCCGATGCTTGTTCCGAGTGGTCCCCCATGACTTTGAGCCAAGACGCGACGCAGCGCGACATTCCCACGAGGCAATCCCGGCTCGGACGCCTGATGGGCGTCCAGATCCTCGGCGTGGGCAGCTACGTGCCCGACAACGTGATCCGCAACGAGGATCTCGCGATTCTCGGCTACGACGCCGACTGGATCGTCCAGCGGACGGGCATTCTCGAGCGCCGCCACGCCCCGCCGGAGACGGCCACCAGCGACATGGCGGTCGAGGCGGCGACGCTGGCGATGCGCCAGGCGAAGGTCGATCCGGCCGACATCGATCTGATCCTCCTCGGCACGTTCACGCCCGATTTGCTGCTGCCCAGCGCGGCGTGCCTCGTGCAAGAGAAGCTCGGCCTGCGCGCGCCCGCGATGGACGTGCACGCCGCCTGCGCCAGTTTCGTGTTCGCCATGGTCACCGGGATGCAGTACGTCGCCACGGGGTGCAGCCAGCGGGTGTTGGTGATCGGGGCGGACTGCAACAGCCGCGTGCTCAACCCTTCCGACAAAAAAACGTATCCGCTGTTTGGCGACGGGGCCGGCGCGGTCGTGCTGGCGCCGGGCGACGAGAGCCAGGGGCTCTTGGCCTTTGCCATGGGATCCGACGGCGCCGGGGCGGATCTGCTCCACCGGCCGATGGGCGGCACGCGACTGCCTTACGAACCCGAAGGCGCCGCCCAAGGGCAGCATTTCATGCAGATGGCCGGCCAGCCCATTTTCCGCTGGGCCATCCGGATGCTCGACGAGACGGTCCATCAGGTTCTCGAGACGGCCGGCAAGACGCTCGCCGACGTCGATCTGGTGATCTTCCACCAGGCGAACATGCGGATCATCGCCTCGGCGGCGAAGTCGCTCGATCTCGATCCGGCAAAGATCTGCAACAACCTCGATCGCTACGGCAACACGTCCTCCGGCAGCATCCCCTTGGCCCTGGACGAAGCCTACCAGCAAGGCCGCATTCGGCCGGGGTCGCTCGTGCTCTTCAGCGGCTTCGGCGCCGGGTTGACCTGGGCGACGGTCCTGATGCAGTGGTGAAGCAAGGAACCCGGGAAGAAGCCGCAGACGGACGCGATTGGAGAAGTGACGAGAAGGGAACCGCAGATGGACGCGGATGAACGCGGATGAAAGGAGAGGGGACGGGGGCGCGGGGTGGAGGATTCGGCATTCTGGAGCGTGCACCGAAGGATGATGCGTAGGCTGCGAGGGTGGATTGCCTTCTCGCTTCTTCCTTTCTTCCCCCCTTATCCGCGTCCATCCGCGTTCATCCGCGGTTACTCCTCTGTTTTTTTCGGAATCCGCCCATGACGAAATCGAACGCCTTGCCGCCGCGCCAGAAGGCGAAGAAGTCGGACTGCTGGGACCTGGCGAGTCTGTTTCCCAGCGACGCGGCCTGGGAGCAGGCGTTCACCGCGTGGGAGGCTCGGATCGAGGAGTACGCCCGATTCCAGGGCCGGCTCGGCCATGGCGCCAAGACGCTGGCCGAGTGCCTTGCCTTTGATCTGGAGATGGACCGCGCGGGCGAGCGGCTGGGAACGTACGCCTTTTTGAAGACGACGGAAGACACGGCCAACGCGACGTACCAGCGGATGCACGGGCGGTACGTCGGCGCGGCCAGCCGGGCGGGCCAGGCCGCCAGCTTCCTCCGGCCGGAGATTCTCGCGATTCCGAAGACCACAATGAGCGCGTTTCTGGCCGACAAGCGGCTCGCGCCGTACCGGTTGTTGCTCGAGCGGCTTTTGCGGTACAAACCGCACACGCTCGCGCGGCGGGAGGAGAAGCTGCTGGCGATGCAGACGGAGATGGCCCAAACGGCCGGCCAGGTCTTCCGCCAGCTCAACGACGCCGACATGAGGTTCGGCGCGGTCAAGGACGAGCGCGGCCGCGCGGTCGAGCTGACGCACGCCCGATTCGCGTCGCTCTTGCAGTCGCCCAAACGCGGCGTCCGCAAGGCGGCGTTCCACACCGTCTACGCCCAATACGCCGCGCACGAGAACACGTTGGCGGCGGCGCTGGCCGGCTCGATCCACCGGGACGTGTACTACGCCCGGGCACGGTGCTATCCCAGCGCGCTGGACGCCGCGCTCTTCCCGGATCGCGTGCCGCGGAGCGTGTACGAAAACTTGATCGCGTCGGTCCGGCGGCATCTGCCGTCGCTCCATCATTATTACGACGTGCGGCGGCGGAAGATGCGGCTGCGCGAGTTGCGCCACTACGACACGTACGTGCCGATCTTGAGCGATCTGTCGAGCCGGCACACCTGGAGCCAGGCGGTGGATCTGGTCCTGGCGGCCTTGAAGCCATTGGGGCGCGAGTACGTCCAGGCGCTGGCCGCCGGGCTGCGCGGCCGGTGGTGCGACCGGTACGAGAATCGCGGCAAGCAGAGCGGCGCGTTCAGTTGCGGCACGTACGACGCCGAGCCGTTCATCTTGATGAATTACCAAAGCGACGTGCTCGACCACGTCTTCACCCTGGCGCACGAGGCCGGCCACTCGATGCACACGTACCACTCGGCCAGACGCCAGCCGTTCGCCTACTACGACTACGCCATTTTCGTGGCCGAAGTGGCCAGCACGTTCAACGAGCAGCTTCTGGGCGATTATCTGCTCGATAACGCCCCGGACGATCGGCGCCGGGCGTTTCTGGTGAACCGGCGGATCGACGCCATGCGGGCGACGATCTTCCGGCAGGCGATGTTCGCCGAATTCGAGAAAACCACGCACGAGCTGGCCGAGGCCAACGAACCGCTCACCGTCGAGCGGTTCAAGAGCGTCTACCGCGAGTTGCTCGAGGCGTACTTCGGACCGGATTTCGCCTTGGACGACGAGCTGGAGCTGGAGTGTTTCCGGATCCCGCACTTCCATCGGGCATTTTACGTCTACAAGTACGCGACCGGCATGGCCGCGGCCATCGCGCTGGCCGAGCGCGTCCGCCGCGGCGGGCGGGCGGAGTTGGACGACTATCTGGGCTTTCTCTCGGGCGGCTGCTCGAAGGACCCGCTCGACCTGCTGCGCGGCGCGGGCGTGGACATGGAGCGGCCCGAGCCGCTCGACGCCGCGCTGGCCCAGTTCGGCGAGCTGGTCGATCTGCTCGATCGGCTGCTTTGAACCGCGCGCCTTGCAACGCGGTTTGTCTGGTCTCGCGCGGAGGCGGGATCCGCAAGGGGCGGCCCTTCCGGGAGATCGCGCGACCAAGGCACCCCCCTAGGGGTGTTATTGGCAATTTTTGCCAGTCGTGGTAAGCTTTGGGGAGGGACATGCCAAGAAGGAACAGGAAACCATGCCCACGCGCAACATCAATCTGACCGACCACTTCGACGATTTCGTGGACGCCCAGGTGACTTCGGGGCGTTTCAAGAACGCCAGCGAGGTCATGCGGGCGGGGCTTCGTCTGCTGGAACAGCGTGCCCGCGAGGATGAGCAGAAGCTGGCGTTGCTCCGGTCGCTTGCCTCGGAGGCGTTTGACGCATTGGATCGTGGCCAAGGAATCGTCCTCGACGGCGAGACGCAGCTAGGCGAATTCATCGGCCAGATCGGGCGCCGTGTCGGCGATAAGATCGGGCAACACACGCCGGGCAATTGACTCCATGCCTCGCTGCGTCCTCTCACCCGCCGCCCAGCGCGATATGGAGTCGATCCTCGCCTGGACCCATGAACGGTTTGGCCTTTCCGGGCGGCTTCGTTACGAGGCGCTTCCTTCTCTATCGAACGCGCGCCGACGGTCAAGTCGAGATCGGACGCATTCTCCACGACGGCATGGATCTCGCGCAGCACCTCCCGGACGAGCATGCGTCTCAAGCTGCCGATCAAGGGGATCGCGAATCGTCTTGAGCTTCTCCCATCGCGGGCCCATCCACGCCCTCCGGCTGCAAGTCGAACAGCATCCTGCCCGTCTCCGCGAACTCGTCCACGTCGACGGCCACCTCCCCTCCCAGGATGGTCTTCTTGTTGAACTCGTCGGGCAGCTTCACGTCGGGGTGGGTGATCCGGACGCGATAGAAACCCGGCGGCGCGCCCGGCAGGGGGGCCTTGGGGACGGTGATATTGGCCATCCCCCGCTCGTCCGTCGTGCCTTCCGCCGCCTTGTACGCCTTGCCCAGCCACGGGGCCGGCGCCCACACGACCTTGGCGCCGCTAAGGGGCTGCCCTTCGTGGCGAACTTGGCAGGCGATGGCCATGAGACCCAGTTGACTGGCCTTCCACGCCTCGATCCGCGCGGCGATCTCGGCCGCCTCGACCGCGCCGTCTCCGTTCCGGTCGAGCCGCTTCCGCGCGACCCTCAACTCGGGCGCCTTCTTCAATTCCTCCTCGTCCAGCTTGCCGTCCTTGTCCTTGTCGTACTTCTTCATCGCCGCCGCCACCGCCTGATCGGTATCGATCGGCGGCGGCATTAGGCGCCCCGGCAACTCGCGTTTCTCGCCCGAATCAGGCGAGATCGGCGGAGTCTGCCCCAATGCAACCGTCCCCAACAGCAATACCGCCGTCGCGGCAAGTCCCCCGAGCGTCCATCGACCGTTCATGGCATTCTCCCTTCTCGTTGGTTCATGAGAGCGGTAGCCCATCGCGCCGTCACTCCGCCAAGTCAAACCCGTAAAGCCGAGCCTCCTTCATCCGGAATTCGATCCTCACCGGCTTGTCCCCAAGCGAATCGAGCGAGGCGCCTTTCCACGCGACCGGCAGGGCGACGCCGTCGCCGTGGATGGGCCGGCAATCCCCGGCGTCGAAGCCGGCGATGGCCCCGCACGACGCGTCCAGCAGCCGGACGCGCATCTCGCCCTCTACGTTTGCATTGACCGTGATCTTCCCGCCGCGCGGAACGATCGGCCGCGTCAGCAACGTTCCTTCGTTCTTGCCGGCGTCGCGCGACGCGTATCGGTCGCGCGGCATCCGCGCCAGGCCAATCTGACGCTCCTCGAACCGGTTCACCTTGTGGCCGTTCTTGTAGCCGCAGTAGTAGAGGAACACCTCGTCGCCCACCAGCACTTGGCAATCCATCCACGCGTGGGCATGGTCCCACGCGCCGGGCGTCGGGTCGGGCTCGAAGAAGGGCGTCTGGTCGCGGACCCAGCTCTCGCCGTCCCGGCTCCAGGCCAACTGCGTGTGCCCGACGCCGTACGACCCCTCCGGCGTCCCCTCGGCCCGCTGGTTGTCGTGCAGGATCTTCACCAACCCAATCCACAAGTCGCCGCGGATCAGGTAGCCGCTCATCGCGTAGAATTGCGTCTCGTTCGGGTCGCTCGGGTCGGACAGCATCACGTACCAGGGCTTCGTCCAGTGGACCAGATCCTCGCTCGTGCTCTGCATCGTCCGGCGGCCGGTCACCGAAATCGTGGCCACGTAGCGGCCTCGCAAGGTGTCGCGAAAGAGGTTGTTGATGTCGTGGCTGTGGGAAAGCACGACGCGCGGCGCGAGCGGCGCGAACGTCAGTCCGTCGGGTGACACCGCAATCCTCAGGCCCGGGCTCTTCTCGTTGGGCCTCCACCAGTGCCAGGCGAATTTGTACCGCGCCGCGGGGTCCGGAAAACCGGGCCCTTCGTCGATCACGCTGCAACCGACCTCGATGGGCGCCGGATCGTCGAGCACGCGCACGGGACGCCGCCAGTGAATGCCGTCCTCCGATGCCATCGTGCCGATGTGCGCCCGGATCGGATCCTCGTCGTCCGTGCGAGTGCAGTACCAGATGCGAAATCGCCCTGTTTGCGGATCGCGCACCACGGACATATACGGCTGGAAGTTGCGGTCTTCCTTGCCGGTGACGATCGGGTTGGCGATCCGGGGATCCCGCGCGGGGCAGTTCACGCGCCGACGGACGTTCACGGTTTTGTCGATCAGGTAGTCGTCGAGAAAAAGATAGGGGCCGGGCTGAAGCTCGATCGGCGTCTTGGGGGACGCCGTGGCATGGGCGGCGGGATGATAGACCGAGTTTCTCTTCTCGGCGTTGTCCTCATCCGCCCGCATGACGTCGGTTCCGCGCGCGGCGCCGGCCGCCGACAAGGCGACAACGATCGAAAAACAAATCGTTCGCATGGTCTTGCCTCCCCGTGTGCTGGCGCGACTCCGCTTTTCTCTTTGGCCAAAATGCGCAACCGCTCGAACGGGCGCGCCCCGGATCGAGCACGGCCGCCCCCATCCGGGGTGCGTGGAGTGAGCCCAAGAACATGATACCCGGCGCCGGGCGGCGGCGATAGCGCCGCGCGAGAACGCGCCGCGGATCGACGCGCCCCCCCAGCCTCACCCAGCGCCGCGGCCGCGGTCGAAGGCGTCGCGGTCGCGTTGGTACAGGGCCAGCGTCGACTCGAACGTCGCACTGCTGATCGTCCACGCCGGCTCCGCATCCGTATGGGCGTTGGTGTGGGCAACCAGGAGACGGTAGAGAAACTTGAACAGGTGCCGCGGCACCCGAAGCGACCGCATCGCCTCGATGAGCCGGGCCTTCGTGATGGTGGGATCCAACAGATCCTCCATCGCGGGCGCGCGGCCCTCGGCGGCGCACGCCTGCAGCCGGGCGGCGGCCACGTCGTAGAGGGCCTCGCCCGTCCAATCGAGCGACCGGATGAGGTTCTGCTTGTCGAGCCGCGCCCGCTGGTGGAAATCGCGGTCCTCGCGCTCGATGAAATCGACCAGCTCTGCCGGCAGCAGCAGCTTGAGCCCCAGGCCCGGGTGTTTCAGCAGTTTGTTATCCAGAAGCGGCCACACCAGCGCCCGCATCAGCTCGGCCGAGCCGTTCACCAGATACGGTTCGTCCACGCGGTCCACGAGCACGACGATCCCGCGGAAGCCCAGCGTGCCCAGCACGTCTTGCAGCTTGCCCAGCAGTTCGTAGCGGTCGTCGGTCCGTTGCGCCCGCGGCAAGGGCTGGCCGGCGATCTGCCGCTCGGCCATCTGCATGAGGATCCGCTTGAGCCGCTTGCGATTGGGCAGGAGCACCCGGGCGTGTCGCGTGATGCTCGCGCTGCGCCACGTGGCCCGCAGGCATCGCCACACCCGCGGCAGCCACGCCGCGGCGGCGGCCGCGTAGGGCCAGGGCGTCTTCAGCCACGACCAATCGCGCAGGGCCACGATCGCGCCGACAATCGCCGCGGCCACGAGGATGGGCAGGACCACGTCCCACTTCGTGCGCCACGTCGAAAAACGCAGCCGCCGACGCAGCGCCCGCCATCGGTCCTGCCCGCTCTGCGCGGTCGATTGATCGTACACCGCCGCCAAAAGCAGCAAATCGCGGACCTGCGACCGGCCCAGCGACTCGACCGGCAGCGGCGCGGGATCGCACGCGGCCGGGTAGCTCGTTTGTTTCACCTCGAGCACGCGATCGACCAACTGCGTCACCCCCAGCGCCAGGATCGCGTCCATGTGGTCCCACAGCTTCCACTGCGCCAGCACGCGGTCCGGCTTGCGCCGCCGCCCGCGAAATCGCTCCCGAAACCGGTCGAGAAACGGATTGAAATCGTCGTAGTCGATCACAAACACGCGCCCGCCCGGATGGTTGGCGTTGAAGTCGCCCAAGTGGCGGGCGATTTGCAGCCGCAGGGCCGTCTTGCCGGCGCCCTTCTCGCCGAAGACGATCGCCGTGGCGGGCTCGGCCGGGTTGCCGTAAATCTTGTCCCACGTCGGATGATACGTGTGCGTGATGCAAAAGCCCTTGAACACCAGATCCGTCTGCGCGTCTTCATCCGCGAACGGATTGACGGTGATTCCGTGGTGTTCGAGGAAGGGTTGGATCTTCATTTTGTGAGCACCCAAAGGAAAACGAGCCCCAGCAACAGCACCAGCGCGGTCAGAACGCCCACCACCAGCGTGGAACGGCTGCGCGACCTCGGCCGGGCAGGGCGGACCGCCCTCGCGGGCCGCTTCGGTTCGATGTGGAAATCCGACGCCGGCGCGGGCACAACCCCAATGTCTTCGCCGGGACCAGCCCCCATGTTCGCGCCGGGGACTGTCCCGGTTTTCGCGCCAGCGAAAAGGGGATTGTCCCCTTCACCACCTTTACCACCCGTGCCCATCGGCAATACCTTGGACGCCACCGCCCACTCCGACCAGCCCTCGCGCCAGACAAGGGCGTCGCCGGGCACGCGTCCCTGGGCGAGCCACGTCCGCATCACGTCGGCCGAGATCGGCCCGTGCCGCTCCACCCCGGAAAGATGGATGTACCAGGCCGCTCCCGGCGCGTCGGCAAACGGATCCCCAGGCGATGCCTCACCCGCCGATTCACTCGCCTGGGGGATAGCCACCGTCGCGCCGCAGCGGGGGCACTTGCCCGTCTTGCCCGCCTGGGACGCCTTCACGTTCAGTTGGTGCCCGTTGGGGCAGGTGAACCGTATGCCCATCCGCGTCCCTCCGACCGACGGCGCGGGCCGCCCATGGAACGGAAACCGCTATCCTATCATAGGTTCCGCTTCGCCGTGGGGGAAGTTCGGCCCCGGCCGACGGTACCCCCGAAAACCGCTCTAGGGCCCAGAGTAGTCTTGTGTTAAGCTCCCACGCAAAATGGGGTCCTTTGGCGGTGTCCGCGAATGCCACTCCACGGAGGGGGTGAAATGAGACGCAATGGAGCCACGTGGGTTCATGTCGCGTGTTGGGCGGTGTGTGTCGCGGTGTGGGTAGGGTGTGCCGCGGAATCGGATCGACCGCGCGAGCAAGCACGCGACGCGGGCGAATCGTCGAGGCCGGCGGGCGATCTCGCCGTGCCCGACCTCGCGCCGCCCGACGCCGTCCCAGACGGGGCCATGCCGGACGATCCCGGTTTGCCCGCCGCCATGTCCGCGTCCATGCCGCCCGTGCTGATGCGCGATGCGCCCGTGGACATGGGCAAGCCGACCGCCGCGCCGCCGGAGAGCCTGTCCGCTCGGCAGCCAATGACCGCGATGGCGCCCACGCTGATCGGTCCGGATGGGCTTCCGCCAAGCGGGAACGCGTCCGAGGCCGCTTCGCCGCAAGCGTCGGCGCGCAAGATGACGGCGTCATCGCCTGGGCTGTCGCCGTCGATGCAGGTGAAGTCGTCCGCGGCATCGGGGACGGCGGCCTTGTCGGGCCGGGTCGCCGCGCCGCCGGCCGACGCCGACGGACGGATCGCGCTGGACGCCGCGTTGCCGCGCGTCGCCGCCGCGCCGCCACCCATGCCCGCCGGCGAACCGGCCCGCGCCGCCGAGGCAAGCCCGGAAGAGGAACCCGCCGCGGCAACCGCGTCCGAAAGTCTCCCCGCGGCCACGCCCGAGTCGATCGAGGCCCAGGGTTACAAGCTGGTCAAGGTCTACTACGGCACGGATCGCAAGGCGATCGACGTTGCCCCGGGCGGTCCGCTCGCCAACGTGCCGTGGATGGCCGTCACGCTCTGCGGCGGGTCCGCGTCGCTGGTGCTCCTGGTCGTCGTGCTTCGCGGGGGACGGTCGCGCGTCCTCGCGGGCTTGCTGTGCCTGGCCGCGTTCGCCACATCCGCTTCGGCCATCTGCTGGGCAAACCTCACGCCGAACACGAAGCCGGCTGGAGCTAAAATCGACCTGGACTACAGTAACGACCGCGGCGAGCTCGAGGTGGGCACGTGCGAGGTGAGCATCCCCCGGACGCACCAGCGGGGCGAGCTCGAGAGCCCCTCCATCATCCGGCTCGAGTTCCGCGAGGACCCGATGCGGCACGTCGTCCTGATGGGCGTCGAGCGGAAGGACGAGGACGGCTTTTACGCCGACCTGAAGGAGCGAATCGCCCAATGCCCTCGCGGCGAGGCGTTCGTCTTCGTCCACGGCTACAACGTCACCTTCGAGAAGGCCGCGCGACGAACCGCGCAAATGGCCTACGACCTCGGCTTCGAGGGCGCGCCAATCTTCTACAGTTGGCCCTCGCAGGGTGGGCTGTTCGACTACACCGTGGACGAAACCAACGTCGTCTGGACCGTGCCGCACCTCAAGGAGTTCCTGCTGTCCGTCGCCCGGCGAACCGAGGCGAAGCGGGTCCACCTGATCGCCCACAGCATGGGCAACCGCGCCCTCACGGCCGCGCTGGGGCAGCTTGTGACCGAGCTAAAGCAGGAGGATATGCCGCTGTTCCACGAGCTGGTGCTCACCGCGCCGGACATCGACGCCGACGTCTTCCGCCGCGACATCGCCCCGGTTATCACCAAGACCGCCCAGCGCGTGACGCTTTACGCCTCGTCGAACGACGAAGCCCTCGCGGCCTCGAAGAAGCTGCACGGCTACCCGCGGGCGGGCGACTCGGGCGAGGGGCTCGTCGTGCTGCCGGGCATCGACACGATCGACGTGTCCGACCTGGACACGAGCCTGCTGGGCCACTCGTACTACGGCGACAACGACACCGTCCTGACCGATCTGGCCCAGCTCATCGAGGAGTCGAAACCACCGCGGCTCCGCAGCCACCTCCGCGCCATGGCCCTGGGGTCGCTCGAATACTGGGTCTTCCTCGCCCGCCAAGTCGGGCTGCGGACCGGGGCAACGACGCAGTAAAGAAAGAAGAGGGACTCACCACGGAAACACGGAGACGCGGAGACGAGGGGAGACAGGGAACCGCGAATACACGCGAATGACCGCGAATAGGATTTGGGATCCGGGACTCGGGGGTTCGTGAAGACAACCCCAATCATCAGTCCCTCCTTCCTCACCTTATTCGTATTTGCGTCGATCCGCGTTTATCCGCGGTTCCTTCCTTCTTATCTTCTCTTCGTCTCCGTGCCCTCCGTGTCTCCGTGGTGAATCCCCCCCTCACAAATATGCCAGAAGATCCTCCAGATCGAACTCGTGGTGGCTCTTCGGCGTGACGTGTAGGCTCACGCGGTCTTCGGCGTCCGAGGCGCGGTAGATCGCCTTTAGCTCATCGAGCGACGGCTGGACGGTTTCGTTGTACGAGGCGGAGTTGTTGTCGGGCCCCGGCACGTCCAGGGCGCCGTAATGCAACCGGATCGGCCGCGGCGCGCTCAGCCCGGCGATGTCGCTGCGGTCCATCCACTCCAATACGCCGGGCACGCAATGCGCCGGCGCGTTGTAGCAGCGGGAGAAGATGACGGAAAACGAGCCCAGGCTGCCGCTGGAGTAGATTTTGCCCACCCGACCGCTCAGGGCCGGATAGACGATGGCCAGGTCGCCGCCGTAGGAGATGCCGGCCACGTCGAACGTCTCGACGCCGCGCGAGCCCGCCAGCCAGGCTTCCCAGCGAAGCAGGTCCTCGACCGTTTGGCCGACGAGCGTCTGGCCGAAGAGGAAGGCGTCGGTCACCAACGTGAACTGCCGGCCGCGGTCGCTGCCCCAATAGTCCAGGGCGTAGCGGGGGTCGCCGGCCGACAGGTTCGCCAGCGGGCCGAAACCCCGCAGCGCGGGGCAGAGCACGAGCCGGCCCGCCTCGGCCAAGCGCAAGGCAAAGCGGTGGTGATAGTCGTCGTACTGGCCGACCGGCCCCTCGACCGCGCCGTGGCCGTGGATCGCCATCACCGCGCGGCCCGGCGAGGCCATCTTGGCCGGCACGAGTAGATAGGCCGGCACGGACAGCGTCGCGTCGATCCGCATCACCCAGGCCTCGATCGTCACGTCGCCGTGGCGGACGGTGCGGATCCGACGCGCGGGCCGCGCCTCGGGCGGCGTGAAGCCCAACAGCTCGACGAGCTTCTTGCGAACCGCCTCGCGCCACGCCTCGGGCGACTCCATCCACTGACCGAACGACAGCCGCCGCGCCGCGCGGTCCAGATGGTGTTTGAGCGTAAGCTCCTCCGGCCGCACGAAGAACGCTCCGTCCACGTCCGCGTCGTCCGCCCGAGCGGGGCGACTGGACGAGCCCAGCGCGCCGGCCGAGAGCCCGGCGCCGGCCAAGCCGACGGTCTTGAGAAACGTCCGGCGAGAGGGGGCAGCGTCTTGCATGATGGATCACTCCCGAAAGGCCAGGACCGAGTGCCACTGGCTCTGCCAGTGCTCATTTTGAACAGGTTTCATGCTGAGCGCCACTGGTTCTGCCAGTGCTGGGTGCCATGCCCACGCTCGCCGTGGGCATGTTTTCCCGAGCAATGCCACGCATGGCCACGCAAGCGTGGCCATGGCACCCACCACGATCTCGCGAAATGTGCTCTCGTGGCAACCACGACCGGAATCGCGCGCGGGCAAATCCCGTGGCACACGGCTTTGTCACGTTTCCGTTGTTTCCAGCTCCACGGCCGAGACGGACGCGGCGGGAAAGGTCCACGCGGCGTCGGCCGGCAGCGGCTTCTCCGTTTGGTGGATGCCGGCCGGATGGGCGTCGATGACTTCATATTCCGGATCGCCGGAGATCTCGAACACGCGACCGGCGTGGATCGCCCGGCCCGCCACCGTCAGACCCGCCCGAACGTCGCGCTGGCGGTTTGTGTTGACCACGTGCAGAAAGACGCGGTCGGCGGTGCGGCTGGCCACCACGTCCAGCCCCTCCGGCGCGCGGCTCACGGCAATGGCTTCCTTGCCCGTGTGATGGCGGTACAGACACATCACCAGCGCGACGGGCATCATGAACGACTCGCCGCCGGGCACGGGGATCATCACGGCGTTCACCTGCCACCGCGTGCCGCAAAAATCGGCCGCCGTGGCGATCTTGAGCTTGTCGCCGTGGCGCTGGTGCACGTTGAGCATCCGGGCGTAGGCCACGCCGGCGGCCCAGCTCGAGAGCACTTCGCAGCGGTTGCGCCCCTGCAGGGCGAAATGACACTCGGTCATGGCCAGCGGCACGGGGTACTTGTCGGTCCGCTCGCGGACCGAACGGATCCGCCGGTCGTGCACGCCGGCCGCCCGCATCAGGTGGTCCCACGTCCGCGCGGGGTCCTTGCGATACTCCGTGCCGTATAGCGGCGAGCCTTCGCCGCCGGGATCGAACATGTGATGGAACGCGAGATACTGGAGATGCTCGCCGGCGATCTCCATCATCCGCGGGCCCCAGCCGCTGTCGCCCCAGCCGATTAATTCGATATCCGGATCGGCCTTGTGCATCGCCTGGGCGAACTCGGCGGTCTTCCGGGCGGCCGTTTCGCAGTCGAAGCCGTCGCCGTCGTACGAGGTCTCGTTGCCGATCTGCCAAAGACGGATCGGATGCGGCTTCTCGACGCCGTGCTCGCGGCGCAGGGCGTTGTCCGGATCGTTGCAGTAGGCCACCCACTCGGCCGCTTCGTCGGGCCCGGCCGAGCGGACGTCGCCGTCGGGCGTTTGGGCGAAATAGGGGCGGCCTTCCGACTCGAAATTGACGCACATGAGCGGATTCGCCCCCACGCGGCGGCAGAACTCGACAAACTCGGCCGTGCCAATCTGGTTGGTCTCCACGCCGCCCCAGCAGAGGTTGAGCATCGGCCGACGCCGGTCGCGCGGACCAACGGCCTCCTTCCACCGGTAGTACGCGGCCAGGAGTCCGCCCCAACGCAGAAGCGGCGGCCCCAGCCGGGCGGTGACGTCCACCACGTCGTCTCGCCAACGCTCCGCGGTGAAATCCCACGCCGCCTCGACCGACGAATCGGTGTTGCCCAGCGGCTCCATGAACTGCATGTACAGATACGGCGAGAGCTCGTAGCGCGGCTGGGGATCGACGGCCAGCGTGTCCTCGGGCTCGGATTCACCGGCCGACAAAACCGCCGGCGTGGCGGCCACGGCCGCCGCGGAAAGCCCGAGGGTCTTGAGAAAATCGCGACGCGTGCTACAGGGTGGCGACATGGCGGGAGCCTCCTTGGGCAAGAGGATGGCGACGGGAGGGATCGCGGAGGCCGGCGGCGCCGGCCCCGCCACACCTTACCCCATCCCCACCGGCGGCGGCAAGCGCGTTGTCGAAGTGGGCGTAGCTGGACTCGAAGGCCCCCCAAAATCGCCTTGTTTTCCGGGGTCTTCCGACCAGCGCGGCACGGAATCCGGCACAGTTGGCGCACAAAACGGCCCGGCCCCCCCCGATCTAGCGGCGCTCGCCGCCGCCCTGCTGACCCTCTCGCCGGGCGACCGGGAACGGCTCGCCGCGATGCTGACGGGGGACGCATGACGCCGACGCCGCCGGGCAGGGCGACAACGAAGCCGAAGGGCGTGGGGCCCCCCGCCGCTCAGGATCTTGCCCGGCCCCCGGGGGGGTCGCGCCAGCCGGGTACCGGTTAACCCCCGGCGACTGACGGCAATTTTTTTTGGAGGGCGGAACAATGGCAGGCCGACCGCGAAGAACGCTGGCGAAGGTGACTGCCCTGGAATCGCGGGCGTGGGACCTCAGGGAGGATTTGACCCAAATCATGCCAGAGCGTTACATGGCCCCCGACGCACGCATGGGGGACGACCCTCTTTGGTTAGCTTGGTATGCGTCATCTTACGAGTTGGATGGGGCGCTGGTGTGGCTCAAGAAGCTGCGAAACCTGTTGGAGCAGAAGGTGGGAGAGGGCCAGACGCCCTGCGAGGACCCAGGGAACGCAACTCAACCTCCCGCCGAGCGATTTTGAGATTTTCCCCCGCGCGTGCGCGCGTGCGCGGCTGAATGGCGCTTCTTGGCCACTCCCTCGCATGGCCCGCCCTCCGTCGCTATAATGAGTGGTGCCGGGTGTTCGTTGGGGTCGCTCCTCGGCGAGCCAAACCGGGTCGGGGGCTGCTGTCTTCACCTACCTTTCGACGGTAGCCCCCGGCCGGACCCGGTGGAAAGGTAGGGATCTCACGTGGCTACTCAGTGGTTCTATCAGAGTGGCGGAGACTGGCAGGCTGGGCCAGTCGATTCGAGGGAACTGCGCCGGCTGGCTGAAGTTGGCATCGTCAAGCCCGACACGTTGGTGCGTCAAGGCGATAGTGCCCGCTGGGTACGCGCCGAGCAGGTCCGGGGGCTATTCCAACGATCCACGGCTCCTCCTTCCTCTTCACCGGTACCGGAGTCCCTCGCGCCCATTAGGGGCGTCAGCGGCGAGAGTCCGATTCGCCACGGCCTTGGCGCGGCGGCAGTCAACGAAGCACCAGAGAAGCCGGAGCGTGTTTGGCCCGTCACTTGGGCGGCGATCATCGTGGGGTCTGGTTCTGCGTTACTCCTGTTGTGGGCCCTGGTGTTCCGTGGCGGCAGCGAGCCGCAACAGCAGGCGGAGAAGGATCAACCGCTCTTGGCTGCCGCAGAATCGGCGGAGTCTGGGGCTCACGCGCCGGAGCAACATGTCCACCCCAAGCCGCCACCCCAGGTAGCTCGTATGCCGGCCTCGGCGACGAAGACGCCTACCTACACTGACCCTCCCGTGGTGGACGAGGACAAAGCGCCCGCCGGTCCCGACTGGTGGAAAAACATTCCCGTGGTGGATGAGCCGGAACAGCCGGAATACCGCGACTACAACGTCGAAGGCAAGGTATTCCGATTCCCCACGCGGCTATATCCGACGGAAGAGTCCGTTGTGCACGAACTCAACAAGATATACCGGGACAAGATCCAGCCCGAGGAGTTCAGCGGTCGGGCCCTGCCGTGGGATTCGGACGAAACAATCAAGAATCGCCAACGGACGCCACTGGGGCAGTCGGGCATTGCGGAACATGCCGATGAAATGGGGGTGAAGCCCGAGGAGGTCAGCGCCGAGGTGTTGGCTGAGTACATTCGGCTCCGAAAGGCGGAGGCGGAAAGGGCGGCGAAGGCCCCGGACACTAATCCGGTGGCCCTGCGCCAATACAAGGAACATACCGCCGCCATGGAGCGGGACCTGGATCGGCCGTGGTCGAACAGGGCGACAGGTGAGCGCTACGCCGGGAAATCCGACAAGTTGCTGCCCGTGAAGGCAGCGCCAGCAGCAGAACCGATGTCGGCTCCGCCAACCGGCAATGTCAAAACCTTGGAGTTGGCGGACCTCGCTGAACTCGTGGGCCCGTCGGTGGTGCAAGTGAACGTGACCGGCCCGGAGGAAGCGGGGACGGGAAGCGGATTCGTTCTGGACAAGCAAGGCACGATCGTCACCAATTTTCACGTGATCGAGGACGCGACCGCGGGCAGGATCGTCTTTTCCGACAAGACGAGCGCGCCGATTACCGGATACCTGGGCGTGTGGCCCGAGAAGGATATTGCCCTGGTACGGGTCGAATGCCCGCCGGAGAAGTTGCGCCCTCTCCGCTTGGCCACGTCGGCACCGCGACAAGGCGAGCAGGTGGCGGCGTTCGGGAGTCCGCTGGGACTGCAACAATCGGTGTCCGAGGGAATCGTGAGCGCCGTGCGTGAGAGCAAGGAGCTTCGGGCGCTTGGCCCGACCGACGTTAATGCCCGCTTGATTCAGACCACCACGCCGATTTCAAAGGGAAACAGCGGCGGTCCGCTCGTGGATATGAAGGGCAGGGTTGTCGGCGTCAACACGTTGACCTTTCGCTCTCTTGGCGGCGAGAATGTGAACTTCGCCGTCGCGGCGGTGGAGCTTCCGCCGCTTCTCCTGGCGAAGAATGACACCCCTTCGCCGTTGCCGGCAAGTGACCCAACGGCCGGTGGCGTGCGCCGGATTATGAGTCGAGCTTCGGACCACCTGATGGCCGACGAGTATGACCGTGCCATCGCCGACTACACCGAGGCGATCCGGCTCGATCCGAAAAACGCCCTCGCGTATTTCTTTCGCGGTTTTGCCTACCGCCACAAGCACGAGTACGATAGTGCCATCGCCGACTTCACCGAAGCCATCCGGCTCGATCCGAAAGACGCCGACGCGTATGTCTGGCGCGGTTTTGCCTACCTCCGCAAGTACGAGTACGATCGCGCCATCGCCGACTTCACCGAGGCGATCCGGCTCAAGCCGGAATACGCTCTCGCGTATTCCGGGCGCGGTGATGCCTACCGCCTTAAGCACGAGTACGATAGTGCCATCGCCGACTTCACCGAGGCAATCCGGCTC
>JAFGDS010000037.1 GCA_016931995.1 Pirellulales bacterium
GCCCCAACGGGGCCTCTTACAACACAATCCGCCCCGCCTTGCGGGGCAAGCCAAACCCACGCCCTACGGGCGTGGTCGATTAGGGATCTGACTCCCTTGACGATTCCCCGGGCTCCGCGGGACCAGCGGCGCGCACATGAAGCAGCCTTTCTTCACGCGATACGCACTGGCGATCCTGATCGTGCTGGCGTTCCTGGCGCCGTTCATTCTGAAGGGCACGCGTTTGGCCCTCCAGAACAACCGCAACGACGTCCGGAAGTGGCTGCCCGACGGGTTTCAAGAGACCGAGGACCACGCCTGGTTCGAGGCGCATTTCCCCCACGAGCAGTTCATTCTGGCAAGCTGGGAAGGCTGCACGCTCGACGACAATCGTCTGGAGACGTTGGCCCGCAAGCTCGAAACGATCTGCTGGAAGGGCTTCACGCCCGAGACGCGGCCGCTATTCAAGAACGTGTTGACCGGTTCCCGGCTGGTCGAGGAGGTTCGGACGCGATTTAGCGATCTGTCGGACGAAGACGTGATCGAGCGTCTGAAGGGCTCGCTCATCGGCGCCGACGGTCGGCGGACCTGCCTGGTGGCGACGCTCTCCGAGACGTTGCACGGCGAGGATCTGCGCGAGGCGATCGAGTGCGTTCGCCAGGCCGCGTTCGAGTCGGGCATCACCAAGACCGAGCAAGACAAGGACCACCGGCTGCACCTGGGCGGCCCGCCCGTGGACAACGCCGCCATCGACTACGAAGGCAAGCGGACGCTGATGCGGCTGGCCGGGTGGTCGCTGGTCATCGGGTTGGGAATCTCCTGGCTGTGCTTCCGGAGCGTCCGGCTCACGGCCATGGTTTTCTCCTGCGCGGTGCTCGCGGCCGGCATTGGGCTGGCGATCGTCTCGTTTACCGGCGGCATGGTCGACGCCATTCTCCTCTCCATGCCGTCGCTGGTCTACGTCCTGGCCATGTCCGGGGCCATCCACATCATCAACTACTACCACGACGCCATCCGCGAGGAGGGGCTCGAGGGAGCGCCGGAACGAGCACTGAGCCACGCCTGGAAGCCGTGCACGTTCGCCGCGGTCACCACCGCGCTGGGGCTCGTCTCGCTCTGCTATAGCAACCTGATACCGATCCGGAATTTCGGGGTTTACTCGGCCGTGGCCGTGCTGGCGACGCTCGCGCTGCTGTTTCTCGTGCTGCCGGCGTGTCTGGCGCTGTGGCCGTCGCGCCAGTTGGCGGCCGAGGCCGCCCACAGCCGCCGCCGCGAGGAAGAAGTGAAGAAGAGCGTCGTGGTTTACTGGTGGCACGCGATCGGCGGAGTGATCATCCGCCGCAGCAATTGGGTCGCGCTGGGCTGCACGGCCGTGATGATCGTCTTCGCCCTGGGGGCCGCGCGGATCAACACGTCCGTCAAGCTGATGAAGCTCTTCTCGCCCGAGGCGCGGATCTTGGCCGATTACGCCTGGCTGGAGCACCACCTCGGGCCGCTGGTGCCGATGGAAGTCGTCCTCCGGCTGGACGAGGACCGATGCAACCTGACCTTCGCCCAGCGGATGCGCTTGGCCCGCGACGTGGAAAACGCCGTGCAGGCAAGGCTTCCGGCGGTGGGCGGGGCAATGTCCGCCGCCACGTTCGCGCCGGAGCTGCCCGAGGCGAACCATCTGGGCTTCGATGTCGCCGACCGGGTGTTCAGCAAGCGTGTCGAGCGGTTCCGCAACAAATTCGGCGAGTATCTCCAGGTCGACGACGAGACGGGCGAAGAGCTTTGGCGGGTCAGCGCCCGGGTCGAGGCGCTGGGCGATCTGGACTACGGCGCGTTCGTCGACGAGCTGCGCCGCACCGTGGAGCCGGTCTGCGAAGCCTACCGCAAGGCCGGCGGCGAGGGGATCTCCGTCACGTACACCGGCCTGGTCCCGCTCGTCTACAAAGCCCAGCGCGAGCTGCTTTCCGGCCTGTTCACCAGCCTCGAAATGGCCTTCGTGCTGATCGCGATCGTGATGATCTTCGTATTGCGGAGCGTCTCGGCGGGGCTCCTGGCGATGATTCCGAATCTGTTTCCGGTCGTGGTGATCTTCGGCGGGATGGGCTGGATCGGCATCCTCGTCGACGTGGGGTCGATGATGACCGCCAGTGTCGCGCTGGGCGTCGCCGTGGACGACACCATCCACTACCTCACGTGGTTCCGCCACGGCATGGACGAGGGCTACGACCGCCGCAGCGCCGCCTTGTACGCCTACGAACGGTGCGCCACGGCCATGACGCAAACGACGATTATCGGCGGGCTGGGCCTGGCCGTGTTCGCCCTGAGCACGTTCACGCCCACCCAGCGGTTCGGCTATCTCATGCTCACGCTGCTGTTTGCCGCGCTGTTCGGCGACCTCGTGTATCTGCCCTCCCTCTTGTGCGGACCTCTGGGCCGCTTCTTCGACCGCGGTGGCACGCGCCGCCATCACGCGCTGGACGCGGCCGGCAATGGCGGTTCCGCCACGGCGCCAGTTCGCGATTCGGGCACCCAGGACGAACCCGGCGAGCAGACCACGCTTCGCTTGCGCCGCGACGCTTCGCCCCATCGTTCCGCGAAGGTCTCGTGAGCGGGACGTCGCCGGCCGACGGCGTCAGGCAACCCGAGCGGTTAGCCGCTGGAGGGCCCGTTGGGCTTCCAGACGAACCTGCTTATTCTCGTCGTTCAGCAGCCGCGTGAGGGCGGGAATGGCCGGGGCCGCGCGATCGCCGTGCAGGCGGAGCGCGCCTGCGGCGTTCCGCCGCGTGACGGGGTCGGCGTAATCGAGCCGTTCGATCAACTTTTCGATCAATAAATCTCCCTGCCGCATCGTGAATTCCCTTTCCGCGTTTTCGGCAAGCCGACGCGCGTCCCTGTTCTCGCATCATGGCGCCGTCGGCAATTCATGCACTTTTCCTGCTATCGACATACACCGCCCGGAACTTGCCCGCCGACGCCAAGTCGGGCAAGATGCGCGCCCCACGTCAACCCAACGGAATAGCCGGACCATCGCGATTTGGGAGACCGTGACGATTCCGAGAGGGCGGATTGGCGTCGCCGGCTCTGGCGGCGCAAAGGGTTGGTGCCCAGAGGCCCAGGCGCGCATCCCCCCCGTTGTGGTGTCACGATTCCGTCCGGGCCCTCCGTGGCGCGAAAAAACGGTATGTTGGGTAAGAAATGCGGGCGGATAAGCAAAAGCGGTGGCGCAGCGGCAGGCCGTGGAACCTTTTCCACCCGATGACCTCAACATACAATAAGGCGTTTACCCGGCCGCGATCCCCCGACATGCCCCCGCGAGAGGATTACACCGTTGCTTCGTACCCATACGTGCGGCGAGCTGACCGCCGAGCATGTCGGCCAAGAGGTGACTCTTTGCGGCTGGGTGGACACGTGTCGCGACCACAGCGGCGTGCTGTTTGTCGATCTGCGCGACCGCCATGGCCGCACGCAGATTGTCTTCGGCGCGGAGGGCGGGCCGGAATCCCGGGAGCTGGCCCGGTCGCTGCGGAGCGAATTCGTCCTGGCCGTGACCGGCAAGGTGGCCCCTCGTCCCGAGGGCACGGTCAACCCGAAGCTCCGCACGGGCGAGATCGAGGTCCGCGTCACGCGTGTGGAAGTGCTCAATCCAAGCCTGACGCCGCCGTTTCAGCCGAGCCAGCGGGAACTGCCCGGCGAGGACCTGCGTCTGAAGTACCGGTACCTCGACCTGCGGCGTCCGGACATGCAGCGGACGCTCCTGCTGCGCCACCGCATGATCGCGATCATGCGCGATTACTTCGACGCGTTGGGCTTCATCGACGTCGAGACGCCCATCCTGGGCCGGAGCACGCCCGAGGGCGCCCGCGACTATCTGGTGCCCAGCCGCATCCAGCAGGGCACGTTCTACGCCCTGCCGCAGTCGCCCCAGTTGTACAAGCAAATCCTCATGATCGCCGGCTACGATCGCTACGTGCAGATCGCCCGGTGTTTCCGCGACGAGGACCTGCGGGCGGACCGCCAGCCGGAGTTCACGCAGTTGGATCTCGAAATGGCCTTCGTCGAGATGGACGACGTGATGGGCGTGATCGACGGCCTCGTCGTCCGCCTAGCCAAGGAGATTCTCGGCCTGGACGTGAAGCTGCCTCTGCCGCGAATGACCTACGACGAGGCCATGGAGCGATTTGGCCACGACGCTCCCGACCTGCGGTTCGGCATGGAGCTGGTCGATCTAACCGACCTCGCGCGCGACTGCGAGTTCCGCGTATTTCGCGACGCCGCCCAGGGCGGCGGGCGCGTCCGCGCGCTCAACGCCAAGGGCGCCGCCGAACGCTACTCGCGCAAGGGCATCGACGAGCTGACCGCGTTCGTCCAAAACGATTTCGGCGCCAAGGGCTTGATCTGGTTCAAGGTGGACGCCGACGGAAAGCTCGCCTCGCCCACGGCGAAGAACGTGGCGCCGGACATTCTGGCGGCGATCGGCCGGCGGATGGACGCCGCGCCGGGCGACCTGCTTCTCATCGTGGCCGATCAGTTCGAGATCACCTGCAAGGCCCTGTACGGCCTGCGGAAGCGGCTTGGGACTGAATTGAAGCTGTTCGACCCGCGGCAGGTGCATTTCTCCTGGGTGGTCGAATTTCCGATGTTCGCCTGGGACGACGAGGAGAACGGCTGGTCGGCGATGCACCATCCGTTCACGTCGCCGCGGAAGCAGGACCGGGAGATGCTGAAGACCGATCCCGGCGCCTGCCGCGCTCAGGCGTACGACCTGATCGTCAACGGCTACGAAGCCGGCGGAGGCACGATCCGGATCCACAACCAGCCGCTCCAGCAGGACGTGTTCCGCCTGCTGGGCATCGACGACGAAACGGCCAAGAACCGGTTCGGCTTTCTGCTGGACGCCCTGCAATACGGGGCGCCGCCGCACGGCGGAATCGCCCTGGGCATCGACCGGCTCGTGATGATCTTCGGCGGCCTTTCGAACATCCGCGATTGCATCGCGTTTCCCAAGACCCAACGCGCGACCGACGTGATGACCGGCGCTCCCGGTGAAGTGGACGCCAAACAACTCCGCGAATTGGGCATTCAAATAACCCGCTAAACGCGTAGGGTGGGTCGAGCGCGGCGAGCCCCACCAACACCAGACAGAACGAACACGGCGGGGCTCGCCGCAATCGACCCGCTAGAGCTCTACGGTTGAGGAAAGGAATCATGCACCGAAGACAGTTCGCGACAATCGTGCTTGCGGCCGCGTTGGCGGCAAGCTGGATGGGATGCAACCGGCCGGCGGCGCCGAAGAACGACAAGAAGGCCAACGACGACGCGGCGGCCGCCGCACCGGGCGGGGCGGCCGAACCGGCCCCCGAGCCCAAGGTCGAGCCGCCGCCCAAACCGACCATGCCGGAGGTCAAACTGAGCGACGCCCTGGCGGCCGAATGCCTGGTGAAGGTGGGCGACGCCATGCCCGAAGCGACGTTGCCCGACCTGGCCGGCAAACCCACCGCGCTTGGCTCGCTCCTGGGCCCGAAGCTCACGGTGGTGTGCTTCTGGAAGGCCGACAACCCCTACGCCGTCGAGGAGCTGCGCGATCTGGCGCAGGACGTGGCCGGGCCGTACGAGGCCAAGGGCGTCCGCGTGGTGGGGGTCAACACGGGCGACGCGGCCGAGGCGGCCGGAACGAAGGCGCGAGAGACCGGCGCGACGTTCCCCAATCTGATTGACGCCGACGGAGCGTATTTCCACAAGGTGGCCACCGACAAGCTTCCGCGGACGTATCTTCTGGACGCGGAAGGCAAGATCCTCTGGTTCGACATTGAATACTCCCGCAGCACCCGCCGCGACCTGTTGCAGGCGATCGACGTGACGCTGGAGAAAGAATAACGATTCATCGACGGGATCACCGCGGACCGATCAACAAGGGGTGATTCTTCCGTCCGACAAGTTCATGATGAGTCCGTCACCGCGACAACCCCATCCCGATTTGCCCGACAGAGCCGCCGCGCCGCTGCGCGTGGCCATGGCGCAGATCGCGCCGCGGCTGGGCGATCGGCGGCACAATCTCGAGCTGCACCTCGCGCAAATCGCGGCGGCCCGCGCCGCCGGGGCCGATCTGGTGATCTTCCCCGAGCTGTCGCTGACCGGCTACTTCCTCCGCGACATGGTGCCGGACGTGGCCCTCGCGCCCGGGGCGTCGGAGATCCGCGAGATGCTCTCGGCCGCCGGACCCGCCGCGGTCGTGGCCGGCTTCGTCGAAGAGTCGTCCGAACACCGCTTTTTCAATGCCGCCTTCTGGGGCGAGGGCGGCCGCGTGGTTCACGTCCACCGCAAGGTGTACCTGCCCACCTACGGGCTGTTCGACGAGCAGCGGTACTTCGCCGCGGGCGAGCGGATTCGGGCGTTCGACGCCGCGCGGTTCGGCCGCGTGGGCATCCTCATCTGCGAGGACTTTTGGCACCTCTCGGCCGCGGCCATCATGCAGGCGGAAGAAGTGGACCTGCTGGTCTGCGTGTCGAACTCGCCCGCCCGCGGCGTCGCCGGGCCCACGATCCGCACCGCCGAAACCTACCGCCAGCTTGCCCGGGCGTTCGCCCAATTGCTCGGCGCGGTCGTAATCGTGGTAAACCGGGTGGGATTCGAGGATGGGCTGTGTTACTGGGGCGGGAGCCAGGCCGTGGGGCCCGACGGACGGCCGTTGGCCGAAGGACCTATGCTTGATGAGGCCCTGACCATGGCCACCTTCGACCGCGCGGAACTCCGCCGCCAGCGCCTCGCGGCCCCCTTGGCCCGGGACGAACGCCTGCTCATGACCATCGAAGAACTCCAACGCATCAAGCGGCAGCGCTATGACGCCTGACCCCACGCCGTCGAACCTGGCGATCAACGTCGAGTTGGTCGCCGATATCCTCTGCCGGTTTCTCCGCAACGAGCTCGGCCGGGCGGGCTTCGCCCGCGCCGTGGTCGGCGTGTCCGGGGGCGTCGATTCCAGCGTGGTCGCCTATCTGGCCGCCCGCGCGCTGGAGCCGCAAAACGTCCTGGCCGTGACGATGCCCTACAAAACCTCGAGCGAGGCCACCCGGCGCGACGGCCGGCGCGTGATCGAGGAGTTGGGCGTGCGCCACGTGGACGTACCCATCACGGACGAGATCGACGCCTACTTCGTCCGATTCCCGGACGCCTCGCGGATGCGCCTGGCCAACAAGTGCGCCCGCGAGCGGATGACCATCCTCTACGATCAGAGCGCCGCCTTCGAGGGGCTGGTGCTGGGCACGAGCAACAAGAGCGAGCTTTTGTTGGGCTACGGCACGCAGTACGGCGACATGGCCTCGGCCGTTAACCCGATCGGAGACCTCTACAAAACCCAGCTCTACCCCCTGGCCGAACACCTCGGCGTGCCCGAGTCGATCCGCGCGAAGCTGCCCAGCGGCGACCTCTGGGTCGGCCAAACCGACGAGGGCGAACTGGGGTTCACCTATGAGACGGTGGACCGGCTCTTGGTGCTCATGGTGGATGGACGTTGGCAGCGGGCAGAACTACTCGAAGCCGGCTTCGACGCCGCCCTGGTCGATCGCGTCGCCGCCTTGATCCGCCGCAATCACTACAAACGCCGCATGCCGGTAATCGCCAAACTCTCCTTCCGCACCATCGACCGCGATTTCCGCTACCCCCGCGACTGCGGCACGTGACAGAGCAGGGCGGGGGACGGGGAAGCCGCTTGCGGCTTCGCAGCTCACTCCTTCTCGATCACCTTCACCGCGAACAGCTCCTTCTCGGGCATGGCGACGATCCGCCGGGCGACGGCGTCGGCCGAGCCCTCGCCGTGGTCGTGGGCGTGGCCATGATCGTCGGAATCCACCGGCGTCGGCTTCATCGAGGCGATCACGGCCAAGAGCTTCGCCGTGGGCCGCAGCTCGACCTGTTTGCCGGTCTTCGTGTTGGTGACGCGGACCACCAGGGCGTCGGTCTCGGTCCAAATGAGATTCCGCTTGCCGAGCGTCGCTCCGGTCGAGACCTGGAGCCCATCGAGGAAACACGAGTGCGGCGGCTTCACCAGGGGGCCTTCCACCTCGACGCGGAGGTCGAAATAGCCCTTGGCTCCCACGGCTCGGCGCGCGATCATCCCGGCGCGGAGCCCCGAGGTTGCCCAGGGCCCGATATGCCCGTGGAACTGCGCGGCGAAGGCCAGCCACGCGGGGTCCGTTGCCTCGGGATGGTAATGGGGCGTCGGCAGGCCCGCGATCTCTTCCTGGGCCCGCGTCGTGTGCGTCCCGCCGATTCCCATCGTTACCACCGCCGCCCAAGTCAACAAGCGTTTCATGATATCCTCCAAGACACGTGGGATGCGTCGACTGCCGCGAGCCCCATGGGGCACACTCCGTACTCCTCGCGCTCCGCGTGGAGGAGTACGGGAGAGAACCATTCTACATCCCCTCTCCCGCTTGTGGGAGAGGGAACGTCTCATCGCGCTCTTTTCCGGCGAAGCACGGGGGCCCAGCCGAGGCGGGCCGCCAGGCGGAGAGGAGTTTTTTACAGGGGGGGCCTTCCCTCGCGCCGGCTGGACGTGTCCGATCCGCATTTCGGCCGCCGATCCCGTGTCGGCGTGCCATGATTGTGGAGCGTCTTTCTCCCAAAGACCACACCCGGGGAGGCCAACTCATGCCCGAACCGTTTTGTTGGGACGACCAGTATCGCGTGGACGGAGGCGTCATCGACGAAGAGCACCAACGCCTCTTTGAACTGGCCAACGATGTATTCGCCTTCGAGGACCCCGACTCGCAGGTGGATGAGTTCAAGGAAACCGTTGTGGCCCTTTTCGATTACGCGCGGCGCCACTTCGCCAACGAAGAAGCGCTCATGGAGAAGGTCCGCCATCCGCGATTGAGCCAGCACGCCAACGCCCATCGGGCGATCGTCGCCGAGATGACCCGCCAGATCAAGGCGTGTCAGAGTCTGGAGAAGCTCGCCCACGAACTTCGATGTCTCATGGTCGATTGGGTCATGCGGCACATCCTGGACGAGGACCGCAAGATCACCGCCTCGCTGCGCCGCGGCGGCACGGCCCACCCCGCGCCCGCCTAGCCGGCGAACAACCGGCGTCCCGCCCCGCGCTCGGCTTACCGCTGCTCGTTGGACAGCCGCTCGTAGTACTGCCGGTTCAGCTCCTCCCAGCCGGGCGGCGAGGGGTCTTGCATGCCGCCGAGGATTTCTTTTTGGATCTCGCCGGGCAGGTTCACCGTGGCGTCGCGACGGACCTCGAATTCGCCTTCGGCATACTGTTTAATCTGGCCGAGCCCTTCGAGCAGGACCTTCCGCTGGCGCAGGGCATTCTGGTAGCGGCCGGCGGCCAGGTCGCGTTCGACCTGGGCCATGAGGTCGATCATTTTTTTCAGATCGGTCCGGTGGTAGTTCATCACGGAGAATTGCAGATCGACGCCTTCGGCCTTGTTGCGCAGGGCCGCCTGGCGCCCGGCCAGCCGCTGCATCTCGCGCGGGCCCGGTTGGCGGCGCTGGGGGCCTTCGAGCCCCTGGCCGCCTTGACCGCTTTCCTTGCCCCCGCCGGTGGCCCCGCCCACCGGGTCCTTGCTGTGGTCCTTCACCTGGCCTTTTTCGAACGGATCGGGCGTTAATCGGCTGGGTGTTTTGCGGCCGCCCTTGCCGACGGCTTCGTCGCCGACGAACTCGCCGCTCGATTTGGCGCTGCGCCCCTCGCCGCCGCGGCCGCCCAGCTCGTTTGTGTTGGGCAGGCGGTTTCCGGTCACGCCCTTGGCCGACATGTTCGAGATCGGCCCGTCCATGGCATCCCAGCCGGCGCCCTTGTCGAGCGAGTCGGCCGCGCTGCTGGAGATATCCTCCATCTCGTCGAACAGATCCTCTTCCTCCTCGGCCAGCTCGCCGATGAGGTCCTCCAGCTCGCCGGGCAACTCGGCCATGGGGGCTTCCTTGTCCGCGTCGGAAAGCGACTCCTCCTGGCTCCACCGCTCGCGGTCGGCGGTGTCGGGCAGCCATTTCTCCATGTTCGTCAGCAGTTCCTCGGCCATCTCGTAGGCCAATTGCTCCAGCGGCACGGCGATATCCACCGTCTTCTTCGTCAGGGCGTCCTCGACCATCTTCAACTCGGTCTGCACCTCGACTAGCTCGGAGAGCATCGACGCATTGGCGAAATCCTGCTCCGGCAATTTGCTCAGGTCGCTGTGCAGTTCCTTCATGAAGCGGGACCAGTCGTCCTCGCTGGCGGCCAGTTGGGCGAGCAGTTGCTTCTCTTCCTCCGTGAAGTCCTCGACCGGCTTCTTGGCCAGGTTTTCCGTGGCTTCGATCACTTTCTTCTGCTGCTTGAGAAATTCATCCAGCTTGCCGCGGGCGTCGTCAAGTTTCTTCTTCGTGTCGTCCGGCAGATCGCCTCCGAGCCGCTTGCCCATCTCGGCCAGAAGCTCGGCCTCCGCGCGGCGGGCAGCGGCCAGGAGCTTGCGGAGCGTCTGGACGATGGCCTCTTGCGTCGTGCCCAATTGGCCGGCCGGCGCGGCGAATCCGGCGGGATCGCGCACGCGGACCAGGGCGTCGCACTGCCGGACCGCCTCGACCATGTCGCCTTCGGCCAGACCGCTTAGGACCTGGCGAATCGTTCGCTCCTCGTCCGATTCGGCGGCGGCCAGCGACTTCACCACGGCGACGGTCGCCTGACGCAGATCGACCTGTTGGGTGCGCACGCGCTCGGCCAGCAACGCGGCCGCGTCGGGCCGGTTGGTTCGCGCGATCTTCGCCGCGTCGGATTGGGCGCGGATCTGCGCGAGAAGGATCTTATAGATCGCGGTTCGCACGTTGTCGAGCCTAGCCAGGGCGGCCTCGGCCTCGTCTTGCGGGGCGACGATCCGGACGGCGTGCCAGGGGCTGGCGGCCTCTTGCGGCTCGAGCCGCAGCCCGCTGCGGCCCATGTCGATCCGCCGCCGGTCCCACGCCACGGCACGCACCAGCACGGTCGCGCCCGGCGGGGCCTGCTGGGCATCAAGCGCCAGCGCGTGCCGCACCAGCGCGGTTGGCCCGGTGGGCAGGTCGTTCCACTCGGCGACGCGCGCGGGCGGCTCGGTGGACGGCTCCTCGTCGTCGGACGCCGCATCGGCGTCGCCTTCCGAGGGTTGAACCTTCATCTCCAGGCGGACCCGGCCGACCGCGTGGTCGTCGCGGGCGCGAATCACCACCGGCACTTCGCCGCCCGCCGCGGCCGAGCTCTGCCGCGAGGGCTTCACGAGTTCGACCGACGGCGCCGCGTCGGGAATCGCGCGGATCCGATTCACACGCGGGTCCGGGTCGCCGTGACCGGCGTCGTTCTCCAGGTGAATCGTGAATGTACCGTCGCTCAGGATGGGGAGGTCCTTGACAACCAACACGTCGCCGTCGTCTTCCACCGTGCCGAGGAAGCGGCTCTTGCCCAGCTCGATCCATCCCCGGGCGATCGGCGCCGAGGCGTGGATGCGAAGCGCCGCGAGCGTGTATTGCGGGGCCTCGATGTCGGCCTGGTCCTGGACGACCGTTTCCTCCGACCGGCCAAGATACGCGGCGAACTGGTAGGCGATCTCGACTTGTTTGACCGTCGGTTTGCGCCGCACGCCAATCGAATAGACCCTCGTCTGCGAGTCGCCGATCTCCAGCCGGTAGTCGAACGGCTCGCTCACCGACGGAACCGCCAGCGTATAGCGCGTGTTTGTTTTATCCGCCGTCATCAGGACTTCCGAGGTCGCGCCGTCGGGCGGGATGATCCACGCGACGGCTTCGTGGGCTTTGCCCTGCGGATTGCGGATCGTCGCGGCGATCTCGACGCTCGCGCCGACCAGGACGTCGGCGTCGCCGGGCGCGACTTCGAGGATTTCGACTGAACCGACCGACGGGATGAACGTCCAGGGGGCCAGCAGCCGTCCGGCCGCGGAACTCCAGTTGGGCAGGAGTAGGTGGCAGACGACGCCCAACAGGATCAGCACGCCCAGCAGGCCGGCGGACTCGGCCAGATCGCGAGGCGTCTGCATCGAAAACAGGAATCGCCGCCAGCGGCTTTCGCGCAGCGCCGCCTGGTCGAACGTCACCGAGGCGACACCCGTGGCGGCTTGATGGACGGCGGCCTCGCGGAAGGCGGGATCGGCGATTTGCCCGTCTTCGCTGAGTTGGACGAGGTTGATGAGGTTGCTGCCCAGCTCGGGCAGTTCCGCCTCGACCCGCCGGGCCGTGGCCTCGAGGCTCCGCTGACCGCGGCCCAACCGCCGGCACAGAAGCACGGCCATGGCCCCGGAGACCGCCAGCCACGCGAGAAACATCGCCAGGAGCATCCCCTGGCCGAACCGCACCAGGGCATCGCCCAGCATGAAGGCCATCAAGAGGCCCAGCGACGCCGAGACGGCCAGCGTGGCGGTCGAGAGCAACGTGAAGAGCCACCACCGCTGCCGCGTGGCGTCGAGCCGATCGAGCACGTTTTGAGCGGCGGGGGACATCGCGATGGTTCACGCGGCGTTTGAGGACAGGTCTGAAACGGGCGCCATTGCCAACGTCCCCTCACCCCCGACCCCTCTCCCGCAAGCGGGCGAGGGGAGAGACTAGTGTGTCATCGCATACACAATCACGTTCGTGCCGATCTTCAGGGCGTCGTCGTCCTTCAGGCCGTGGCTGTAGGCGTGGGGGAACTGCTCCCAGCCGTTGCCCAGGTCGAAGCGGCTGTAGACGACCACGAGCCGGCCGCCCACCGTGACGCCCTCGAGTTCCGGCGCGGTCATGGGTCCAAAATCCTCGCGAACCCGCGGCGTGTAGTCCACCTGCTGGATGTCGTGGTGGCAGGTCATAAGCGGATGATCGGGCGGGATGCGCTCGAGCTTCTGATCGGGGAACACCCGGGCGATCTCGCGGCGGAA
>JAFGDS010000007.1 GCA_016931995.1 Pirellulales bacterium
ATCCCCTCCCGCTGGTCCGACCTCTTGCGGACAGCCGCACCCAAAAGGGCGGCCGTCCACGGCAATTCTCAGAAACTAACGATTCATTCCCTACTTGTCAAGCATTGGCCCCCCCCTGATTGAGCGAGATTGCCAAAAATCTGTTTCCCGGCTTCGCGACCCCCCGACGCCCACATAGTCCCACGTTTCGTTCGTGGTGTTCGGGAGACGAAAGGTGTTCGGGAGACGAAAGGTGTTGAGCCGTCCCGGAATAGACCGGTGATTCGGTGGGCGATCCCATCGGGCCGGCATCTGGATGGAAGAATTGCATTCCACGCCGCGCCAGCCGAACGCCGCCCGATCGGCGGTAGCGGAGAACGCATCACTGGGGCGGTCCGACCTACTTGCACCAAAGCGAAAGGCGCTCCCTCAACGCCGTCGTCAGGTACACCGCTTGCCACTTGGGCTGAAACACTACAGTCCGTGGCAAGGTGACTCCACGGCTTCTGTCCCTTGTCCGTCTTCTCCTTCACGTGCGCCCGCCAGCGATAATGGGAGTAGGTGGCGAGGCAGGCGACGGCGTAGGCTTCCGCGAGTTCCTTGTTCGCGTGGATGACAACGAAGTTCTCGTCGCCCTTTTCGCTGCACGCTTCATGCACGCATAGGCTTCCAAACCCTGCCTATTGCTTCCCATCTGTGCCGAAAGTAGAATGGCCCAAGTGACGTAACTACCTTGCTTTAAGGCACTTCCGGCGACTACCCGGTTTAGCCGCCTGGGCTAGAGAAAAAGCACGTAACGGCCACGGAAGACGTACATGAAGGCTGCGGAGAAAGGCCGCCGCAATCGGCCGTCATTTCAACACCTGAAACATGTTGCTAAAGTCGTCGGTCCACAATAGCGGCGCCGGGGCATCTTCCTCCCAGGGCGTTTGGCCCTTGCGGATGGCCGGATCGTCGAGAAACGTCCGGTTCGACGTGACCAGGATCCAATCGGCGGCATCCACGCCCCGGGCTTCGTCGTCGTGCGTGCGAAACCATGCCGTCTCGTGGCCGCTTTCGGCGGCCGCCGCGCGGACGACGGGCCCCAGGTCCAGGTTCCGGTTCGAGATATGCACGGCCAGGATCCCCTCCGGCTTGAGGTGCTTCCAGTAGATCTCGAAACACTCCTTCGTCAGCAGGTGCATCGGGATGGCGTCGCTGCTGAAGGCGTCGACAATGAGGATGTCAAATCCCTCGGGCTTGCCTTCGGCCAGCGCGCGTTCGAGCGAGATCCGCGCGTCGCCCAGCACGACGTCCACCTCCGCCCGGCTGTCGCGGCGGTACGAGAAGTATTCGTCGGAGAGGCGGATCACGTCGGGATTGATCTCGTAGAACCGGATGTGGTCGCCCGGCTCGCCGTAGGCCGCCAATGTGCCCACGCCCAGGCCGATCACGCCGATCCGCAGCCCGGGCCGATCGGGGCCGTCGCCTTGCGGGCGGGGGTAATGCCGGATGGCCATGCCCACGCCGGTTTCGGGACCGAAGTACGACGTGGGCCAGTCCTTCTTGTCCGGATCGACGTACTGGAACCCGTGCTTGATCCGCCCGTGACGAAGTGAAAGGTATTCGCCGTTAAGGCATTTACCGTCGACCTCGTCGGTATGTTTCGACACGTGCAGCAAGCCGTAGAAGTTGCGCAGCCGGACCACGGCGGCATGGGCCTCGGCCATGCCCAGGGCGATCAAGCCGCCGGCAGCCAGGCCCACGAGGCCCACGGGGATGATCCACTTCCAGCGGCGATCCTCGCCGGCGGGCTTGGCCGGCCGGCCGCGGTGGATCGCCGCCAGAAAAAGCATGTACCCGGCCAACAGGCTGATGTGGTATTCCCAAAAGCCCTTGAAGAGGAACGGCGCCACGAGCGTGACGAACACGCCGCCGAGCGCGCCGCCCGCGGCAATGACCAGATAGAACTGGGTAAGGTAGCGCGGGTGCGGCTTGAGCCGGACCATTTCGCCGTGGCACACCATGCAGCCGACGAACATCGTGGCCGAGAACACCGCGATTTGGAGCCACAGCTTCGCGTCCACGCCAACAGCCAGCATGGCGCATGCCCCGCCGATGGCGAGGATCCACAGCGGGCCGAACACCCCGCGGTGATACCAGCGCTCGTGGTCGAAGCAGATGATGAACGTCAATAGATAAAGCGCCAGCGGCAGCACCCAGAGAAACGGCACCACGGCCACTTCCTGGCACATCTGGTTGGTGGTGGCCAAAAGCAGCACGGAGCCGCACGCCGACAGGCCCAGCCAGAGAAGCTGATCGACGCCGGCCGGCCGCGCGGCGGGCTCTTGCTGGGTTTCCTGGATCGCGCCGGCCGGGGCGACTTCCTTGACACAGCATATCCGCACGGCGCAGATCCCGCACAGCAGCACGAAGGCCCCGTAGGCAATCGACCAGCTCCACGCCTGCACGCCCAGCCGCAAGGCCGGCTCGACCAGGAAGGGATAGCTCACCAGCGCGGCCAACGAACCGACGTTGGACAGGGCGTATAGGCGATACGGCGATCGGCCGGGCTCGGTCCGCGAGAACCAGCTCTGCATCAAGGGGCTGGTCGAGGCCAGGATGACGTACGGCGCGCCGATGCTGGCCACTAGGAGGCACAGGATCCGCCACGTCGGCGATTCATCGCCCATCGGCTTCCACGCGTCCGACGGGGTGATCGGCAACAGCAGCACCGAGCCGGCCAGCAGAACGAGGTGGAGCATCCCCTGACGCCGCGGCCGCAGCCACGTGGCTATCCCGTGGGCATAGGCATAGCCTACAAGAAGGAGCACCTGGAACGACAACATGCAGGTCGTCCAGACCGCCGGCGTGCCGCCGAACCACGGCAAGATGTACTTACCCACCAGCGGTTGAACTTGAAACAGCAGAAACGAACCCAAAAGGATCGCCAGGGCGTAAGGGGCCATTGTCGTCCCTTCCATGGAGCCAGGGGGAGGAGAATGGCCCATTCTACCAATACCAGCCAATCAGGGGAACAGCACCCCGACAGGTACGCGGAAGGTCGGTTGTCGGAGTCGGGTTTGAGGGTGCCCTTGCTGGCTTCTCCCGCAGTGCAGAGGCCCCGGCGCCACGTTCATGCTTGCGTGAAGACACGGAGGGGAGAGTCTGGAACCCTCTCCCGGAAGGAAAGGGGACTTGGTGCCCGCCTTCACTCCCCCTGCCAGCGTCATTTCGCTTGGGTACCTCTGCCGGGATCCGGTATAATGTCGTTCGTGTAGCGATGCCGCCATGGGCGGGGGCTACCGGGGGCAATACGACGCTGGGGTGGGGATCCCATGTACGGTCGTTGGTTCAATCTTGCGGTCATCGCGCTCTGGCTGGCGACGATGACCTGGCTCGTGACCAAAAAGGTCTTGCCGCCGTTGCGGTTGGGCGACCCGCCCAACTATGAAGACATCCTCGACGCCAGGAAGAGCGAACGCCCGGTGGGCTGGCGTTTGAAGTGGAACGGCAAACCGATCGGTTGGGCGCTGAGCACCACGCGGCCGCTCCCCGACCATTCGACCGAGATCCGCAGCCACGTCCATTTCGACCGGTTGCCCTTGCGCGATATGACGCCCGGCTGGCTCCGCTCGTTCTTCCATACGGTCGACGACGCCCATCTGGCGATGGAGACGGACGCCCACGGCACGCTTCTGATTGGGCCGCTGGGCAACCTGGCGCAGATCCGAACGTCCATCTCGTTTGCGAAGATCCAGGAGGGGGTCTCGATGGAGGGCGAGGTCGACGGCGGGCAGTTGCGCCTGTCCCTCCGCTCGCGGGATTTCTCCTATCGGACGACCGTGGCCATCGACGCGGAATCGCTTCTGGATAACTCGCTTTCGCCGCAAACGCAGTTGCCGGGCTTGCGCGAGGGCCAGACGTGGACGATCGTGGTGTGCAAC
This sequence comes from Pirellulales bacterium, assembly GCA_016931995.1. Lineage (GTDB taxonomy): Bacteria > Planctomycetota > Planctomycetia > Pirellulales > Thermoguttaceae > JAFGDS01. The sequence continues at coordinate 3,906 of JAFGDS010000007.1, forward strand.
CCGCTGCGATATCCCAACAGTCCCCTCGAGGTTCTCCAGGCCCGCGTCGAAGGCCACGTTCCCCTGCGCCACGACGACCGGGACGAGTCGGTCTGGCTGGTGGCGTATTACGACGAAGCCGGACTCCAACCGGCCGGCGACGCCCTGCCCTCGCCGCGAGGCCGGCTTTGGGTGCGTGCCGATGGCACGGTCCTCCGGCAGGAACTGACGGTGTTCGACTCGCGGATGAGCTTCGTCCGCCTTACCGACGCCGAAACCGCGGCGCTTGCCGAGCCGATGACGTTGTAGGAGGCGGCTCCCGTCGCCGATTTGGGTTCAATTCACGAGCAATCGGCGACGGGAGTCGCCTCCCACAGGACCGGATTCGACCAAGGCCCGGTGTCTCGATGATCGAACTCGATGAAGTGACGCGGCGATACGGGCGGAAGGTGGCGGTCGATCGGCTGTCGATGCGGATCGCGGCGGGCGAGCTATTTGCGTTTCTCGGCCCCAACGGGGCAGGCAAGACGACCACGATCAAGATGCTGGTCGGTCTGCTGTGGCCCAGCGCCGGCACGGTCCGCGTCGGCGGTTTCGATCTGGTCCACCAAACCCGCGAGGCCGCCCGGCTCTTGGGCTATGTGCCGGAAGAACCCTTTTTGTACGAGAAGCTCTCCGGGCGGGAGTTTCTCGAGTTCACTGGGCGGATGCGGGGCCTCGCGCCGGCGGAGCTCGCCCGGCGAATCGAACGTCAACGGAACGACTTCCAGCTCGACGCGTTCCTCGACGCGTTGGTCGAGACCTATTCGCACGGGATGCGGCAACGGCTGGCCTTCGCCTCGGCGCTGTTGCACGAGCCGGCCGTGCTGGTGGTGGACGAGCCGACCGTGGGGCTCGACCCGCGGAGCGTGCATGCGCTGAAAGAGCTTCTTCGCGGCCGAGCCGCCGCTGGAACGGCCGTGTTTATGTCCACCCACACCCTGGCCGTGGCCGAGGAGATCGCGGATCGGATCGGGATTGTCCACGAAGGGCGGCTGGCGTTTTTGGGCACGCGCGACGAGGTCCGCCGGCAGATGGCTCACAACGGCGGATCGTTGGAGAGGCTCTTCCTGCGATTGACCGGCGACGCCGACGCGGCGCCCTTGCCGCCGACGGACCAGGAGTGACCCGCCGATGAGCCAGGTCGAATTTGCCTCGTCGCGCCTCGCGCCGGCCGAGCCAGACGTTATTCCCGCGCTTACCGCGCCCAACGCGGAGGCCGCGGCGCTGTGGCAGTTGCGCCGACGCATGATCCGCACGCATCTGCGCCAAATCCTATCGCACTCGCGGCTGCGTTTGTCGTTGATCGTCGTGCTCAGCGCGCTGTTGTGGGCGGGCATGTTCTGGCTGTTCGCCGATGGATTCCAATTCCTCGAAAGCGCCATCTCCCACGTCCCAACGCTCCATCGCACGGTGGGCGCCGTCTTTTCGATCTTCTTCGCGGCGCTATTGGTGATGCTCGTCTTCTCGTCGGCCATCCTGATCTACAGCGGGTTGTTCTGGGCGAAGGACGCGCCGCTTCTGCTCGCGCTGCCGGTCCGTACCCAGCGCGTGTTTCTGCACAAGTTCCAAGAGGCCCTGTTCTTCAGCAGTTGGGCCTTCTTTCTGCTCAGCAGCCCCATGCTCTTGGCTTACGGCGTCACGAAGTCGGCCCCGTGGTACTACTTCGCGTCACTGCCGGCGTTCCTGCTCGCCTTCACCTACGTGCCCGCCGCGATGGGGGCAATCGCCTGCGTGGTGGTGGTTCGCTGGGCTCCCCGGGGACGATACCACGTGCTGGTCGCGGCGGTCGCGGTCCTCGTCGGCGCGGCCGCCTGGCTGGGATGGACGGTTCTCACGGGGCCGGACGGCGCGCTGTTCACGCCCGCCTGGTTCCGCCAAATCCTCGCGCGCATGCAGTTCAGTCAGCAATCGTTGTTGCCGAGCTGGTGGCTAAGCAGCGGACTCTTGGACGCGGCCGACCGGAATTGGAGCGAGAGCACGCTGTATCTGTCGCTGTTGATCGCCAATGCGCTCCTCCTGCGGCAGACGGCCATCTGGATGGCCGGCCGCGCGTACCGGGCCGCTTACGATCGGCTCCAGGGTCGCCACGTCCCGCGCCGCGCCGCGCGGCCCGTTTGGATCGATCGGGCCTTGATGCGGCTCGTGCCCCTGCCGCTGTCCGTGCGGCTGCTCCTCGTGAAGGACCTGCGGCTCTTCCGGCGCGATCCGGTTCAGTGGTCCCAGTTCCTCGTGTTCTTCGGCCTCTTGGCGCTCTATTTTCTCAACATCCGGCGCTTCGGCTCGAACGCGCGGCAAATCGCCTGGGTGAATATGATCAGCTTCCTGAACCTGTCCGTCGTCGGGTTGATTCTCTCGACGCTGACCACGCGGTTCATCTTCCCGATGATCAGTCTCGAGGGGCGGCGGTTCTGGATGCTCGGCCTGCTGCCGGTCCGCCGCGAAACGATCCTCTGGAGCAAGTTCCTCTTCGCCGTGGGCGGATCGCTGCTGCCCTGCTGCGTGCTCGTGTTCTTCAGCGACGCCATGCTTGGCGTGCCCGGCTTCATTCAGGCGAGCCACCAATCGACGTGCATCCTTCTTTGCCTGGGCCTGTCGGGCATGGCCGTGGGGCTGGGCGCGAGGATGCCGAACTTCCGCGAGTCGTCGCCCTCGCGGATCGCCGCCGGCTTCGGCGGCACCCTCAATCTGGTTGCCAGCGCGCTCTACATCCTCACGATTGTCGCGCTCACGGCCCTGCCGAGCCACTTCTACCTCTTGGCGCGGCACTCGCTGGCGGGCGGCTTCCTGGCCGAGCGACCCGGCGTGCTCTGGTGGCTCGACTTCTGGCTCGTCGCCGGCATCGCCGCCAGCGTTGTCCTGGGCTTGGCCACCACCATCCTCCCGCTCATGCTCGGCATCCGGGCGCTAAGGCGGATGGAGTTCTGAACGCGGACGGGGCGCCGCCCCCCGGCAATCACGCCCAGTCCAGCCCGGTTTCGTGCTTCACCCGGTGCTCGAAGTCGCCCAGAAGGCCGCCGATCAGATCCCAGCCGTCGCTGCGGCGGATCTCGATGTCCCCCTGCGGATTGATGCGGACGATGCTCTCGTCCCTCACGCCGACCTGGCTCAGCTCGTCGGGGCTCGGCCCCGTCTCGACCGCCAAGCGGAAGAGCGTTTTGCCGGACATCTCGATGAATTTCATGGCGCGTCACCAAGCGGCTCGTTGACAATTCCCTTAACTTACCATCCGGTGAGATGGCGAATCAAGAACCCTTCCGCCGAGGGGTCGCCCGGTGTCGTCGGCCGCAACGACGCTCGGACAACATGCACAAGAAAACGGGGCATTACGGCGTTTGGACAAAGTTTTCCGATTATTTGGTCGATAACCGGGCTGACTACTCCTCCGGCGCTAGGAGTGCCACTGGCTCCGCCAGTGCCTTGCGACACGGGGCAGCAGCCGTCGCCAAACGAGCTCGTCGGACACCACGTTCATGGCCGAGCTGACGCCAGACATCCTGAATCAGGTCGTTGAGACGATCACGGGCGGCGCGGCCGAGGCGGCCGAGGCGCTGGCTCGCGGGCTGGACGCCCAGGGTATTCAGGTCCAGGTCGGCGCGCCAGGCACGTTCGACGCCAAGGCGCTGCCGCCGGGGTTCGACGGTCCCGGGCTGGCCGTTGTCTTGACGGTGGGCGCGAGCGCGGCCTTGGCGCTCTTGCCGGACAGCTCCGGCATGTTGCCCCCCTGGGGTGCCCAACCGGATGCCACCGGCGAAAGCAAGCTGACGACGCTGGCCCAGGAACTGGGCATGATCCTCCTGCCGGAGGCGCTCATGCCCACGGAGTTCAAGGCCGGCTGGGTCAAGACCCTGGCCGGAGCGGTGGCGCGCGGAGGCGTGGACGACGGCGCGGCCATGGTGCCGTTGGAACTGGTTCTCGGCGAGAAGCAGGCGACGTTGAGCCTGATCTGGCCGGCGACGAAGCCCAGCTTCGTGGTCGGCGCCGCGTCGAAGCCAGCCCCCGCCGCCGAGAAGCCCAAGCCGGCGCCGGCCTCCAAGCCGGCCGCATCCGCCAAACCGGCCGCCGCCCCCGGCGCGGCGGCCAAGACGGGCTCTCGGCCGGCTGCCCGACCCGGCGAGTTGCCCACCTATTCGCAGAGTCTCCTTCGGATCAAAGTCCCGGTCGTTGTCACCCTGGCCAAGAAGCGCCAGTCCCTGGGCCGCATCGTCGAGATCGGCCCCGGCTCCATCCTCCAGTTCGACAAGTCGTGCGAGGAAATGCTCGAGCTGGACGTGGGCAGCCGGCCGGTGGCCACGGGCGAGGCGGTCAAGGTAGGCGACAAGTTCGGCCTTCGGGTTACCTCGATCGTCATGCCGGAAGAACGCTTCAAGCCCGTCGGGACCAAGGGCTAACCCGCGGCAAAGCCCGTGGCACACCACGCGATCCCGCGTCTGGGCCACCCTCGCCCCCACGGTCAGCCTCCGGTATATTGCTGGGCGCCGGGTGCCAAGGCCACGCTTGCCGTGGCCATGCCGGCGACTTCGCATGATCCGTAACCACATGCCCACGACAGATAAGCGTGGGCATGGCGCCTAGGGCCCAGGCCAACCATTCCCCGCCCCTTCTACCCAGGAGCATCGACCGTGGCGGCGCCCGACGCTGTGATACGGCTGGTCGAGAAGTTCGACGAGCAGAAGGAAGCCTACCGCTCGGCCCACTACAACGAGGCCCAGATCCGCCAGGAGTTTCTCAATCCGTTGTTCGCGGCCCTCGGCTGGGACGTCGACAACCGCCAGGGCTACAGCGAGACGCACAAGGAGGTGATCCACGAGGACGCCATCCGCGTCGGCGGGCGCACCAAGGCCCCCGACTACTGCTTCCGCGCGGGCGGCGGGGTGCGGACCTTCTTCGTCGAGGCCAAAAAGCCCTCGGTCGACGTCGGCGACGAGCCGGCCGCCGCGTACCAGCTTCGCCGGTACACCTGGAGCGCCAAGCTTCCGCTGGGCATTCTGACCGACTTCGAGGAAATGGCCCTCTACGACGGCCGCATCCGCCCGGACAAAAACGACAAGGCCGCCACCGCCCGGCTCAAGCTCTTCCAGTACACCGAGTACATCGAGCGCTGGGACGAGCTGGCCGGGCTGCTCTCGCCCGAGGCCATCCGTCGCGGGGCCATCGAGAAGTTCCTCTCCACGAAGCGGGTGAAAAAGGGCACCGCCGAGGTGGACGCCGCGTTTCTCGACGAAATCGAAACCTGGCGCGACGCACTGGCCCGGAACCTCGCCCTGCGCAACGAATGCATCTCGCCGCGCGACCTGAATTTCACCGTCCAACGCACCATCGACCGGATCGTCTTCCTGCGGATCTGCGAGGACCGCGGGATCGAAGCCTATGGGCAGTTGCAGGCATTGTTGAATGGCACGAAGGTCTACGGCCGGCTGGGCGAGCTCTTTCATCGGGCGGACGATCGGTACAACTCCGGCCTGTTCTACTTCACCGCCGAAAAGGGCCGACGCGACCCGCCCGACGAGCTCACGCTCGGACTGGCCATCGACGACAAAACGCTCAAGGACATCCTCCGCGGGCTGTACTACCCCGAGAGCCCCTACGAATTCTCCGTCCTGCCGGCGGAGATCCTCGGTCAGGTCTACGAGCAGTTCCTCGGCAAGGTGATCCGCCTCACCAGGGGCGGCCACGCCCGGGTGGAGGAGAAGCCCGAGGTCAAAAAAGCCGGCGGCGTCTACTACACGCCCGCCTACGTCGTCGAGTACATCGTCCGCCACACCGTCGGCAAGCTGGTCGAGGGCAAAACCCCCAAGCAGGTCGAGCAGCTCCGCGTGGTCGATCCGGCCTGCGGCTCCGGCTCGTTCCTGATCGGCGCGTACCAGTTCCTGCTGGACTGGCACCGCGACTGGTACGAAACCGACGGGCCGGAGCGGCACGCCAAGGGCCGCGACCCCCGCGTCTTCCGCGATGCGCACGGCCGGTGGCGTCTCACCGCCAGCGAGCGGAAGCGGATCCTGCTGGCGAACATCTTCGGCGTGGACATCGACAGCCAGGCCGTCGAGGTGACCAAGCTCTCGCTTCTGCTAAAGGTGCTCGAGGGCGAGTCGAAGGAGTCGATCGAGGGCCAGATCCGCTTTGCCCACGAGCGGGCCCTGCCCGATCTGGCCGGCAACGTCAAATGCGGCAACAGCCTGATCGGCCCCGACTTCTACGCCGACCGCCAGCAGAACCTCTTCAACGAAGACGAACTCCACCGCATCAACGCCTTCGACTGGAAAGCCGAGTTCCCCGAGGTCTTCCGGAGGAAGAACCCCGGGTTCGACGCGGTGATTGGGAACCCGCCGTATGGGGCCCATTTTGACGCGGCGGTTGCGGAGCATCTTGGCGAGACAATCCCTCTTTCACGCGCGGTGTTGGATTCGTATGTGTGCTTCATCGAACGTAGCCACCGTTTTCTTCTTCGCCAGTCGGGCATGTTTGGGTTCATCATCCCCTCAGCGTGGCTTGGTGGTCCGAGTTACGTTCCCGTGCGCCAGTTCCTTCTTGGGCAGACGATAGAAACTCTCATTCTCTTGCCTTTTGATGTGTTTCGCGATGCGTACATTGACACCGCAATCCTCACGACGATGCGTGCTGAGCCGGATCGCGATCATCACGCGTTGGTGTACGAGTATCCAAAGCGTGGGGTAATTGACGAGATTCACCACGAGGACTTGCGAATGTCGCGGGTGAGACAACGGAAATGGAGCGAGGCGGAGGATCAGAAGTGGATTGTTGACTCCGGGATATTGAAGGTCTTGTCGGGAATTCGGAAGCGGGTGCGTCAGGTGGTTGGCGATGCGGTCGAGATGAGGCGGGGTGTGCTTTTTGACAAGGACCTTTTGACTCGCAGAAGATCGAACGCCGCGTCGCACCCGTATTTCGAGGGCGACGTCTACCGCTATCGAATCAACCTGGTCGCAGACCACTGGGTTGAGTTTGGGCCAAAGATGCGGGAGTATCCCAAAGACTTCAGGTGGTTTGAGGGGGAACGGATCCTTCTGCGACGACTGGTGAACAGACAACAGCGTCTAATGGCATCATTGACGCGAGAACGAATCATCACCAACAAGAACCTTTACGTGATAAGATCGACGGGGGCCATTTCCAACTTCTTCATTCTCGCAATCCTGAACTCGCGGCTCGTCGCGCGTCTGTATCTGTCCCAAGTCAGCCAAGCGCGAAAGGACGACTTTCCTCAAGTCAGTATTCGTGACACGCTTGCGTTGCCGTTTCCGGCAATCGACCTCTCCCACAAGTCCGACCGCGCCCGGCACGACCGCATGGTCCAACTGGTCGAGGCGATGCTGGCCTTGCACGAGAAGGCCGCCCGGGCCAAGACGGGCCACGAGCAGACGGTGTTGGCCCGACAGATCGAGGCGACCGACCGGCGGATCGACCAGTTGGTCTACGAACTGTACGGCCTGACGGACAAGGAAATCGCCCTGGTTGAGGAAGCGACGCAGTAGGGGGACGGGGGGCGAGCCAGGCGGCCCTTTCGTGTTTTCGTCCTTTCGCGCTTTCGTGATTAACTCGCCAACCACCGTTGCCTGCAAGAGGGCTTTAACGAGCCCGGTCTGGTAGGTTCGAGCCTGTGTCGGGAATGATGATCTCTGGCACAGGGATCACGAAAACACGAAAGGACGAAAAGGAGGGGATCGACCGAGAGACGGGGCCGGGAGGCTTTCCGCTTGGCAAACCCTGCCAAAGGGGGTAGAATACAGAAAGCGATTGGTTGTCTCTCCCGGAGTGTGTCCATGAGCACTGCCGCCCTCCATCTTGACCGTTTGTTGGGACCATTGGCCGAGTGTCTTACCGTGGACGTCGCGGCCAAGGTCGCCGATCTGCGGGCGGACGCCGCGACGCAAGAACGCATTGACTATCTGGCCGAACGGGCCGGCGACGGCTTGTTGACCGATGGGGAGCGGGAGGAATACGCCGGCTATTTGCACGCCATCGACGTGATCGCCGTGTTGCAGGTCAAGGCACGTTCCCTCCTCCGTAAGCCGTCGTGATGGACAACGCCCTGCGGTTTCTTGTCCGCCGTCGAGCCGGCGACGTGTGCGAGTATTGCCGGCTGCCGCAAGCCGCGTCGCGGTTTGTGTCTTTCCACGTCGAGCACGTTATCGCACGCCAACACGGCGGCTTGACCGAAACGGACAACCTGGCGCTGGCCTGCCACTTCTGCAATTTCCACAAGGGCCCGAACATCGCCAGCCTCGACCCGGAAACGGGAGACCTTGTGCCCTTGTTTCACCCACGGAGGGATCGTTGGACCGACCATTTCCGCTGGGAAGGAACGCTCGTCGTCGGCCGCACGCCCACCGGACGCGCCACGGCGCAGTTGTTGGCGATGAACGACTGGCAACGGGTCGAAGTCCGCGAGAATCTCAGAACGGAAGGCGAGGAATTCGCCGGCTGAGCGATAGATTCTCCCGAGGCCATGCTGGCGTTGCACGAGAAGGCCGCCCGGGCCAAAACGGGCCACGAGCAGACGGTGCTCGCCCGGCAAATCGAGGCGACCGACCGCCAGATCGACCAGTTGGTCTACGAACTCTACGGCCTCTCGGACAAGGAAATCGCCCTGGTCGAAGAAGCGACGCAATAGGGAGGCGGGGGACGAGGGGCGGGGGGCGAGCGAGACGGCCCTTTCGTGTTTTCGTACTTTCGTGTTTTCGTGACAAGCTCGTTAACCATCGTTGCCAGCAAGAAGACCGCGACGAACCGGTCTGGTGACTTCGGACCCGTGACAGGAGCAACGGTTTCTGGCAAACGGATCACGAAAACACGAAGGGACGAAAGCACGAAAAGGAGGAACGAAGGGGCTAATTGGCGGTTCTCTGACGTGATTCTTGAGTAGGAGGTGGTAGATGGGGCATGAGTTCGAGCCCTTGTCGGGACAAATCATCGAGGCGGCAATCGCCGTGCATCGGGAGTTGGGGCCGGGATTCCTGGAGGCGATCTACGAATCGGCGCTGGCCGCGGCGCTGCGACACCGCGGGATTCCCTTCGAGACGCAGAAGGAAGTCACCGTCCTGTTTCGAGGACGAAGAGGTCGGCATGCACCGTCTCGACCTGCTCGTGGACCGGCAGATTATCGTGGAACTCAAGGCGGTCAAGAGGCTTGAGGAGATCCACTTCGCCCAGGTCCGATCCTATCTCAAAGCCACCCGGCTCCACACCGGACTGCTCTTGAATTTCAACGAGCCAACATTGCTCGTCAAACGGATCGTCTTATGACATGGGACGGCCCACGGGACTACTCAACCTCTTTCGTGTTTCCGTCCTTTCGTCCTTTCGTCCTTTCGCGCTTTCGTGATAAATCCGCCAACCACCGTCGCCAGCGAGAAGACGCCGACGAGCCGGGTCTGGTAGGTTCGAGCCAGTGTCAGGAATGACGGTCTCCGGCAAACGGATCGCGAAAACACGAAAGGACGAAAGCACGAAAAGGAAGAGGGGGAGGGCACGAGCGGACGGTGTTGGCCCGGCAGATCGAGGCGACCGACCGGCAGATCGACCAGCACCCCCGCCGATGCTCTCCGGGAGCACGTCGCGTACGTTTCGCGGAGGCGACGGTCGGATTTGCCGCGGGCTCCCTCGGCAAGAGGGTGGCCAGGGGGGATAATCGGCATGCGCCGACGGCCGGAACGTTCTAGAGTTCCCTTTGGCGCGGGTTTAGGTTATAATCGAATAGTCGGAAGCCTTTTGCGCGGGTATCAAGGGGCTGCCGAAGCGTCTTCATCCTCGGATTCCGCCGTGAAGCCGGGAGGGAGGCCGGGCTTGCAGGGTGGAATCGCTCCGCGTTATCGGAGGGCCAACCATGCAACCGCACGTTCGCGAAGAGCCCAAAATCGCCGCGGCGGCGGAGAAGCAGATGCGGACGTGGTCCCGCATCGACGAAATCTCCGACCGCATGCTTGCCATCGACGGGGCCGAGCCGGCGGCCAAGGCGGTGGGCCCCTACGTGGCCCTCTCGCGCGAGGCCGGCGCCGGCGGCGGCCTCATTGCCGAGCTGATCGGCCAGAAGCTCGGTTGGACCGTTCTGGGCCGGTCGCTCCTGGACCGCGTCTCCGAGCGCTACCGCATCGCCCGGCCCATGCTCGACCTAGTCGACGAAACGAAGTCGAACTGGGCGCTGGACGTGCTGGGCACGTGGCTCGATTCGCACGTCGTCTCCCACGAAAAATACGTGGCGCATCTCCGCCGCGTCGTGCTGTCGGCCGCCCGGACCGGCCGGGTCGTTTTCGTCGGGCGCGGGGCGCAGTTTTTCCTACCCCGGGGCGAAGGGCTGTCCATCCGGATCGTCGCGCCCGAGGCCTACCGCGCGCACAATCTCGCGGCGCGACGCGGCATCGACGAAACGACGGCCCGGCGCATGATCCGCGACGTGGACGAGGGCCGCCGCGCGTTCATCGAAAGATACTTCCACCACGACGTCGCCGATCCGCACCTTTACGACGTCGTGATCAACGTCGAACACCGCGGCCCTCAACAAACGGCGGAGGCCATCATTCGCCTTTGCGCCGATTGGCTCGATTGAGGCGTCGGGGAAACAAGATCGGGTGAGCGGGCGGCGTGGGACTGCCGAAGCGAGTCCCGCCAAAAAAACACAGCGTTGAAACGGACGGGGCGCGATTGACATGGCCCCGCCCAGCGGTGGTGGATGGAAAGAGGAGCTGGCCGGGCTCCGCCCGACGGCCGTGCGGGGAACGATCCTTGCCGTCGGGCGGAGCCTGGAGGCGGACGGGAACGGGAAGAGGCATCTCGCGTCGTCGTTTCGTTTCGACTCGCCATGCTTCTTTCAAAAAGGGCGCAACATGACCAAGGTCGCCACCGTCCACTCGCAACAAATGTGGGAATACCTGGCGCTGAACCGAAAAACCGAGGAGTTCCTGATCAACGAGCTCAACGAGCTGGGTAAACAGGGCTGGGAGCTCGTCGGCGCGTCGTTCAACAAAGACCTCAAGGGGGTCGCCGCGTCGTTCTCGTGGACGGCGATTCTGAAGCGTCCGCTCGTGGCGGTTGCGCCCGCCGCGTCCGCGCCGGCGGGGCACCCCGCCGCGGCGCCGCACGAACCGCCGTCGTCGGCAAGCGCCATCGAAGACATCTTCGACGTCCGGCCCGCCTGACGCGCCGTCCTGGTGGCGGTCGCCGGCGCGAACGACGGCGTTCCCGCCGGGAGTTGGGCCATGACGATCCGATACACGCCTCGAACGATCCGCCACGACGAGGCGGAGAGAAGGCGGGCGTGGCTGCGCCGGGACCAGGCGCGCCGCGACGAGGTCCGCCGTCGTACCCGCCGCCGCGCGGAATTCCGCGCCAATCTGATCGCCGGCGTTCAGGGAGCGCTGGCGGTGGCCGCGCTGTTGAGTTTCTTCGCCCTGGCATGCTGGCTCGCCGTCTCTGGCGCCCTCCCCGGCGTCGAGGTCCGCTGGCGCGAGTAAAACGCGTCGTCCCCGGGCGGGCAGGCCGCGCGAGGAAAATCCGCCGCGCGGCCGGGCACGGGTGGCGGCGGCGCGATAGATTGTGATAATGGACCCTGTCACCCCCGCCGCTTCGCCCACGCGAGCCGATCATGCCCGACCGTACGCCCTTTTCGGAAGTCTTCGGCCGTCAGACACTGGTTTTCGACGGGGCCATGGGCACGGAAATCTACCGGCGCCACGTGCTGACCAACCGGTGCTACGACGAGCTGTGCCTGTCCGAGCCGAAGCTGATCCACGAGATCCTCGCCGCGTATCGCGACGCGGGCGTGGACGTGGTCACGACGAACACGTTCGGGGCCAATCGGGCGGCCCTGGCGCGGTTTGGGCTGGGCGACCAAGCCGCGCGGATCAACCGCGCGGGGGCCCAGATCGCCCGCGAGGTGGCCGACGCGGCCGATCGGCCGGTCTACGTGGCCGGCGACGTGGGCCCGATGCCTTCCCAGCCGGAGCACCAGCCGCACGTCGAGGAGATGATTGTCCAACAGGTGGACGCCTTGCTGGAGGGGGGGGCGGATTTCATCTTATTCGAGACCACGCCGACCCGCGCGGCCATGGAGCGGATCGCCCTGGCCATGCGCGCCCGGGCGGACGTGCCCTACGTGCTCTCGTTCGCCATTCTCGACAACGGCGAGACCGTGGCCGGCGAGTCGCTCGACCGGATGCTCGCGCCGCTGCCGGAGGGTACGCCGCCGCCGTTGGGGCTGGGTATGAACTGCGGCACCGGCCCCAGCACGCTACTGGCCGCGGCCCAGCGGGCGGTCGGGCTCGCGCAATTCCCCTTGCTCGTGATGCCCAACGCCGGCGTGCCCAAGGAAGTCGATTCGCGCAGAATCTACCTCTGCTCGCCCGAGTACGTGGCCTCGTACGCGATGCGCTACGTGCGGCTGGGTGTAGCGGCCGTGGGCGGATGCTGCGGGATCGGGCCGGAGCACATGCGCGAGGTGGTCAAGACCGTCAAGGCCACCGCCCGGGCGACCGTCCATGTGGCCCTCCAACCGGCCGAACCGGCGGAGCCCGCCCAGGCGCCGGCTCCGCTGGCCGAGAAATCCGCCTGGGGCCGGCGGCTGGCCGAGGGGCAATGGGTCACCAGTGTCGAGCTGTTGCCGCCGCGCGGATACGACCTTACGGCGATTGTCGCGAAGAGCCGCGCGCTGGCCGAGCGCGGCGTCTGGGCGATCAACGTGCCCGACGGACCAAGGGCCAGCTCCCGCATTTCTTCGCTTGTCACCTGCGAGCGGATCCGCCGCGAGGCCGGAATCGAGCCGATCCTGCACTTTTGCTGCCGCGACCGAAATCTAATCGGCATGCAAGCGGACCTCTTGGCCTGCGCCGCCTGCGAGATCCACAACATTCTCTTCGTCACCGGCGACCCGCCCAAGCTGGGCAACTATCCGCAGGCCACTGGCGTGTTCGACACGGATTCGATCGGGATGGTCGGCTTACAGCAGCGACTCAACCGCGGATTGGACCTGGGCGGGCAGGCCATCGATCCCAAGACGCTCGCCGTGATCGGCGTGGGCCTGGACCCCACGGCCCTGGACCAGGACCGCGAGTTGGACCGCTTCCGCCGCAAGATCGACGCCGGCGCGGAATTCGCCATTACCCAACCGGTGTTCGACACGGACGCCCTGCTGCGGTTCCTCGACCGTTTGCCCGCCAATCCCATCCCGATCGTGGCGGGCGTGTGGCCGCTGGCCAGTTACCGCAACGCCACGTTCTTGCACAACGAGGTGCCGGGCGTGACGATCCCCGAGGCGATTCTGGCGCGGATGGCCGCCGTCGAGGACCGCGAGGCCCAGTTGGCCATGGGCGTAACCATCGCTCGCGAGGCGGTCGAGCGGATCCGGTCCCGGGTGGCGGGCATCCAGGTGAGCGCTCCGTTTGGAAAGATCGAGACCGCCCTGGCGGTGATCGAGGGACCTTGACGGGCCGCCGTCGGGCGTCTTAACTGGTGGGTGCCCAGGGCTAATACCCCTCACCCCCGGCCCCTCTCCCGCGAGCGGGAGAGGGGAGCTATTGGTTCCTCTCCCTCCGATATAGGGTTGGGTAGGGCATCGGTCTGCCACCAATCCAAGATACCCCCGAAGGATTATCCATGGCCTCCCCATTGGTGAAACGTGCCCTGATTAGCGTCAGCGATAAGACCGGCCTGGTGGAGTTCGCCCGGGGGCTCGAGGCGGCGGGCGTCGAAATCTTCAGCACCGGCGGCACGGGGCGGCATCTCGTGGAGGCCCGATTGGCGGTCCGCGAGGTCTCGGACTACACCGGCTTTCCCGAGATGATGGACGGCCGGCTCAAGACGCTGCATCCGAAGGTCTTTGGCGGCATCCTCTGCCGGCACGACAACGCCGGCGACATGGACGCCCTGGACGATTATGACATCGTCAGCTTCGAGCTGGTGGTGGTGAATCTGTATCCGTTCGAGGCCACGGTGGCCAAGCCCGGCGTCACCCTGGCCGAGGCGATCGAGCAGATCGATATTGGCGGGCCGTCGCTGGTGCGGGCGGCGGCCAAGAACCATGCCTTTGTGACGATTGCCACCGACCCGGGCCAATACGCCGAGATTCTCGCGCAGGTCAAAGCCGAGGGAGCGACCACGCCCGAGCTACGCCGCAAGCTGGCCGGCGCGGCGTTCGCCCGAACGGCCGGGTACGATCGCGCGATCACCGCGTACTTCGCCGGCCAGACGACCGAGGGTCCTTTCCCCGAGACGCTGGCGTTGTCGGCCTCGCGGGCGGGCGTGCTCCGCTACGGCGAGAATCCGCACCAGAAGGCGGCCGTCTACCGCGCGGCCGGCGCCGCGGGCCCCAGCGTCGTCTCCGCCGAGCAGCTCAACGGCAAGGAGCTTTCGTACAACAACCTGCTCGATCTGGACAGCGCCCTGGCCATCGTGCGGCAGTTCGACACGACGGCCGTGGCGGTAATCAAGCACAACAACCCTTGCGGCGCGGCGGTGGGCGAAAAGCTGGCCGACGTGACCTGGCAGGCGATGGTCGGCGATCCGCAAAGCGCGTTCGGCTCGGTGCTCGGAATGAACCGGCCGATGGACGCGGCCACGGCGGAAGTGCTCTGCGAGCCGGGTCTGTTCGTCGAGGCGATTGTTGCTCCCGATTTCGCGGCCGAGGCGCTGGCGATTCTCACGACTAAGCCGAAGTGGAAGGCGAACGTCCGCCTCATGAAGATCGGCCCGTTGGCCCCCCGCACGTCCGGCTGGGTCTACCGCTTTCTCGATGGCGGGCTGCTCGTGCAAGAGGCCGACGTGCTGCCCGATCCGGAAAACGAGTGGAAAGTCGTCACCAAGGCCCAGCCGCGGGCGAGCCAGTGGGACGATCTCCGCTTCGCCTGGGCAATCGTCCGCCACGTACGGAGCAACGCCATCGCCGTGGCCAAGGACCGGGCGCTCGTGGGCGCGGGGGCGGGCCAGATGAGCCGGGTGGATTCGGTCGAGATCGCCCTGGCCAAGGCCGGCGATCGGGCCGAGGGGGCCGTGTTGGCCTCCGACGCGTTTTTCCCCTTTCCTGACTCGATCGAGCGGGCGGCTGCCGCGGGCATCGCCGCCATTATTCAGACAGGCGGCTCCCGCGGCGACGCCGACGTCATCGCCGCCTGCGATAAACACAATCTGCCCATGATCTTCACCGGGCGGAGACATTTTAAGCATTAAGAAGTCCCCTCTCCCACGCATCGGGAGAGCGGGAGGTCGGACAAACACGACCAGACAACGGGAAATCACCACGGTGACACGGAGAACACGGAGGGAAGACAAGGGAGGAATTGCCTGGGAATGGCAGGAGGAGTGAGAAACCGCAGATGAGAAGAGGAGGAAGCGATCTCGCTTCCGTGGCATCCCACCCCTCACATATCGGCAGCCATTCCTCTCTGAAAAAACCATCTGCGTCTATCCGCGTTCATCTGCGGTTCCTTCCCCTTTCTCCGTGTCTCCCTGGTAAATTCGTCGTCGTCCTACCAACCTACCCACCTTCCATCGTCCCACCTTCCAAGTCGCTGCAAGCGCCGACGAGTTCGGCCGCGGCAGTCGTGTCGTCGCTTGACCTCGTAACCTTCCCGAACGCATGAGGAGTTGCCGACCATGACGCATTACCGAAGTCTCTTCGTCGTCGCCGCGACCTTGTTGGGCGTCCTGCTCGCGCCGGGACTGACCGCCGCGTCGCCGGACGAGGAGGCCATGGCCGCCAAGGACGCCTGGGTCAAGCAGCACATCGTCGAGTCAACCCCCGACGGCAAAAACCTGCCGTTTTCGTTTCAATACGACGGCCGGGAGTCGTCCAAGTTCGTGCCGGGCTGGAAATGCGACAAGACCGCGAAGCCGCTCGACGACGTCCGAACCGAGCGCGTGCTCGCGTGGACCGATCCGAAGACCGGGCTGCAAGTGAAGCTGACGGCGATCGACTACAAGGATTCGCCATCGGTCGAGTGGCTCCTTCATTTGACCAACACGGGCGCGGCCGATACGCCGATCGTCGAGGCAATCCAGCCGCTATACACCACGTTCGCCAGCCCCGCGGGCCTCACGTTGCACCATTCGTTGGGCGATTCGAACTCGGCGGACAGTTTCCGGCCCGTGGCCGAGGCGATTGGCCCGCGGGACCGGGCGCCGCGGGCGTTCGCCCCCGTGGGCGGGCGGTCGTCCGACGGGTTCATGCCCTACTTCAACCTCGACCGCGGCGATAATGGCGTCATCATCGCGATCGGTTGGGCGGGCCAGTGGCGCGCGGGCTTCGCCCAGGGCGAGGACGGCCGGTTCCACGCGTCGGCAGGGCAAGAGCTGACGCACTTCGTGCTCCATCCCGGCGAGACCGTCCGCACGCCGCGGATCCTGCTCACGTTCTGGCGGGGAAAGGACTATTTGGACGGCTGCAACGCGTTTCGCCGGCTCGTGCTCGCGCATTACGTCCCGCGGCGCGACGGCAAGCCGCTCTTCCCGCCCATCTGCGCCTCGATCGCCGAGACCGCGCCGGACGGCACGTACGAAAAGCCGCATGTCGACGTCATGCCGATCTACGGCAAGCGAGGCATCGAGGTATTTTGGTTCGACATGAACCCGCAGCACTGGTACGGCGACTTCCCGCTGGCCACGGGCACGTGGGAACCCGATCCAAAGCGATTGCCCAACGGTCTTGCGCCCTTGGGCAAGGCGGCGCACGACGCGGGGATGAAGTTTTTGCTTTGGTTCGAGCCGGAGCGGGTGCATCCGGGCACGAAGATCGACAAGATCCATCCCGAGTGGGTGATTCCGGCCGCGCCGAACACCGGCTGGAGCGGCCTCTATCGCCTGCACGACATGGAAGCCCGCAAGTGGCTGACCGACTACATCGACGTGCAGATCACCGCGGGCGGCGTGGACTGGATCCGCTGGGACTTCAACGTGCCGCCGCTTGGATATTGGCGCGGCAACGACGCGCCCGACCGGCAGGGCATCACCGAGATCCAGCACGTCGAGGGGCTGTACGCGATGTGGCAGGATCTGCAACGGCGCCATCCCGGCCTCCTGATCGACATCTGCGCCAGCGGCGGCCGGCGGCTGGACTTCGAGACGTGCTCGTACGGCATGCCCTTGTGGCACAGCGACATGCAGTGTTTCGGCGTGAACTCCGTCGGCGATCAGCTTCAGAACGTGGGCTTGTGGCGCTGGGTTCCGCTGCACGCCACGGCGGTGTTCGATCTGGAGCCGAGCTACGTATTTCGCAGCGCGATGACGGCCGGCGCCGTCGTGGTCGCCGCGCGCAACAACCGCCCGGCCCCCGCCGTGCCCGAGGCCGCCGAGGAGGTCGAGCGGACGATCAAGCTCTTCCACAAGATCCGGCCGTACATGCTGGGCGATTTCTATTCGCTCTTCGCCCACGACGCGAGCGAGGCGGCGTGGTACGGCTACCAGTTCGACCGGCCGGACCTGGGCCAGGGCATGGCCGTGCTCTTCCGCCGCCCGCGGTGCGCCGAGGCGGAACACACCGTCGCCCTGCGCGGCATCGACCCGGCGGCCGAGTACGAAGTGAGCCACGAGGACTCTCCGGCCAGGCAGACGCTCAAGGGCGAGGAGCTGGCCCGGCTCAAGGTGGCCATCCCCGCCGCGCCGGGCTCGGCGATCGTGTATTACCGGCGTCTGGGCAAGTAGCGGGTGCCATGCCCGCGCTTGCCGTGGGCATGTGATGGAGTGCCTATCTCAAGCGAAGACGCCCGCGCAAGACGGATCGTCGTGAGGGCGTCTTCCTTCGTGTTTTCGTGCTTTAGCACGAATCCTTTTGGAGAGAGCATCCGGGCTTGTTTGGGCCGGTCTTACGACGCGGTGAAACTCGCGCAGCACCAGCGGAATCGGCACAGACCGTCCAGGTAGTATGGCCGGCCTTTATCTTCTCCAGCAAGGTGTTGAGTGCTGGCCGGGACGCCGAGTCCGCTATCAACGTTGCCGACAGCGATGGACCAGAGACTGCCCATGGAGCCGATTCAACACGGACCGTTCTGCTCATGTGACTGGAAACATGGCCAGTGATGCCCATGGGCCAATGCCTGTCCGTGGAGTTGAGCCTCTCGGGCACAATATGGCGACGGTGGTCCCGTGGACGAGCGATTGAATCACGAAACGTGTTCCGAACGCCAGCCCCTGGGAGTCGGTTGCACGCCAGACGCGGCCGAATTGCACCACCCATCGGGGGCGGTGACGCGAGTTGCCAGGGCGGCTTGACCTCCATGGTAAGTGTGTGTACACTTACCATGGATGCCGTGAAAGGAGGACCTCCGTGAAAACCGCCTCGAAAATGTCTGGCGAAGACCGCCGAGCGTCCATCATCAGCGCCGTTGGAAAGGTGTTCGTTGAAAGGGGTTTCTACAGAACGACCACCCGCGAGTTGGCCGATGCGGCGGGGGTCTCGGAGGCGCTCTTGTTCAAGCACTTCCCGAACAAGGAAGCCCTCTACGGCGCAATCCAGATGTCCTGCTTCCAGGAGGAGGGATTGAAAGTCATCGAGCGTCTGGAGTCGCTGGAACCATCCACGTCAGCCCTGGTGTTCTTGGTCCGTGATCTTATCTCGCATGTCCTGGGAAAACCGCCGGAGGAGGACGAAGGCTTATTCTTCCGCCTTGTTCTCCGCAGTCTCATGGACGAAGGCGAGTTCACTCGACTGGCCATCCAGGGTGGGCCGTTCCGTTGGGTACAAAAAGTCGCGGCGTGCATCGAGGCGGCGCGGACCGCCGGTGACATGATTGACAGGTCGGTTAATCCCAGCCTGGGAGGTTGGTTCGTTCATCAACTCATTTCTGGGATTATGGTCCATTCACTACCTGCTGATCCCGTGATCGACTACGGGGTGTCGCCCGAGGAACTCGTCGATCAGGCCGTTGTGTTCTGTCTGCGCGGGATGGGTTTGAAAGAAGCGGCAATCCGACGCTGCCGCAAATCCAAGGGTGCATGAGTCAAAGAGGGTCATGGCATGTTGAAAATCCATTTCCGTGGGTTCATTTCGATGCGTTGCACGATGCCCGACGCGATGGTCTCCTTTGGAGGGGGTCGCTGATCCACGTCTCTTTTTTTGGCCAAATGGTGCGTGAATACACACTTACCAGATCGACCAGAGAAGCAACTAGACCCGGGAAGTCACATGGAGCCAATGGTAATGAATTCCCCGGGCCTACGGTCTCGAAGTCGAAGTGATTTCCTGCGGACGCTACGCCAACTGGGAGCCAACCCTGGCGTCGGCTACTGTCAATTCGACGCGGAGACACGGGGCATCCGCGACACACGGCATGTTTACCTTCGTTGCCGTTACCACCAGTGGGTCCAGGCTTTTGGCGAGCTAGAGGCCGTTTCTCCCGAGTTCGATTCGGCGGCTCGCGCGACAGTCCATACCTGGCAGCACCAATGCGTCGATGGTTTGGTGACGTGCATTGGACACTTGTTTGAACACCCTGCTGGCGTCCGATGGGTGATCGTCGCTCGCGTGTATTTTTCTTGACGGGCTTGAGGCATTGCCAATTCCGTTGCATGACATTTGCGGGACTTCCATGAAAGCCGTATTTGCGATTCTTGTCTTGATTGGCGTTGTGGGAGGCGGCGCGGCGTATTATGCCACGCACGGGACTGCCGCTCCCGCGATGCGTTTCCGCACGGCGGCGATCCAGCGGGGCGACCTGCTCTCGACGATCAGCGCCACGGGAACCATCCAGGCGGAAGAAGTGGTGAACGTGGGCGCGCAAGTTTGCGGTTTGATCGTGGCGTTCGGCAACGATCCTCACGATCCCTCCAAGTTCATCGACTACTGCACCGTCGTCGAAAAGGACGCCGTGCTGGCAAGGATTGATCCGACCTTCTACGAGGCGGCGCTGGAGCAGGCGGAGGCAACGCTTCAACAGTCGGAAGCGAATCTGCTGCAACTTGAGGCAAAGTTCAGGCAGGCGGAGCGAGAGTGGAAGCGAGCGGAGTCCCTGATCCCCAAAAAAGCGATTGCCCAGACCGACTATGACATCGCGCTATCGGATTATGAATCGGCCAAGGCCAACCTGGCGGCTGGAAAGGCGATGATTCGCCAGGGCAAGGCATCGGTGAAGACGGCAGGGATCAATCTCGGCTATTGCACCATCAAATCGCCGGTTCGCGGCACCATCATCGACCGGCGCGTCAACATCGGCCAGACCGTGGTGGCAAGCCTCAATGCGCCCAGCCTGTTTCTCATCGCCAAGGACCTGAGCAGGATGCAGGTGTGGGCCTCGGTCAACGAGGCCGACATTGGACGCATCCGGCTCAACATGCCGGTGCGGTTCACGGTGGACGCCCATGCCGACGAGACGTTCCACGGCGAAGTGACTCAAATCCGAATGAACGCCCAGATGACGCAAAACGTCGTCACGTATACCGTGATCGTGACGACGGATAATTCAAGCGGCAAACTGCTGCCCTATCTGACGGCGAACGTCCAGTTCGAGGTGGACAAGCGGTCCGGGGTACTGTTGGTCCCCAACGCGGCATTGCGTTGGACGCCCGAGGTGGAACAGGTCGATCCGGCAGTGGACCGAAGGACGCTTTCCGACGAGCCTACACCGTCTCGGGAGCGAGGATATCTTTGGATCGTCAACCCCAACGGCCTCGTGCAACCGCTGGAAGTCACGCTCGGCGCAACGGACGGAACGATGACCGAGATCAGCGGCGGTGATGTCAAAGAGGGAATGCGCGTTGTCGCCGGAGAGGACAATGACGAAGAGGCGGGTGTTCCAGACAGTGCGGCTTCCACCGACGAAGACGAGACGAGCAATCCGTTCTTGCCAAAACCACCCAAGGGCAGCAGACCGCCGCCTGGGCCAATGTAGTCTCCGAGAGGCGCCTTCATGGAACTCATACGGCTTGAAAACATCTGCAAAACGTACTACCTGGGCGAAGTCGAAGTCCCGGTGCTGCACGGTATTTCGCTGTCCATTCGCCGAGGCGAGATGGTGGCGCTGATGGGCGCGTCGGGGTCCGGGAAAAGCACCCTAATGAACATCCTGGGCTGCCTGGACCATGCGACTTCCGGCGAGTATTGGCTCGACGGCCAGGAAATGAGCCGGCTCGGGCCGAACGAGCGCGCACTGGTGCGGACGGAGAAACTCGGTTTCGTCTTTCAGAGTTTCAATCTCCTTGCACGCACCTCGGCGCTCGGGAACGTGGTCATGCCATTGGACTATTCTCCACGACGGCATTCACGGCGGGAGGCCAGGCGTTTGGCGCACGGTCTCTTGAACCGCGTGGGGTTGAACACCCGGGTCAATCACGTCCCCTCGCAAATGTCCGGGGGACAGCAACAACGGGTGGCCATCAGCCGTGCTCTGGTGAACAGTCCCATGCTGGTGCTTGCCGACGAACCCACCGGCAACCTCGACTCGCATACGAGCATGGACATTCTGCGGATGTTCCAGCAACTCAACGCCGAGGGAATCACGGTCGTCCTGGTAACGCACGACCCCCAGGTGGCCGCCTATGCCAGTCGGACGATTCGCATCGTCGATGGCATGGTCGAGTCCGATGAGGTCAATCCCTCTGTGGAGACCACCTCCCGTTGCCCTTTGGTAAAGGTGACGGAAGACGACCATGCCGAGCCGCAAGACCACGCTATTGAGCCGGCTGACGACGGCCCGGCGAGGCGGTGGCGTGGCTTGGTTTCTTCGTTGCTGCCGGCAACGTGGCGCACCGCACTCGGCGCGTTACGTCGCAACAAGATGCGCGCCGGGCTATCGACCCTGGGGGTTGTCATCGCCGTGTCGGCGGTTATCGCCATGACGGAGATCGGCCAAGGCTCCAAAGCGACACTGCAAAAGGGCATCGCTAGCATGGGGGCCAACACGATTATGATTTTCGCCGGCTCCACCAGTACCAGCGGCGTCAACATGGGCACCGGCAGCGCGGTGACGCTCACTCCCCAGGACGCCCAGGAAATTGCCCGCCAGTGCCCCGCCGTCAAGTGCGTTGCCCCATTGGTTCGCGCCCGATCGCAGATTGTGTATGGAAACCGCAACTGCGTGCCTGAAAACATCTATGGCACCACGCCCTCGTACCTCGACGTGCGTGATTGGAAGAAGATGACGGCCGGAGAGATGTTCAGCGACCGTGACGTTCGCAACAGCAACAAGGTCTGCGTCATTGGCAATACGGTCAAGCAGAACCTGTTTCCCCGAACGTCGCCGGTCGGCAGGGAAATCCGCATCAACAACGTCTCCTTCCGCGTCATTGGCCTCTTGAGCCGCAAGGGAGCGAACATGGTGGGCATGGACCAGGACAACATCGTGCTGGCCCCCTGGACCACCGTCAAATATCGCGTCAGCGGCACAACGCTGACCAACACGAACCAGAGCGGCAGCGCCGAGAGCAGTTCCTCCTCCACCAGCGATTCGGTAAACACGTTGAGCGGCCTCTATCCCGGCGCGACCTCAATGTACTTGTCGCGCACGGCCACTCAGGAGGCCGACACGCCACAGCCGGTTCGTTTCACCAATGTCGATCAAATCGTGGCCAAGGCCGTGTCGGAAAGAAAAGTCAAGCGGGCCATGTCGCAAATCACCGGTCTGTTGCGCCAGCGTCATCGCGTCCGCGCGGGCGACGAGGATGATTTCAGCATCCGCGACATGGCCGAAATGATGAAGGTGATGTCCTCAACCACCCAGTTGATGAGCAGTCTGCTCTTGGTCGTGGCGATGATCTCGTTGGTGGTCGGCGGGGTGGGCATTATGAACATCATGCTGGTTTCCGTCACCGAACGCACGCGGGAAATCGGCCTCCGCATGGCCGTCGGCGCGCGAAGCCACCACATCCTTCGGCAGTTCCTGGTGGAGTCCATCGTGCTATGCCTTGTCGGCGGCGCGATCGGGATTCTGCTGGGCCGAGGCGCATCGGTTCTAGTTCGACAAATAGTCCGCTGGCCCACGCAGGCGTCGTTGACAACCATCGTCGCCGCCGTGGCGATCTCCGTGGGCGTGGGCGTCGTGTTCGGCTTCTACCCCGCCTGGAAAGCCTCTCGCTTGGACCCCATCGAAGCCCTGCGGTACGAGTAAGAGGCGTTGACATGCCCTTGTTTGACCATCTCAACGGGTGGCATTGCCGGGAGCCGATTCATACGATTCTAGCCATTCTAGCCAAGATCAAGAACCATGAAGACCGCCCAGACCATCACGCTCACCAAGGAAGAACGGGCGACGCTGACGGTCTGGCTACGTCTTCATCCCTCCACTCGTCTGGCGCTGCGAGCAAAGATCGTCCTCCTGGCCGCTGACGGCAACACAAATCAGGAAATCGCCGAGCGGCTGCGGGCATCGCGCAAGACCGTCTCGTTGTGGCGACGACGCTTCCGCGAAGGTCGATTGGCGGGCATCGAAAAGGAGGCCCCTCGCAGCAGTGCGCGGAAGGCGAAGGCCCGCGAAAGGATGGTGCGACTCATCCTTCACAAGACCATGAAGGAACGACCCGCCGATGCCAGCCATTGGACAATCCGGTCGTTGGCCAAGGAACTGGGTATTTCGCCCTCCATGGTGCATCGCGTGTGGAAGGCAAATGATCTCGGCTCCCGCCAGGAGTGATCGTTTCATCAACCGCGAATGGGCCTTCTTGCGCCTTCTCTCTTCGCGCGCAATGGCTGCATACCCCCTCTCCGGTGTTGCAACATGGCTGGAACCCGCAAAATACGTCCCTATCTGCATGAAACACTTGACTAGGCACTCTGTTCCGAACCAGGGAGATACTGTGTCAGCTTGCTTCATAATGGGCCGATTATTCCGAGTGATCCTGGTACTTGGAATCTGCCGGAGAAATCGGTCATGCCGAAGATTGCCACTGTATCACGGAAGACGTATTTCCCCCGGATTGGCCGGCCCACAGAACATCCCAGCGCTCGTCGTTCGATGTCGGTCCTGGTCTGTCGCGGCACGCCCGTAGCTCTCCTACTGGTCCTCTGCACCGGCTGCACGAATTGCCGTGAGTATTTCCGCAACGGCTTCAAAGTCGGGCCGAACTACAGCCAGCCGGCTGCCTGCGTGGCCGAGCATTGGATTGACGCCGCCGACATCCGAACGGAATCGAATCCCGAAATCCTGCGATGCTGGTGGACGGTCTTCAACGATCCCAAGCTGAATGAACTTATTGCCTGTACCTATCGCCAGAACCTTACGCTGCGCGAAGCCGGTTTTCGGATACTCCAGGCCCGAGCCTCTCGGGCCATTGCCGTGGGCAATATCTTCCCACAGCAGCAATGGGCCGATGGGGGCTATACGCGCAACGCGATGGCCATGAACTCCCCGCTGTTTCCAGGCATGGGCAGCAGGTTCTCCGACTCGTGGGACTTTGGATTCAATCTCAATTGGGAACTCGATTTCTGGGGGCGTTTCCGCCGAGCGGTTGCCTCGGCGGATGCCAGCCTGGAAGCCTCCGTGGCTGACTATGATGACGTGCTAGTCACATTGCTCGGCGACGTGGCCGCCAACTATGTGACCATGCGCACCGCTCAGGAACGAATCAACCTGCTTCGCGCCAATGCGAAACTCCAGCGAGGCGTCATCCAATACATTGAAGTGCGGCTCAATGCCGGCTTCAAGCAAACCGAGTTGGACTTGGATCAGGCTCTGAGCACCCTCAGTCAAACCGAAGCGGGCATTCCCCAGTTGGAAATCACCCAGCGACAAGCCGAGAACAACTTGTGCATCCTCTTGGGTATGCCCCCGGCCGACCTGAGCAAGCTGCTTGGGGCCGGGCCTATCCCTGTATCGCCGCCGGACGTGGTGATTGGAATTCCGGCGGATTTGTTGCGTCGTCGGCCAGACGTTCGCCGCGCGGAACGGCTGGCGGCGGCTCAGGCCGAACAGATCGGCATAGCGCAGGCCGATCTGTATCCAGCCTTCTCGATCGACGGCAATTTCGGCTACACGGCGAACCATTTTCCCGACCTGTTCAGACCATCGGCGTTCAATGGCAGCGTCGGCCCGTCGTTCCAATGGAACCTGTTGAACTACGGCCGGATCGTGAACAACGTCCGCTATCAGGATGCGAAATTCCAGGAACTCGTGGTCGCGTACCAGAATACGGTGCTCCAGGCCAATAAGGAAGTGGAAAACGGTTTGGTGGAGTTTCTGCGATCCCAGCAGCGGTCAAGACTTCTCGACGGAGGCGTTGTCACCGCCAGAAAAGCCGTGGAAATCGTGATAACCCAATACGAGGAGGGCGCTGTTGATTTCAACCGATACGCCGTCATCGAGCAAAGCCTGGTCACGCAGCAAGACCTGGCGGCGCAGGCTCGCGGCCAGATATCCCAGGGTCTAATCAACGTCTTCCGCGCGATGGGCGGTGGTTGGGAAATCCGCCTCGGCAGCGAAGCCGCTGCCACCGGGGAAACAACCGTGGTTCCCTTGCCGGAAGTCGAAAACAGAACATCGTCGGGGCTGGCCGTGCCCAAACCGCCCGCTCCCGAGGAACTCCCAGCGCCTCAACCGGCGACCAATCCACCGAAAACAGAAGCGGCACCCAACCCGAACGCCAAACCATAGTCCTTGGATTCCGGCAATCTGTTCGCCCGGACAACCGCCACAGCCTCCGCCGTCAAGCGTCGGTACGCGATCCATTGTTGAAAACATCTCTGGAACGCCTCGGGGCGCGGCAACGCCAACAGTCGCCCAAGCGTGTCGTGCGAGGGGATTCCGCCAGGAAGTTCCAGATGCTCCCGCAACCACTCCTTCCGCGCCGTCGCCCAAGTCGCAATCGCCCTCGGGCCGTCCGCGCCCGCGAGAACCGCGAGAACGCAAATGACCATCATGTCTCCCAACAAATGTCGCCGGTTGACGGCTGACTGCGGATCCTTCAAATCCACAAAATACTCCCGAATCGAAACCGCGTCCGTTTGCCCAATCCTGTCCATCCTGTAAGCTCCCCCAATGGCCCTCGAACCAAATCCGGAAGCTTAAGGATTACCATATACCCCCTTGCCGAGCTACCCCAAATCCCCTAAAGTGCGCGTCGGCCCTGATCCGGCCCCTTTCCTTTCCCGTGAATCCTCTCCAAATGGATTCGTGCCTTCGCGCTTTCGTGATTCGTAACCGTCCGGTGGACCGCACCCTTGGCGCGGGTGGTATCCTGGGGTGTGGCTGAAGCATGACCCCGGGAGGGCGATGACGGTGAAGGGATCGAAGCGGGATCCGGCGAAGGAGCGGTTCTGGCGGGAGGTCGTCGCGGAGCAGGCGCGGAGCGGTCGGTCCGACGTTTCTGCCGCGAACGCGAGCTGGCCGAATCGGCGTTCTATTTCTGGCGACGAGCGCTGCGACAGCGGGATGCGACGAAGCCGGCGTCCCGGAACGATCGACGGCCGAGGAAGGCGGGGAAGGCGGGGACGGCGGCCGGGCGCAACGGCTCCGACGGCACGGGCGGTCGAGAGATGTTCGTCCCGGTCACCGTCGCGAGGACGAATCGCCCATCCTCGCTCGCAACGACGGGCGGCACGAAGGAAGCCGCGATCCCGACGATTGAGATGATCCTGCCCAGCGGGACCGTGCCGCGTTTGTCGGGCGATGACCCGGACGCGGCGGCCGGGATGATCGCCGTGGTGGAGGCCCGGCTGTGCCGAACCTTTCGTTGCCGGTGGACGCGTATCTGTGCGTCGTGCCGGCCGACATGCGTCGCAGCTTCGACGGGCTGATGCGCATGGCGTCGGAGCACATTGCTTGCGATCCGCTTCGCGGAGGGCTGTACGTCTTCGTGAACAAACGTCGCGACCGGGCGAAGTTGTTGTACTGGGACGGCGACGGCCTGGCGATCTGGTACAAGCGGCTGGAGGAGGGAACGTTCTCCCTGCCGATGGTCGAGGACGACGTGACGGGCGTCACCCTGTCGGGCGCCGATTTGACGCTGTTGCTCCAGGGCCTCGACCTGAAGATCGCGCGTCGCCGGAAGCGATTTCGGCAACCCGCGTGAAGGCGCGTGACGACCTGTTTGTGCTCGGCGGCGTTCTCGCTTTTCGCGTTTTTGCAGATCGAGCGTCGCGAGATCCTGCTGGACGTGGCCGAGTCGGAGAAGACGTGCCCGTGCCGCGGCCAGAAGCGGCGCGAGATCGGCCGGGTGGCGACCGAGCGGCTCGGGTTCGATCCGGCCCGGTTCTACGTGAACCGGTACGTTCAGCTCAAATA